>JBOHTS010000079.1:0-1081 GCA_050733755.1 Candidatus Tyrphobacter sp. | reverse complement strand
GTTTCGCGCGCCGCTTCCGCGGCCTTTTCCCATACCTCCGCCAAGCGCGCAAGGCGCCCTGCCCCGCGCCCCGCCTCGCTGTGCAATCTGGCATCGATCCACGCAATGATCGAGACCATCAGGCGCTCGAATGCCGCTTCGTCGTCGCGGCCCGCCACCTGATCGGCAAGCGAATGGACGGCGCGCCAATCGATGGCCGGCAGACCGTCGAGCAGGCGGCCGATAAGCCGGTCAAGTTCGAGGCCGCCTTCAGCAAGCAGATGCAAGGCGGTTGCGACCGAACCTTGCGCCCGTTCGGCGGCGTTGCGACAGGCGGCAGCGTCCTCCTCGCCGAGTCGTTTGAGCACCGCGAAGACTTCCTCGTTGGACAGCGGTCGCAGAATCAAAATTTGGCAGCGCGAGCGCAAGGTCGGCAGGACTAGCGCCGGCCGATGCGCGACGATAAGAAACAATGAGCGCGGCGGCGGCTCTTCGACGAGCTTCAAGAGCGCGTTGGCGGCCGAGCGGTTCAATTCGTCGGCGCAATCGACGATGCAGATGCGATAACCTTGGCTCGCATGCTGGAACATATGCATCGCTTGGCGTACGTCATCGACGCGAATCTCGCTGAAATGACGCCGTGTCTTTTCGTTCCACTCGCGCCGCAACAGAAACAGATTGCTATGGGAAAGCGCCGCGATCTGCCGCGCCGCCGGATGGTGTGGATCGACGTGGAGATCTCGCGCCGCGTGCGCCGCGGCGGGATCGGGATTGGCAAGAATGAATCGCGCCAGCCGCCAAGCGAGCGTCGCCTTGCCGATCCCGCATTCGCCGCCGATGATGAGCGCGTGCGGCAGACGGTTCGCCTGATAGGCGTCGAGCAAACTGCGCTCAGCCTCGGCATGGCCGACGAGGTCGAAGCTCTCGCGCGGATGCGGGGCATCTTCGAACCGGTCTGCTTCCGGTGTGGCTTCGTTCGCTCTAGGCGGCATGCGTGCGTCCCAGCAGGCGATAGGCGACCGCATCCCAGATCGCCTGTGCGACATCATCCTCACTGCGCGTCGCGTCGACGATGACGCAGCGTTGCGGCTCGGCCGCGGCG
>JBOHTS010000078.1:0-33599 GCA_050733755.1 Candidatus Tyrphobacter sp. | reverse complement strand
TGGATGTCGGCCTTTCGGATCGCGGGCGGAGCGACGATCGCGTTCGTGTTTCTCGCGACGATTTTCTCGTCGATGACGATCGTCGTCGGCGACGAGCGCATCGCGTGGTGGTTCGGCCTCGGCTTTCCGCGCGCGCATCTCGCGCTCGAGAATCTCGCCGATGCGTCGGCAACGCGAGGTGCTTTTTGGCAGGGCTGGGGAACGCATCTAGCAGGCCGCGGGCTCTGGAGCCTACGCGGCCTCAACGCCGTGCGTCTGCGCACGCCGCAGCGGCGAAGCGTCATCCTCGGAACGCAGCGGCCGCAAGAGCTCCTCGATGCGATCGCGCGCGCGCGCTGGGGCGAGCGCACCGTCGCGTGACGGATCGCGGCGAGACGATCGCCGCCGTCGCGACCCCGCCCGGACGCGGTGCAATCGCCATCCTGCGCCTCAGCGGACCGGCCGTGAGAGCGATCGCACGAGGCGTCGGCGCGAGCGCTGCTTTACGCGCTCCACGCCGCGCGATGCGGGCCGAAATTCTCGATGCGCGCGGATGCGCGCTCGACAGCGGCGTCGCAATCTTCTTTCCCGCGCCGCGAAGTTACACCGCGCAGGACGTCCTCGAACTTCACGTCCACGCAAACCCGCTCGTCGTGCGCGAAACCCTCGAGGCGCTGCTTGCGGCGGGTGCCCGCTTGGCGAAGCCCGGCGAGTTCACGAGGCGCGCGTACGAAGCGGGAAAGATCGACTTGAGCGAGGCGGCTGCCGTTGCCGATCTCATCGCGGCGGAATCGCGGGCGGCCGCGCAGGCGGCGCTTGCAAATCTCGGCGGCGCGCTGCACCGCGAGATCGCTCGCATACGCGGTGCGCTCATGACCCAACTCGAGAATCTCGCCGGCGCGATCGATTTTCCCGACGAGGTTCCCGATCCCGACGCCGTGGAACTGACGGGTGCGATCGAAGAGATCGAACGCGCGCTCCTCGCGCTGCGCGACGGCAGCGCGGCCGGCGCCGCCATGCGCGAAGGGCTCGCCATCGCGATCGTCGGGCCGCCGAACGCCGGGAAGTCCTCGCTGCTCAATGCGTTGCTCGGATGGGAGCGCGCGCTCGTCTCTAGCGTCGCGGGAACGACGCGCGACACGATCGAGGAGTCTCTGAGCATCGACGGCGTGCAGGTGCGTCTCACGGACACCGCCGGCATACGCGCCCACGCGGATGCTCTGGAAGCGGCCGGCATAGAGCGCACGATGCGCGCGCTCGAGAACGCGCAGATCGCCCTCGTCGTCATCGACGGCTCCAAGCGAATCGCCGCGCCCGAGCGCGCCGTCTTGGATGCGACGCGTGAACGTGGGCGAATCGTTTTGTGCAACAAGAGCGATCTCGGCGACATCGCGAGCGATGACCCGGCGTGCGCCGGCGCGATCGTCGGCAGCGCGAACGATCCCGCGACGATCGGGCTGATTCGCACGGCGATCGCGAACGCCGGATGGCACGGCGAACGGTTCGATCTCTCGCGCCCGCACCTCGCGCACGCTTTCGAGATCGATGCGGTCGAGGAAGCGCTGCGAGCGCTCGGCCACGTGCGCGCGACCCTGGGCGCCGGCGAGCCGATCGATCTCTGCAGCGCAGACCTGCAGCGCGCTGCGGCTGCGCTCGGGCATGTGACCGGCGAGGCCGCCGGCGAAGAGATCGTCGACGCGATATTCGCGCGTTTCTGCATCGGAAAATAGGAGGAGGAGGTTGCGCGCCATTCGGAGAGCCGGCATTGCGGGCGCGCTCGTGGCGATCGCCTTTGCCGCCGGGTGTTCGCGTACCGGGCAGGCGTGGGGCGTTCCGGGTGAGGTGCGCATCGGCTACCTCGGAACGATCTACACGCTCAACCCGCTTATCGCGTTCGGACAGCGGCTCATCGATCTCACGCAACTCTACGCGCAGCCGCTCGTCGGCATCTCGCCCGACAATAAAGCGATCCCGATTCTCTGCACGCAGGTGCCGAGCGTCCGCAACGGCGGCATCTCACGCGATGGCCTGACCATCACCTATCACCTGCGCCACGTCCGCTTCGCCGACGGCGTGCCGCTGCAGTCGCGAGACGTCGCATTTACCTATCGCGCCATCCTCGATCCCCGCAATCCCGTCACGGAGGCCGCGCCGTACCGCCGCATCGCCTCGCTAGCGACGCCCGATAAGTACACGGTGCGAATACGGCTGCGTCGGCGGTGGGCGGGTGCCGTGCGCGAGCTCTTCGCCGCATCCGATTACATCTACGGCATTCTGCCCGCGCACGCGTTCTCGAGCACCGATATGGTGCACGCCGCGTGGAACGAGCATCCGTTCGGAACGGGTCCGTTTTTCGTCGTTCGCTGGAACCGCGGCGACAGCGTCGTGCTCGAGCGAAATCCGTACGCGCGGCCCGCGCCGCACCTCGCTCGAATCGTCGTGAAGATGCTGCCCGATGAGAACACCGCGTTCGTCGCGCTCCAAGCGCACGCCATCGACGTCACGGACATCACGTACGATCAGGTCGCGCAGGCACGAGGACAGAGCGACCTGCGCGTCGTGGCGGTACCGCGCAACGAAGTCGACGATCTCGAACTCCAGACGCAGAGTTCCGCGATGCGAGCGCGGCGCGTGCGGCTCGCCGTCGCATACGCCGTCGATCGCGCCACGATCGCGCGCGCCGTCTACCATGGAACGAGCCCGCCGGCGACGACGGAGATTCCGCCGCTTTTCTCCGAGCACGACGCGTCGATTCGCGCTCTGCCGTACGATCCGCAACGCGCCCGAGCGCTCTTGCGCGGAGCGCATCCGTTCGTCCGCATCTCGTTCAACGCGTCGGAAGAGGTCTATCGCGCCGTCGCGACAGTGCTTGCGGAGAACCTTAGCGCGGTCGGGTTCGACGCGGTCCTGCGCGGCTCGACGCCGAGCGTCCTCTATGCGCCGCCCGCAGCGGGTGGCATTCTCTACGATGGCCTCTTCGAGATCGAAGTCGGCGGGTGGTACGGCGGGCTCGATCCGGAGGCGTCGGAACCGTGGACCTGTGCGAATCGCGCGCCGGACGGTCCGAACGTGACGCGCTGGTGCGACGCAGCCTATGACGCGGCGTTCGCGCGGCAGGCGCAGACGCTCGACCCGCGGCGGCGCAGGGCCGACTTCGCCGTCATGCAGGAGCGCATCCACGACGCGTTGCCCGTCATCTTCCTCGTCTATAGAACGGAGTTCGAAGGGATCAATCCGTCGCTGCACGGCTTTGCACCGAACATGCTCTACAACTTCGGGCAGACGCAAGATTGGTCGCTGCACACGTAGCGAGTTAGGCTCGGTTGCCGTAAGGAGAACGCGGCACCGATGCGATAACACCTCGTACGTGAGCGCGCACGAAGCCGGCGTTATCGTTGTCGGGGGCGGCCATGCGGGCATCGAAGCGGCCCTGGCATCGGCTCGCATGGGCGTCGAGACGCTGCTCGTCACCGGCGATCCGGAAAAGATCTGCACGCTGCCCTGCAACCCATCGATCGGCGGCAGCGCAAAAGGACAGATCGTTCGTGAGATCGACGCCCTGGGCGGCGCCATGGGGATGCTCGCCGACGCCTGCAGCCTTCACGCTCGATTTCTGAACGAGAGCAAAGGGCCGGCGGTGCGAGCGCTGCGCGCGCAGATGGACAAGCCGTCGTACGTCGCGCGCGCGCTGCGAATGGTGCGGGAACAGCCGCGTCTTTCGATCGCGCAGGGACTCGTGGAAGATATTCTCGTCGAGGCCGGGAGCGTTGCCGGAGTGTGTTGCGCCGAGGGCACGCGCTATCGAGCCCGAAACGTCGTGCTCGCCACGGGAACGTTCCTCGGGGGCAAGACCTTCCGCGGAGACGTCATCGCGGCCGAGGGACGCTTCGGCGAGGCGCCCGCCATCGGGCTCTCCGCCTCGCTCGCGCGCCTGGGCTTTCCGCTACTGCGACTCAAAACCGGAACGCCGCCGCGCATCGCGCGGGAGAGCGCGAATACGAGCGTCATGCTGGAGCAGCGCCCCAGCGAGACGCCGCTGCGCTTCTCGCATCGCAGCCCCGCGCGTTTTGCAGGGTCGCAGCTCTCGTGCTTCATCACGCAGACGAACGAACGAACGCATCGCCTCGTGCGCGAAAATCTCGTGCGCTCGCCGCTCTACGGCCTCGATTTGATCCGCGGAATCGGGCCTCGCTACTGCCCGTCGATCGAAGACAAGGTCGTGAAGTTTGCGCACAATCCTTCGCACCAAATTTTCATCGAGCCCGAAGGTTGGGAAGAGCCGACGTTCTACGTCGGCGGATTCTCGACGTCGCTTCCCGCCGAAGTGCAGATTGCGATGCTCCGCACGTTGCCCGGACTGGAAGAGTGCGTCATGCTTCGCGCGGGATACGCCGTGGAGTACGACGCGGTGCCGCCGATCGAGCTTCACGACACGCTGGAAGCGCGCCGCATCCCCGGGCTCTTTCACTGCGGGCAGTTGAACGGAACGTCGGGGTATGAAGAAGCTGCCGCGCAAGGGCTCGTCGCGGGCGTCAATGCGGCGCGGCGAGCCGTGGGCAGAGAGCCGATGCGCATCGAGCGCAGCCGCGGGTACGTCGGCGTGATGATCGACGATCTCGTAACCAAGGGCGTCGACGAGCCCTACAGGATGCTCAGCTCGCGCGCCGAGCACCGGCTGCTGCTGCGTCACGATAACGCGGACCTCCGTCTGACGCCGCTCGGACGCGAGATGGGCAGCGTGGGTGACGAGCAGTGGCAGAGTTTTGCGGAGCGCCGCGCTGCGCTCGAGGGCGCGCTGGCGCAGACGAAGCGGCGGCACATTGCGCAGCGCCTGCGACGGCCGGGCGTACGCTTTGCCGACGTCGCCGAGGACTTCGAAGGCCCAGTCGATGCAGACATCGGCGAACGCGTCGAGATCGAGGTGAAGCTGGAAGGCTATGCGGCGCGAGCGGAACTAGCGGTAGAGCGTGCCGCCCGCGCCGACAGTGCGGTCATCCCAGAAGGTTTTGACTATGCCGATATTACGGCACTATCGCGAGAGGCGCGCCAGAAGCTAGGGAACGTCCGCCCTCGTACGCTCGGCTCGGCCGGGCGTATACCTGGGGTGACGCCCTCGGACGTGGCAATTCTCGGCGTGATGCTGCGAAGGGATCGGGCGGCCGTCTCTAGCCGAGAGGAGGGGTCCAGGTAAGGCCGCCTAGGGTCGCGCGTGCAGAGGCTTGCGGGGCGCGCGGCGGCAACCGCTTCCGCCGCCCCACCACGTTGTCCGTGCGCCTCGAGCCTTTGGCGCATCGCAAACACACATATCGAAGGAGACAACAACGATGGCTAACATGAAAAAGTCCAAAGGGAACGTCCTGCTCACATTGACCGACGAGGAGTACGAGGATCTCTGCCAGCTGCTACGGTTCTGCGGCGACATCTACAACTTTTTCACAGAGTTTGACGATCGCCTCAGTCTCCACGGCGCTCTGTTGAAGGCCACCACCTCTGTCGGGACGCGCTCTTCACCGACACGCGCGTAAGGCGGGTCTGGGGCGCAACATGATCGGCGTCCCGTAGACATTCCCCGGCGATGCCTTACGGCGGCCTGGCGCTCTTGATGGGGCTGGCCCTTGGCCGCGCTAGCGAAGGCGTCGATCACGGCTTAGAATCAAACCGTGGAGAAGAGGTCGCTGAGGGAGCGTCTCCTGGCCTTCGGCCTGGAAGCCGATGCGGCAGAGCGGCTGGCATCCTATGGCATGGCGGTTCTCGATGCGAACACGCGGTTCAATCTCACCGGAGCCAAGACCGCTGAGCACATCTTCGAACAGATCGCAAGCAGTCTCACGCTCTTGCCATACGCGCAAGGGCCGCTCGCGGACCTCGGCTCCGGGGCCGGCTTCCCGGCGGTTCCCATCGCGATTGCAGGAGGCCTCGCGGTTACGATGATCGAGTCGAACGCGAAGAAGGCGCTTTTCCTTCGCCGAACCGCAGAGACGCTGGGCCTCCGGTTCGAGATCCGATGCGAACGTGCCGAGACGGCTGCACACCGCGAAGGCCTGCGAGAGGCGTTCGTCTCTGCAAGCGCGAGGGCTGTCGCCTCGGTCACTACCGCGATCGAGCTCGTGCTGCCATTCGTCGAAGTTGGAGGATTGGCGATCCTACCACGCGGCCGGCTCTCGAAGGCCGAGCGCGATGCCCTCGCCGACGCCGCCATGATCCTTGGAGGGGAGCTCGAGGCGGTTCACGCAGCGAAGACCGGCGGAGAGATTGCCCTCGTTCGAAAGAGGAACCGGACGCCACAGCGCTTTCCGCGGCGAACCGGCATCCCTGCGAAGAGGCCGCTCTGCGATGTTTCACGTGAAACATCGCGCAACTCGAATGGCCGCCTCCGGGTCGTGAACCAGAATGCAGAGACGCAAATAACGGATATATCGTGATATAATGGCATCTATCACTTCTGCCGATCGTGCCCACGGGACGAATCGCTGGCTGGTCACGATCACGGTAATGCTCGGCCTCGTCATGGCGATCATCGACTCGACGATCGTCAACGTCGCGCTGCCCACGATCGCCGGAAACCTGGGCGCCACGGTCGACGACGCGGCGTGGATCGCGACGGGGTACCTGCTCTCCGCGGTCATCATCATGCCGCTCAACGGCTGGCTGACGGCGTATTTCGGACGCCGCAACTTCTACGCGGCGTGCATTGCGATCTTCACGGTCGCGTCGTTCCTGTGCGGAACGGCGCATAGTATCTGGCAACTGGTCTTCTACCGCATCATCCAGGGCATCGGAGGAGGCGCGCTGCAGCCGACCGCGCAAGCGCTGCTATTCGAGACGTTTCCGCCCAAAGAGCGCGGCGCCGCGATGGCCGTCTTCGGCTTGGGCGTCATGTTCGGACCGGCCGTCGGCCCGCTGCTCGGCGGTTACCTCGTCGACAACGCGACGTGGCCGCTGATCTTTTTCATCAACATTCCCATCGGGATATTGGCGTTCTTCATGACGCTGTCGTTCATCGATGCGCCGAAGTATCTGCAGCGCCCCAAGGGCGGCATCGATTTCGTTGCCCTCGGGCTCTTGGTCGCGGGGCTCGGCTCGCTGCAGTACGTCCTCGAGCGCGGACAGCACGACGACTGGTACAGCTCGCCGTCGATCCTCGTCCTCTCGATGATCGCGGTCGTGGGCATCGTCGGATTTCTCATAAAGTCACTGCGCGACAAGCATCCGCTCGTCGATCTTCGCGCGTTTCGGTTTCGAGAATATACGATCGGAAACGTGTTGTACGCGATCTTGGGATTCGGCCTGTTTGGATCGACGCTCATCATGCCGCTCTTCTTTCAAAACATCGCGGGCATGTCGGCCTTCGAAACCGGCTGGGTTCTCCTTCCCGGCGCAATCGCAACGGCCGTGTCGATGGTCATCGCGGGGCGCATTCTCAATCGCGTCGACAATCGATTCATGATCGCCTTCGGCATCGTCATGTTTGGCGTTTCGTCGTGGATGCTGAGCTTTCTCAATCAGCAGACCGGGTACTGGGACGTGTTCTGGCCGCGGGTCATCCAAGGACTGGGCATGGGCTTTCTCTTCGTGCCGATTTCGACGATGATGCTCGCGCCAGTTCCGCGCGAGGAGCTGGCGGCGGCGAGCGGCGTCTCGAATCTCATCCGTCAGATCGGCGGCAGCATCGGGATCGCAATTCTCACGACGATGCTCGCTCGCGAAACGGCGATCGCATGGTCCGAACTCGCAGGCGGCGTGACGTCGACGCACGGCGCATCCGTGGGAACGCTGACGCAAATCGTCGCGCAGCAGGCGACGATCATCGCGTATAACTTCGATTTCCGACTCGTCGCGATCTCGTTCTTCGTCCTTCTCCCGCTCGTCTTCTTCATGCGGCCCTCGCGCGTGCAGCAAGACGCTGCGGCGCCGGCAGCCGAGTGACCATCGACGAGCGGCTTGCCGATGCGCTTCCGGTGGGAGCGCTCTATGCCGTCGGCGGCCGCGTGCGCGACGAGGTCCGAGCGAAGATTTCCGGCGAGCATCCCGTCGTCAAGGACGCCGACTACGTCGTCACCGGCGTGCCGCTCGATGCGCTGCGCGCGCGCCTCGAGCGAATCGGGCGGGTCGATCTCGTCGGCGCGTCCTTTGCCGTTCTCAAGGTGACGGTCGACGGTGCGACCGTCGACGTCTCCTTGCCCAGGCGCGAGCGCTCGACGGGGATCGCGCATCGCGCGTTCGAGGTCGAGGGCGGACCGGACGTCGCACTCAAGGACGATCTGCGCCGACGCGATTTTCGCATGAACGCGATGGCGCGCTCGCTGCCGGCGGGCGAGCTCGTCGATCCCTATGGCGGGGAAGACGACGTGCGCGCCGCGCGCATCGACCTGATCGACGAGCGGGCTTTCGAAGACGATCCGCTGCGAATGCTTCGCGCCGCGCAGTTCGCGGCGCGCTTCGAATACGTCCTCACGGCGCGAACGCTTGCCGCGATGCGCGCTGCCGCACCGCTCGCCGCGTCGATTTCGGGCGAACGCATTGCCGAGGAACTCGGCAAGCTGCTCGTGCGGGCACCCCGACCGTCGGTGGGGTTGGAACTCCTGCGCGAGACGGGCGTCCTCTCGGTCGTCTGCCCGGAACTCGTCGAAGGCTACGGCGTCGAGCAGAACGAGTGGCACGCGTACGACATCTGGCGCCACGCGCTCGAGTCGTGCGATGCCGCTCCCGCCGGCGACCTCGTGCTTCGACTTGCCGCGCTTCTCCACGACGTCGGGAAGCCTCGCACGAAGAGCGGCGCGCATTTTTATCGCCACGAGATCGTCGGAGCGGAGATGGCAGCGGACCTCTTACGACGGCTTCGCTTTTCGAACGACCTCGTCGAGAAGACCGCTCATCTGGTGCGTTCGCACATGTACTCGGCCGATCCGGATCTCTCCGATGCGGCGCTGCGCCGATCGATTCGGCGAATCGGCGTCGACGATCTCGAGCGCCAGTTCGCGCTGCGCCGTGCGGACATCGCAGGTTCGGGGCTTCCCAAGCGCGACGATTCGAACGAACGATTCGAGGCGCGCGTCCGGGAGGAGGTCGCGCGCAAGCCGGCATTCTCCGTCGTCGATCTCGCGATCGGCGGGCAAGACGTCGTCGCGGCGATGGTTCGTATGGGCGACGCGCCGCCGGGCTTTCGAGGCGATGCTCGCGTCGGCGAGGCGTTGCGGGCGCTCTTCGAGGAGGTCACCGAGCGTCCCGAGCGTAACGAGCGGCAAACGCTCTTAGCGCTCCTCGACGAGCATTTGCGAGGCAGCAAGCACCATGCATAGCCGGACGCGCGTCATCGCGCTCGTCAATCAGAAGGGTGGCGTCGGTAAATCTACGACCGCCGTCAACCTCGGCGCGGCGCTTGCGATTTTAGGACATGCCGTTCTCGTCGTCGACGCCGACCCGCAGGGAAATACGACGACCGGTTTGGGCATCGAGAAGAGCGCCGTCGTCGCGAGCACGTACGAGGTGCTCATGCGGCACGCCGCGATCGAGGAGGCGATCGTCCCCACGGAGATCGAGCGATTGCGCCTCCTTCCCGCAACGATCGATCTCGCGGGTGCGGAGGTGGAGCTCGTCTCCGAACTTTCGCGCGAGACGCGCTTGCGCGAAGCGGTCGTTTCCGTCGCCGGCGGATTCGAGTACGTGCTCGTCGACTCGCCTCCGTCGCTCGGCCTGCTCACGGTCAACGCGCTCGTCGCCGCAAGCGAAGCGATGATCCCGGTGCAGGCGGAGTTCTATGCCCTCGAAGGCTTGTCGCAGTTGACGCGCGTCGTCGAGCGGGTCCGCGGCGCCCTCAACCCAGGGCTCCACGTCAGCGGCGTGCTCGTGACGATGTACGACGGCCGCACGCGCCTGGCGACCGACGTCCTCGCCGAACTCGCCCGTTTCTTTCCCGAAGAGATCTTCAAGACGCAGATCCCGCGCAACGTGCGCCTCTCCGAGGCTCCTTCCTTCGGTAAGCCCGTGATGATCTTCGACCCGAAGAGTCGCGGCGCGCAAGCGTACATGGCGCTCGCACGCGAGGTCGCGCAGCCCGCCGGAGTGCACGCATGACCTCGAAGCCGCAGCGCGGCCTCGGTCGCGGCCTCGACGCGCTCTTAGGCGCCGCTCCGCTTCCGGTAGCGCCGGCGGCGTCCCCGGCGCTCCGCGAGATCCCCCTCGATCGAATACGTCCGAATCCGCAGCAGCCCCGGCGCGAGTTCGCACAAGGCGCGCTCGACGAGCTCGCGCAATCGATCGCGCAGCACGGCGTGCTCGTTCCCGTGATCGTGCGTTCGAGCGGCGACGGCTTCACGCTCGTCGCCGGCGAGCGTCGCTGGCGCGCGTGTGCTGCCGTGCATCGCGCGACGATTCCAGCGATCGTGCGCGAGCAGAGCGATCGGGATTCGCTCGAAACGGCGATCGTCGAGAATCTCCAGCGCGAGAACCTCAACGCCCTCGAAGAGGCCGCCGGCTTCGCGCAGCTCATCGAAGAGTACGCATTGACGCAGGACGACGTCGCAAAGCGCGTCGGCAAGAGCCGCCCCGCGATTGCAAATGCGTTGCGCCTCCTCGTGCTTCCCGATGCGGTCAAAGCGATGATCGTCCAAGGCCGGCTCTCGGCCGGACACGCGCGCACGCTTCTCTCCGCGCCGCAGGCGCAGCGTGAGAGTTTGGCGACGAGAGCGGTCGCGCACGGACTCTCGGTGCGCGACCTCGAGCGCCTCGTCTCCTCCGCGGTTTCGCCGCCCGTAACGCCGGCGCGCAAGCGGCGAAGCCTCTCCCCCGAGGAGAGCGGATTCGAAGACCGCCTGCGCGAGCGATTCGCGACGCGCGTGAAGGTCGTTCGCAGTGGGAGCGGCGGACGCATCGAGTTCCACTTCGCAAGCGAGCAAGAGCTGCTCGACCTCGGCGATCGCCTTCTCTCGTAGTCGCGGATGGACCGCGAATCGCTCCTGCGGGGCATCTATCTCATCGTGAACGAATCGCCGTCGATGCTCGACGTCGCCGGTGCGTCGCTGAGTGCGGGCGTCCGTATCGTGCAGTATCGCGCAAAGGGTGGCATCGATCCGAATCGCTTGCGCTCGCTGCGCACGATGACGAAGGGCTGCGGTGCGATCCTCCTCGTGAACGACGACTGGCGCAGCGCGCGCGAGTACGGCTGCGACGGCGTCCATCTCGGGCCGGGTGACCAAGGATTCATGCACGCAGGGGAACTGCGCGCGCACTGGCCCGATGCGATCCTCGGCTTTTCGTGCGGCAGCGTGGAGGAGACACGCGCGGCGATGGGCGCGGATTATGTCGGCGTCGGTCCCGTCTTCGCGACGCACTCGAAATCCGACGCGGGCGATCCGATCGGCATCGCGGGGCTGCGGCGAGTTGCAGTCGCCACGGCGCTTCCGGTCACGGCGATCGGCGGCATCACGCAGGCGAACGTCGGCGAGGTGAGAGGCGCAGGCGTCGCGATGGCTGCGGTGCTCTCGGCCATTGCGAGCGCGCACGATCCGCACGCCGTCGCCGCAGCGCTCGTGAGAACGTGGGCGTCGTGACGCTCGTGCTCTCGATCGGCACGATGCATCCACTCAACACCGCCGGCGTCGGACGCGACATCGTCGTCGGAGCCGAGCTGGGATGCACCGTCGCCGCCGCCGTTGCGGCGGTGAGCGCGCAAGACGAGGGCGCGGTGCGGGCGCTCGAGGTCTTGCCCGGCAGGCTGCTGCGCGAGCAGTTGGAGTGCGTCGCGGAGGTCGACGCGGTTCGCGTCGGAGCCCTAGGGTCAGCGGAGAACGTGGCGGTCGTCCACGAATATCTCTCGACGAGATCCGCTGCGGTCGTCGTCGATCCGGTGCGCCGCGCGAGCACGGGCGAGCCGCTCGTCGACGACGCGGCCTGGCGCCGACTCTGCGACGGCCTCGCAAACATGCCGACGGTGGTCCTCACGCCGAATCTCGACGAAGCGGCGGCGCTGCTCGGTCGCACCTCGCTTTGCGCCGGCGAGATGGAGGCCGCCGCAGCGGCGCTGCGCGCGCGCGGCTCCGCAGCAGTCTTGATCAAGGGCGGACATCTCAAGGGCGACCCGGTAGACGTCCTCGCCGGCGCGGCGGGCGTGGAGCGCTTCGAATCGACGCGCATACCAGCGGCGATGCGCGGCACCGGGTGCACGCTCGCGATGGCCATCGCGTGCGCGCTCGGACGCGGAAGCAGCGTGCGCGACGCCGTGCTGTCGGCGCGCGCGTACCTGCGCGCAAAGATGCTGGCACGCGCGCGCGAATAGCGGCCTTGTGACCATCCGTAAGCCGCGCGTCATGTCCGGGATGCGCCCCACGGGCGCCCTGCACGTCGGACATCTCGTCGGCGTGCTCACGCAGTGGGCGACGTTTTGTGAAACCGCCGATGCGTTCTTCGAGGTCGCCGACCTGCACGCATACACGACGGGCTTCTTCGAGCCGCAGGCGATTCGTGATGCGCGCTACGAGATGGTCGCCGTTTGGCTCGCTGCAGGCGTCGATCCGAAGCGTTCTACGATCTACGTTCAGTCGGGCGTTCCGGAGATTGCGGAACTCCAGACGCTCCTTTCGATGATCGTTCCGGTTTCGTGGCTCGAACGCGTTCCGACGTACAAAGGGCAGATCGAAGCTCTCGGCGCGGAGATCGCGACGTTCGGATTTCTGGGCTACCCGCTGCTGCAGTTGTGCGACATCGTAGCGATGCGCGGCGAGCGCGTTCCCGTCGGACGCGACCAGGTCGCGCACCTCGAGTTTGGGCGCGAGGTCGTCCGCCGCTTCAACCATCTGTACGCAGACGGCCGTGAGGTCCTCGTCGAGCCGCACCCGACGCTCTCGGAGTTCCCGGAAGTCCTTGGAACCGACGGCCGAAAGATGAGCAAGTCGTACGACAACGCGATTCTCATCTCCGACGATGAGGTGACGACGGAGAAGAAGGTGCGCTCGATGCTCACGGACCCGAAGAAGATTCGGCGCGGAGATCCCGGACGGCCCGAGATCTGTCCCGTCTTTGCGCTGTGGAGATTCGTGAACCCGTTACGGCTCGACGCGATCGCGTCGACGTGCAGGTCGGGCGAGCTCGGCTGCGTGCAGGATAAGGGTGATTTCGCGCAGGCGCTCAACGCGTATCTTCGCCCCGTGCGCGAGCGTCTCGCCGGCTACCGGAGCGATCCGGAACGCGTGGAACGGATCGTCGCGGAGGGCACCCAGCGCGCGCGAGAGATCGCCGCCGGCGTTCTGCACGACGTGAAGCGCGCGATGCGCCTGCTCTAGGAGCCCTCGTCCCTCGACTCCGTTCGCTTCGCTCTCTACGCTTGGGATAACACGGCAGTGGTGCTCTCTACGCTTGGGATGACACGGCAGTGGTGCTCTCTACGGTCGGGATGACATCGGCAGTCGTGCTCGCGACGCTCAGATGGACACGTTTTACGGACTGCCGGGATAGAAGCGCAGCAACGCGATTTTGTCGTTGGTGTCGAGCACGAGGCGCTCGGTCCAGTATCCGTTGTCGAACCGAAGCCGGAAGTAATATCCGACGTAGCCGTTCGCGCTCGCCTTGCGCGCGAGCTCGACGGCGATCGGCTCGCCGAGCGAGTTCATCTGCGCCTGAACGGAGTGCACGACGTCATCGGTCATCGCCGCATCGAGCTCGGGGCTGAGTTGCGAACGATCGTCGATGTGTCCGATCTCCATATAACGCAGCCACTGCCGCGCCCATCCGGTGACGGTGGCATCGCTCGGCGCCGAGAGCGCCGCTGCGGAAGGCGATGGCACGGGCGTGACGTGCGCCCGCGCCGCCGCGGGCGCAAAGAGAAGACAAACGGCGGCCGCCGCCGCAACCGTCAGAGCCTTCATGCCCGAAAGCGCGGCAGCGATTCGCGGATCGCTTGCAGCGCCCAGTCGATGTCTTCGAGCGAGGCAGCATACGAAAACCGAAGGTACCCTTCACCGGCCTTTCCGAATGCAGCGCCGCTCGTGCACGCAACGCCGGCTTCGTCGAGCAGAAAGCTCGCGAGCTTGCGGCCGTCGCTTGCGATCTTCGTGACGTTGGGGAACGCGTAGAATGCGCCTTCCGGCACCGTGCAAGAGAGCCCGTCGATCGCGTTCAGCCCCGCGACGATGCGATCGCGCCGTTCGCGAAACGTCGCGTTCATGCGTCGTACGGGCTCGTCGGGACCGCGCAGCGCCGCGATGCCGGCGCGCTGAACGAAGGTTGCCACGCAACTGAACGTGTTGTTGTTGAAAAGCGTGATGATCTTTGCGAGCGACTCGGGCACGATCGCATAACCCAGGCGCCATCCCGTCATCGCGTACGCTTTCGAAAAGCCGTCGACGACGATCGTGCGCTCGCGCATTCCAGGCAGCGACGCGATCGAAACGTACTCGCGATCGAAGTAGAAGTTGCGGCTGTAGATCTCGTCGGCAAGGACGAGGAAGTCGTGACGCTGCGCGAGCGCGGCGATGCGCTCCAAGTCCTCGATCTCGAGAACGCCGCCGGTGGGGTTATGCGGCGAGTTGATGACGAGAAGTTTCGTACGGTCGCTGACGCGCCGCTCGAGCTCGTCAAGGTCCATCCGCCAGTTGCGCTCTTCGCGCAGCGGGATTGCGATGACGTTCGCCTGGAGATACGAGGCTGCCGACGCATACGCCGGATACGCGGGGTCGAAGTAGACGAACTCGTCGCCGGGGTCCAGCAAGGCGCACATCGTGTTCCAAATCGCCGGCTTCGCACCCGGCGTGATGACGACGTTCTCGGCGGAGAACGGCGGGTCGATGCGCCGCCGTCTGCCGGCGCTCTCGGCCACGGCTTCTCGAAGTTCGACGATGCCCGCCGAAGGCGTGTAGTGCGTGTAGCCTTCTTGCAGCGCCGCGGCCGCCGCTTGCTTGATGTGCTCGGGCGTATCGAAGTCGGGCTCGCCGATCTCCATGTGCACGACCTTGCGCCCCGTGGCTTCGAGCGCGCGGGCTCGAGCAAGAACCTGGAAGGCGTTCTCCGCGCCTAACCGCCCTACGGCGGCCGCGGCCCAGTCCTCGGTGGCGGCAAGCATCTAACGGTCCCTTTCGCAGTGACTAAAGAAGTAGAAATTCGTCAAGGGGGCAGCCCCAGCGCGGCGAATCAAGCATGCCCTACCTATGCGAACCCTGTCGGAGGTTTTCACGCCGGGTGCGCCGACGTTGCCCGAAGGGCTCCGAACGCTCGTGGTTTCTCCCGAGCGCGAGTTGGAACCTGGGATGACGGTCCGCGCCGGTTTCACGTTTCGCAATAACGGAGGCGCCGCCGCAACGGGCGCTCGCGTCCGATTCAATCTCCCCGAAGGTCTCGTCTATCTCGTGGGGAGCGGGCGCATCGACGGCGCCGATCTCGACGACGAGCTCGGCAACTCGCCGCTGCTCTCACGCAACGGCGCGCATATCGGCGACGTCGCTCCCGGCGAAGAGCGGCGCATCGAGGTCGGCTACAGCGTCGTCGGCGCAATCGAAAACGGAACGGCCATCGAAATTCAGGCGGCGGTCGCCTCCTTCGAAGTTCAGCCCGTCGGCTCGAACGTCGTGCGCCTCATCGCGCGCAGCAGGCCGCAGCTTCTCAACGCACTCACCGGCGTCACGATCGAGACGCGCCGCGATCCGGCTCCGGGAACCGAGGCCGAGATCTCCGTTCGCATTCACAATGCGGGCGAATCGAGCGCGCACGATGTCGTCATCGTCGCTCCTATCCCCGAGCACACGACGTACGTTCCGGGATCGGCGCGCGTCAACGGTCGCGAGGTCGAGCGAGACTTCGGCTGCGGCTTCGATCGCGTCTACGCGCCGATCGTCGCGCCGGCGCTCTCCGCGAACGCGAGCGCGATGCTCGTCTATCGGGTTCGCGTCGACGCGCCGTTGCCCGACGGCACGCGCATCTGCGCGAACGCGCAGGTCGCCTCGCAAGAGATCGCGGCGTTCTCGCTCGAGCCGGCGTCGCTCGTCATTCACGCTGCGCCGGACTTCAGCGACGACCGCACGCTCCTCACGGCGGATCCGGGAACGCAGATTCATCCCGGAGAGCGCCTCGTGCTTACTTTCGTCGCGCAAAACTCCGGAACGGCCGCTGCGGAGAGCGCGTGGTTTTCGCTCGATCTTCCCGAGGCGCTTCTGTACGTTCGCGGTGCCGCACGCATCGACGGACGTCCGACGCGCGAACGCCGCGGTGACGGTCTCGTCTTCGACCTCGGCCGCATCGAGGGCGGCGAGCGCACGGAACTTCGCTGCGAAGCGATCGCCGCCGCTCCGCTCGCCGACGGAACGGCGCTTCCGATTTCGGCGAATCTGAGCTGGCAGCCGTCGAGCGGCGAGCGAATGCGCCGCTTCGAGCGCAGCATCGTCGTACGCTCCGAGCCCGCGCTCGTCCGTCGTCGCAACGCGATCCTTCGCGTCGGCGAGGAGGTCGTGCGCCCCGGCCAAGAGGTCGAAGCCGCGATCGCCATTGCGAATGACGGGAGCGCTCCGGCACTGGGCGCCCAACTCCAGCTTCGCATCGATCCGGCGCTCGAAGACGTTCGGTTGAGCGAACGCGGGGTTCGCATTCCGCTCGAGAACGGCGTCGTGCAGCTCGGCTCGGTCGAGCCGTACGCCGCCCACCGCATCGCGCTCCACGCCCGAGTGCGAACGCCGTACGCGGATCGCAGCGAGGTCGTCGTCGGCGCCAGCCTCTTGACGAAGGAACTCGGCGAGACGCAGTTGGGAGAGGCCGGCTGGCGGGTCGACTCGCATCCGGCGTTCTCGACGACGAGCTCGCGTCTGGAGCTGTCCAGCGGTGCGGTGCTGCGACCGAATCAACTCGCCGAAGCGATCGTGAACGTCGCAAACGTCGGAAGCGACACGGCGCGCAACGTGCGCATTCGACTCCTCATCTCGCCGGAGGCGCGCTTCGAGAGCGTCGACGGCGCGACGCGCGAGCGCTCCTCGATCCTCTTCGGCGAAATCGTGCCGGGCGCGCACGCGCAGGCTCGATTGGGCCTACGGCTTCTGCGCAGCGTTCCCAAGGAGCACCCGCTGACGATCGACGGCGTTCTCACCGCCGATTCGATGCTCCCGGTACCGCTCGACCGTCTGACGATCGTGACGACCGCGACGCCCGATTTCTCCGTCGGCAGTTTCCGAAGCAGTCCGAGCGACGGCGTCGATCTTGGCGAGACGATCGAGTGGGCGATTCATCTTCGCAACGGCGGCGATGGTCCGGCGCGGCAGGTGCAGGTTCGCGTTACGCAGCCGGCCTCGCTCATCTACGTTCCGAACTCGACGACCGTCAACGAGGTTCCCATCCGCGACGTCGGATCGCTTGGACCGTTCGCAGGCGATAGGGGCATCGTTCTCAACGATTTCGACCCGGGAATCGAAGCGACGATACGATGGCGCGACGTCGTGCACAACCAGCTTGCGGCCGGCGAATCGATCGCGCGCGTCGCGCACGTCGCCTACGATGGGGATCGCTACGACGAGATCGCATCGGAGGAGTTGAAGGTCCGTGCCGCGCCGATGTTCGCGAATGCAATTCCGGGACTCCAGTTCGGGCTCGAGGGGCTCGTCGGTCCTCTTGCGGAGGCGGTCGCTCCGGTCGAAAGCGCACGCCCGTATGGCGCGTTTCCGGGAACGGAGGGCACGTACGCAAACGGGCATGGCGGCAACGGACACGCACAGAGCGCGCTCGTCGGAACGGTCGTCGCGTTCTCCGGGGAGTGGCTTGCGAGAACGCTGCGCTTCCTCGACGAAGCGCGCTTCCCAAGCCTCGTGACGCATCTTTTCGCGTTGCGCGCGTTCATGCCCGAGGCGATAGGAAGCGACCGGACCTCGATCGAGGCGGTCTCTCAGGGCATCCGTGAGGACCTCGATCGCCTCTTCATCAAACTGCGGCTTCCAAACTATTCGATCGCGCCGCGCGACGTCGAGACGCCGTCGATGCGCGCGCTCGTCGAGCGCCTCGTACACGAGGCCGGTGCGGCGAGCGGCGCGCCCGAGAGTCCGAGCGACTCCGGCGTCGTCCTTCGCGGTTCGTTCGATCCGGGCGTCATGCGCGAGTTCGGCGAGCGCCTGCGTGCGGCGGCACCGGCCGGCGCGCTCGTGTGGGCCGCGCTCGCGCGTCTGCTGCCCGATTCGGCTCCACAGGCGCAGCACTATCGCGCGCTTCTCATCGATCGGCTCGACGCTCTCGCCGATTCCGGATCGAATGCCTTTATCGACGCGCTGCAGAGCAAACACGACAGCGTCCTCGACGGGGCGCTCGACGTGCTGCTCGCATCCCTTCGCGCCACGGTTCCATGAGGTTCGTATGCTGATCATCGTTGCGGTCGCCGTTCTGTTCGTCATCGGCATCGCGCTGGGCGTCTACGCTGTCGTAGCGCCGCGGCCCGAAGCCCGCGAGCCGACACTTCTCGACTGCGTCGATCCGGAACCGCTCGCGGCGACGACGGAGTGGACGCACGAGGCGGGAAACGAGTTCGCCGAGCTCTCAGAGGCGGCGCGCTGCGATCTCGTCTTCGCGGTTGGAGCGCTCGACGATACGCGTTCGTCGCATCTTCTCGAGTTCGCGCTGGCGGATCCCAACGAAGCGGTCGCGCTTGCGGCGGCGCACGTTCTCGCCGGATCGGGGAGAGCGGCGGCGGTCGAGCGATATCTCGCGCAGCATCCCGGAGAACGAGCGGAACGCATCGTGACGACGCTCTCCCTCCTCGTCAAGCCCGAGAAGGCGCGCAGGGAGCCCGTCGCCGTTCTGCGGTGACCACCGCGCTCGTCCTGACGCCGGCGCGGCTCGCTTTTTGCGCGCGCGTCGCCGAGCACGCCGCGGTTCGCAGCCTCATCGCACACCTCGTCGTACTCTGCTCGCTCCTGCCGCAATCGATCGCCGGTGAGATCGCGTTGCGATGCCAGCGGCTGTACGTCCGTCTCCCGATGCGCGTTCGCGCAGCCGATCTCGAAGACGAACGCTCGCGGGCAGCGCTTCTCGATCTGGCGAGGAGGCTTTCGAGCGCGTGCGAAGATGCCGAAGAAGAGGTCGTGGAACCGTCGTCGTCACCGCGTCTCGTCGGCGACGTCGCGAGCGACCGCGTGAAGGCGCTTGTCGGTGCGATGGAATCGGAGCCGCTCGGCAGCGCAGTACCATGGGTATTCGCAGCCGAGATTCTCGGCACGCGGCTGGAGTACCGCGGCGCTCACAGCGAGGCTCCCGCGGTCTATCGCGCGCTCCTCATCGACGTGCTTACGGCGCTTGCCGAACAATCGCCGCAGATATTCCGGCGGCGCCTCGTCAGTGGAACCGAGCCGGCGTTATGGGACGCGCTGCACGTGATGCTCGATGCGGCGATGGGCGCGAGCGCGCTCGCAGCGTCCAAGGCGTAGCGAGATGAGGTTCTTTCGTCGTCGGCGCGGCGACGCGCCCCAGGTGAAGACGGACGCGCTCGCCCCGTTGCCGGTGGAGTGGACGAACGCGGTCGAACCCGGCACGGCGCTGCACGAGCGCGACCGCTGCGCGATCGCCGTGCGGCTGGGCGTCATCGGTGAGACGTGGTGCATCGAACTGCTCGAAGCGGCCTTGCGCGACGATCCTGCGCAAGGGGTCCGCGAGCAAGCGTGGCGCGAACTTCTCCATCTGCGAACGAGCGCTACGGCTTCTTCTTGAAGTATTTTACGAGTATCTCGCGCGCGATCGGTGCTGCTACCTGGGCTCCATAGCCGCCGCTGCGGTCGACGAAGACCGCGATCGCCAGCGTCGGGTGATCCGTCGGCGCCCAGCACACGAACCACGTCGTATTAGGACCGTGGCCGCCTTCGGTCTCAACGGTGCCGGTCTTTCCCGAATACGGAAGGCCCGAGATTGCAAGCCCGTACGCGGTGCCGCCGGGATCCGTGACGCGCGCCATGCCCGCGCGAACCGCCGCGAGCGCCGCAGGTGAGGCGGGTATCCGGCGAATGATCTTCACGCCCATACGCTTGACGATTCTGCCGTCCGGGGCGCGAATCTCGCTGACGACGTGCGGAACGTAGAGCGTTCCGCCGTTGATGACCGCGGAGGCGATGTTTGCGATCTGCAGCGGCGTCGCTTGCATCGCACCCTGACCGATGCCCAGGCTGCAGACGTCGCTCGGCTCGAGTGGGACGCCGTACGTTTTCTCCATCCACGCGTTCGTAGGCCAGTTTCCGGCGCCTTCGCCGGGGAGATCGATCCCGGTGACGTGGTCGAGCCCGAAGAGAAGCGCCCACTTTCGCAGACGCTCGTTTCCGAGATACCACGACAGCCGGTAGAAATAACCGTCGCTCGACGCAGCAAGCGCGGGAACGAAGGTCGTATCGCCGAGGCCGGCGGCGGCGATGTCGCGCGCGAGGTAACCGCCGCAGTTCCACTCGCCGCTGTCGTAGACGACCTGATTGACTCCGATGACGCGTTCGCTGAGCGCGGCGGAGCCGGTCACCATTTTGAACGTCGAACCGGTGGGCGTTGCGGCTGCGATCGCACGGTCGAAGAGCGGCTCGAGGGGCGACGTGAGATATGCCTGCACGTGCGCGGAGTCGTCTAAAGCGAAGTCGTTCGGGTTGAAGTTCGGATAGCTCGAGAGCGCGAGGACTCCGCCGGTGTACGGATCCTCGACGACCACGGCGCCTGAGAGCGGCCGGCCGTGCCCCCAGCTTCGTATTCCGTCGGCGAGGGCCGCTTCGACGATGCCTTGCAGGCGCCAGTCGAGCGTCGTGACGAGCGCATCGCCCGGAACGGCGGGCTTATTGGGAAACTCGGCTCCGCGAACGACCTGTCCGGCAGCATCGACCTCGATGCGCTCGCCTCCTGGTTGGCCGCGAAGATAGGAGTCGTACTCCGCCTCGAGTCCGTCCTTTCCGACGACGGCATTCGCGCTGTAGCCGAAGCGGCGCATTCGCGCGTACTCCGAGGCGCTGATCGCGCCGACGTACCCGAAGAGGTGCGAACCCTCGTCGTCGTATGGGTAGTTGCGTATCGGCTGCACCTCGATGTCGATTCCGGGAAGGCCGGAGAGAATTTCCGACAGACGCGCGACGACCGGGACTGGCAGGTTCGTTGCGAGGATGATCGGCCCGTACGGCTCGTTCGCCAGCACTTGCTCGAACGACGAGTAGTCGATGCCATGATGATGGTAGAGTCGATGGAGAAGCGCCGACTGCGGAACGCCGATCGTCTTTGCGAGCTCCGGCATCTCGCCGGCGAGATCGGCTACCTCCGATGGAATGAGGCCGACGACGAACGACGGCAGGTTGCGAACGAGCACGACGCCGGTACGGCTGTAGATGAGCCCTCGCGGCGCGTCCACGCGAATGAGACGAATCTGATTCTCACGCGCCGCGGCGCGGTACGTCGCTCCCTGCACGAGTTGAATCTGCACGAGGCGCCCGACGAGCACCAGAAGCGCCGCAAGCATGACCACGGCAAAGGCGATGATTCGAAGCGACGGGCGCTCCCAGGAGATCAGTCGTCGAGCCGGCCGAAAGGGCTTCATCGCAGCCGCTTCGCCGTTTCACGTCGCTCGAACCGGCGCGCGACGGTCGTTACGACCGCCGCAACGACCGCGTTTAGGAGCGCCTGCACGAGCGCTTCGTGAAAATGAATCGTCCCGAGCCCCGCGGGATAGCCCTCGGCCTTCTTGATGATCCAAAAGATCGCTTCCCGCACGAGCGTCGCGAGTGCCGTGACGATCGCGAAGAGCGGAATCGAATCGACGAAAAAGCGTCGCGCCGGAAGCGAGGAGACAAGCGCCACGATCGTCGTCGAAAACGTCCAAGCTCCGCCGGAATCGAACGCGAGAATGTCCTCTGCAATTCCGGCGACGAGCCCGTAGACGGTTGCGCGAGCGGAGCCGGATCGCAGCGCATACCACACGACCGCGACGAGGACGAGGCTCGGCTCCGCGCCGCGCACGACGAAGTAGTGCATGACGGTTCCCTGCGCGACGAGGGCGAGGACGAGCCACACAAGCGCGGCCCCGGCGGCAGGCCCCGCGTAACGCTCGGGCGCCCTACTTCGTGAGAACGACAACGCGCCCGAGTGCGCCGAGTTCGACGGCGGGACGAATGACGGCGGTTTGATAGAGCGCGGCGTCGTTTCGATCGATCGCGACGATCGTTCCGATTGGAACTCCGGAGCCGAACGAACGTCCGTTTCCGGTTACGACGACGTCGCCCACGCGCAGGCTCGCGTCTTGCGAAACGTATTGCAGACGAACGCTGGTGAGATTTCCCTGCGCGATTCCCCACCATCGGCCGCGCCGGACGATGGCGGGTATTCGGCACGTGTAATCCGTGACGAGCAGCACCTCGCTCGAGAAAGGACCGACTTGAGCGATTCTCCCGACGACGCCGTCCGCGGTGACGACGCCGTCGTCTTGCTTCACGCCCGAACGCGACCCGCGGTCGATCGTGATTGCACGCGCGTCGTTCTCGGGTGGAAAGCCGATGACGCGCGCTTCGATGCCGTCTGGGTTGGCGGTCGCCGCCGGGTCGATTGCCGCGGCAGCCCGCGCTTGCGCCAGAGCCTCGGCAAGGCGCGCGTTCTGCTCTGCGAGGCGGCCGTTTTGCAGCCGGAGGGCGGCGTTTTCGCTCGTCATCTCCGGCACGGAGACGACGGTTCCGCCGGCAGTCCGCACGCCGCCGACCGCAGCGGACGCTAGCCCCTCCACGAATGCAACCACCGCCGAGCCGGCCCAGATGAGCGGCCCAGGTTTGCCGCTGCGCGCCGCGCCCACCTGAACGAGCAGGAGCGCGGCGGCAATGATGATGACGCCGATCAGCGTGAAGAGTTTGCGTTCGTCTTGGTACACGTTCTATGAGGGGGCCGGGATGCGCGTTCTTTTCATTACTTCGCGCTCGAAAGCGTAAAACCCAAGCGTTCGATTTCGCGGATGAAATCGCCCAGCGGGAAGCCCACGACGGTGAAGTAGTCGCCGTCGATCCCACAGACGAGCGCGGCGGCGCGGCCCTGGATGCCGTAGGCGCCGGCCTTGTCGAGCGGATCGCCGGTGGCAACGTATGCGTCAATCTCACTGCGGGTGAGCGGGTAAAAGCGGACGGTCGTGCTCGAAAGCCGTTCCAGGGCGACGCCGCCGTGGGGGGTCGCTACGGCGTAGGCCGTGTGCACGACGTGCGAGCGCCCGGAGAGCCGCGCGAGCATTGAGGCCGCTTCGGCGGCGTCGCGCGGTTTGCCCAGAGCCGCGCCGTCGAGATCGACGACGGTGTCCGCGGCGACGACGACGTGGTCCGCGAATCGCGCCCGTACTGCGTCGAGCTTCGCTCGGGCGTGATGCGCGGCAAGGAGGCCTGGCGTCGCAGTCTCGTCGGGCGGTTCCGGGTACCCGCTCGGCACCGCAATGACGTGAAGTCCGACGCTCTGCAGCAACCGCGCGCGGCGCGGCGATGCGCTCGCAAGCACGATCTCGTGCAGGGCTCCTCTACCAGTAATATCTGCCGCCTGCGATGACATAGCCGCCGGGATGGCGTCCGCGAACTTCCCGATGGGTGAAGTGAATCACGCTGCCGTCGGGGTCGCTATCGTACTCGCCCTTGACGACGACGCGCTCGCCGGTCCGCAACGGAATCGGGCCCGTGAAGTCAACGTTCGTCTCGACGCGCAGGCTCGCGTCGCAGCCGCTTCCCAGATGCAGCACGAACCCTTCGTGCGCTCCGCTGCGACCGGGATGCGTTCCGAGAATCTGCGTGACGGTGCCGTCGGCGACGACCTCCGTACCGTTGGCGCTCGATGCGATCGCGCGGCAGAGCGCCGCATCGTTCGGTCCGGGCGTGCACGATGAGAGCGCGACGACGGCCATCACGAACGGGAGCGCAGCCGCGGGTTTCATGGAGCGTAGAGTCGCCGCTGCGCGATGTACGCCCAGACCGCGTCGGGAACCAAATAGCGAACGCTGCGCTGCGCCGCGAGAAGTTGACGCACCACGCTTGCGGATTCGGGAAGTTCGGGCAGGTTCAACGTGCGTATGCGTTCTCGCAGCGGTGCGGGAACCGCCGCGACGACGCGCTCGACGCTCTCGCTGCGCACGCCTGCCCGCGGTGCGATGAGCAAGCGCTCCAGGGAGGCGAGAACCTCGTCGAAGCGCACCCACCGCGCGTTGACGAGGGAGTCGGCACCGATGATGAACGTGAAGGAGGCGCCCTCATAGCGCGCTTGGAGTTCGGGAATCAGGTCTGCGGTGTATCCGGTTGCGCCATCCCGGATGCCGGCGTCGTCGAAACCGAAGGCGGGGTTATCTGCGATCGCGGCGCGCACCATCGCGCAGCGTTCTTCGGCGGATGCGATCGCAGGGGTGCGGTAATGGTGGCCGCTTGTGGGAACGAAGAGCACGCGCTCGAGATGTTCCAATAGACGCGCCGACTCCGCGATGAAGAGATGCGCGTTGTGGATGGGATCGAAGGTTCCACCGAAGATGCCGATCTTCACGAGTACGTAAACTCGTAGGTGCCGATGCGAACGGTGTCGCCGGATCGCGCGCCCATCTCCTTGAGCCTGCGTTCGACGCCGATCCGCTCGAGCGCGCGCTGCAAGCGCGCGAGCGCTTCGTCCGAATCGAAGTTGGTCGTGGCTGCGAGCCGTTCGACGCGCTCGCCGCGGACGAGGAAGCTGCCGTCGCGGTCGCGCTCGACCGAAAACGCATCGCGCGGCACGAGCTCGATTCGCGCGACCGGCTCCACGCGAGCGGGCGGCGGCGCATCTTCGATCGCGCGCGCAACGGCGTAGACGAGCTCGGTAATGCCTTCGCCCGTTACCGCGCTGATGCCCGCGACGTGCGCGAAGCGTTCGCGCAGCGCGGCGAGGGTATCGCGCGCCTGCGGGAGATCGAGTTTCGAGACGCAGAGTAAAAGCGGTTTTTCGAGCAGCGGTCCGTGCCACGAACGAAGTTCGCCTTCGATCGTGGCCTTCTCGCGCAGAAGCACATCGAGCGGCTTTGCGCCGTCGATGAGCTCGAGAACGACCCGCGTTCGTTCGGCGTGCCGGAGGAAGCGATCGCCCAGGCCCGCTCCTTCGTGCGCGCCCTCGATCAGGCCGGGGACGTCGACCATCACGAACGAGGACTCGTCGGAGACTCGTACGACGCCCAACTGCGGCTCGATCGTCGTAAACGGATACTCCGCGATCTTCGGGCGGGCGGCGGAGACGACGGAGAGCAGAGTGGATTTGCCCGCGTTGGGAACGCCGACGACCGCGCAGTCGGCGAGGAGTTTTAACTCGAAGCGAAGCGTGCAGCGTTCGCCCGGCGCGCCGTTCTCGGCGAAGTGGGGCGCTTGGCGCACGCTCGTCGTGAAGCGTGCGTTGCCTGCGCCTCCACGTCCACCGCGCGCGACGAGAACGCGTTCGCCGGCCTGCGCGAGATCCGCTGTGAGGTTCTCTTCCTTCCCTTCAGGGGTGCGGTAGACGAGCGTCCCTACCGGAACGTCGATGGTGAGATCGGCGCCCCCGCGCCCGGACTTGTTCGACGCACCGCCGTTGCGCCCCGATTCTGCTTCGAAGCGACGCCGATAACGAAACTCGACGAGCGTCGAGATCGCGCTCGTCGCGCGTACGTAGACGCTGCCGCCATGGCCGCCGTCGCCGCCCGCCGGCCCACCCTTGGGAACGTACTTTTCGCGCCGCCATGCAACGATGCCGTCGCCGCCGTTGCCGGCCGCGGCCTGGATCGTCGCCTCGTCGATAAACTGCGTGAAATCTGCTACGCGGCGTTGACGTCGATCTGCTTGCGCGCCCCGCGGCGCGTGAACCGTACGACGCCTTCGCAGAGCGCGAAGAGCGTGTGGTCCCTGCCCATGCCCACGTTGGCGCCGGGATGGAATCGCGTCCCGCGCTGGCGCACGATGATGTTTCCGGCGATGACGCGTTCGCCGCCGTACTTTTTGATGCCCAGACGCTGTGCGTTGGAGTCGCGGCCGTTGCGTGTGGAACCGGCGCCCTTCTTCGATGCGAAGAGCTGGAGGTCGAAGCGGACCATAGCCGGGTGAGTATACCAGGGCGCTTCGAGCCTTGACAAGCACGGGTTACGCACGGACGGCGGCCTCGGGGATTTCGAGGGTGCGCGAGTCCGCGTCGAGCACGGCCTCCAGGCCAAGGGGCAGAACCCACTGCTCGGGGATATGTCCGACCGGCACTCCCGCGAGGACGGGTCTGTGCAGGTCCCCGAGCCGATCCTCGAGCACCCGCTGCGCGCTCATCGAGTCTCCCTTCGGCCGGCAGTTCGTGCAGGCTCCGAAGAGCACGCCGGTCGCCGCTTGGAGCGCCCCCGACAAGCGAAGCTGAGTAAGCATCCGATCGATCCGGTAGGGCTCTTCATCGACTTCTTCGAGGACGAGCAACGCGCGCTCAAAGGCCGGTGCCCAGGGCGTTCCGACGAGGCTCGAGACGAGGCTCAAGTTTCCGCCCGACAGACGCCCGCGAGCGCGACCGCGGTGCAGCGTCGTCGCTTCCGGCGCGCGCAAGATGCCGATCGGCTCGGTCGACATGCAGACGCGCTCGACGTACGCTCGCGTACTATCGTCGAAGACCGATTCGCGCGCGGCGAGCGGACCGTGGAAGGCGACGACGCCGGCCCTGCGTACGACCGCGTTCAAGATGGCGGTGAGGTCGGAAAACCCCATGACGATCTTTGGGTCGCGGGCGATCGCGCGGAAGTCGAGCGACTCGAGAATGCGCATCGTCCCGTACCCGCCGCGCAGCGCGACGATCGCCCGAATCTCCGGGTCCGCAGCCATGCGGTTGAAGTCCGCAGCGCGCTGCGCGTCGCTGCCGGCGAGATAGCCGTCGTGCGATGCAACGAACCGTCCCAGAACCGGCTCGACTCCTAGCGAGCGGATGTTTTCGACGCCCTTTGCGATCTCGGCGTCGGATAGCGGCGAGGCGGGTGCGATCAAGCCGACCCTTTCTCCGCGCCGCAAGACGGGCGGCTTGCGCACCGTCGGCGGAAATCCGGAGAGCGCGCATGCGCCGCCGATGCTCAATGAAAGAAACTCTCCTCGCGTCGTCACCGTTTGCCGCTGGAGTTCATCGCGCGGGAAGGTGCCCCTGGAGGCCTGCCGTAAGTTGCACTTGGTTTTGAAGGCGATGCACGACCCTGCGGGCACGGCCGGCAAGGCGAAGCGGCGGCGCGTCTTCGTCACGGGCCTCGGCGCGGTGACTCCGTTGGGAAATAACCACGAAGAGTTTTGGCGCCGCCTCTGCGCCGGCGAGTCCGGAGTCGGGCCGATTACGACGTTCGATGCGACCGATTTTACGACGCGATTCGCCGCCGAGGTGAAAGATTTCCGAGGCGAGGAGCTCATCGGCAAGAAGGAAGCGCGGCGCATGGACCGTTTCACGCAGTACGCGTTCGTCGCGTCTCGCGAGGCGATCGAGGACGCAAAGCTTCCGTCCGATAAAGAGACGCACGAACGCGTCGGCGTCGTGCTCGGCACCGGAATCGGCGGGATTCAAACGTTCAAGCAGATGTCCGACCGCGCCCACGACCTTGGCACGTGGGCGCGGACGTCGCCGTTCTTCATCCCAATGCTCATGAGCAATGCGGCCCCGGCGCATATCTCGATGGCGCACGGCTTTCGCGGCCCGATTTTTGCAACGGCGAGCGCGTGCGCGAGCGCGAACGACGCGATCGCGACGGCGTACAACCTCGTGGCGCACGGCGATGCCGTCGCGATGATCACGGGCGGAACCGAGGCGACGATTACGCCGCTGGCGATCGGGGGCTTCTGCTCGATGCGAGCGATGTCGACGCGCAACGACGACCCGTCGAGAGCCTGCCGTCCGTTCGACCGGGAGCGTGACGGTTTCGTCCTCGGCGAGGGCGCCGGAATTCTCCTCATCGAAGAGGCCGAGCATGCGACGGCGCGCGGCGCGCGCGTCTATGCGGAGCTGCTCGGATACGGCCAGTCGGCCGACGCGTACGACATCGTTGCGGTCGAGCCGAACGGCGACGGCGTCGTGCTCGCGCTGACGCGCGCGTGCGCGCATGCCGGCATCGATGCAACCGAGATCGACTACATCAACGCCCACGGCACGGCAACGCCGATCGGCGATCCCGCCGAGTCGAAGGCGATCGAGCGCGCCTTCGGCGAGCACGCCTATGCCATCGGGGTTTCGTCGACGAAGTCGATGACCGGCCACGCACTCGGCGCGGCGGGCGGTCTCGAAGGCGTCGCGACCGCGCTTGCGGTTGCAAACGACGTCATGCCGCCGACGATCAACTACGAGTTTCCGGATCCGGAGTGCACGCTCGACTACGTTCCCAACGTCGCACGGAACGCGCCGATTCGAGCGGCGCTCTCGAACTCGTTCGGTTTCGGCGGACACAACTGCGTCGTCGTCTTTGCGAAGGCCCGTGGAGCGTGACGGCCGTCGGCGGCGCCTTGCGCGACTCGCGGCGCTTGCCGGCATCCGGTTCGCTGCCGACGCTTCGGCTCTGCAGCGCGCTTTCGTTCACGAAAGTTACGCTCGCGAGCATCGGTGCACGTCGAACGAGCGGCTCGAGTTTCTTGGCGACTCCGTGCTCGGCGCCGTTACCTCGGCTTGGCTCTTCGAACGTTTTCCCGACGAAGCGGAAGGCGAGTTGACGTTGCGCAAGGCGGCAATCGTGAACGACGCGAGCCTCGCACAGAGCGCGAGGCGGCTGGAGTTCGGGGACCTCATGCTCGTCGGCGGCTCGCTTCGCAAGACCGGCGGAAACGAGAACGTCTCCGTCCTTGCGGATGCCTTCGAAGCCTTCGTCGGCGCGCTCTACGTGCGGTACGGTATCGAACGCGCTCGGCGTTTCGTCCTGCGCGAGCACGTCGAGCGGCTTTCGAGCAAGGCCGGTGCGCGCGTCGACGCGAAAACGCGGCTGCAGCACCACGCGCAAGCGCATCTCGGCGGAACGCCGCAGTATCGCGACGAGAGCCGCGGCACGCCGCAACGGCCGGAGTTCTTCGCGCGGGTGGTCGTGAACGGCCAGACGCTCGGGACCGGGAGCGGTGCTTCGAAGAAGGTCGCGCAGCAGGCCGCGGCCGAGGCCGCGCTCTCGGCGATCGACGCTGCGGCGCAAGGCGAGCGCGACGCGTGAAGCTCAAGCGCATCAAAGCCTTCGGCTTCAAGACGTTCGCAGATCCGACGACCGTCGAGTTTCCTTCGGGCGTTACGGCGATCGTCGGACCGAACGGCTCGGGGAAGTCGAATCTCGTCGACGCATTTCGTTGGGTGCTCGGTGAGACGTCGACACGATCGCTTCGCTCGGGCAAGCTTGAGGACGTCATCTTTGCCGGCAACGAACGGCGCAAGCCCCTCGGGCTTGCGGAAGTGTCGATCACCTTCGATAACGAGGATCGTACGCTGGGCATCCAGTTCGGCGAGGTCGAGATCACGCGGCGAGCCTACCGCGCCGGCGAGAGCGAGTACTTCATCAATCGCACGCCAGTGCGGCTGCGCGACATTCACGATCTCTTGATGGGAACGGGCCTCGGCCCGGGTTCGTACGCGATCGTCTCGCAGGGTGAGATCGATGCCGTGCTTCGCAGCAAGCCGACGGAACGGCGCGAGCTCTTCGAGGAGACGGCCGGCATCAGCAAGTTCCTCGCGAGAAAACACGAGTCGATGCGGCGCCTGGAGCAGACCGAAGCGAACGCGATACGCATCAGCGATCTCATCGCCGAGACGCAGCGGCGTATTCCGGAACTCGAGACGCAGGTGCGGCGCGCGAAGCGGTTTCGGCGCGTGACCGCGCGCGTCCGCGATCTCGAGATCCTCTCGTACCTTCGAGCGAGCGCCACGCGGCGACGGGAGCGAGAGGAGCTGCGCGAAGCGCTCAAAGAACACGAGGAGGCCCGCACGGTCGTAGCGGCGCGCGTCTCGACTGCCGGTGCGCGGCTTGCGGCGGCACGGACGCAGCTCTATCGCTGCGAGCTCGAGCTCGAGGAGCTTCGATCGCAAGCGCAGAGCCGGCGCGCCGACGTGTCGAAAACGGAAGCGGAGTACGCCGCGGCGCTCGCGCGACACCAAGCGCTCGAATCGCAATCGACGCAGACGTCGCACGACGTCGCGCGCGTAGAACAGGAGCGCACGAGCATCGTCGAGACGCTCGCGCGGTTCGACGACGAGTTGGCGCCGCTCGCGCAGGAGGCTGCGAGCGCTCACGAACGCGAGCTTGCCGCGACGGCGGCACTCGCGCAGGCGCGCGGACGCCTCGATGCAATTTTCACGCAACTTCGCGAGGTCGAAGCCGACGCGGTCGAGCGCGCTGCGGCGCAAGCGGAGCGGAGGGTTCAGGGCGAGACGCTTCGAGCAGAGGTCGAGCGCTGCCGAGCCGAACTCGAAACCGTTCTCGCACGGCGAGGAGCGCTGGAGCTCGCGCTAGGCGCGTCGCAACAGCGGCTGGAAGAGAGCGAGAAGAGCGTCGAGGCGCTCGAGAGCGCGGTCGCGCAGTCTCAGGCCGAATCGGAGGCGGCCGAACGTTTGGTCGCGCAATGCGCCGAGGATCTCGAGCGAGCGCAGAGTATCGAGCGACGCACTGCCGACGAAGTGACGGCCGCACAGACGCGTCTCCATACCATCGAGGAGCTCGAGAACGGGCTGGAAGGGCACGTTCCCGGAACGCGAGCCGTCGTCGAAGCGTGGCAGCGCGGCGAGCTCGGCGGTATCGAGGGCGTCGTTGCGAACCTCATCACGATCGACGAACCCTACGCGCACGCGATGGACGTCGCGTTCGGAGCGCGTCTCTCGCACATCGTCACGAAGACGACGGCCGATGCGGAACGCGCGATCGAGTATCTCAATAGAAGCGAGCGTGGGCGAGCGACGTTCGTGCCGCTCGACCGCACGACGCGCTACGCGGCGCCGCCGATGGCACTGACGAAAGAACGCGGTGCGATCGGCTATGCCTGTAGTCTCATTCGAACGAACGATGCGTACGCGGGCGTCATCGAGAGCCTCGTCGGAGACGTTCTCGTCGTCGACACGCTCGCGACGGCGATGCGGATCGTGCGTGCGTCGGCGCCTCCGGTCACGATCGTCACGCTCGCGGGCGAGATGGTCGCGGAGGGGCAGATCACCGGCGGCAGATTTGCGCGGGAGCGCTCGATTCTCTCGCGTCGGGCTCAGGCCGAACAACTACGCGCGCAACTGCGCGACGCGCACGCGCGCCTTGCCGAGTGTGAGTCCGGCGTTGCGTCGGCGCGGCAACGCGTGCAGGAGGGCGAGAACGCGCGCGACGCCGTTCGTGCGGAGTCGAGTGCAAACGAGTTGCAACGCGCGGAAGCGCGCGCGCAAGCTGCGAGCCGCCGAGCCGAATGCGAGCGCACGAGCGGCGAACTCGAACGGGTAGGTGCCGCCGCGGAAGAGATCGCAGAGCGTGTGCGCGTCGCTCTCGAACGGGATGCGCGTCTTCGCACGGGAGACGGAGCCGGAGATCGCAGCGACGGCGAGCGCCACCGCCTGGAAGGCGAGCTGACGCGCGCTCGTGCCGAGATCGCCACGTTCGAAGAGGCGCTCGCGCTGCAGACGTCGCAGGCCGGGAGCGTTCGCGAGCACCTCGCGTCGCTCAACGCGCAAAAGGAGGCCGGCTCCGCGCGCCTGGGCATGCTCGACCAAGACGACGAGCGCGCACGCGCGGCCCGCGAGCACATGCTTGCGGAGGTCGGAACCCTCGGCGCGGAAATCGACGCCCTTCACGGACGCCTCGAAGCGCTACGCGAGAGCGTTCGCGCGGTCGATGCGGCGCTCGAACGAGCGCGCGAGGCGCGAGAGACGGCGGTGCAGCAGCAGACGATCCTCGAGGAGGAGCTCCACACGTCGGAGCTCGACGAGCGCGAAACGATCGCGCAAGGCGAGAGCGGGCGCACGCGCATGGCGCAGATCGAGGCCGAACTCGGCATGGTCGTCGCGCAGTTCGCACAGAATCCGGCGACCGAGAGCGAGTGCGCCGACGTCGAAGAGCGGTATCGCGGCGAGCCGGATGCGCTCGTGGAAGACGTGCCGCGACTGCGCGACGAGCTGGCGCGTCTCGGAGCGAACGTCAATCTCAACGCCGAAGCCGAACGCGAAGAGCTCGCGCAGCGCGAGCAGTTTCTGCAGACGCAGCTCGACGATCTCTCGCGAGCGCGCGAAACGCTTCTCGCGTCGATCGAGGAGATCGAAACGCAAACCCAGGCGACCTTCAACGAGACGTTCGAGCGTGTGGCGCGCGAGTTTACGAACGTCTATGCGCGTCTCGTGCAAGGCGGCGTCGCGCGAATGTGGCAGACGAGTCCGGAGAGGCTCTCGGAGACCGGCATCGAGATCGAAGTGCAGCCGCCGGGCAAGAAGCAGATGCCGCTCCCCGCGCTCTCCGGTGGCGAGCGCGCGATGGTTGCTGCGGCGCTCATCTTTGCGCTCATCGCGGTCAAGCCGGCGCCGTTCTATCTCCTCGACGAGGTCGACGCCGCGCTCGACGACGTTAACGTCGGCCGATTCGGCGACATGGTGCGCGAGCTGTCGAGCGGTGCCGACACGATCATCGTCACCCATAACAAGACGACGATGGAACACGCGAATCGTATGTACGGCGTAACGATGAGCGAGTCCGGTATCACGTCGATCATCTCCGCCGAGCTCACGAGGCAGGCGGAGCAGGCAATTGCCTGAGCGGCGGCAAGCCGCTCTCCTCTCGCTTTCCGACACGACAGGCGCGGTCGCCCTCGCGCTCGCGCTTGCCGAATGCGGACGCCTCATCATCGCGACGGCGGGCACGAAGAGGTATCTCGAGCGACATGGAATCGCGACGCGAGACGTCGAGTCGATCACCGGATTCGAGCCGCTCTTCGACGGGCGCGTCAAAACGCTTCACCCGCTGATCTTCGGCGGCATTCTCTACGATCGCGACTCGCCGCAGCAACGCGAAGCGGCGCAGAAGCAAGGCATCGACGAGATCTCGGTCGTCGCCGTGACGCTCTATCCGCCGCCCGAGATCGACATCGGCGGGGTCGCGCTTCTTCGAGCAGGCGCGAAGAACTTCGCCCACGTGAGCGTGTTGTGCGATCCCGCTCGGTACGAGGGATTCGTGCGCGCGCTGCGCGACGGCGGACCGACGCTGCAAGAGCGACGTGAACTCGCCGTACGAGCGTTACGGCACGTCGCGCAATACGACGCAGGCAACGCCGCGCGCATGGCGGGCGAAAGCGCGCTCGACCCGTGTCATCCCGAGCGATTCGACTGCGCTGCTACGCAGCGCGCTGGGGACAGGCTCGGTCGCGGGACCGATACGAGACTTCGCTACGGCGAGAATCCGCATCAGTGCGCGACCTTCGCGCCCGGCGCTCTGCCGATGCCGGAGCAGCTCCACGGAAAAGCGCTCTCGTACAACAATCTCTTGGACCTCGACGCGGCCCTTCGTCTGCTGCCGCGCGCGGAGTCCTCGCGAAGGCCTGGAGCGCGGCGCGTGCGCGCAGCGGTCGTCAAGCACACGGTTCCCTGCGGGGTCGCGCAACGCGACGACGTTGCCTCGGCGCTGGCGCTCGCGCTCGACGCCGATCGCACGTCTGCATACGGCGGGATCGTGGCGATCGATGCACCGCTGACGGCTGCGGCCGCTGCGGCGCTCGCCGGCGCCTTCGTCGAGCTCGTCGCGGCGC
>JBOHTS010000077.1:0-2023 GCA_050733755.1 Candidatus Tyrphobacter sp. | reverse complement strand
TGCCGGCCATGACGATGACGTTGCCGATCCAGAACCCGGGCGCGGCGGAGACCGCGTTCTCGACGAGGGCCGCGCCTTGCGGAATGCGCGCCATGCGGCGACGCGCTTCGTTGAGATGTTCGGACGTAATCCGCCGCAGCATCAGCGCGACGGCGCGCGGATCTTCGACGAGCGGCACGCCGAAGGCCGCGGCCACCGCCTCCGCCGTCACATCGTCGTGGGTCGGGCCGATGCCGCCGGTCGTAAACAAGTAGGTATGGCGCGGCCGCAGCGCGTCGAGCGCCGCGATGATCTCGGCGATATCGTCCGGCACGACGCGCACTTCGCGCAGCTCGATGCCTCGCGCGGCGAGAAAATCGGCGACGATACCGATATTCCTGTCCTTGGTGCGCCCCGAAAGGATCTCGTCGCCGATGACGAGCAGCGCGGCGGTAATGGCATCGGGTGACGGCATACGGATGGCTCCGGATGCCAGATTACCATACGATGCAGCCAGAGCGCGTTCCTTCTCCCTGAGGGAGAAGGTGTCGAGCGAAGAGGGTTTTTGCCCTACCCTCCACCCACGGCGCGCTCATCAAGCGCGGCCGTCTTGATGAGCGCAAAGACGGCATCGCCCTTGTGAAGCCCGAGTTCGTCGATGGCACGGCGCGTCGCCATCGCCGAGAGCCGTCCTTCGCCGGCAAGTGCGATCTCGATCAGCGCGAGCGCCCCCGCCGTTTCGATCGAGGCGAGCGTTCCGTGCAGCATGCTCTGCACGCTCAAGCCGTGCGGCGGCGCCGCCGCAAGCGTCACGTCGGTCGCCTTCACGACGATGCGCACGCGCTGCCCTTCCGCGCCCGCCCGCCCCGCGAGCCAGATCGTTCCGGCGGGATGGGTAAGCTCGGACAGTCCATAGGCCGTGTCGCGCCGGCCGACCCTCATGCTCAGCACGCTGGCGCCGCCAAAGCGCGGATCGTCCGTGACGGCGGGACGAAGGACGTCGGCGGGTTCGCCTTGGGCCACCACGCGGCCCTCGTCGAGCACCACCACCCAGGCGGCGAGCCGCGCGACTTCTTCCATTGCATGCGAAACATAGACGATTGGAATCTTGAATTCGTCACGCAGCGCCTCGATCAACGGTAGGATTTCGAGCCGGCGCTGAAGGTCGAGCGCCGCGAAGGGCTCATCGAACAGTAGCAAGCGCGGACAGGAAAGCAGCGCGCGCCCGATCGCGACGCGCTGCCGCTCGCCGCCGGAGAGGAGCGCCGGGGCACGATTGAGCAGCCGGCCGATGCCCAGCGTTTCGACCACCGCGCCGAAATCGATCTTGCGGTCGGCGCGTGGCGCGAACCAGCGCCCGAAGAGCAGGTTCTGCCTGACCCCAAGATGCGGGAAAAGATGCGAATCCTGGAACACGACGCCGACGCGGCGCTTGTGCGCGGGAACGAAGACGCTCGCTTTGGTATCTACCAGCACGCGGCCATCGAGCGTGATGCGGCCTTCGTCCGGCCGCGCGAGGCCGGCGATGAGCCCGATCGTCATCGACTTACCCGCGCCGGAGCGGCCGAACAGCGCGGTGATCCCGGCGCTGTTCTTGAAGGCGACCCGCAAGCGGAACGTACCGATCCGGCGCGTTACATCGACATCGATCATGCCGATCTCGTCAAACGTTTCTCGCCTTTCCGCTGAAAGATCTCGGAAGCGACGATCGCCGCGAGCGCTATGACGATCGAAACGAGCGTCAGGCGCAGGGCGGCCGGATCGCCGCCTGGCACCTGGATGAACGTATAGATCGCCGAAGCGATGGTCTGCGTCTCGCCGGGAATATTCGCCACGAAGGTGATCGTCGCGCCGAATTCGCCGAGCGCGCGAGCGAAGGCAAGCGTGGAGCCGGCGATGATGCCCGGCAGCGCGAGGGGCAGGCTCACCAGGAAAAAGCTTACGACCGGATTGGCGCCCAACGTGCCTGCCGCTTGTTCAAGGCGCGGATCGATCGCCTCGAAGGAAAGCCGCATCGCCCGTACCATCAGCGGAAAGCCCATCA
>JBOHTS010000076.1:0-48229 GCA_050733755.1 Candidatus Tyrphobacter sp. | reverse complement strand
GTTCGTCGATCGCGGCAGCCGCAACGATGACCGGATACGGAACTCGCGCGCGCGGATTGGCTCGTCCGGCGATCCGCGCAAGCAACGCCCACAACTCGTCGAAGGTGAGATTTTCGCCCCCGACGACGTAGCGTTCGCGCGGCTCGCCTCGCTCGAGGGCCGCGACGTGCGCGCGCGCGACGTCCTCGACCGCGACGACGTTCATGCCGCCTTTCGGCGGCGCGACGCGTATCTTTCCTTGCACGAAATCGCGAACGAGGCGCCCCGTCGGCGTCGGCTTCGCGTCGCCCGGACCGAGCGGAGCGGTCGGAAGAACGAGCACGGTCGGCACGCGCGCCGCAAGCGCGGCTCGTTCCTGCTCGATCTTCGAGCGGTGATAGGCCGAGCCGTCGTGCGCGTGACCATAGAGCGTCGCCGAACTTGACGTGACCACCGCGCGCTCCACGCCGGCGATGCGCGCGGCTTCGAGTATCCCCGCAGTTCCCAGGACGTTCACGCGGTGCATCATCGGCCGCGCGTGCGGCGCGAAGGAGTAGAGCGCGGCGCAGTGCACGAGATACCGGCAGCCTTCGAGCGGACGCACGAGCGAACCCGGCTCGACGAGATCGCCGACGACGGTCTCGGCGTCGAGCTTCGCTTTGGGGTCGCGCACGAGCGCACGGACCTCGTACCCGGCGCACCTCAGCGCTTGGAGAACGTGTCCGCCGACGAAGCCGGTCGCGCCGGTAAGGAAGACCCTAATGTGCGAAGCCGGCCCGAATGCTCTCTCTAATCGAGCCCGTCGTCACTGCGACCGCCGTCGGCTCGTACCCACAGTGCGCCATGCAGTTCTCGCACTTATCGTTGCGGCCGCGTCCGAACTGCGACCAGTCCGTCTCTTCGAGAAGCTCTTTGTACGTCTTCGCGTACGGAGCGTCGCTCATGAGATAGCACGGGCGCTGCCAGCCGAAGACCGTGTAGCACGGGATGCCCCACGGCGTGCACTCGAAGTCGATCTTCCCTTCGAGGAAGTCGAGATAGACGGGACTGTGGTTGAGCCGCCACTTCTTGCGCTTCCCGTCGGCAAAGGCCTCGCGGAAAATCTTGCGCGTCTGCTCGACCCCGAGGAAGTGCTCTTGGTCGGGAGCCTTCTCGTACGCGTACGCCGGCGAAATCTGCATCATGTCGACTTTCAAGTCGTCGTTGAGATAGTCGAGCACGCCGCGAATCGACTCGGGCCCATCCTGATTGAAGAACGTCGTGTTCGTGAAGACGCGGAAGCCGCGCTCCTTGGCAATCTTGATCGCCTCGACGGCCTTGTCGAAGACGCCATCGCGGCAGACCGACTCGTCGTGCCGCTCGCGCAACCCGTCCATGTGAATCATCCAGACGAAGTGGATCGAGGGCGTGAAGAGATCGATCTTCTTCTTCAGGAGAAGCGCGTTCGTGCACAGGATGACGAACTTGCCGCGATCGATGAGCGCTTGCACGATCTCCGGCATCTGCTCGTGCACGAGCGGCTCGCCGCCGGCGATCGAGACCATCGGAGCGCCGCATTCTTCGACCGCCGCAACGCACTCGTCGACGGAGAGCCTCCGTCGCAGAATGTCGTTGGGATGCTGGATTTTACCGCAACCGGCGCATGCCAGATTGCATTGCAGCAGCGGTTCGAGCTCGAGAACGAGGGGGAACTTCCGCACGCCGCGCAGGCGCTTACCGAAGATGTACTTGCCGATGGCAAGCTTCTGCCGCAGAGGCATCGTCATATACCGTAGGTTGCCCTTCTTTGGCGCTAAACCCTCCGGTGAGGTCGGCGGAGGGCTGCTTGCTAGGCTACGTCTGACTCGGCGCGACGGCCGTCGCCGGTGTCTGGCCGGTAACGCCGCGCGTGTATCGGGCCTCGTCCTGCGCGAGCGCCATCATCGGAAAGAGATGGCGGTAGAGGTGATAGTTGATATAAAAGTCGCGCGGAAAGCCGGTGCCGGTGTAGAATCGCTCGTCCCACGTTCCTTGCGCGTTCTGACGCTCGCGCAGATAGCGCACGCCGCGCTCGCACGAATCGTCCGAGTGAAGCCCAGCCGCCTGGAAGGCGAGGACCGCCCACGCCGTCTGCGAGGGCGTGCTGTTGCCATAACCAGCGAACGATTCGTCGACGTACGTATGACACGTCTCCCCCCATCCGCCGTCGGCGTTCTGGCGGGAGCGAAGCCACGCGAGTGCGCGTTGCACCATCTCGTCATCGGTTCGCAGCGCGGTCAACGCGGCGACGACGCACCACGTGCCGTAGACGTGGTTCACGCCCCAGCGGCCAAACCAGTTCCCGCCCTTCTTCTGCGTCGCTCGCAAATACGAAAGACCGCTGCCGACGCCCGGCTCTTCCGGCCCGATTCGCAGACCGGCGAGCATCTCCAGCACGTGCGCGGTCACGTCTTCCGTCGGCGGATCGATGAACGCCCCGAAATCGGCGAACGGCAGGCGGTAGAGCAGCTCGCGGTAGTTGTCGCGGTCGAATGCCGCCCACGCACCGTTTGACGACCGCATCGCGAGGACCCACGCGCGAGCGCGATCCAGGGCAGGCGCGATCGCTTCGCGTTCGCCCGCGCGCAGGAGCGCGAGCACGACGACCGCCGTGTCATCGATGTCGGGATAGATGTCGTTGTGAAACTCGAAGGCCCAGCCGCCGCACGCACGCACGCCCTTGCAGCGAATTTGCCAGTCGCCGGGGCCGGAAATCTGCTCGTCGAGAAGCCATTGCACGCAGGCGCGTAATGCCGGGTGCGAGCGAGGCACGCCCGCCGCGCGCAGCGCCACAAGCGCCCACGCGGTGTCCCAGACCGGCGACATGCACGCTTGCAGCCGCCATCCGTTTCGTTCGTCGCGCAGCGCGAAGCCGTCGAGGCCAGCGAGGCCTTTGCGCATCACGGGATCGTCCGGCGCGACGCCTTCCAGGTTCAGCGCAATGAGCGAGTACACCCACGGCGGTTGAATGCCGCCCCATCCGCCGTCGGCTTCTTGGCGATCGGCGATCCAGCGGTGCAGCCGATTGCGCGCGATCTGCCTGCCGGGTTTGATCGGCGATCGCTCGTAGACCTTGAGGACTCCGTCGAGCCACCAGAAAAAGCCGGAGCCTTGGACGCGCCGGAGTTCGCGCTCGCTGCCGCTGACGACGATCTCGTCGAGCGTGACGCCGAGATCGCGTGCGGGCCTGCGCGAGATGACGATCGCGAGGGGTGCAACCGTTCCGCGAGCCCAGCACGCGTAGTCGTAGAGATTAAACGGAATCCACGGCGGCAGGAAGACCATCTCCGGAGGCATCGTCGGAATGCCGTCCCACGGATACTCACCGAAGAGCGCGAGCCAAATCTTCGTGAAGACGCGCGCGCGAGCGACGCCGCCCAAGTCTCGTATGACGCGCAGCGCTTTGCGCATCGGCGCCGCGCTCGGATCGACACCGAGCACCTTGAGCGCCGCGTAGGCTTCGATCGTCGTGCTCACGTCGGCAGGCGCCTCGTAATAGAGAGCCCACGATCCGTCGTCGCGCTGGTTCCCAAGGATGTGCGCGATGGCGCCCTCGCGGATATCCTCGATGCTCTCTCCCAAGAAACGCATGAGCAAGACGTGCTCGGCCGTCATCGTGACGTTCGTTTCGAGCTCGCCGAACCACCAGCCGGCTCCGCTCTGGCGCTCCAGCAACCACTCCGTAGCCCGCTCGACGTGAGAGAGGGTTCTCATCTCACTCCATAATGCGACGGCCCAGGCCGATTTCGCTGCAGGCGAGAGGCCCTATGGCTAAGGAGCTTGTCGGGGTACGGCCGTCTTCGGATTCGGTGCCGAACTTTGTTCGAAGACGAGGCGCGAAGAGGGAGCGAAGCCGTAGTTTCGTGACCGATGAGCAACGACGTATTCGGACGAAAGGCGCCCCGAAGACGGAGATGTGCCGCGCCCCGACAGGCTCCAGGAGCTTGTCGGGGTACGGCCGTCTTCGGATTCGGCGCCGAACTTTGTTCGAAGACGAGGCGCGAAGAGGGAGCAACGCCGTAGCGTTGTGACCGATGAGCAACGACGTATTCGGACGAAAGGCGGCCCGAAGACGGAGATGTGCCGCGCCCCGACAGGCTCCTAGGGGGCTGCCCGACCTCGGAGCAGCGTCGACGCCGCGCCGCGCCCGCTGCGAACGGCCGACTCCATCGTGTCGGGCCAGCCGGTCGCCGTCCACGACCCCGCAATCGTGACGTTCTCGATCGCCGTCTTCGCGCCGGGCCGCTCGACGCCGGACGGCAGCGAAAACGTCGCTTCGACGTTTCGCGTTACCGCGCCGCGATCGAGCCGCGCGTCTTTTAGCACCGGCAGCGCCGCACGAACTTCGTTCCATGCAAGGCGGACGAGGTCGTCGTTCGCGTACCGGACGTACTCGTGCGCGGCGCTCATGCTGCAGACGAGATATCCGGCGGCCTTGCGAAAGATCCACTGGACCGGCGAACCGATGAGCGCTGCAAAGTCGAACCGGGCACCGGCATCGGCACCGTGGCCATATCGCAGGTGGACGTCGACGATCGGGTGCGGCACATACGCGTCGAGCGAGTCGATACCGTACCGCTGCGGATCGCGCAGAAGGCTGCGAAGCTGCGGCGGCGTCAGGGCGAGCACGAACGCATCGAACTCCAGACGCTCGCCGGCCGTCGTGACGAGCGCTCGCGCATCGTTCTCGCAAATCTCGAGCGATGAAACCGACGTCGATCTACGAACGTTCAAAAAACGCTGCGCGGCTCGTTCCGCGATCCGCGCGAGCGGACGCTTCGAGTAGCCGAAACACGCGGCGCTCGCATCGCCGAGGAAGGCCGTACGCAACGTGAAGAGCGCCTCGCGCGCGTCCATCTCGCCAAGCGGCTCGTTGAGCGCGGGAACGAAGAACGGCTCCCAAAAAGCGGCGAGCGCCTGCGCGCCTTGCCGCCGGCTCTGCAGCCACTGCGCGAAGGTGCATTCGGGTGGTGCCGCATTACGCTTCGCATAGGCGAGCGCGCGCGCGACGTCGAGTTTCGAGCGCAGGTTGAGATGCCGAAATCGCAGGAACGACGCGATGAGATGCCACGGGGCCGGAAGCGGCGCCGCACGCAGTCGCGCCGCCTTGCCGTTGCGATCGATGACGAGCGCGTCGAAACGCTCTTGAACGTAGAGTTCGCTTCGCAAGCCGAGGCGATCGACGAAGTCGATGAACTCGTCGCAGCACCCGAGAAAGACATGCTGGCCGTTGTCGACCTCGACGCCGTCAATCTCGAACGACGTCGCGCGTCCGCCAAGCAGACGGCTTCGCTCGAAGAGATGCACCTCGCAGCCGGCATCGCAGAGCGCAAGGCCGGCGGCCAGACCCGCGAGTCCGCCGCCGACGACGGCAACCTTCACCCGGTCAGCGAACGGCGAGCCACGAGCGGAGCACGATGCGCAGTTTCTCGCTCGCGCGCAACGACACGCGCTCCCGCAGCGGACGGCTCGGATCGCGTACGATGCGATCGAGAATCGAACGATAGATTCCGGCCATCGACCGGATGCATACCGCAGGGCGATGCGGCACGTAGTGCACGACGCGCAGGCCGCTCTCGTAGAGCGCGATCGCCCGATCCGCTTCGAAGGTCACGAGTTCGGACCATCCTTGCGACGACACCCCCTCCCGCAACTGGTTCGCCGCGACGCCGAAGCGCTCGCGCTCGTCGCGCGGAAGGTAGATGCGCCCCATCGCCGCATCCTCGCGGACGTCGCGAAGGACGTTGATGAGTTGGAGCGAGACGCCGAGATCGTCCGCACGAACGAGCGCCTCGGCGTCGCTGAAACCGAAGATGCGCACGCACATCCGTCCGACGACGGCGGCCACGAGCCGGCAGTATCCCCGTAGGTCCTCCCAGGAGGCGTACTCGCGCGGCTCGACGTCCATCTCGACGCCGTCGATGAGCCCTTGCAGCTCGTGTTCCGGAATACCGAAGCGCTCGACCGCGCGAGAGAGGACGTGCATGACCGGATCCTGATAGTCGCCGCGCATGGAGCGCCGCACGCGGTCGCGCTGCGCTTGCAGCCGTCCGCTCAAACCCTCGCGCGAGCGCCGCTGATCGTCGACCTCGTCGTCGATCTCGCGGGCAAATGCGTAGAGCGCGTAGATCGCGATGCGCTGCTCGGCCGGAAGCGAGATGAAGCCCCAGTAAAAGTTCTTCGCCTCCGCGCGCGTCACCGCACTGCAGTATTGTTCCGAGAGCTCGATGTCGAACGAGTCGCTCGCGCTCGCCAGCTCCGCTCCATGTGACTCAAGCATGCGCGAACACCGTCACGAGGAGCGCGAGCTTTTTGAGGCGGGGAACGCGCGGTCGCGTTCGGTCGCTCCGATAGCCGGCGCGCTCGACCGCGCGGACGATCGCGAGCCCGCCGCGCCGGTAGAGCGTAAGCTGCCGCCGGAGCGGCGCCGGCGCGATGCGTTCCAGTTCCGCTCCCGAGGCGAGCAGGCTCTTGGCGCGCTCGCAGTGCTCGCGCACGGCGCCGGCAACCCCGAGGGTGCGAAGCTCCGCCTGTACGAGGTAACTGCGGCCCTTGGCCGTGTCCCACGTCACGTCTTGCGCGAAGTTTGCGAGCTGTAGTCCGATGCAGACGTCGTCGGAGAGCGATTTCGTCTGCGCGTTCGAGATGCCGAAGACGCCCAAAACCATTCGCCCGACGGGCGCCGCCGAGTACCTGCAATACTCGCGTACCTCTTCCCACGTCTCGTATCGCGTCACCGTCTGGTCGCGCAGATTCGCCTCGATGAGATTCTCGAACGGCTCGCGCGCGAGATCGTACCGCGCAATCGTATCCGCGAGCGCCACGAGCACCGGATGCACCGGCGTACCACCCGCGAAGAGCGACCGGACCTCATCGCGCCAACGCTCCAGGCGCTCGCGTCCCTGCGTCCCGCTCTCGTCACCGAAATCGTCGGTGCTGCGGCAATACGCGTACACGCGCATGAGATCGCGACGGATCCTACCCCGCGGCAGGCCCGAGACGATGAGAAAGTTTTCGTAATGCTTGCGCGTGAGAAGGCGACAGTACTCATCGGCGGCGGCGAGCTCCGCGTACTCGCTCATGCGCGCTCCGTCCTGCGCAGCCTCGTCGTCGTGCGAAGCTCGTCGAGCGTGCGAGCGCCGATGCAGAACATCGCAATCCGAAGCGTCGTCGCAAGTTCCCATGCAAGATCGTCGGCCGCCTGCGGTCCGAGCACCGCAGCGCGCAGGAAATTGCCGGCAACGCCTACGGCGTCCGCGCCGAGCGCAATCGCCTTCGCTGCGTCGATTCCGTCGCGAATCCCGCCGCTGGCGACGATCGTGGCGCTCGGCGCAGCGTCTCTGGTGCTCGCAACGCACTCTGCGGTCGGAATCCCCCACCCCGCAAACGTGCCCGCGACGCGCCTGCGCTTCTCGTCGCGCAGTCGTTCCCGCTCCACCTGCGTCCACGACGTTCCTCCAGCGCCGGCAACGTCGATGGCGGCCACGCCCGCTTCCACGAGGCGCTTCACCTCGGATGGCGCGATGCCCCATCCAACCTCCTTCACGACGACGGGAACACCGAGCGCTCCGCACAACGCGGAGATCTTCGCCAAAAGCCCCGAAAAGCACGTGTCGCCCTCGACTTGCACCGCCTCCTGCAGCGCGTTGAGGTGAAGTACGAGCGCGTCCGCGCGCAGCATCTCGACGAGGCGGCGGCAGTCGTCCGCATCGTATCCGCAGTTCAGCTGAACGGCACCGACGTTCGCGAGCAGCGGCACGTCCGGCATGAGTTCGCGAACGTCGAACGTCGGCAGGAGCTCGGGGCGCTCGAGGAGCACGCGCCCCGACCCGACGCCCATTGCGAAACCGGCCCTCTGCGCCGCGCGCGCGAGAGACTCGTTGATCGCGCGCGCCTCGTCGGTTCCACCGGTCATGCACGAGATGAGGAACGGCGCCTTCAGAGAACGCCCGAAAAGCATCGTCGAGCAGTCGACCCGGTCGAGGTCGAGTTCCGGCAACGCGCAGTGCTCGAAGCGCCACCGTTCGAAGCCGGTGCTCACGCCCTTTGCGCCAACGTCACGCTCGACGTTGATTCGGAGATGGTCGCCTTTCCGGGAGGCGGTTACGTCAGCGCGATCTGCTTGCAACATACGTCGCCATCTCTTCGAACGCGTCGAGCGCCGTCGCCGGGGGCCTGCACGATGCGATGACGGATACCGCTTTGCGCGCAAATCGCAGCGGCGCTTCGCGCGTGAGTTCCGGTCCGCCCGCATTCGCAAGGAGCGCGCGGATCTCACGCGTCGATTCTTCCGTCCGCTCCGCAAACGCGGCGCGAAGTCGTTGTTGCTCGTGCGGGGGAAGCACGTGGTAGGCGGCAATGAGCGGGTAAGACGCCTTCCGCCTTCCGATGTCGCCGCCGCTCGACTTTCCCGTCAGGACCGAATTGCCCCACGTTCCAAGCCAGTCGTCGCGCATCTGAAACGCGAGCCCGAGAAGATACCCAGCCCGCCGAAAGCTGCGAACGGTGCTCGGCGATGCGCCCGCGACGAGCGCTCCCATCTCGAGCGCCGCGCTCAGGAGCGCTCCCGTCTTCGCGCGCACCATTCGCAGATACCCGCGCAGAGGAATCTGAATCCGCCCTTCGAGCGCGAGATCGAGACACTGTCCTTCGACGACTTCGAGCGTCGCCGTCGAGAGCGCCCGCACGGCCTGGAGCCTATGCTCGGAGTTGACGACGCTGCGCGTTAGGACGCGAAACGCCAGCGCGTGGAGCGCGTCGCCGGCATTGATCGCCTGCGCGACACCCCAAACCGCCCACACGGTCGGGCGTCCGTGGCGATCCCGATCGCCGTCCTGGATGTCGTCGTGCACGAGCGTGAAGTTATGGATCCACTCGACGGCACACGCTGCGGGAATCGCATCGTCCGCCATTCCCGCGCACGCCTCGCACGCCCAGAGACAGAGGCTGGGACGAACGAGCTTCCCCGCAACGCCGACGCGCTCGTCGCCGCGTTCGTCGAGCCACCCCATGTGATAACCAGACATTCGCCCCGTCATCGAGCGCGACGCGATCGCCAGTTCGCGCATCGCGCGTGCGATGCGTGCCGGATAGATTTCCAGGATCGACGGCAGTGCGCCGAGCGGCTGCGTGAGAGGCGAACTCATACTCGAGAAGCTCGAAAGACCTTCGGGTCGGCCGCCGAGCCCGCCTCCCCGACGCGCAGCGCGAACGGCTGCAGCGCGCCGCTCGTCGCGTACTCCGTCGCCCCGCGACCCGCTGCCAAGCGCGTGCCGCGCGTGGCGAGTGCGACGTTCGCCGCCTGGGCGACGGCGGGATCGATGCGCTCGACGCGCGCACCGAGAACGCGTGCGAACGCATCGTCGATCAACGGGTAGTGGGTGCAGCCGTAGACGAGCGCGTCGATCGAGCCGTCAAGGTTCGCGCAGACGTCGGAGACCGCACGCTCGACTTCGCGCGCATCGGCGCGCGCTTCCACGAGCGGAACGAGTGCCGGGGCGGCGATCTCCCGGACTTCGGCCCGCGAGCCCGCATGGGCAATCGCGGCGGCGTACGCGCCCGCGCGAACCGTCGCGACGGTTGCAACGACGGCGACGCGTCGATACCCTCGCGCGGCTACGTCGCGTGCCCCCGCATCGATGAGGTCGAAAATCCGCGCACGCGCCCGCGGCCAGCCGTAGGTCGCCGCAATCGCGCAGCTCGTGTTGCACGCCATGACGATCGCCTCGCAGCCGTGCTTCTCCAGCCACGCGACGTTCTCGCGCAAGAACATTTGAATCTCGCCGGCGCTGCGATCGCCGTACGGAACGTTCGCTTGATCCGCAAAGTACAGCACGTCGGCATCGGGCAACCACTCGCGCAAACGGCGCAGAACCGTGAGACCTCCCAGGCCCGAGTCGAAGAGTCCGATCACTGCTGGTAGGAAGTCGGAATCGGATTTTCGCGCGCGTACGCCGCGATGCCGTCCGCCATCGCTTGCGCGACGCGCTGCCTCCACGACGGCGACTCCAGCCGCCTGAGATCGCCCGGGTTCGTGATGAAGGCGGTCTCGACGAGCACGGCGGGCATCCGCGCGTGATAGGTGACGTAGAGCTTGCTCTTGACGATTCCGTCGTTCTGCATCCCCGCGCCCCGTGCGATGGCGTCCTCGACGTCGCGCGCGAGCGGCACGTCCTCCGGCTTCGAATAGAAACTCGTCGTGCCGTGCGGCCCTGGCTCCGAATACGCGTTCACGTGAATGGAGATGAAGATTCGAGCGCCGTTGCCGTTCGCAACGTCGTCGCGGGCCTGGAGCTCGTCGTGGTCCGTTTGTGCCGACGGGTCCACCTCGGTGTCGCTCGCGCGCGTCATGCGCACCTGCCATCCGCGCGCGATGAGGATGTCGCGCAGCCGCAGCGCAATGTCGAGCGTGAACGTCTTCTCCTCCCGTCCGTCGAAGATCGTGCCGGGGTCGTTGCCGCCGTGACCCGGATCGATGACGATGAGACGGGGATTCGCCGGAACGTATGAGGGACGGTACGGCGCCGGCGTCAAGAGCGCCGTCGTCTGCGGCTCCGCAGGCGGAAGCGGAGTCGCAACGCTCGCTGCGACCAGGCTGCCGATGCTTCCGCTTCCGTTTCGCGGAGCGTCCGCCGCGAGGTCGTCGCGAACGACGATGCGCACGCCGCGCGAAGACGGCACGACGTCGATCGCCTGCTCGTCCGCAAGCGAGAGCGCGATCCGAACGACGGACGGTGCGAGCTGGCTCACGCGCACGCCGGTCACGCGTCCGAGCCAGCGATCGTCGCGGGCGATCGTCGTCGAGCGCGCGCCGGAGATGTCGAGCCAGAACCGATTGTCGGGCGCGAGAAGCCGATGCCACGAGTACTGCGCGTCGCCGGACACGGCGATCGCAATCGTAAACGCATCCAAAGCGGGGAGCACGCTTACCGCGGTTACCGTCGTCTGCGAGTTTGCGGCAGCCACGTGCGACGCGACCGTAAGGACGAAGTCGCGGCCGTCGTCGCTCCGTGCGGGTTGCACCCTCGCGTTCTGCACGAGCGTGACGGTGAGGAACGTTCGCGCGGACGCGAGTTGCCCGTAGGTGCGCACGGTGACGCTCGCGATGCCGCCTTCGTCGACCGTGCGCGTTCCCGCGACCGTCGTTCCCACGCCGTCGAACTCATAGCGCACGTCCGGCCCGGCCGCCGAAATGATTCGCGGCCGCAGCGGCGTCGCCGCGCGCGCCACGATCGTCGCGCCGCCGCGCGCCGCCCGAACGTCGAGCGACGATATGAGCGGCTCGAGCACGAGTGACTGCCCCCGCGGGAACCCTTCCAAAGAGAGCGCGGAGAGCAACTCGGGCTCCGGAAGGAACGGCACGCCGTTCCTTATATAGGGCGCGTAGCGCGCCTGCGCCGTCACGTCGCCTTCGTGGTACCGGCGGTCTCCGGCGGTGAACGCGATCACCGCGTGCTCCGCGGTCGTGACGAGAACGTCGCCCGATCCGCGACGCCATGCAATCGTCGCCCCGATGCGCGTCAGCAGCGCGTGCAGCGAAGGGTCGCCGGCGCCGACGAAGGCCGCGTTGACGATTTGCAGCGGCGGCGCGGTCGTCGCGGCCGCGCGCGCACACGCCAGCGAGACGAGCAGCGCCAGTGCGCTACCAGTCAGAGCGATGAAGCGGCGCATCGAGCTCCAGGTTCCCCTCCGGGAGCGTCTCCAACCGCTTGCCGGCGACCATTACCTGTACGCCGCGGATGGGGGGCAGCGCCGTGAGCGTGTAGACGAGCGCTTTGAACTGGCCGTTCTCGCCGAACGTGCCGCTCTGGTGCGTCACGTCGCTCGACAAATCCACGGTTGCCAGCGATCCCGAGACGCCGACGCTGGTCACGCGCGTCCCCACGGGAAAGCGTATAGCCTGCACGTTGCTCGGGGGCCCCGCGACCTCCTGAATCGCCGCATACATCGCCCGATACTGGAGATACTGCGCGGGCGTCTCACCCGGCTCCATCGACCGCTGCGAGATCGTCCACATTCCGAGCGTGGTGCCGTCGAGCTTCGCATAGTAGATCGTCAGCAGTCCCGAGTTCTGCGGCGGCGGAACGAGAACGTACCAACAGATGAACGCAATAACTGCGATCACGACGAGCGCGATGAGAACGCGTGCCGCCTTCACGCGCCCTTCTTCTACGCGGTCGTGCCCGCTCTTGCTTTCGGCACGGAGGCGGCGCTGCTGGGAATGCGCTCGGCCCGGCGCTGCTTGCGCGTCGGCACGAATCGGATCGTCACGAGCGCGATGTCGTCCCGCGCGAGCGTCGTTCCGAGCGTACGCTGAACGATCGCTCGGGCTGGACGCTCGAACCGCCCACGCGCCACCGAACCGGCTGCCTCCCGCAGCGCGCGCTCTCCGGAGATGACGTCGTGGTCGAACTCGATGACGCCGTCCGTGTAGAGAACGAGCATCGAGCCTTCCTCCACACGCAGTGCGTGCGCGCGCGTTGCGGGGTCGGAAGCAGCCCCAAGAGGAAGGCCGCTCGCCGGCAGGAACGTCGCGTCGCCGCCGTCACCGACGAGAAGCGGCGGGGGGTGCCCGGCGCACGCGTATGACACCTCGAGCGTCGCGGGATCGACGAAACCGCAGCACGCCGTCACCATCGTCTCGCCTTGGAGACACAACACCTTGTTTGCTCGCGAGAGCACGATCGACGGATCGTTCTCATGAGCGGCGAGCGCAAAGATCGTTTGACGCATCCGTGCCATCGCCACCGCGGCGTCTACGCCGTGACCGGCGACGTCTCCGATCGAGAAGTATACCCGTCCGTCCGCGAGCGCGCGGACGTCGTACCAGTCGCCTCCGACGCGCAAGCCTTCGACGGCCGGCGCGTAGAGGACGTCTAACGCGAGCCGCTCGTGCTGCGCCATCGGTTCGGCGAGGAACGCCTCCTGTAAGAGAGTCGCGATATGCGCCACGCGCTCGTACTCCTCGTCCCGCTCGATCAGTTCGTGCCCCAGTCTCATCTGTGCCCGGGCGTAGAATGCGAGCAGCGCGGCGAGGACGAGTCCGAAGGCGATGCTGCCGTCGAGAATGCGCGTGACGGTCAGCGCCGCGGCATGGTCCCGCGCATCCGCGGTCTGCGAGAGTTCCGACGCGATGGCGGCCGAGACTTCGCGATAGCGATCGATGAGCGACTTGCCGCGCAGCTCGAACGCTTCGATCGTTCCGGCCGACCGGTGCGCGAGCGCCGGAAGCGCAACGTGCGAAACCCACCGCGCGTTGATCGCTCGATCCTCTATCGCGAGGGGCACGAGGGCAGGCGCGACGGTCGAGAGCTCGGAACGTAGCCGCGTGGAGGCCTGCGCCATTCTTCTCCTCGCTTGCTCGAAGGGTCGAAGAAAACCGCGCTCACCGGTGATGACGAAACCTCGCAGACCGGTCTCTTCGTCGATCTGCAGGCGCAGCGTCAATGCGCGCAGGCTTTCGGCACGCCGGACCGATTCTTGATCGGCGATTGCATGGCGAACGCTCACCTGCACGATGACGACGGCGGCGATGAAGAGCGCGAGGAGCGCTCCAATCGTAACGAACGTCATGCGCGGCATCGTGCGTCCAAAAGACGAGCGCGGCCCGACCCTCTGAGGCCACATCGCCCGCCGCCTTCACTGCACTCGACCGTCCACCCTGCCGGCCAATGAACGAACCCGGCTTCGCACCTCTCCAGGCTGCCCTGCAAGCGGGATTCGAGCATTTTGCGCTCGTCGCCGACGCGATCCCGCAGCTCGTTTGGGTCGCGCGTTCCGACGGTCGCGTCGAGTACTATAACAGGCGCTGGACGGCGTTCACGGGCCTGAGCGCGCAGGAGACGAATGCCTCCTACGGTTCGAGCAAGGGCGCGGTCCATCCCGACGACCTTGCCACGCTCTGGGAGCGATGGACGAACGCGCTTGCGACCGGCGCTCCGTACGAAGCCGAGTATCGTCTGCGCGAGGCGGCGACGGGTCTCTATCGCTGGTTCGTCGCACGGGCCACTCCGATTCGCGACGAGCGCGGCGCCGTCGTTCGCTGGATCGGAACCTGTACGGACATCGACGAACAGCAGCGCGCGCGCAGGAGTCTGACGCTGCTTACCGCGGCGAGCGACGCGCTCTTCGAGTCCTTCGACCTTCGCAAAACCTTCGCGCATCTCTGCGAACTCGTCGCCGTGGAGATCGGCGACAGCGCGCTCGTGCTTCTCGCAGAAGGCGAGGACGTGCTGCGGGTCCTCGCGTGCGCGCACCGGGACCCGCAACGCAACGCGCTCCTCGCCCGCCTGCGCGGCGAACGCGTGCTCACCCCGGATGCCGAACGTGCCGAAACCAAGCGCCTGCGCGAGCAGCGGCCCCGGCTCATCAAGAACCTCGACCTCGCCGCGGGACGCGGCCAGTTATGGCCGTACCTTGCCGCGGCGCTCGCGCCGCTCGAGCCGCGCTCGTCGGTGACGATCCCGCTTTGCTCCCGCACGAATGCGTATGGCGGTCTCTACGTCTTCTACGGCGGCGGCACTCGCGCGTACGACGAGCGCGACGTTCCGCTCCTCTGCGAAGTCGCGCGTCGCGCGTCGATCGCGATTGAAAACGCGCGCAGTTTCGAACGCGAGCGCAGGATCGCCGAGACGTTTCAGCGCGTCGCGCTGCCGACGTCGCTCGCGCAGACGCCCGATTTGCATCTCGATGCGGTCTTCGTTCCGGGCTCCGACGAAGCGGAGATCGGCGGCGACTGGTACGATTCGGTCGTCTTGCACGACGGCTCGCTCCTCGTCGACGTCGGCGACGTCATGGGGCGCGGTTTGGACGCGGCGTCGGTCATGGCGCGCGTACGCCAGATCATCCGCGTCGCCGGACTGTACGAAGAGGACCCGTCGCGGATCCTCGACGCCGCCGATCATCTCATCCGTCAGGAGTTTGCGGGCATCGTCATTACGGCGTTCTGCGGCATCATCGATCCCTCGCGCTCGACGCTGCGCTACGCGAACGCGGGGCATCGCTCGCCGTTCCTTCGACGCGGCGGGTCGCTCGAAGAGCTGCGGTCGACGGGCCTTCCGCTGGGCATTCGTTATGCAGCTGCAGCCGAGACGCAGACGACGACGCTGCCGGGAGCCGAGCTGCTCGTGCTCTACACCGACGGCCTCGTCGAGGTGCGCGATCCCGACGTCGACGGCGAGCGGCGCCTTGCCGAGGTCCTCGAGAGCGGTGCGATCATGCACGCGAGCGATCCGGCAGCGTTCATCCGCGACGGCTGCCATCGCGAGAAGCGTGCCGACGACATCGCGATCCTCACCGTCCGCTTTCGCGAACTCGAGGGCTGGTCGTTCAGCGCCGAGAACGCGCAGGCGGCGAACGACGCGCGCGCCGATTTTGTCCGGTATCTACGGCGCCGCATCGGCGACGAAAGCGCGACCGCGGGAGCCGAGCTCGTCTTCGGCGAGCTCGTCGGGAACGTCGTGCGCCACGCGCGAGGCGGGATCGACGTCCATCTCGACTGGAGGGGCGAATCTCCGACGCTGCACGTCATCGATCGCGGCGGACCATTCGCGAGCCCCGGCGAGCTGCCGGAGAATCCGCTTGCGGAGGGCGGCCGCGGGCTCTTCATCGCCCGCAGCCTCAGCGAGCGAATCGCGATCGAACGCGTACCGGGGTACGGGAATCACGTCTGGGCCGCGCTGAAAATCTCTCGACCGGGCTAACCGCCTACACGGTCAGAGAATCACTCGGTTCGCGCTCGAGAAGCGCGCGATCCCATTTGCTCAAGGTGGCTGCCGCGTCGTACGTCGACGAAAAGAACTCCAGCACGGCGCGGTCGGGATCGTCGCTCGTGCGCACGTCTTCGTAGGGAAGCACGAACTCGCGCAACGCCGGATACCACGACGCCGCCGCCGGTTTAACGGGAGCCCGCGGAAAGTCCGGCGGCTCCGGATACGCATACGCATAGAAGATCGCTTCGCTCCCCGCCCCGCCGGGCCAGAAGCCGACGCTGTGCTCCTCCCGCGAGTACGCTTCTCTTGTGATGCGATCGGGCATGTTCGGAAAGCCGCCCGGATGCTCGGGCGCCCTTCGGCCCGAAAAGCGCGTGAACGCGAGATCGAAGCTTCCCCAAAAAAAGTGCACGGGGCTCACTTTCCCGTAGAAACCCGATCGGAAGACGTTGCAGAGCCGATCGGATGCGAGCAGCGCGTAACGAAAGCGTTCGACGTACGCGGCGTCGTAGGAAGCGTGCGCGGTGTCTTGCGCAAATGGAGTTGCCTGCGCCACCTCGTTCGGCTTGCCGTCGATGCGGATCTCATACCCGAGCGCGCGAAGCTCGCGCATGACGCGTTCGTAAAACGCGGCGACGCTCATAGGCGCGAGTGCAAACGTACGCCGCGCCCCATCGCAATCGTCGATTTCGAGCGCGTGGGAGACGAAGTCGAAGCGAATCTCGAGCATTCGTCCGTCGCGATATGGCATCGCCGACGTCGTGAGGCCACGCGGGGTGACGTAGAGCGCCGAGTTCCACGAGTGGTTCGCAAACGGCGCGAGACGAAGACGGATCTTTCCGACGATCTGCGTCCACAGATGCAGGGTCTGCAGCGTGTCCTTCCACTGCGCGTAGACGATGTGAGGCCAGCGGTCCATGGGCGTACCTTCGGCGTGAGACGGGCCCGGCGCATCCCTTGGGAAGGGGCGCGGTGCCCGGGCGAGAATGGAGTTAGGAGCACCTAAATGCGCCTATTCTTCACCGCTTTGGCCGCGGCATTCGCCCTGGTCCTTCCCGTTGCCGCGCTCGCCGACGCCGACGAGCCCGTCATCGCCGCGCCGGCGGCCGGTCTGCAGCCGATCGCCGGGCCTATCCCGGTCGCGACCCCGGCTCCGGGCGAGTCTGGGGTCTTCCGGCGCCCCGACGGCGCCTATCAGGCGATCCCGGCGATTCGCGGCCGCACCGCGACGTTTCACATCGTCGAGCGCGCGGCACCCTGGACGCTCAAACCCGGCCTGACCGTGATGGCGAACACGTATAACGGCGTCGTTCCGGGACCGGCAATCGTCGTGCATCAGGGTGAGACCGTCGTTATCGACTACACGAACGACGACACGACCCCGGACACGATCCACCTTCACGGCATTCACGACATTCCGGTCTCCATGGACGGCGTTGCCGGCATCTCGCAGCCGCTCGTTCCGCACGGCGGCCATTACGTCTACCGATTCGTCGCATCCGTACCGGGCACGTTCATCTATCACACGCACGACAACGAAGCGATGCTCGATTCGGGTCTCTACGGCGCGATCGTCGTTCTGCCGACGCATCCGCTGCCGCTCGAACGCGGCCTGGGTGACGATTTTCTCGAAGTTCTTTCCTCCTGGCAGATTCAAAGAGCGAGCGAAAACGTCTTCACGATCAACGGCAAAGAGTATCCCGCGACGCAAGCGATGAACGTCCACCGGGGCGAGCGATTCCGCATCCGCTGGATCAACATCTCCGGCGAAGAGTTCCACACGATGCACACGCACGGGCACTACCAGCGGATTATCGCGCGCGACGCCCAACCCGTGACGTACAAGGACATCGAGGATACGGTGCTCGTCGGTCCCGGCCAGCGCGTCGACGTCGTCGTCGATGCGAACGCGCAACCCGGAACGTGGCTGGTGCACTGCCACGTCATGGATCACATCGAGGATGCCAATGGCATGCCCGCCGGGCTCATCACCGCGATTCACTACATCGGCACGCCGAACACGCTGACGAAGATGTACGCCGCGATGATGCCGCAGCAGGGCGCGGGGTCGGGGCACGGGCGCGGACTCTCGTTTTGGATGACCGTGCTCCTCGGCGCGATCGCCGGCTTCACGATCTTCCTCGGCCTTCCGATCGCTCGCGCTCGGCGCCTTAAGCCTTCGACCGTCGCGCTCCTCAACGCGCTCGCGATCGGAATCCTCATCTACCTCGTCATCGAGATCGCGCAGAACGCGATCGCGCCGATCCTCGCGCAGCTGAATGCCTGGCACGGCGGAGCGGCGCCATTTCCGGTAGCGCTCATCGCGCTCTTCGTCATCGGATTGCTGCTCGGCCTCGTCGGTCTCGGAAGCGGCGCGCAAGCCCTCGCGTTTCGCGCCGCCGCACAGGCCGGCGCGGACCATCCGGTCGTCCTCGCCTCGCTCATCGCGATCGGCATCGGAGCGCATAACTTCGGCGAGGGCCTTGCCATCGGCGCGTCCGCCGCGTCGGGAGCGACGGCCGTAGCGCTCGCCCTCATCGTCGGATTCGGGCTGCACAACGCAACCGAAGGCTTCGGCGTCGCGGCGCCGCTGATGGGTCGCATCGTTCCAAGCTGGGGGCAGATCGCACTCGCCGGACTCGTCGCCGGCGGTCCGACCTTCCTGGGGACGGTGATCGGCTACGCCTTCGACTCGCCGTATCTCTCGGTGCTCTTTCTCGCGATTGCGATCGGGGCGCTCGTCTTCGTCATCGGCGAGATGTGGTCGGTTCTACGCCGCACGGGCCTGACCGCCGCCGCTACCAGCATGATGACGCTCGGATTTCTCCTCGCGTTCGCGACGGAGATCTACCTCGACCTCAACGGCGGATGAACTTCCTGGCGCGATAGCCGATCCAGAGCGCGACGGCCGTCGCAGCCGCCGGAAGAATGCCGATGAGTTGCGCGTTTGCGCCGATGATCGCGCCGCTCGCGGCGGGTGCGATGACGAGCGCGACGCTGTTCACCGAGTCGCTGACGCCCATGAGCGCGCCCCGCTCGCGCTTGGGGATGCGTAGCGACAGCGCCGCCATGATCGACGGCTCGACCATCGCGGCGCCGGCGGCCCAGACTCCGACCGCGATGATGAAGAGCACAATCCCGTGCGTCGCAAGGAGCAGGAGATACCCGATGAAGAGACCCGCGAACCCGCACTGCGCGACGAGCCGCTCGCCGAGGCGAGCCGAGAGCGGCGCCACGATGACTCCCTCGACGATACCGCCGAGAATCCCCGCACCGGCAAGGATCCACCCGACTTGGGTGCCTGCGACGTGCAGCGCGGCGTGGAGATAGAGTGCGAAGCCGCTGAGAAAATAGACGACGCCGAAGATGAAGAGAAACTGACGCAGCAGGAGGCTTCGCAGCGGTCGCTCGATCGCGGCCCTCGCGATCTCTTCGATCTCGACTTCCTGCTCGTGCCGCCCGACCTTCCACGGCAGAAGCGCGAACGTGAAGATGATGTTCGCCGCTTCGAGCGCCGCGGCAGCGTAGAACGGGAATTGGATGTCGCGGCGCATGAGAAATGACGACGCAACCGGTCCGACGACGAACGCGGCGCCAAAGACGACGCCGTAGAGCGCGAAGGCTTGGTCGCGCTGGCTCTTTTTCGTCACATCGGCAACGAACGATTGGGCCGCGCTCAAGTTTCCGGCCCCGAGGCCCGAAACGATGCGGGCGATGAATATCCACGCCAAGGAGTGCGCGAGCGCGAGCATGACGTAGCCGACGAGCGTGACGCCTTGCGAGATGAGAATGATCGTCTTTCGCCCGACGCGATCGCTCACGCGCCCCCAGATGGGCGCGGAGAACATCGAGCAGACTGCGGGAACGCTGATGAGCGTGCCCGCGATGAAATACGAGGCGTGGTAGCGCTCGGCGAGGGCGGGCAGAAGCGGAATCATGAGCGTGTACCCGAGCATGTCCGCGAGCGTCGTTCCGTAAATTGGAATCACGGCTGCCGGAACGGAGAGCTTCAGTCGCACGATGAGCGGCTTATTCCCAACCGGTCAGCGGAGGCATCGCGCGTCTCCAATTTTCATCCGCCGTGGCGCGTGCGACCTCACGGCGTAGAAACGGGATGAGATTGCCGGTGCCCAGAGCCTCTCGCCGCCGCGTAAGGTCCGCCCCTTTTCCCACGTCCTGGGACCGGAAGACCTCCGCCGCAAGCTCAGGCCAGAGGCAGACGCTCGCGGAGATGCATCCGGCCCCGCCGTGCGCGAGGGCGTCCGCGAGATCGCGTTCCGACCCTCCGAAGACGAAGAATCCATCGTGCTCGCCGGCGAGCCGTCGCTGCAGATCGCGATCGTTCGCGCTGTCCTTGATTCCGGCGATCGCTCCGGGAAACTCGTGCAGGAGACGCCCGACGAGCGGTGCGTGGAACGCGACGCCACTCATACGCGGGAAGTTATAGAGGAGCACGCGCTTCGACGGAGCTGCAAGCCGCCGCAGGAGCGCATCGAAGAAGGAGACGACGCCCTCGTCGGTGCTGTCGCGATAGAAGAACGGCGGCATGACGAGCGCGGCGGCAAAGCCGAGATCGTGCGCCACTTGCGCGAGCGCGACGGCGTCGGCGAGCGCGGCCGCGCCCGTACCGCATGTCACGCACTCGCCCGGCAGTGCGTCGGCGACGGCCTCCATGAAACGCACGCGCTGCTCGACGGAGAACGACATCGCCTCTCCGGTCGTGCCGAGGATCGTGACGCCATCGCAGCCGCGCGCCAAGAGGCTCTCGTAGTACGCAACCGCACGCGGCGCATCGGGTTTGCAATCCGCCGTGACCGGCGTGAGCACCGCGGCGTGAACGCCGCGTTTCACCTCAGGCGTCCTTCTCGTCGACGCTGCGGTGCGAGATGATCTGCGCGTAGCGTTCGCTCGCCGCGGTCGGCGTGCGCGTCAAGTTCGGATCGGTATCGAGCTCGATATGGTAGAGCCCGAAGTCGCTGTCCTTGTCGAACGGTAGGCCCCACTCTCGGTTCGACGTGATGCTCCAGCAGAGATACGCGTCGATGGGAACGTCGTCGCTCACCGCACGCTGCACCGCCGCGATGTGCTTGGTAATATAGTCGGCGCGCGTCACGTCGTCCGCATTCGTCACGCAGCCGTTCTCGATGACGACGATGCGTTTGCCTGGAAAGGCATCGCGCTGCTCGCACAGGATGCTGTAGAGGACGTTCGGCCATACGGGAGCGTTGCCGTAGCGGCACTCCGCCGCCGCGAAGAGCCGCTCGAGCTCGCGAGGCCAGATCGACGGAACGCCCCAGTAGTAATCCAAGCCGACGAAGTCGAGCGCGCCGACGCACTCAGGCGGGCAGAGAAATGGCGCGAGCCGCCCGGCCATTCCAAGATTCCACCAGTTCGTGCCCAAGATCGTTGCGAACATCGACAGCGCCTTGCGCGAGCCGTCGAAGACGCGCAGCCACGAGCGGGTCGCACCGGTGCGTTCCGCGCCGTCGAGTTGGACGAACTCGACCTTCGACGCATCGCCGAAGATGTGCCGCGCGACCCGGCGCACGAGTTCCGGCTCCGGACCCTCGTAGTCGGAGCCGCCGCGCGAGCAGAGGCCGGGCGAGAGACGAATACCGGCTCTCAGCACGCCGCGATCGACGATCTTCTTCACCGATCCATCGAGGTCGCGCTTCTCGTCATCCGGTAACGGATCGCGTCCGTGCATCTCCCGGATCGCCGCATTCACGACGTTGAGCAGCGTGTGGCTGCCGAGCGCGACGGCCGCGGCGTAGTCGCGTACGTACGGCTGCGAGTAGAGAACGTGACTCACGTCGTGCTCGTTCATCTCGATCTGCGCCACGCTCATGTCGACGCGCCCGCCATCGAGCAGCGCCGACTGCGAGAGGTGCTTGGCCTGCGCGTGGAGATCCTCGGGCTTGTGCAGACGCGTCGCGGCGTTGTCGGCGATGCGCTGGAGAAACCGCGGCAGTCCCATGACGAGCGGATTTGCGCCGACGAGCGCTCCGCCGTTCACGCCGTGGATCGCCTCGCGCGCTCGCGCGTGCGCCCGAAAGAGATTCGGAATGAGCCTGCGAACGGCGTCGAGCTGATCCTCCGACGAAGCGCTTGGAGCGAGACCCGGCGGCATCGGATAGTTGCGCATGAACCACGGTTTCACGAAGCCGTACAGAAGCTGGTTGGGCTCGTTCAGCGTCACCCAATAGTCGACGAGGTCGCCGAAACGTTGCGCCGCGACGCGAGCGTACGCTGCGAGCCTGTCCGGAAAGCCCGTATCGAGCATCCCCGCACCGCCGCCCGCCGCCTGAACGTGAAGCGGCCACGTGTTGTGGTGGAGCGTGACGACGGTCGCCAACCCGGCGCCTTTCATGTACTGCAGAACGTCGCGATAGTGCGCGATGGCCTCGTCGCTCCAGACGCCCGGCGACGGCTCGAGGCGCGACCAGGAGAGCGAGAGCCGAAACGCCGTGCAGCCGAGCCCGCGAGCGAGGTCGGCATCTTCGCGGTAGCGGTTCCAAAAGTCCGTCGCGCGACCGCGCAGCGTGACCTTGCGTTCGCGTTCCCACACGTCGCGAACGTCATCGTGACCGTCGTAGGCCTCGCATTGATGGTCGGCGGTGGCCACGCCGAATCGAAACTCCGCAGGGAATGGGCGCATGGTTGGGAGCATACGCACTTGCTATGCGATTTACCGGCAAGACCTGCATCGTCACGGGCGGCGGCTCGGGCATCGGCCGCGCGACGGCCATCCAAATGGCTGCCGAGGGCGGGAGCGTCGTCGTCGCGGACCTTCGCCTTCCGGCGGCGCAGGCCACGGTCGCCGACATCGTTGCCGCGAAAGGGAACGCGCTGGCTCAGGCATGCGACGTCGGGAACTCCGCGCAGGTCCAAGCCGTCGTCGCCGCCGCCGTCAAAGCCTACGGAGCGATTCACGTCATCGTCAACGATGCCGCGATGATGACCTTCACACCGATCGTCGATATTGCCGAGGCGGATTTCTTCAAGGTCATCGCGACGAATCTCGGCTCGGTCTTCTTGTTCGGGAAGTACGGCGCGCCGCATATGCCGCCCGGCTCGGCAATCGTCAACCTCAGCTCGGTTCACGCGCACGCGACGACGCAGAACGTCGTGCCCTACGCATCGTCGAAGGGAGCGATCGAAGCGTTCACGCGCGGGTTCAGCCTCGAGATGGCCGGGCGCAAGATTCGCGTCAACGCCGTCGCCCCGGGCGCCGTCGACACGCCGATGCTCTGGGATAATCCGAACGTCAGAAGCGGCGCGGAGAAGGTGACGGGCGCGATCGGAACGCCCGAGCAGTTGGCGGCCGCAATCTGTTTCGTTGCAAGCGACGACGGCGCGTTCGTGAACGGCGCGACGCTTCTCGTCGACGGCGGACGCCTGTCAGCTTTGGTGTAAACTTTCGCGCGGGCGGGGAATTCCTTGTGAGCCATGATGGCTCGCATGCGGCTGCTCGCCGGCTTCGCCATTCTCACCATCGTCGCGATGCGCGCCGGCGGGGGCGCGGCGACGCCGGTGCTCGTCGCGCTCGCGAGCTGGCCGCAGTTTCGTCTCAACTCCGCAAACAATGCCGTCCTTGCCGGAACGCTCGACGTCTCGTGGCGCATTCGTACCGGAGGCGCATTTTCGTCGAGCGCGGCGTTCGGCGGCACCTCGCTCTTCATTGGGAACAACGAGGGCGAGGTCTACTCCGTGGACGCGCGGAGCGGCCGGATTCGCTGGAGGCGGCACCTCGCAAATCCCGTGATGAGCGCACCGATTCTCTACGACGGCGTCGTCATCGTCTGGGAGGGGAACGAGAACAGCCCCACCGACGCGATGCCCGCTCGTCCGATTCACGTCGGCAACGGACCCAACGCGATCACCGGTCTCGACGAACGTACCGGCAAGCTGCTCTGGACGCATACGCTCGCGGGAACCGGCATGCCGACGCCGGCAATCGTCGACGGGATTCTCGTCCATCACGATGGTGACGGCTCGATCATCGGGCTCGATCCGCGTACCGGCGCGCAGCGCTATGCGCGCAACATCGGTTCCATCGCATCGATGGTCGCAGCACTGCCGGTCGGTCACGGCGACTGGGTGACGGCCGGCGAATCGCGCAATGCGATCTGGGATCTGCGAGCGTCCGACGGAAGCGTCGTATGGAAAACGACCTTCTCGCGCGTCGCGTCCGGAATCGGAGACTGCCCGCCCGTCTCAGACGGCACGCGTATCTACTGCGATTACCTTATGCCTCCGTCGAGCACGACGCCGGTGCTCGTCGGAGATCTCGGCCGGCAGCACGTCTACGCGATCGACGTGCGAACCGGGCGCAAAGCCTGGGATACCGCGCTGGAGAGCGGCAACGTGCGTCCTCGAAACGAAGCCGCGATTCCGCTTCTCGCCGACCATCGCCTCTTCGTCGGCAGTCCGTTCGCACCGTACATGCACGCGCTCGATCCGCGCAACGGCCGCGAGATCTGGCGCGCGCGAACGCACGGACCGGTGCTCGGCGGCGCCGCGGCCGTCGACGGAACGATCTACTTCGGCGATCTCGGCGGATACCTATGGGCACTCGACGCGCGCACGGGCAGGACGATCGGGGATGCGTACTACGGGGCGCCGTTCAACGTCGGATCGCCGGCGATCGCCGGACGGACGCTCGTCATCGGCAGCCGCGGAGGAACGCTGCTCGCCGTTCCCTTACGCGACATTCGCAGCAGCCGCGCGCCGTGACGCTGCTGGTCGCCGCGCTTCTGCGCGAGACGTGGGCCGAGTACGGCCGCCACCACGCACAGTGGCTCGCCGCGGCGCTCGCATACTTTGCCGCGTTTGCGATGGCGCCGCTCGTCATCGTTTTCGTCGAGATCGCGGGCATCGTGGTGCGCGGTCACGCGCACGTTCTCAATCTCATCTTCCGATACATCGACCGCGACGCGGGATCCGGCGCGCATGCATTACGCGAAATCGTCGCCTCGTCCCTCGACCGTTCGCACGGGGGCCCGCTCGCCCAGACGGTCGGCTGGATCGTCTTCGTCGTCGCGGCACTTGGCCTGTTCGGCGCGGCGCAGTTTGCGTTGAACGCGATCTGGGACGTCCCGCCGGAAAGGATGACGCTGGTCGTCGCATTGCGCCGGCGCGCGTGGAGCTTTTTGGTCCTGCTCGTCATCGCGCTCCTTCTCCTCGTCTCGCTCGGCGTCAACGCCGGGCTCACGGTGGTGGGAGCGTCTGGCGTTCACCTCTCGATGGCGCTGCGTGCATTCGCCGAAGCCGCCGATTTCTTCGCCTCCTTCGTCGTCCTTTGGGCGGGCTTTGCCGCGATCTTCAGCTTTCTCCCCGACGCACGACCGCCATGGCGCGGCGTTCGGGTCGGCGCAGCGGTCACCGCATTGCTCTTCGTCATAGGACAGTTTTTCGTCGGATGGTACCTTGGAACGACGGCGTTGAACTCGACGTACGGCGTCTTCGGATCGCTCGTCGCCTTGATGATTTGGGTGAACTACTCATCGCAGATCCTCCTCTTCGGAGCGGAGTTCACCCACGTCTACGCGACGCATCTCGCCTCCTCGACGCGGTAGGAGCCGGTCTCCTATCGGCTGCCTGGCTCCACGCACGTTCGCGCTGGAACGAGGTGCGCGAGCCACAGCGGCGTAACCGTCGATAGGAATGCAACAAACCGATCCCGCCGGCCCCGTGAGGGTCGTCTCTTCGCGCGCGTGCCGCAATGACGGCATCGTAGAAATGTTTCGCGCGAGCTTCCCTCGCCATCCGCTCGCCGTGCTCGATCCGGGCCTCGCTAACGCCTTCCTCGACGCCTTTGCGGCGAGAAATACGCTCTGGGTTGCAAGCAACGGCAACGCGCCGCGCGCTCCCGGCTTTCTCATCGGCGGCGAGACCGCGGCACTCGACGCCGTACGCAGAGCCTTCATCCACGAGCACGCGCCGCGCATCGCGCTCGCGTCGGTTCGGAATCGCGCACTCCGCCGACTCGTCATTCCGCGGCTCTTGCCGGCGAAATCGTACGGCGCCGCCCGCTTTCGCGCGTATCAACTTCGCTTCATCGCCGTCGACGCGAGCGAGCGCGGCACCGGAATCGGAAGCGCGCTCGTCTGCGCGTTCGAAAAGGGCCTCGCAGACGCCGACGGATATCACGCGTGGACGATGGCGGGCCCAACGGGCGCCGAAGGATTCTTCGCTCGACTCGGCTTCGTGCGCGACTTCGCGGTCGGAGCGCACCTGCGCATGATCAAGCGCCTCAAAGAGCACTCGGCCGAACGATAGCGTCGTCCGGGCCGCTTCAGCCATTCGCCGGTCATGCTTCCACAACAACTTGTGTTGTTGTAATATATTCCCATGAAATCGACCTCGAGGACCGCAACGAAGAAGCCCGCCGTCGCTCGGAGGCGCAGCCGCCTTCGTCCCTGGGCGCCGCACGCCCGCGCACATTTGGTGGTATTGCCCGCCTCGGCGCGCGAACTGCGCGTGAACCCGAAGCTTCGACGTATCGTGAAAGCGTTGGGTGTCAACGCAGCCGCGGAGGTTCTCGACATTAACAACGCACAACTCAGCCGTTGCCTGCACGAGGCAGAACCGATAAGCGGCGAACTTGCCCGGCGCATCAGCGACCTCGAGTACGTACTCGAACGCGCGACTCGCGTTATGCAACCGGACGAGATCGGTCCTTGGCTCACCTCCCCGGAGCCGCTTCTCGGAGGCGCGATTCCGGTCAATACCCTCGCGCTACGGGGCACCGGACCGGTCATCGGCGCCTTGGAGGGCATCTTTGCCGGGGTCCTCGTCTGAGGCTGTATCGCGTTATCTATTACGACGAGAACGCCGACCTCCACGAACCTGGCGGCGCTCTTTACATCCCGCCGCAAGGAACCTATCGCATCGACAACCCGAGTGAGTACGGCGTGCTCTATGCGGGCGACAGCCCCAGCGGGGTCTGCGCGGAAGCGTTTTACCGCGGCGTCTACCGGATGACCTGGAATCCGAAAATGCTGCGCCCGCTTCCAGGCGGGCATCGCCGCGTACTCGCATGGTATGACGCCGACGACGCTACGCCGGTCTGCGTTCTCGACGATCCGCAGGAACTCATCGATCATAGGCTGCGTCCGTCGAGCGTCATCACGCGCGACTATACCGTAACGCAAGCGTGGGCGCTCGACATCTTTGCGCAGGGAATCTTTGCGGGCGTTTCGTGGTGGTCGTACTGCGACTCGCGCTCGACGACGGTCGGCCTGTGGGATCGCACCGTCATTAGGTCGCATGGCGTCGAGGAACTAACGATCGCTCACCCGGCCCTCGCCGAAGCGGCAACCATCGTCGGCGTACGAGTCCGCTCTTAGGCCCGGCCACGAGCGGAATCGGGTACCTACAGCCGATTTCAAAAAGCCGCTGCCATCGCATCCCGCCGCCGCCTTGTGTGATGGCGGCTTAGACAATTGGTGGAGCTGTCGGGGTGCTGCCCCCCGAGTCCGAGACTCCCAACCGCCGCATTCTCCAGGCTCAGCTTCGAACTTCGTCTTAGGCGAGCGCGCGTCTCGAAGCCGGCGCGTCGCTCGCAGCGGATCCTTGATTTCGCGCGGGCGACGGATCGGGCGCTCGCGCTAGCCGGACTTGATGACGGTCCGCGAGACGGCTCCGGCGGCTTCTCGCTTCCCGTGGCTACGCTAGATTAGGCAGCCAGTGCGTAGTTGTTGTCGGCAGATATGCCGTTGCGATCGTTTTAGGAGGGCTCGCAGCTCCGCCTGCTTGCGTCGGCTGAAGGACGTTCCCGTCGAACCTATCTCAGCCCCGCGCGGTTATTCTAACACGCGGGCGCAAGCGAGGGTTTCCGCGATGATTAGGCGTCGAGCCCGACGAGGCCGCGAAGCAGCTGCTTTTTGCCTTTCCCGTTACCGTTCGCCGGCGCCAGCCGATCGGCGGGCGAAAAGCCGGCGATCGCCGTGCGAATCCGCTGCGCTTCGTCGCGCAGCGAGAGCGTGAGCGCTTTGAGCTCGTTCGAAGCCGCCGCGCCGGCATCGCCGCGGCCTGCGACGGCCCGCACGCCTCCCATCGTCGAACGCGCCGCGTCCGCGCCCTGCGCCGACGAGTTCTGAAGGTCGCCGGCGAGCGTCGCGAGCGTCTTGGCAAGCTGCGCGTTATCTGCGGTGAGCCGTTCGACCAAGCGCGTGGAGTCGACGAGCGAGTCGGTCGCGCCCTTCTGTTCTCGCTGTGCGAAGACGACGGCATCGATGCGTTGACGAACCGCCGCGACGTTCTCGACGATCTGCGCGAGGGCGCCGGCGACCTGCGAGGTCTTCGCTCGGCCCTGCGCGACGGCTTCGTTTCCGCGCTTCGTTACGAAGACGGCGCGGTCGATCTCCTTCTGCACGGTCCCGATGAGCGCCGCGATCTCCCGCGTCGCCATTGCCGACGAATCGGCAAGCTTGCGAATCTCGTCGGCGACGACGGCAAAGCCGCGGCCGTGCTCTCCGGCGCGCGCCGCTTCGATCGCGGCGTTGAGCGCGAGAAGGTTCGTCTGATCGGCGATCTCGTCGATCTTTCCGGTGATCGATCCGATCTGCTCCGACGTCATGCGCAGTGCGTCGATGCCCGAGACAAGCTCGGTCATGACGGCGGCGGCCTCTTGCGCGGTCGCGTCGGCGTCGGAGATGGCGCTCGCGGCGACGTCGGCGCTTCGTCCGGCCGAATCGAAGATGTCGCGTGCGTCCCCCGCCGCGTCGATCGTCGCAGCCGCCGTGCGCGTCAGTTGGTCGAGTCCTGCCGCGTTGCCCTGCGCCGCATCTCCCAGACGCTCGGCCGTCGCTCGAGCGCGCACGGCCATCCCCGAGAGCTCCTCCGCGCCGTGCGCGACGCGCGCGACGGTTTCGTCGAGCGTTCCGACGGTTCGAACCGCAGAGGCGAGATCGCCCGCGTTCGCGCGAGCGTCCTTCGAGAAATCCTCGGCGCGGGTGCGCAGAGAGTCGGCAGAGTTCTCGAGCAGCTCTGCCGTCGCGCGCACGTCGCTCACGACGGTGCGCATCGCGTCCACGACCTTGCGAAACGCGATCGCGACGATGTCGCGCTCCGAGCTCGGAACGAGTTGCACGGTGAGGTCGCCGGAGGCGAGCCGCTCGCCGCCGCTAGCCAGGCGGCCGAGCGCGGCGTTTGCGTCCGCAACCGCTGCGACGAGAAGCCCGGCTTCATGCGGAACGCGCGGCTCGCCGAAGAGGCCGGGATCGTCGACGATGTCGCCGGCGCGAAAGCGCTCGAGCAGGCCGACGGTATGAAGGATCGGGCGCGCAACGCTCAGCGAGAGAACGCGCGCGGCGAGCGACGCGATGATGCACGAGACGACCACGAGGCCGACGGCATCCCAAACGACCGAGCGCACGACGAGGTCGACGGTGCTCCGCCCCGCGGAGAGATCGCCGAGCAGTTTCATCGCGATCGCGCTCATCGTCGCGATGACCACGACGATGACGAGCGCCAACACGACCGAGAAACGCCGCATGATTCCGCCGCGAGCCTGCTGCGCAAGCGGAGGCACCCGATCGCGCACCGCGCAGAGCACGGCGATGAGATTGGCAACAAGCACCTCGGCATAGAGAACGTTGAGGACGACGTCGACGAGTGCTCCGCACGAAGCCGCCAGCGCAATGACGTCGGCGTTCTTCCAAAGCGGCTCCCCCATCAGGAAGTTCGAAAGCACGATGACGAGGATGGCGCCGAACGCATAGCACACGACGAACGCGATGGCGATGCGCGGAGCGAAGCCGCGGATTCGCCGAACCGCCGTGACGAAGTCGAGCGACGACTCGTTTCCGAGCCGGTCGCGCACGTAGACGAGATACCGGCGATCGACGTGGTGAACGAGCGGATAGAGCACGACGCCCGCGACCGCGATGATTCCCACGATGTACCCGAACTGGATGAACCCGATGCTGCCGGCGGTGGCGACGATGAGCGCGACGGCCGCGAGAGCCGCCAGGCCCGTCCAACGCATGCCGCGCTGGAAGTCGCGCACGAGGCTGTTGAACCGCCGTACCGCCGCCGCGGCTACGCTCTCCACGAGCCTAGGAGTTTGTCGGACTCAGGCGCATTCCCGTCTTTGGGCCGCCTTTTGCCCGAATAGTCGTTGCTCGTCGGTCACAACGCTACGGCGTTGCTCCCTCTTCGCGCCTCGTCTCCAAACACAATTCGGCACCACATCCGAAAACGGCCCAAGTACGACAACCTCCTAGCCTCAACCGCGCGCGCTCGACACTTTTTCAAGCGCCGCGATGCCCCTGCGATTGTAACGCATTCTTTACACGCGCCGCGAGTGCCGGCGTCATCCCCTTGACGCTCGCGATCTCGTCGATCGGCGCTCGCCCGATCGCGGCGGCAGAGCCGAAGGCGCCGAGCAGCCTGCGCTTTCGCACGGGGCCGACGCGATCGAGCGCGTCGAGCGCGGACCGCGTCATCGCCTTTCCGCGGCGCTGACGGTGAAACGTAACGGCGAAGCGATGGGCCTCGTCACGAATGCGCATGACGAGGTGAAGGCCTGCGGAGTTCGGCGGCAGGACGATCGGGTCGCTCGTGCGCGGGACGTAGAGCCACTCGTGCTCCTTGGCGAGCCCCGCGACGGGAACTCCGGTCATGTCGAGCTCCTCGAGCACCTCGACGACCGCCGAGAGCTGGCCCTTCCCGCCGTCGATGAGCAGAAGATCGGGGGTCTTGTTGAACCGCTCCCGCATGGCGTCGGCGGGCTGCTTCTCGCCCTCGACGTCGGCATCGGTCGCCCGGCGCAGATAACGCAACCGGCGGCGCAGCGTCTCCTGCATCATCGCGAAGTCGTTCGCACCGCGATCGTACTGAATGGCGAACTTGCGATACTCGCTCTTGCGCGCGCGCCCTTCGACGAAGACGACCATCGAGGAGACGGGATGCGCGCCTGCGACGTTCGAGACGTCGTAGCATTCGATACGATGCGGCGGCCGGGGAAGTTCGAGCGCGTCCGCAAGCTCCGTGAGCGAACGCGCTTGCGCGGTCTCTTGCACCTCCTGATGCGCCAGGAAGGAGCGCAGGTTTTGCTCCGCGTTCTTGCGGACGAGCGCGAGGTAGTGCGCGCGCGGACCGCGGCGCGGAACGAGCATCCGCACGCGCGCGTTCTTCAAGGAACGCAGCCACGCCTCGATCGTCTCGCGTTCGTCGGGAAGCGCCTGGACGAGAACCTCCTTGGGCACGGCGGAGGCGGCGTTCGCGTTCGCACGCGCCGGAATCGGGACGGGCACCTCGTTTGCGCGCGCGTTGCGCACGAGCGCGGAGAGCGCTTTGGAATCGGGCGCCGACGCGGTACGCGCCGTGTAAAACTGCTTGAGGAACTCGCCGACGAGTTCGCCGTCGCTCTGCTCGAGCACGCCGTCGAGGATGAAGTGCTCTTGACCGATGAGCTTGCCGCCCCGCACGAGAAAGACTTGCACGCACGCCTGACCCTGCGCGCGCGCGAGCGCGACGAGATCCATGTCCAGGCGCGACGTCCAGACGACCTTCTGCGACTCCGTTACCCTGCGAATGTGAACGATTCGATCGCGCAAGTGCGCCGCCGCCTCGTAGTGGAGGTGCTCGGCGGCATCGTCCATCTCGGCTTGCAGCCGCGCGAGGAGCGACTCTTGCTTGCCCTGGAGGAAGAGAACGACTTCTTCGATCGTCGCCTCGTACTGCTCTCGCGTCTGAAAACCGACGCAGGGCGCCAGGCAGCGTTTGATGTGATACTGCAGGCACGGGCGCGCGCGGCGGCCGTCGATCGGCTCCGGGCACGTGCGCAGGGGAAAGACGAGCCGCACGAGATCGATGAGCTCCCGCAGCGCGTGAGCATTCGTGAACGGTCCGAAGTAGCGTGCGCCGTCGTCCTTGACGAAGCGGGTGAAGACGACCCGCGGAAACGGCTCGTTCGTCACCTTCAGGTACGGATAGCGCTTGTCGTCGCGCAAGCGCACGTTGAACGGGGGCTGATGGCGCTTGATGAGATTCGCCTCGAGGATGAGCGCCTCGACCTCGTTGCTCACGAGGATCGTGCGCACGTCCGCGACGCGCTGCATCATCGCCGCAATGCGCGTCGGATGCGCCGAACTCTCTTGAAAGTACGACCGGACTCGACTGCGAAGCGAGACCGCCTTCCCGATATAGAGAATCTCGCCATCCGCGCCGACCATGAGATAGACGCCGGGGGCGTCGGGAAGCTGCGCGAGGCGAGTCTGCAGTTCCGCCGTCATGCGCGCGGAGGAGCGGCGCGTCCGGCGCGCGAGCGCGCCCCGACGATCGCGACGAGGACGACGATCAGCGCGACGGCCGCAACCGCGTAGCCCCAGTGCCGCAGCAGCGGCAGGACCGTGCGGACGTGTACGCCGAGCGCGCTTCCCAAGAGCGCGAGCCCACCGCAGAAGATCGTCGACCCCAGGAACGTCCAAACGTAGAACGCGAGCAGGTCCATCTTCGCGACGCCGGCGACGAACGGCGAGATCCCGCGTATCATCGGCGTAAAACGGCAAAGAAAGACCGCGAACGTTCCCCAGCGCCCGAAGAACGCGTGGAGCGAGTCGAGCCGGTCGTAGTGAAAGCCGACATACTTCCCGTACCGCTGCGCGACCGTCCGGCCGCCGAACCTGCCGATCGCATATCCGATCGTTCCGCCGACGAGCTCTCCGGCGACCGCCACGGCAATAACGATGACGAGCGAATCCCACCGACCGCGCGCGAGGAGCGCGCCGGCAGCCGGCACGAGCAGCTCGGCGGCGACGGGAAACCCGACGTTTCCGAGCACGAGTCCGATGAACAGCCCGAGGTATCCATAATGATAGACGAGCGCGAGAATCGCGTTCTGCAGATGTTCCAAGAGATTCCCCCGGCTCTTATTCGGCGGCCGGTGCCGCGCTTCTCGCTGCGAGACGGCGAAGAAGGTGTGCCGCGGTGCTCGCGCCCTCGGCGCGCAACGCCTCGAAGAGATCGAGCGGCGTGACCTCGCGACCCTTCGCCGCCTGCTCGGCTAGGGTAACGATCTTGCGAACGCGCGGCGTCACCAAGATTCCGTCCCAGAGCCGGTCGTTCGCCGTTCCCATCGATCGCCGCACCTCTGCATGAACTTCATGAAGATCGATGTTGGCTTCATGGAGCGCACGAATGACGCCCGGATCGCGCTCTTCGAGCAACGCGGCGAGAAGGTGTTCGGCACCGATAAAGTAGTCGTTGTGGTTTCGAGACTCTTGCTCGGCCACGCGAACGACCCTCCACGATGCGGGGTTAAAGCGTGAAAACAACCGTCGGCTGGGTCCTTAAGGAGCAGCGGGAAGCTATCGGGGCGACTGGATTCGAACCAGCGACCTCATCGTCCCGAACGATGCGCTCTACCAAGCTGAGCCACGCCCCGAAGAACCGACGTTTTCGCACCGGTCGCGCCGCAAGCCTTCGTTGTCGCAGGGAGGCCGACGGGGGGGCCGGACGAGGTGAGTCCGAAGGGTAGGGCCGTTCATGAGAATCGTCATCGTCGGCTGCGGCCGCGTCGGGTCTGCGCTTGCGAAACTTCTCGCCGCAGACGATCACGACGTCATCGTCGTCGACGAGAATCCCAACGCGTTCAAACGCCTGGGCCAGAAGTTTGCAGGCCACGTCGTCATCGGCACCGGCATCGACTACGACGTCCTCAAGAACGCGGGCGCAGCAACCGCCGATGGCTTCGTCGCGGTCACCGACGGCGACAACCGCAACATCATGGCCGCGCTCATCGCGCAGCGAATGTTCAACATCAAGCGCATCGTTGCGAGAATTTACGATCCTCCTCGCGGGCTCATGTATCGCGAGCTCGGCGTCGAGACGGTCTGCCCGACGACGCTCGGCGCAAAACTCATCCGCGACCGTCTCGTCGAGGCGCCCTGGAACGGCATGCAGCCGTTCGATTTCGGGAAGCTCACGGCGGTTTCGGCAACCGTCGGTCGAGAGGCGGCCGGCAAGCGGGTGAGCGAGATCGAATCGCGCGGACGCATACGGATCGGCGCTATTCGCCGTGGACCGCGGACCGTCATGGTCGCCGTCGAGGACGAGGTTCTCCAACTCGGCGATGAGATCGAAGCCGTCGTCGCACCCGACGCGATCAGCGACTTCGCGACGTTCTTCGCCCAAAGCTCCCGCGCCGAGGTTCCCGCCTGATGTTCGTCCTCGTCGTCGGCGGAGGAAAGGTCGGGTCGTATTTGACGCGCGCGCTTTTGCAGGGTGGATACGAGGTCGTCGTCGTCGAGAAGAACGAGCGCAAAGCGCGCATGCTCGAGCGGCTCATCGACGGGCAGGTCGTCATCGTCGGGGACGGTTGCGATCCGCTCGTTCTCGAAAGCGCGGGTGTCGAGCGCGCGGACGTCGTCGTAGCCGACACGGGGGATGACGAAGACAATCTCGTCGTCGCACTGCTCACGAAGAAGAAATCGAAAGCGCGCTGCATCGCCAGGGTGAACAATCCGCGCAATCGTCAGATCTTCGAATCGCTCGATCCGTCGAATCCCGTTACCGTGATCTCCTCGACGGAGATCCTTCTCGACGCTCTCCAGCAGTACGTCACCGCCGCCGCCACGTAAGCGCCGCGCTCAGTGCGTGTGGGTAAAGTTCCCCACGCCGACGCCGCAGGCGCGCATCGCGTCGAGAGCGGCGCGCATCCCGAGCGGCCGAATCGGGCGCCCCACCGCAGCAAAATAGACGTGCGGATCGACGTTGAGCGTGCGCGTCTGCACCATTGCGACCCGCACGCGTGCCAAGAACGCGCGCATCGCGGCGATCTCCTCCTCGTCGTCGGTAACGCCGGGATGCGTGAGAAGGTTCAGCGAGACCGTCAGCCCGCTCGATACCGCGAGACGAACCGACTCCAGCACCTCCGAAAGATCGTATCCGATCGGACGGTAGTACGCGGCGTAGACGCGATCGCGGAAGGAGTTGAGGCTGACCCGCACGGCGTCGAGCCCAGCGTCGATGCACCGTTGCAGCGCACCCGGCATGCTCCCATTCGTGTTGAGATTGATCGTTCCGTTTGCGCGGACGGCGCGAATCAACTCGACGGCGCGCGCGATGACGAACGACCGCAGGAGCGGCTCGCCTTCGCAGCCCTGCCCGAACGAGACGATTCCATCGTCGACCCGCTCGAGGTGATGGATGGCGATCTCGCTCAGCTCGCGCGCGGAGATCTCGTATCCGATGCGCTCTTGCGGCGACGGGACGCGCGCGTCGTCGTCTTGCTCGGAGATGCAGCCGATGCAGCGGGCGTTACAGCGCGGCGAGACGGGTAAGGCGGCCTCCGCCCGCTGCAGAAAGACGTTCTGCGCGGTGAAGCATCCGTACTCACGCGAGCAGCGCGCAACCTGTTCGAGGACGCGATTGCGCGGCGAGCGCGCGAGACGCGCGTCGAGCAGCGCCTCGAGTTCCCCCGGGTCGAAGGTTCGCGGCGCCCAGTCTTCGCTCTCGTCGGTTCGCGTCGCCGCAACGTGAAGCTCGTCGTCGAGCACGCAGGCGAACGTGTAGCCGAAGAGCGGAAGGGGCGCCGCGCTGGAGGGCTCGCCGTAAGCCGGAAGCAGAAGTCTCGTGTAACCCGCCGGAAGCGCAGCTGCGAGGACGTCGCGCCCCTCCGGAGCCCGCGACCCGTCGAGCAGCGGCGGCCGCTGCGGCAGGCGCATCGGGATCGTGGAAGGCGGCGCGACGATCAGTTCGTCGCGCGCGGGACGCCGGACCACTCCGCCGTCGGCGAGCGGGACGAGATCGTCGTCGTAGTAGATGCGCCCGCGCCGGTCGCAGGATGCGAGTCCAATCCGCACGCTCATCGCGCGACATCGGTTTCGAAGACGCGCTCCGCGGGCCCGGTGAGATGGGCGCCGGCGCTGCCGTCCCACTCGACGGTGAGAACGCCGCCCGGAACGTTCACCGTGACGGGCGAGCGTACGAAGCCCGCGCGCACCGCGGCTGCCGCGCACGCCACCGCGCCGCTGCCGCACGCCTGCGTGAGCCCAACCCCGCGCTCCCAATGCTCGACGCGCAGCGTATGCGAATCCTCGACGACGGCAACGTGCACGTTACCGCCCTCGGGAAGAACGCCGGCGCCTTGCATCGCCGTTGCAGATGCGATGAGATCGAAGTCGCGCAGGCTCGACCGGAAGAGAACGACGTGCGGATTGCCGAGATCGACGAAGTGCGCTCCCTCCTCCGCCAGTGCGCGATGCGTTGGAACTCCCATCGCAACGCGAACGAGATAGACGGGTTCGCGCTGCACGACATGCGTCTGCACGATCCCGGCATTCGTCTCGATCTCCAGGCGAGCGCCCTCGCCGCGTTCGTCGAGATAGCGCGCGATGCAGCGGATGCCGTTGCCGCAGGTCTGCGCCTCGCCTCCGTCGGCGTTGAAGATGCGCATCGCAACGGCCGCAATACGCGAAGGTTCGACTAGGAGCAAACCATCGGCGCCGATGCCGCCTCGCCTGTCGCAAAGCCGCAGCGCGAGAGCCCGCGGCTGCGGCACCGGCTCCTCGCGTGCGTCGACGACGATGAAGTCGTTGCGCGCGCCGTGCATCTTGACGATATGCAAGCGTTCCACTGCGAAACCCAGAGTGTTACCGCCAGCCGAGCCTTTCCCTTGCAAATGCCTCGAGCGAGTCCGCACTCACCGGTCGCGCGTCCCTTTCGCCGCGGAACCACGTCCGCTGCCGGCGCGCGTATCGCCGGGTCTCGCGCGCCAGGCCGGCGCGCATCTCGCCGTTCGTCGACCACCCCCTCGTCCAAGCGATCGCCAAGGGATACCCGACGGCGCTGGCGGCCGGCGCGCAGAGCCCGATTCGCTCCGCCTCGTCGATGAAGCCGCTGGCGAGCATCGCATCGGTGCGGGCGACAATCCGCGCGTCGATCGCTGCAATCGGTACGTCGAGCACGCAAAAGGCAAAGGGAATGCCGCGTGACGCAAGCGTCGGCAGCGGGCGTTCGCGCGTGTGCGCCCCGCCCAGACGCACCTCAAGCGCGCGCATAATGCGATAGCGGTCGTGCGAGTCGATGGCCCGGGCACGCCGGGCGTCGAGCGAGGCGAGCCATGCGTGGAGCGCCTCTACCGGATGGATGCGCGCCTCGCGCGCGACCCGTTCGCGCAGCGCTTCGTCGTATTGCGCTGCAAACTCGACGCCGCCTGCAAGCGCACGAAGATAGAAGCCCGTCCCGCCGGCGACGATGACTCGCCGTCCGCGCGACCGTATGCTCTCGATTGCAGCGAGCGCGTCGCTTGCGAACCGCGCGGCGGAGTATCGTTCGTACGGATCGAGAAACGAGACGAGGTGATGCGGGACCGCCGCGCGCTGCTCGGGGCTCGGCGCGGCGGTTCCAATGGGCATTCCGTCGTACACTTGTCGCGAGTCGGCGCCAACGATCTCCGCGTCGTACGCACGCGCGAGAGCGATCGCCGCTTCGCTCTTGCCCGAGGCCGTCGCACCGCCGAGGAGCAGAATGCCGTCCATGCCGGCGCGCGGGAACGTCACCGCTTGAAGAGGTGCGCGAGCTCCGACGGATCGAGACGCACCATCGTCGGTCTTCCGTGCGGGCAGTGCATCGGATTGCGGCAACGGGCGAGACGCGTAACGAGCGAGAGCATCTCGGACGCTCCGAGCGATTCACCGCTGCGGGTCACCGAGTGACAGGCGAGCGAAGCCCAGACGCGTTCCCGAACCGTTCGCTCCTTCGGCGCGCCAAGATCGTCGATGAAGCCGGCAAGGTCGAAAGCCCGCGCGCCGTAGCCGGCCGGCGTCGCAACGATCCGGTAGGCGTTCTCGCCGAACGCCTCGATCTCCAAGCCGCCCTCGGAGAGGATTTCGAGCGCGTGCTCGAGCGCCTCACTGCGAGCCGCGTCGAGTTCGACGATCGTCGGCACCAGGAGCGGCTCGCTCGGCGCTCGCGACTCGGCACGAGCGACGATGGACTCGTACGCAATCCGCTCGTGCGCGGCGTGCTGGTCCAAAAGCACGAGCGCCTCGCCGTCGGTTGCGAGAATATAGGTACGCTGGAGTTGTCCCAGGACGCGAAAGGGAGCCTCTGCGGACCTTTCGCCGGCACCCGTCGTGCTCTCGAAGAGCGAAACGACGGCTGCGTCGCCGGGCATTGCGGAGAGCACCGCACCGTCGCCGGCATGCTCGCGATAGCGCTGCCCCGCGTGCTCCGCGAGGGTCTGCGCGATCGTGCGGCGCACGGCGTCGACGACCTGCGACGAGTACCGCAAGCGTACCTCGCTCTTGGCAGGATGGACGTTGACGTCCACGGCGCTGGGATCGAGTTCCACAAACAGCACGCCGTACGGATAGCGGCCGAGCATCACGTACGTCGAGTACCCGCCGATCCACGCGCCCGCGAGCGGCGCGCTTTTCACGAGGCGCCGGTTCACGAAGAGCAACTGCATTCGCTTGTCCGCGCGGACGCTCTCCGGCGCGCTGACGTATCCGCGCAACGAGCCCGCGAGCGTCCGGTCGGCGGGCGCGAGCGCCACGAGTTGCGCCGCGGCCTCACGCCCGAAGACCATCGCAAGACGCTCGCGCATGTCGTCCGTCGCCGGCATCGTCCAGACGTCTCTACCGTCGTGACGAAGGGTAAACGCAATCTCGGGGTACGCCAGCGACACCGTCGACAGGAACGCCGAGATTCGCGCGAACTCCGTTGCCGGCGCACGCAGAAACTCGCGGCGCGCAGGAAGACGTTCGAAGAGCGCGGCGGCGCGCACGCACGTTCCAACCGGAGACGCGGCCGGCTCCGCGGCGCTCGCGCCTTCGCCGTGAGCGGCGATCCTCGCTCCCACGTCCGCCGCAGACGTCCGCGAGACGATCTCGACTTCGCTTACGGCGGCAATCGACGCGAGTCCCTCGCCGCGAAACCCGAGCGTTGCGATCGCGCCGAGATCCTCGGGCCTCCCGAGCTTGCTCGTCGCGTGGCGCAGAACGGCGCGTGCCAACTCTTCGCCGTCGATGCCGCATCCGTCGTCGACGACCTCGATGCGTTCGATACCGCCGCGTTCCGCCGTAACCGTGATGCGCCGCGCGCCCGCGTCGATAGCGTTCTCGACGAGCTCCTTGACGACCGATGCCGGGCGCTCGATGACTTCGCCCGCGGCGATTTGGCCGATCGTCACCGCATCGAGCACGCGGATCGGCCGCACCGTATCCTTCTCGCTAGACATCGTGACGAAGAAACGAGAGCTGCACTTCGGAAGGCACGTCCGCACGCGCTTTGCGGCGCAAGGGTGCCTGCGCCTCGATGTCCGCCGTTCCACAGAGGGCCTGCGCGACCTCGCGCGCGCGCTCGATGACCGCGGCCGGCAGCCCGGCCATGCGCGCGACCTCAATGCCGAACGACCGCGAAGAACTTCCAGGCGCGACGCGGTGCGAGAAGACCGGCTCCCCGTCGCGCCCCGTATCCTCAACTGCGGTGAGATGGTAGTTGGCAACGAGCGGCCAGTGCTCGGCGAGCGCGCAGAGCTCGTGAAAGTGGGTTGCGAAGAGCGCGAGCGGCGCGCGTTCTCCCAGGCCCAAGAGGTGCTCGCAGATCGCCTGCGCGATCGCAAGACCGTCGATGGTACCGGTGCCGCGCCCGACCTCATCGATGAGCAGGAGCGAGCGCCGCGTGCTTCGCCGCAAGATGTTCGCCGCTTGCGTCATCTCCGTATAGAACGTGGAGTGGCCCGCGGCGAGATCGTCGCCCGCTCCGATGCGCGTAAAGATGCGATCGACGATTCCCAGCGTCATCGTCCGTGCAGGTACGAAGGAGCCGATCTGCGCCATGACGACGAGCAGGCCCGCCTGGCGGAGATACGTCGATTTTCCCCCCATGTTTGGGCCGGTCAGCAAGATGAACCGATCTCGCTGCGCGTAGAGATGGAGGTCGTTTGGAACGAAGCGCGTCTGGAGGATCGCTTCCATCACCGGATGGCGTCCATCGTCGATTTCGATCGCGCTCTCACCGCCGAAGCGTGGCCGCACGTATCCCCGCTGCGCGGCGCACTGCGCGAGCGCGCAGAGCACGTCGATCGCGGCGACCTGCGACGCGGCGGCGAGGAGATCGTCGCTTCGCTGTGCGACGCGATCGCAGAGTGCGTCGTAGATGCGCTGCTCGATCCGCTCCTGGCGCGACTGCGCGGTTGCGATTGCAAGCTCGAGATCTTTGAGATCGGGCATCACGTAGCGTTCCCCGTTACGCAGCGTCTGTTTGCGAACGTAGTCCGCGGGAACCGAACCCGCATACGCGTGGCCGATCTCGATGCCGTACCCGAACCCGCTCGCGTACTTGACCTTGAGGCTCTTGATGCCGGTGCGCTCTCGCTCCCGTTGTTCCAACTGCGCGAGCTTCGACCGCGCGTCCGTCCGCAACGAGACGCACTCCGCCAGCTCCGCATCGCACTCCGGACGGATCGCGCCGCCCGCAGAGAGCAGTGCGGGCGGATCCTCGACGAGCGTCGAGCGAAGGTCCCGCGCGAGCTCCTCGAAGCCGGCGAGCGACGCCAGCCGTGCGGCGAGCGCGGGCGGCGCGGCCGTGCGGAGCGGTTCGAAGTTCTCGAGCGTGCGCCGCAGCGACGCGAGATCGCGCGGCGTCGCGCGCCGGAAGCGAACGCGCTGCGCGATGCGCTCGAGGTCGAAGCATCGTCGAAGCGTCTCGCGCAGCGTCTCTCTGCGCGAATGCTCGTCGATGAAAATCGCCACGGCCTCCTGGCGCGCCTCGATCGCGGCCACGTCGGTGAGCGGTGCGAGGATCCAGCGCGCCAGCATCCGCGACCCCATCGCCGTTTCGCAACAGTCGAGCGTTCCCAGGAGCGTTGCCCGCGGGTTCTGACCTTGCGCGACGGTGAGTTCCAGGTGCTTTCGCGTCGAAGGATCGAGCCCGAGAAGCGAGCGCGGACGATACGTCTGCGGCTGCAGCGAGAGCTCTCGGGCGCAGAGCGCGGTTCGCTTGACGAACGCTGCGAGCGCATCCAGCGCACGATGGATCGCAAGCGATTCGTCGAGGGAGAAGTCCTCCAGCGCTTGACGCTCGCGCTCTTCGACGGCGCCGAGAACCGGCGTCGCGATGCGCGCACCGAGCTCTTCCGCGGCGTACGCGATGGTGGCGCGCATGCCGGTGGGAACGTCGGCAACGATCTCGCTCGGCGCGATCCGTCTCAACTCGGCAATCGCGTCCTCATAGGCACTCTCGTCGCTGAAGGCCGTTGCCGCGCAGTAGCCGGTCGAAACGTCGGCATACGCCAGCGCGAACGCGTCACCGAGCGTTGCGACGGCCGCCAGAAAGTTGTTCGCCTTTCCGTCGAGGAACTGGTCTTCGACGAGCGTTCCGGGCGTGACCACGCGCGTCACATCGCGCGCGACGAGGCGGTTGGGCTGCGGCGGCTCGAGCTGATCCGCGAGCGCGACGACGAATCGCTGTGCGACGAGTCTCCCGAGATACTGCGTGAGCGCATGGTGCGGAACGCCGGCCATCGCGACGCGGCGGCCTCCGCCGGCCTCCTTGCTCGTGAGCGCGATCTGGAGCGCGCGCGCGATGGTCTGCGCATCCTCGCCGTACGCTTCGTAGAAGTCGCCGACGCGGGAGAGGAGAACGGCGTCCGGATGCTTCGCCTTCATCCCGAAGTACTGCTCGAGCATCGGCGGATATCTCTGCGCTTGGCTCACGGCCGCGCGCCCCTCATCCGGCGATGAGATCGATCGCCGGCATCGGCACGGTGACACCTTGCCGATCGACGCGCGCGGCGCGTCGCAGGATGCTGCCGGTGCAGCCCCAAAGGTGCGCGCGTTCTATGGTAATGTCGAGCCACGGCGTGTTCGCGTACGCCGCCTCGGCGTAATCGGGAGGCTTGGGCGCGACCACCGTAACGTTGTCGCCGTCTTTTGCTGCCAACCGCAGCGGATCTTTCTTCGAGTTTCCGACGACCAGACAGCGCGCCGTTACGCCGACCTTCCTCGCGTGGTAGGCAAAGGTCGAGGCGTTCGCGGCCTCGACGACGCGCGCGAAACGCTCCGCGACGACGCCGCGGTCGACCTGCTCCCAGGCAGCGGCCGGCGTGCCGCGCCGGGGCGAGTACATGAACGTATATGCGTTTGCGAAGATTCCGCGCCGAACCATCTCGAGCGTCTGCGCGAAGTCTTCTTCGGTCTCGCTGGGAAAGCCGACGATGATGTCCGTCGTGATCGCGCAACCGGGAAGGTCGCGCTCGATCCACGCGACGCGCTCCTCGAACTGCGCGCGCGTGTACTTTCGATTCATGCGACGCAACACCGCATCGCTTGCGGACTGAAGCGGCAGATGCACGCGCCGGCCGAGTTGAGCATGCCGCGCGAAGCCGGCGATCATCGCCTCGGTGAAGTCCTTCGGGTGCGGCGAGATGAACGCGAGCCGTTCGGGCGCCGCCTCGCCGCCGCAAATCGCGTCGCAGAGATCGCCGAAGCCGGCGCCGGTCGCCGCGTCGCGCCACGCGTTCACCGTCTGGCCGACGAGGGTCACCTCTCGCGCGCCGCCGCTCACGCTCGCGCGCACCTCGTCGACGATGGCGTGCATCGGGCGATGGTCGAAGCGCCCGCGGACGTGCGGAACGATGCAGAACGTGCAGTAGTACGAGCAGCCGCGCTGCACGGTTACGAACGACCGGAGATGCGAGAACGGCCCGGCGATGCCGTCGGCCTTCCCGCCGAACGGCTGGAGGAGATGCTCGTCGCTTGCGAGTCGCTCCTCGTCGGCGTCGGCGAGAGCGTCGAAATCTCCGCGCCAGCGATCGAGCCGATCGCCGAGCTGCACGAGCTCGCTCGTTCCAAAAACGGCATCGACGTGCGGCGCGACGCGTCCCATACGGTCGCGATCCTGTTCTGCCAGACACCCGGTCACGACGAGACGGACGCTCGGATCCCTCTCCTTGAGCAGCTTCAGATGATGCATGCGCCCATACGCCCTGCGCTCCGCGCTCTCGCGAACGGTACAGGTGTTCACGACGACGACGTTGGCTTCTTCGGGCCGGTCGACGATCGCATACCCCGCAGCGGCGGCGCGATCCGCGATGTACTGCGAATCCGCTTCGTTCATCTGGCAGCCGAAGGTTTCGATGTACACGCGTGCCATGCTTGAGGGAGCGCATTTGCCGCCGGCGAAGGCTTCTCCCCGTGTTCCAGCCGGCAACCGTCGCCATCGTCGGGCGTCCGAACGTGGGGAAGAGCGCCCTCTTCAATCGCCTGGCGGGGCACCGTCTCGCCATCGTTGAGGAGACGGCCGGCGTGACGCGCGATCGCTTGTACGCGCTCGCCGAGTGGCGCGGTCGAAGTTTCACGCTCGTCGACACCGCCGGAATCGATCTCGGCGGCGGAGGCCCGCAGGACGCAATCGCACGCGAGACGAGCCGTCAAGCGGAGGCGGCGGCGGCACAAGCGGACCTCGTGCTCTTCACCGTCGATGCGCTCGATGGTCGCCGTCCGCTCGACGAGGAGGTTGCGCGCATCCTTCGCGTAACGCGCCGGCCCGTCGTGCTCGTCGCGAACAAGTGCGAATCGCCTACCGCGAGCGTATCGATCCACGGAGAGTTTGCGACGCTGGGGTTCGGCGAGCCCGTCGCCGTCTCCGCGATACACGGCGAGGGAACCGGCGACCTTCTCGACCGCATCGTCGACGCGCTGCCGCACGGCGACGACGTTGCCGTTCCGGACGCGCAGCTCTCCGTCGCGATCGTCGGAAGACCCAACGTCGGCAAGAGCTCCCTCGTGAACGCGCTTCTCGGCGAAGAGCGCGTTCTCGTCTCCGACGTTCCAGGCACGACACGCGACGCCGTCGACACGATTCTCCGCCGGCACGACCGCACGCTGCGGCTCATCGACACCGCCGGCGTTCGCAAGAAGCCGGAGGCACACGGCGCGATCGCGTACTACGCTGCGCTTCGCTCGATCGCGGCAGTCGCGAGGTGCGACGTCGCGCTTCTCCTCTTCGATTCGACCGCCGGGGTGACGACCCAGGATCGCAGGCTAGCCGGAATCGTCATCGAGGAACGCAAAGGGCTCATCCTCGTGGGAAACAAGTGGGACCTCGCACGGGAGCAGGGCGGCGATTTCAGCCAGGGAGAGCTTGCAAACGCGGTGCACGACCTCTTGCCCTTCGCGCGATTCGCGCCCGTGACGTTCCTCTCGGCCATGACGCACCGGCGCCTCAACAGCCTCCTGCCGCTCGTCGAACGGGTCGCGGCGAATCTCGACCGCCGCGTTCCGACGCCCGCCTTGAACTCGACGATCCGCGATGCCGTTCTGACCCATCCGGCGCCGGCAATCGACGGACGCGTCCTGCGAATCTACTATGCGTCGCAACCGCAGACGCATCCGCCGCTCTTCGTCTTTTGGTGCAACGATCCGTCGCTCGTGCAGAGATCGTACGAGCGCTTCCTGGAGAACACGATTCGCCAAAACTTCGATTTTACCGGCGTACCGCTGTCGCTGGAGTTTCGTCCGCGCCGCGCGCAGGAGGCCGTCGCATGACGCTCTTTCTCATCGCGCTCTGCTCGTTTGCGATCGGATCCATCCCGTTCGGCTACCTCATCGGGCAGGTGCTCTACCGCAAAGACATTCGCGCGCACGGCTCGGGCAACATCGGCGCGATGAACGCGCTGCGCTCGCTGGGAAAGAAGGGAGCCGCGGCGGTCCTCATCCTCGATGCGGCAAAGGGATTCGCCCCGGCGTTCTACGTTCTCGCACACGGATACGGCGACGTCGCCGCGTCGATTGCGGCGGCCGCGGCGATCGCGGGCCACTGCTTCTCACCGTGGCTGAAGGGCCGCGGCGGCAAGGGCGTCGCGACCTCGTTCGGCGCGATCTTCGCCCTCAACGGTTATGCCGGCGGAATCGCCGTCCTCGGCTGGATCGCCGGCGCGCTCGCGACGCAGTACTCGTCGGTGGGATCGATCTTCGCAAGCCTCCTCGCCCCGATCGCGCTCTACGTCTTCTCGTATGGCTCGGAGGCCGAGTCGCTCTACGGCGTCTTCGCGCTGCTCCTCATCGTGTACACGCATCGCGAGAACATCGCCCGGCTGCGAGAAGGAACGGAGAATCCCATCCGCCTATCAGGCGCGGGTAGCCATGATATCGTCAAATGATCTCCGCAACGGCGTAACGATCAGCGTCGACGGCCAGCTCTGGACCGTCGTCGAGTTTCTCCACGTCAAGCCCGGCAAGGGCTCGGCCTTCGTGCGCACCCGCTTGAAGAACGTGAAGACGGGCACGACGCTCGAGCGCACCTTTCGCGCGGGCGAGAAGCTCGAGCGCGCGGTCCTGGAGAATCGCGGGATGCAGATGCTCTACAACGACGCCGACGGGTTTCATTTCATGGACCAAGAGTCGTTCGAGAACGTCACCCTCCAGCGCGATCTCATCGGCGATCCGGCCGACTTTCTCAAGGACGGCATGGTCGTCGATGTCCAGTTCCACGACGGAGTTCCGATCGGCGTCGAGCTGGAGCCCCACGTCGAGTTGAAGGTCGTCGATACCGATCCTGGATTTCGCGGAGACACCGCAACGAACGTCACGAAGCCGGCGAAGCTCGAGACGGGCGCGACGGTGCAGGTGCCGCTCTTCGTCGAGAGCGGCGAGACGATCCGCATCGACACGCGCGACCGGCGATATATCGGCCGCGCGGGGTAGAAGACTGCTCGGGAGGCGCGGCGCGTCGCGGTGATCACCGGCGTCGAGCTTTTCGTCGCTGCATTTCTGGCGAGCATCTTCGGGTCGATGGTCGGCCTAGGCGGAGGCTTCATCCTCGTGCCCGTGCTGCGGCTCTTCTTCGGGCTCGGCCCTGCGGATGCGGCGGGAACGGCGCTCGTGCTCGTCGTCGCCAACAGCTTGAGCGGCTCGATCACCTACCTTCTTCAGCACCGCGTTCACGTGCGACTCGGTCTGCTCGTTGCCGCTGGAGGCTGGCCCGGAAGCATCGCCGGAGCCGTTGCCTCGCAGCACATCTCGCCCACGCTCTTCGACGTACTGCTCGCGGCGATTCTCGTCTACGTCTCGCTCGACATGCTGCTGCGCCGGAGAAAGACCATCGCGGGACGCCAGGAGTCGCAGGGAACGGCGGATCGCTTCGGCGGCATCTCGATACCGGCAGCGCTCGGCATCGGCTTTGGAATCGGAATGCTCTCGAGCCTCTTCGGCATCGGCGGCGGAACGCTGCTCGTGCCCGCGTTTCTCTACTTTTCGGACCTGCCCGCGCATGCGATCGGCGCGACGTCGCACTTTGCGATCGTCCTCACCTCGCCCGTGGGCCTAGCCGCACACGCAGTCGAGCACGATATTCGCGTCTCGGACATCGCGCCGCTCGTCATCGGCGGTCTCTGCGGCGGGCCGCTCGGCGCGCGCCTATCGCTGCGCCTTGCGTCGAAGCAACTGCTCGTCGTCGTTGCCGTCGCGCTCTTCATCGGCGCCGCCTCCCTCGTCGCAAAGCACGCGTAGCGGCTCGCGGCGGCTGATCTACTTCGGCTTCGTCATCTCCTCGGGTACGACGATTCGGTCGTACTGCGCCTCGTCGACGTAGCCGAGCGCGAGGGCCGCTGCTTTCAAGGTGCTCTTCTCGTGATGGGCCTTCTTGGCGATTTGCGCCGCCTTGTCGTACCCGATGTGCGGCGAGAGCGCGGTCACGACCATGAGCGATTCGTCGAGGTGCCGTTTGATGACGTCGAGATTCGGCTCGATGCCTTCGACCATGTGCACTCTGAACATCGTGCACGCGTCGCGGAGCAACGATGCGGAGTGGAGGAAGTTCGCGACGATCACCGGATTGAAAACGTTGAGCTCGAAGTTGCCTTGCGATGCGCCGAAGCTCACGGCGAGATCGTTGCCGTAGACTTGCACGCAGACCATCGTCATCGCTTCGCACTGCGTGGGGTTGACTTTTCCGGGCATGATCGAACTGCCGGGCTCGTTCTCGGGTAGGGTCAGTTCGCCGATGCCGGCGCGCGGCCCCGAGCCGAGCCAGCGAATGTCGTTTGCGATCTTCATGAGCGCCGCAGCGAGCATCTTCAGCGCTCCCGATGCGAAAACGAAGTCGTCGTGCGATGCGAGCGCCGCAAATTTGTTCGGGTGCGAACGGAATGCAAGCCCGGTCAGCTCGGCGATCTTCGCCGCCGTTCTGACGCCGAACTCGGGATGCGAGTTCAGACCGGTTCCGACCGCGGTCCCTCCGATCGCGAGGTCGAGGAGCGGATCGAGCGCCTCTTCGCACGCGCGAATCGCGCGGTCGAGCTGCGTCGCGTAGCCGGAGAACTCTTGGCCGAGCGTGAGCGGCGTCGCATCCTGCAGGTGCGTGCGTCCGACTTTGACGATCCCTTTCCACGCGTTTGCCTTCGCGGCCAACGCATCGCGAAGCGCTTGCACGGGCGGCAGCATCGCGACGAGCGCCTGCGCGGCGGCCATGTACATCGCCGTCGGGAACGTATCGTTCGACGACTGCGACATGTTCACGTGGTCGTTCGGGTGGATCGGCTTCTTCGATCCCATTTCGCCGCCCGCGAGCTCGATGGCGCGATTCGAGATCACCTCGTTGACGTTCATGTTCGTCTGCGTGCCCGAGCCCGTCTGCCAGATGCGAAGCGGAAAGTGCTTGTCGAGCGTACCGGCGACGACCTCGTCGGCGGCGGCGACGATGAGCCGCGCCTTCTCAGGGTCGAGTTTTCCGAGATCGGCGTTCACCAGCGCTGCGGCCTTCTTCAGCGTCGCCATCGCGTGGATGACGGCGCGCGGCATGACGTCGCGCGGCCAGGCGCCTTCCCCGATGTCGAAGTGGACGAGCGAGCGCGCCGACTGCGCTCCGTAATACTTCTCCGAGGGTACCTCGATCGTGCCCATCGAGTCCGACTCGACCCGCATCTTCGCTCCATCGTGCGACGTGACGTGCTTTTCCATACCGTTACTCTATCGTGAGCCAGGTGGCATCCCTGCGCGCCGATAGAAGTCGCTACGGTGCGGACCTGAATCGGCCTAAGCTGACGCGACCAGATGGGTGACGAGCGAGAGGATGATCGAGATGACGATGAGACCGATCGTCCAGAAAAACTGACGATCGCCGTGCGAGCGGTTCGCTTCGATCTGATTCTCAAGGTGTTGGAACCGTCCGTCCACGTGCTGGAATTCGCTGTCCACGTGCTGGAACTCGCCGTTCACGTGCTGGAACCGGCCTTCCACATGCTCGAACCGGCCTTCCATGTGTTGGAATCCGGCCGCTATGGGGCTCTCGAGCCAGCCGAAGCGCGAATCGAAGTTACGCAGTCTTTCGTTTATCTGTTCATGAACTACTCCATCTGCCGCTGCGCGGACAGGATGGAGTTTCGTGTCGCTCACGAGGCTGCCGCCTGGCGAGGCACCCGGCTCGGTTCCCGGCCGGCGTGGGCTAGCGCCCACAAGAGCATAATGCGCGCTGCGTTCCTCTAGCGTCCGAGCACCATCCCGCACGCGGGCGCTTCACCACCAGCCAACGGCGGGAGACGCCGTATGGCTGGAGCACTGCGCCGC
>JBOHTS010000075.1:0-6650 GCA_050733755.1 Candidatus Tyrphobacter sp. | reverse complement strand
GGCCAACTCTTTCGCTGGCCGTCCAGCGTCGAGTTCCTTGAGAATCCCGACGATCTGCGCCTCGGTGAACCGGCTCTTTCGCATGTGAGTCTCCTAACCGGGCTTTACGCCCGAGAACTCACAGTATCCGCTGCCTGAATCCGCGCCTACACGTCAGTTGCTGACGTGGCGCGTGATGATGCGAAGTCGCGTTCCCACTTTGATGCCGTCCCTCGTTGCCTCGCCGACGGGAAGCTCGATGACGTATTGTGCCAATCCTCGCTCTCGCGGGATCTTACCGTCAGGAGTGCCCGGAACGACAACCGGGACGTTTGCGAGGATCTTGCGTACCGTGCCGCCGGAGTCGATAAAGATCATATCCAGCGGAACGAGCGTATTCTTCATCCAGAACGCGACGTGACCGTCCATCGATAGAGAATTGTGCGCCGAGGACCTGGAAAATATGCAGCGGCTCCGTTTCAGGTGGTATCTATACCGCGAATTTCGCCACAGAGCTTGCTCAGACGACGCTAACATGGAAGCCTGACGCCTCGTGCTAAGAAGGACTTGGGCGCATAGAAGCACGCGAGTTCCATCTTGTCCCCTTAATCCTGATTTAAATCGAGTGATTAAGCGAGCAGATTAAGGCGAGCGAGTTGACGGGCAAAGCAGGGCCTGTTATCGTAACGCAAATGGTTCGGCTCGTTCCGATGTGTCTTAGCGTGCTTCCCGCACCTTTGTCGGTGTTGTGATGGCGTTCTAGAGACGTGTCCCGTCCAAGGAATAGCCCCTCACCGAAAGGTGGGGGGCTTTCGCTTTCTAAGGCGCCAACCGTCGCGATTCTGGCGCTGAGTGCGCGCTTGCTGCGGCGACCGGCGCTATTGGACGCCGCGCTCGCTCGCATAGCGGAGTTCGCGCAAGCGCGTACCGGCGTGTTCGTCGTCTGCCCGATGCCGATCGTCTTTTCTTCGATCCTCGCGCGCCGCGGGCTTCACGGCGGCATTACCGTCGTCGAGGGCGAGCAGCGTCATGCGATCCAGCTCGCACGCGGAATCGGATCGGCGAAGGTCGTCATGTATACGGATTCGGAGCCGGCGGCACGCTCCATGAGCCACCTCGAGATACTCGAACTCGCCGAGCGGCACGCGGTGCCGGTAAGCGGCGATGCCGCCCTTGCGGCGTCGATCCACGGCGTGTCCTACGAAACGCGCCGCGTTACGGATCACTCCGCAACCGTCGTTCGCTCGGACGGTTTTGAAGATCGCTCCAGCCCCATCACATCGATCGTCGTCGCGTCCGGATACGCGCTGGTAACGCTTCGCGCAAAGCCTCAACGCGCGCCTCCGTGGGGCGTTTTGCGAATGAGCGCCCTCGAGAAGATCGCAGCGGCGGATATTTCGATCGAGATGTTGCAGTGGTTTGGCCCGGGCATGCGATTTCTCGTGCCCACGAGAAGGCTCGCGTCGCTGCAGATATTCGCGCGAGAGTTCGATCTCGGCTATCATGCGACCGAAAACTGTGCGCGATTGTCCGTCGTCGGCATGGGCGTACGAAGTACGGCCGGGGTTTTCTATCGCGGTGTCTCCTCTCTAACCGCGCGCAACATTCCCGTATTGCACTGTGCCGACAGCAACGTCACGCTCTCGTTCGTCGTAAGCGATCGTCTCTCTCACGACGCCGGGGTCGCTCTTCGCGAGGCCCTGGCACCGGGACGCAACATTTCAGGAGGTTCGCCTCTCAGCTTCGATGCCGACCTCGGCAGAGTACGGTTGAGCGGAAGCGACATCCGTTTGGGCGCGCGTCAGGCGCAGCTGCTGCGTCATCTGCTCGACAACGTTGGACGAGTGATTGAAGCGCAGGAACTCGCCCGCGTGCTCTTCGACAGCGAGGATAAGGAACATATCGCCGCCGTGCGCGTGCACTTGCACAACCTGAGGAAGAAAATCGAGCACGATCCCGAGAGTCCGCGCTACATCGTCACGGTTCCCGAACAAGGCTACGTCTTCGTACGGTAGTGCCTTTGAGATAAGCGCTCAAATATGCCTATACTAAGTGCCAGAGTGCCTCGTAATACGTCAAGTACGAGCGGCAAACTTCAGTCGGCCGGCGACCTTCTCTTAGCCGCGAGAGCTCGGGCGCGGCAACGGCGGCTCGCCCTGGGCCGGCGCCAAGTGGACCTGGCCGCAGTCGCCGGCGTTACAATTTCTACGCTGCGCCGATTCGATTCCGGCCGCAACGTCGGCTTCCAGGCGGTCGCGCAGATCGCGCTTGCGCTGCACGCGGAACGAGAGTTTACGCAACTCTTTCCCGCGCCAGAGGCGCGATCCATCGACTTCGAGCACGCTCCCGACTTCATCGCCTCCGCGTTGCGCGTCAGCCCACGCTTCGCAGCCGACGAACTCGTCGTCGAGCGCAGCCCATCGGCATTCGATGTTCAATTCTAACACGCCGGTCCCAGTTTTCGATACACCTCGCGTAGCGTCGTGTTGCAGTTCAAGAATGCACTGCTGCCGTATGTAGCGTGTGCCTCGAACGGGCGTCAGGGCACACGCTCGAAGAGAGCTCCAGGCACTGCCGTCCCCACTATAGAATGATTCTTGCATAGGCATGGACGAGATAAACGCCGACAAATTGCGCTCCAAGTCACGTGACGAAATGCGACGCGATACTCTGCACCTCATGGCCGAAAGATACATCTGGTGGAAAGATCCTGACGATCCAACCATCGCGCAGCGCTACGTCATTGCACGTGTCATGAGCATGGGATCAGATGGGGATGTAGATACCGTTCAGGGGCTTTTCGGGATCGATGCCCTACGCGACGCTCTTCGCAACGCTGAGGCCGGTTGGTTCGACAACTGGCGCGCAGTGCGATCCTGGCGATACTGGCACCAACGTCTTGGTCTCACCACGCCCGGAGAGGACGCCCCCCCACTCCCCAAGCGCCCATTCCTATGAAATCGTTCACCCCGCATCTTGCGTCGCCTCCGCCAGGGCAACGCGAGTTCTGGCCTCATCTTGCCCCACTTCAGAACCAAGGTTTTGTTCTGTACGGAGGCACGGCGCTTACTCTGCGTCTTGGCCATCGAGAGTCGAAAGATTTCGACCTATTCGCCAATCAGCCACTCCACCGCGACGCAGTTCGCCACTCAATCCCGCAACTCACGTCCGCTCAAACCATCCAAGATGAAAGCCATACACAAGTCTTGCGCCTACCTCTCAAAGCCGGAACGAGCATCATTTCCCTCTTCGGGAATATTCGCATTGGCAGAGTCGGCGAACCCGAGATCACCGAAGACAATGTCATTCCCGTCGCGTCACTAATCGACATCTTTGCGATGAAACTGAAGGTCATTCTCGAACGAGCTGAATCCAAGGACTACCTGGATATAGCAGCCATCCTTCGGAGCGGAGAGCGCCTAGAACGCGGTGTCGGAGCGGCAATCGCGCTCTACCCTGACATTCAAGCAAAGAGCGTCCTCAAAGCGCTTGCATTCTACGACGACGGTGATCTTTCAACGCTCTCGCCCGATGACAGAGAACTTCTCAGCGGACACGCCCGCGCATTTCGTGATGTCGAGACAGCACACATCGTATCGCAATCGCTTGTTGTGCGACAATTCGCCCGGCCATAGCCGCTGACCACCCTGTCAGCCCCCATTCTTAGCACACCTCTGCTCGTTTCTAACGCAGGGCGCGCGTCGCACGAAAGCGTGACGCAGCTCGAACGACTCGGCGGATCGTCTAGCGGCACGCGTCCCGAGGTGCTCGTCTAAATTGACGATCGCTCTCACGTGCGCACGCAACCGATCGACCGATTCGAGCCATGGATCATCAAGTTCCGATACGCCGACGACTTCCCCGACGCAGGGCCGCTCGAGGTCGCATATGCCGACATGGCGCGCTGTGCAGGCATCGACATGTCCGACGTACGTCTCCTGCCCTGGGCCGACGGGCCCGGCCATTTCGCAACGAAACGATTCGATCGCGGGCCAAACAGTCAACGCTTCCACGTCGTATCGGCCGCCGGAGTCTTGGATCAAGAATGGCTGTCGCCGTCAACGTATTCGCAACTCGTCAACGTCACGCGTTACGTGATGCGGCAGCACGCTGATACTGAACGCATATTTCGACGCATGATCTTCGACGTCTTGTCGAACAATCGCGACGATCACGTGCGTCAACACGCGTTCATCATGGACGCGGCCGGCTCGTGGAGGCTTGCGCCTGCATTCGATCTCACCTACTCGCACGGCCCCGCGGGGCAGCATCCTATCCGTGAACGGGAAGCCCTTCGGCGTCTCAATCGACGATATACGGGCCATCGCACGAGAGCACGCGATTAGACGGGCCGACGCCATGGCGGACGAAGTCGCTGGCGCAGTCGGTCGTTTCGACGACTTCGCCATGCAACGCGGAGTGGCGCCCGCCACTCGCCGGCTCGTCGGAGCGCAGATACGGCAGCGCCTCAAAGAGTTGCGCTAAACCATCCGCAGGCCGACGGCCATCAGCGTAAGAGCGACGGCCGGCCGCAGCCATCGCTGCTGGAGGCGTGCGCAGAGTCTGCTTCCGATCCAAACACCGGGAAGCGATCCGGCTAATAGGTTCAACGTCAGCGGGCCGTCAACGTCGCCCATCGACCAGCGGCCGGCGGCGGCGATCGGGATCAAGAGCGCGGCGAACGCGATATCGGAGCCCACCAACGTCTGTAAACGAACGACGGGGAATGCGAGCGCGAGCAGCGGCAGCACGATCGACCCGCTGCCGATCGACGTCATCGTAACGCTTGCTCCGGCGAAGGCTCCTAAAGCAATGGCCTCCAGGCGCTTGCGCCGTGCATCGCCCGCAGCGAGCGAAGCACGATCGAAGGGCTGCAACAAAAGCGCGAGGGCCGAACCGAAGACGGCGACGCCGATCGCCGGGCGCGTCCACGCTGCGACGATTTCCACGCTGAAACGATCGCGCAACCACCAGAGCGCCAGCAGCCCGAGCGCCGCCGACGGAACGCCGCCCAGAAGCAATGCCTTGACGATCTCCCAATCGACGGTGCCGCTTGCGTTGTGCAAATAGGCTCCGTACAGGCGCGTCGGCACGCTGGAGAGCAGATCGCTTCCGACCGCGATCAAGGGATTCACGTTCATGAGGACGAGGAGCGGCGTCATGATCGAGCCGCCGCCCATGCCGGTCAACCCGACGAGTGCGCCCACGACGAAACCCGCGAGAACGAACTCGGGACTCACGCGGCGGTTGCCTTCACGAGGATTTCTGCAACCTCGGGGCGACTGTACTCGGGCGGGGGAAGCTCCCCGCGGCGCAGCATCGCGCGCACCGACGTCCCGCTCAGCACGACGTGCTCCTTTGGATCGTGCGAACAGGTCTTGCGCGAGGCCATCCCCTGACAGCGGCGGCAGTAAAAGGCGTTATCGAACTTCAGCGGCGTAATGCCGAGCTCTTGCGCAGAGAACTCGTCGAAGAGCCGCTGCGCATCGTAGGTTCCGTAGTAGTTGCCGACGCCCGCGTGGTCGCGGCCTACGATGAAATGCGTGCAGCCGTAGTTCTTGCGAATGAGTGCGTGAAAGATCGCTTCGCGCGGCCCGGCGTACCGCATCGCTGCAGGCAGGGTCGAGAGCAAGACGCGATCCGGCGGATAGTAGTTGTCGAGTAGCACCGTATAGCACCGCAGGCGCACGTCGGCGGGAATATCGTCCGCCTTCGTCTCGCCGACGAGCGGATGGAGGAGCAGCCCGTCGACAGTCTCGAGCGCGCACTTCTGAATGTATTCGTGCGCGCGGTGAATGGGGTTGCGCGTTTGGAAGGCGGCAATCGTTTTCCACTGGCGTTGCGAAAATGCGGCACGAACGTGTGCTGGAGTGAGGCTCGTGGATTCGTCGCTGCGGTTCTTCGGCAGATAGGAAATAGGGCCGCCGACGAGGAGATCGCCCTGGCGAAGAACGCGCGCGACACCGGGATGCGCCTCGTCCGTCGTGCCATAGACGTTGCGCAACTCGCGTTCCTTGTCGCGCTCGAAGACCTCCTCGACCCGAAGCGTTGCGCGCAACTCCCGGTCATCGTAGAGCCCGACATCGTCACCCTCCCGAGGTCGATCTCCGGTATCGAGCGAGAGCGTGACCGGAATCGTCCACGCAAGGCCGCTTGCAAGGCGCATCTCCTCGACGACGCGATCGTAATCGGCTCTGCCCATGAAACCGTGCAGCGGACTGAGCGCACCGTTCGCGATCAATCCGAGATCGTTCAGTTCGCTGGGCGAAAGGGCGACCTTGACCAACCCTTTGGCTCGCCGCCGCGTCTCGTTCGCTTCCTCCTCCGAGAGGACGCGATCGACGAGGTTGCCTCCGTGCGGAGCGCTCATGCCGGCACGCGTGCGGGAACGTACGACTCGCGCTCGAGATGCGCGACGATCTTGCTGACGCTCTCTTCGACGCTTTCACGATGCGTCCGCACGGTGATTTCCGGATTTGCCGGCGGTTCGTAAGGGTCGGAGACCCCGGTGAAGTGCGCGATCTCGCCGCTCTCCGCCTTTGCATACAACCCTTTGACGTCGCGCGTCTTGACGACCTCGAGCGGACACTCGACGTACACCTCGATGAAGTTCCCGATCCGTGCGCGAGCGGCGTCACGCGCCTGCGCATACGGTGAAATCGCGGCGCTGA
>JBOHTS010000074.1:0-1009 GCA_050733755.1 Candidatus Tyrphobacter sp. | reverse complement strand
GCACGTCATCTATATCATCAAGGAGAACCGAACATACGATCAGGTGCTCGGCGACGTCGCCGGCGCCGACGGCGATCCGTCACTGGCCTGGTTCGGCGAGCGCGTAACGCCGAATCAACATGCAATCGTCCGCCGGTTCGGCGTCTTCGATCGCGCGTTCGCCGATGCGCAGATCAGCGCCGACGGGCACAACTGGTCGATGGGTGCGTTCGCAAACGACTACGTCGAGCGAACCTGGCCGACGGAAGCCGCGCGCCGTCGCGACATCTATGACTTCGAAGCGGTGTACGGCGCGCCGACGCCGCATAACGGGTATCTCTGGGACGACGCCGCTCGCGCCGGCATCGCGTATCGCGACTATGGCGAGTTCGTCGACCTCGACACCCCCATCGGCAAACCCGCGGTCTCTCACATGCCCGATATCGAAAACGGACATCTCGATCCGCAGTATCCGGGCTGGAACCTCGAGATCAGCGACCAGACGCGCTACCTCGCGTGGAAAGCGGAGTTCGACGCATTCGTCTCGCACGACGACCTCCCGGCGCTCGAGATCGTGCGATTGCCCAACGATCATACGCAGGGAACGCGACCGCACGAGTTGACTCCGCAGGCCTACGTGGCGCAGAACGACTACGCATTCGGCGAGATCGTCGATGCCGTGTCGCACTCGCCGTATTGGGCGACGACGGCGATCTTCGCAATCGAAGACGACGCGCAGAACGGGCCGGACCACGTGGACGACCAGCGCACGACGCTCTACGTCGCAAGCCCGTACGCGCTCGCGGGAACGCACCACTCGACGTACACGACTGCGTCCCTGCTGCACACGATCGAGATCATCCTCGGCCTGCGGCCGATGTCGATCTATGACGCAACCGCGCCGCCGCTCTACGCCGCCTTCGGCCTGCGCCCGGACCTTGCGCCCTACGACGCGATCGCGCCGCGTATCGACACGAACGCGCGCAACGCCCTCAATGCGTACGGCGCGGCCGAGTCGATGCGCTTGGAC
>JBOHTS010000073.1:0-5188 GCA_050733755.1 Candidatus Tyrphobacter sp. | reverse complement strand
CCCGAGGATCCGCTAAGCGAGAGTGGGCGCGGTCTATTTCTTGTCGAGGCGCTCGCGGAGGATGTCAGGGTCTCGAGACGCAACGGCGGGACTGAGATCCGCGTCGTACTACCGCTCCGCCGCGCCTGACGTCCGACACCTATACATAGTGCGGGGCGGTGTGGAGCGCGCCGTTGCCATTGCGCCAGAGCGCGTAGCGCAGCGGCTGGGCGGCGTTCATCGAGAGCGCTCCGATCTCGCCGCGCGGGTTCATCGCGATGACGCAGTACATGTTCGTGCGCAGCTCGCGTGCGTGGCGCGTCATGAAGTGCATGAGGTCGCGGCAGGCTTCCTGCGGGTGCATGCCCTCGCCCATTTTTTGCACGATGTGCTTTGAGGTGACGTAGCCCGTCATCACGTCGCCGTCGCCGGTCGCGGACGCGGCGCCGGCGCCATCGTCGGCGTAGTAGCCGCAGCCGACGAGCGGAGAGTCTGCGACGCGTCCGGGAATTTTCCACGCAAGGCCGCTCGTCGAGCAACCGGCGGCGACGTGCCCGTCGCGCGCGGCGAGCATTCCGATGGTGTCGTGGTGCTCCTCGTCGATCCAGAACGTCTCGTGGTTCGGCGTATTGCGCCACCGCAGCCAGGCTTCGAGCGCCTTGGGCGTGAGGAGCTGCATCGGCTCGAATCCCATCGCAACGGCAAAGGCGAGTGCGCCTTCGCCCGCCATCGTCGTGTGGCGCGTCTTCTCCATCACCTTGCGCGCCACCGAGATGGGATTCTTGATCTTGTGGAGATTGCAGACGGCGCCCGCACGAATCGCGCTTCCGTCCATGATGCCCGCGTCGAGCTCGACCTCACCCTGCGCGTTCGGAAGACTGCCGTAGCCGACGGTCATGACGTTTGGGTCGTCTTCGACGACGTTGATGCCCTTCTCGATCGCGTCGAGCAGCGATCCGCCCGACGCAACGATATCGGCAGCCTTCGCGTTTGCTTCGAGCCCCCATCTCCACGTCGAGAGAAAGACGGCATCGCCGGTGCTCCGCGCGGCGACGGGCGCGGTGCCGCTCGCGGCGAGCGTCGCGGCGCCGGCCGATGCGAGGAAGGTTTTGCGGTCGATCGGTTCCATGCGTCGCGCTTTGGCGTCGGTGAGGCCAGGCGCCTGCAGTTGGTGCGCTACGAGAGTTTGGCGCGGTCGTGCGGCGAGAAGAGATCCTGCAAGGGTCCGATCGGCACGATTCCCGTCGGATTGATCTCGTCGTGCGTCGCGTAATAGTGGCGCTTGATGTGATCGAAGTTCACCGTCTGCGCGATGCCGTCGGTTTGATAGAGGTCGCGCAGGTACCCGTAGAGGTTCGGATAGTCGACGATTCGACGCAGATTGCACTTGAAATGTCCGAAATAGACGGCGTCGAACCGCACGAGCGTCACGAAGAGCCGCCAGTCGGTCTCGACAGGCGACGTTCCGAAGAGAAAGCGGCGCTTTGCTAGACGCCTTTCGAGCTCGTCGAGGGTCTGGAAGAGTGCGCGCGCCTCACGCTCGTAGACGGCTTGCCGCGTTGCGAATCCCGCCTTGTAGACGCCGTTGTTCACGCGTTCGTAGATGCGCTCGTTGAGGGCATCGATCTCGGAGCGCAGCGCAATGGGATAGAGGTCGAGCGCCGGCCGGTCCGCGATGGAATCGAACTCCGTCTCGAACATTCGCATGATGTCGTCGTCCGAGTTGCTCACGATACGCCGGCTGCGCGTATCCCAGAGAACGGGAACGGTAATACGTCCGCGATATGCCGGCTCGGTCGCGGCGTACGCTTGCCGCAGGTACGAAAAGCCATTGACCGGATCGTGCGTCGCACCCGGAACGTCGCGGAACGCCCAACCGTGCTCGTCGTCGCGAATCGGATCCGCGACGGTCATGCCGATCGCGTTCTCCAAGCCCTGCAGACATCGAACGATGATGGTGCGATGCGCCCACGGGCACGCGAGCGAAACGTACAAATGGTAGCGTCCGGCCTGAACGGGAAACTCGCTGCTTCCGTCGGCGCGAACCCACCCTCGGAACGCGTCGTCCTGACGAACGAAGCCTCCGTCGTGCGACTGCTCGTGCGGGAACTGCGCTTGCTTCACCTCAATCCTCGGGCCGCACGCGAAAGACGACGCTCATCCGCGAGCCCATTCGTCTGCGCTGCTTTGGAATTCCATGATCGTACGCTCGCTGCGTTTCGTAGCTCATCGTCAGGAGACTTCCCGGCTCGAGATCGATATCGAATGCGCGCCGCGGCCGCTCCTTGCTGCGGATCGTCATCAGACGCGTCTCGCCCAGCGAAACGAGGGCGATCGGATACCGCGGGGCGATCTCGCTCAGATGGTCGTTGTGAGGTGCGACGCTGTCTCGCTCGTCGCGATAGAGGTTCAGACCGACGCTGTTAAAGGGCGCCGACGCGGCCTCGCGCACCCGCACGAAGAGTTCGGGAAGCGGGCCGGGCATGAGCGCTCCAAGGCGATAGTGCGCCGTGAGGCGCGGAACTTCGACCTCGCGGTCGTACATCAACCTGCGCTCGCGATGCCAGACGACGCTTGAACGCAGCGCTTGGAACGCACGCTGCGCCTCCGTCTCGTCCAGAAAATGCGGCCGATACGTAATGCACCCCGATCCATCGTCGACGAGCCTGCGGCCCTCGTCGCCGAAAAACTTCATCTGCATGTGCGTCTATAACGAGATTAATGCCAATCGAACCCTCCAATCGCCTTCCACTGCTGCGGCAACGTGTCGCCCCATGCAAAGAACGCCTCGCCGATCGCGCCGGCCCGCTTGCTCGCCCGCATGCTCGCAAGGATCTCGTCGGGAGGCGGGTATCCGGTCGCCGTGAGCGCGCTGGTCTGCCCTCCCATTGAGACCGGCATCCGCCGCCCGGCCATCCTCAGCAGGGTCCGGTACGACGCGCGCATCTCGCCACCGACTTGCGCCGCACTCTCCGGCGCTCTTTTGCGCATCATGCGCCAGTACGCCATTGGCTGGAGCACGTCGGCGGCACGTGCGATTACCGGATACGGGTACTTCTTCGCGTTGAGGTGTTCGAAGTACGGATCTTCGACGGTCGCGACGACGAGATACTTCGGACCAACCGCTTGTCGAAGGAGCGTCATGTACTCGCCGAGCGCGGCGATCGCCGCCTTTCCATCGCCCATGAACTCGTCGCCTCGCTCCGCGTCGACCGCAAGGCCGGTGAAGTGCCGCCCTTGCGACGTGCGATACTCCGCGATCTCGACGGCTGCGCGCAGATCGTCGTAGCGCACTTGACGCGGAACGCTCCAGCCGATGACGCCGATGCCGTGGGATTCGAGTCCGTCGACGATCGCGTCGACGATCGGTTTGGCCTGCGGGGTGATCTCGAAGAATGCACCGTACGCGGCGCGCAGCTCGACGTAATGGAGATGCGCCGCGACCGCTTGCGCGACGATCGCCTGCGGATCGAGCTTGCGAAAGTAGATGTCGTCGATCGGGTCGGTCGTGAAGTAGAGCCACATCGCGCTCCCCGCCGCGTTGCCGATCGCCGTGTGCGGCAGCGGCGACGGAACGTGCACGACGTTCGTTGCAACCGGCTTGGAGCCGCTCCTCGTTACGGTGTATCGATAGACCGCCCCCGGCACGACGCTCGGATCCCGAAAGGTCGAGCCGCCCGCAACGGTGCCGAGAACGCGCGTGATGCCGTGCGCATCCGTGCGCGCGATAGTGACCAGCTTCGGCGAGTACGGAAACCAGCCGACTTGCACGAGATGCGGCCCGACCGCGGCCGCCACGACCCGCGGCCCGCGCCATCGCCGCGTATCGGTGCGCACGACGACGCTCCGGAGCCTCGGCAGCGTCGGACGAACGGTCAGCGCGATCGGCCCGTTGCGGTCCACCGAGACGATCGCCGACGGCTGGCCGTAGCGCATGCGATTCTGCCACTGCGCCTGCCCGACGGACGGAATCCAATCGAGATTGCTGTTCGCGAGAATGAGCGTCGGCTTACCGTTCTTGTCGAAGAAGCGCGCGATCGCAAGCCAGCGCGCGTAGCCGTCGGGACTAACTCCGAGGATGCGCGTCTCGATGCGCACCGACGCGGCTGGATTTCCAACGTAGACCGGCGCTCCGCCGGTCGCCTGCGTCGGCCCCGGCGTTTCGTGCGCGAGCATCGCCGGCGGCTGCACGCTGTGCGCGCACCCGTATAGAAATAGCAGCACTGCGCTGCGGCTAAAGCGGTTCATGTGCGGCCGCCGTTCACGTGCGGCAGAAGCAACCGATGTCCTGGGTCACGTCATGGCAAACCTGTCTCTTTGTCCTTTTTGCCAAGCGAAAAGTATCCCCGAGAGCGGGTCAGCTCCACTCCATACATGCCGGGATCCATGGCTCCTGTATGATACCTGAAAATGCGTTCAAAATCGAGCCGCAACTCACGCCTTTTTCCGCAGCCTGTTAGTTATCGCCAAGCCCCTTAGGAACGGCGAGCAGAATAAAAATGGCCGTTATCGGTAACAAAGCGAAGATTGCGCCGATTCCTCCAGCCCAGAGCAGTGTCAGTGGCGGAAAAATCGAAGACACTATGACCCACAGCGCGTCGCTTCCCGTAAACGGAATATGGAATCTCCCTCTGTATGCGAAAGAAGCCGCAGTAACGGAGAGTGGGCAGAACACATACATCCCGATGAGCATGTAGATCGAGGGAGCCTTGAGATTTCCATAACGCTTTCGTAGAACCCAGTATGTGCACGGTGAAAGAGCCAGAGGCAAGACGTTCTCGACGACTATATTGCTCGTATAACCCGCCAAAACCTCGTACAATACTACCGGGAACCAAAACGCGAGCGCGCCCGACAAGATAAGGATCAGCCTGGAAGCCACCAGTTCGATCTCCTCAGTGATTGAAAATCGCTGCCGGAAGACAGAACAAGTGTGCTCCAGCTCCGAAACCCGCCCTTTCCTCAGAATTCCAAAGGTGTGCTGCGGAATCTAGAGGGGGCATATAGAACGGCAAGTACCCCATGCCCGGAACATACAACGATTGCAGGCAGCCTCCCGCCGAGTTAGCCCAGGGGTTGTTCGGGTAGTGGTCCATTTTGAATCCGGGGCTCCTACTTCCGAGCTTCTAGGTACTTTTTGAAGCGGGGGTCCTTGCGCGGAAGCGAGAGCCCCCTATCGCCTGGATGCCTAACCGGAGCGTCCCGAATG
>JBOHTS010000072.1:0-28152 GCA_050733755.1 Candidatus Tyrphobacter sp. | reverse complement strand
GGAACCTTCCTGCAGGCGATGACCCTTCTCGCGCGCGCGTCGTCCGTCGTAAAGATCGACGGCGAGCCGCTCGCCGTCGTCGAGCGCCTCGGTGTCGAGGTGGAGCGAGCCGACGTTCTCGCGCTTTGCGCGGGCGTTGAGTTAGCTCCCACCTTCGATGCGCTGTGCGCGATACGCGCTGCAGCACGATCGGTGGAGTGGCGAGCGGTGCCGGCCGAGCACCGTGACGTCCTGCCCGCTGCTGCGCGAACGCTTGCGGAGTTCGGGCTATCCCACGATGCCCTGAGCTTGCTCGAAGCCACGCCGGCGCCGTCTGGGGCCAATGCACGAAGTGCTGCATTCGGGGATGAAGCGTTCGCGTTCGCGTTCGCGTTCGCGTTCGCCTGCGCCGCAGTGCGCCCCGCAGACGCCGCAGAAGCGGCGACGCACGCCTATACCGCCTTCCGCAGGCTAGGATACGTATGGAGAGCCGCGCGTATCGCGCTTCTTCTGTTTCGCATCTCCGGTAACGGCATTTGGGAAGAGCGCGCGCGCGATCACCTGCAGGCGTACCCACGATCGCCGCTGCGTCGCCAAGTTCGTCCGTCGCAAGAATGCCTTAGTCCTCGGCAGCAGGACGTGCTCGCGCTACTCCTGCGCGGAGCCGCCTCGAAGGCAATCGCTGCCCGTCTCCGCATCTCTGAATCCACCGTGAACCAGCACGTCGCCAAACTTCTGCGCCACTTTGGTGTCCACAGCCGCGCCGAACTCTACGCGAGCATCCTGCGCGCAAGCGGATACAGCTAATCGCACTACCCGAGCGCCGCTTCCGTGAGCGCCATGCGGACGGTCTCCGCCGCCCACGACGCGCTCACGTTTGTCTGCCCGAGATGTTGCGCGGAAGCGATGCCGGTCGCGATCGCTTCGAACGCTCTCGGCGTCAGCGGCGGAAGCGTGCGCAGTTCCTTCTCGTAATCGGCGAAGAGCGGCGGCGATGCGGCGTGCTGCGTCGCAGCCCAATCGCGCACCAGCCCCTTGACGATCTCGAGGCCGACGTCGAGCGTCTCTTGCGCCGCCCAACTCTCTTGCGGCGTTCCGCCCGCAGCGATCTCGAAGAACCAGCGCGCGACGCTCGGACGAATGCTCGCCGTCTCGTCGCCGAGCGCGGCGAGCGCGCGCGAGACGCTTCCCTGGCCGAGCGATGCACCGCGCCGCGCGAGCGCTTCGTCGTACCCCTTTCGCGTGAGGACCGTGAAGAGATCCTCGCGCGAGAGGAGCGGAAAACGCACTTCCAGCGCGCGCGAGCGAATCGTCGGCAGGAGACGAGCTGCCGACGTCACCGTCACGAGCAGCAGCACTCCGCGCGGAGGCTCCTCGAGAAACTTCAGCAGCGCGTTCGCCGCATGATGGGTCGCAAAATCGAGATCGCCGAGCAGCAAAACGCGCGCACCGCCTGAGTACGACTCCATCGAAAGCCGCCGCACGACGTCGCGCGCGCTCAGCTCGTCGTCGTCGAGACGTGCGGCGCCTTCGCGGTCGCCGATCTTCAGCGTCCCCTCGTGCTCGTGAAAATCGGGATGACGGGCGCCGGCTGCAAAGAGCGCGCAGGCTCGACAGGTTCCGTCGTAGCCGAGAACGCCGTCTTTTCGTACGGTGCAGAGAAGCGACTGCGCCAGACGACGCGCAAACGTCTTCTTGCCGACGCCCGAGGGCCCGCTGAAGACGTACGCATGCGCGATGCTCGCCAGCGTGAGGAGGTCGAAGTACGCGCGCGGTCCCGCAGCGCCGACGACGTCGAACTCGAGCCCGTCCTTCACGCGAGCGCTGCGACGCGTTCGCGCACGATCGTCCACGCGCGCTCGAGCAGCTCGTTCGCCGGCAGCGTTGCGTCGAGCACGCTCCAGCGCCCGCTCGCCTTCGCAAGCGCGAGATATCCCTCCCTCGCGCGCTGCAAGAAGCCCTCTCCGGCACGATCGAGCCGATTGAGATTTCCGCGCTCGCCCATGCGCGTATGCGAGAGATCGACGGGAACGTCGAGCAAGAACGTCAGGTCCGGCTCGAGGCCGCCGGTCGACGCCAGGCAGAGCAGCCGCAGCGTCGGCAGGTCCAATCCTCGTCCGTAGCCCTGATAGGCCAACGTTGAATCCGTGTACCGATCGCAGAGGACAACGCGGCCTTCGTGAAGCGCGGGTCGGATGACGCGCGCAACGAGCTCCGCGCGCGACGCATTCATGAGGAACGCCTCCGCCATCGGCGTCATCTCGGCACTCCCAAAATAGCGATCCAGCAGGACTTCGCGCACCGCGTTCCCGAGGGGCGTTCCGCCGGGCTCGTACGTCACGACCGCGTCGGTACCGCTCGCGCGCAGCCGATCCGCGAGCCCAGTCACGAGCGTGCTCTTCCCGCTTCCCTCGATGCCTTCGAAGCTCGCGAACACGCGCGTATCTAGTCCTTGGAGATGCGCACGCGGCGATTCGGCTCGAGACCGGTGCTTCGCGACGCAAGGCGGTACTTCTCCGCCAGTTGATGCTGCATGCGGCGTACGTACGACGTCTGCGGCGAAAGTTCGACGGCTTGGCTCGTGAGAAGGACCTGGTAGATCGCCTCCTCCGTCTCACGTAGCGCCAGTTCCTCGCGATCGATCGAACCGAGGTTGAAGACGGCGCGCAACGCGCTTTGAATCTGCGTCGTCGTGTTCGTCTTGATCGCGTAGATCGGCACGTTGTCGGAGGCGATCTGCTTGAGCTTCGGCTGGCTTTTGCGTTCGAGCGTCTTCAGTGTGATGACGATGTCCGCATCGTCCCACGCGCGCGCAATCGACGCATTGAGATGGAGGTTCGCAATCGCGCGCTCGATCTTGCCGCGCGAGACGCCGTACGGAAAGATCGAGACCGGGCGTTCGCTCTGACCGGCGGCGGGCGGCTCGAACGAATCCGCAAGGGCCGGCATCGAAGCCGTATCTGCCTCCTGAACGACGGTTACCACGCCGCCGGGCTCGCGTTTGCGAATCTCGGGTTGCGGCTGATAGCCGCGCAGAAGCGCGTCGACCACCTCGCCGACGTTCTTGTGAATTGCGAGCCGGTCGCGTTCCTGAATCTCGACGACGACCTCGAACGTCGGCGGCGCCTTTCGCTCGAGGACGGTCTTGCGCGTACCGCGGCGGCGCGCCTCTTCGTCGGAGAGCGTCACCGCGGCGATCCCGCCGACGAGGTCGGTGAGCGTCGGATTCATGAGCAGGTTTTCCAACGTTTGCCCGTGTGCGGTGCCGATAAGCGTCACGCCGCGTTCGGCGATCGTGCGCGCGGCCTCGGCCTCGGCGGCGGTGCCGATCTCGTCGATGACGATAACTTCGGGCATGTGGTTCTCGACGGCTTCGATCATGACCGCGTGCTGAAGCGCGGGATCTGCGACCTGCATTCTGCGCGCAAGGCCAATGCCGCGATGCGGCACGTCGCCGTCGCCCGCGATCTCGTTGGAAGTATCAACGATGACGACGCGCTTGCGCTCCTCGGAGAGCACGCGCGCGCACTCGCGCAGCATCGTCGTCTTCCCGACGCCGGGTCGCCCGAGCAGACAGACCGACGCGCCGCTGTGCAGGACGTCGAGAATGATATCGATCGTCCCGTACACCGCGCGCCCGACGCGGCAGGTGAGCCCGACGATCTTTCCGTTGCGATTACGGATCGCGCTGATGCGATGAAGCGTCTGTTCGATGCCGGAGCGATTGTCGCCGCCGAAGGAGGAAACGCGAGAGCAGACATGTGCGATGTCCTCGTTCGTCACCGCGGCGTCGCTCAGGTAGGTGAAGTCCTCCTCGAAACGGGCTTCGGGAGGACGGCCGAGATCGAGAACGACTTCGATCGTCGCCTCGACGTTGGGAAGCCGGACGAGCGCCTGGCGAATCGGGAGCGGAAAGATGTCGAGAAGCTGCGAGAACTCCCAACCTGGGGAGACCTGCTCGGCTCTAACGGCCACGTTACCTCCTTCGCCGCGCACTTACTCCTTTACTACCCGGATGCGGCGCAGTTCGTCGTCGTACGGCCCCTGAATGCGAACGCCTGCCTTGAGCTCGAGCCGCAGATAGCTCAATATCTCATCGGTTAACTCCTCTCCAGGCGCGACCACGGGAATCCCTGGGGGATAGGGTGCGATCGTCTCGGCGCAGATGCGCCCTTTGCTCTTTCGGAAGGTAACGAACTCCGTCGGCGCGAGGAACGCTTCGCGCGGCGGCATGCGCATGGGCGGCGTTTTCGGAAAGTAGAATCGCCCGCGCTTGAGGCGTTGCGAGAGAATTCCCGAACGAGCGAACATGTCCACCGGGCGTTCGTCCGTTGCAATCTCCTCGAGCGCGGTGACGAACCGATGCGCCGCCTGCTCCGTCGTTCCGATCGTGAAGAGTGCGACGACGTTGAAGAGGTCGGCGAGCTCGACCTGAATATTGTACCGCCTGCGAAGGAGCGCGGAGACCTCGTAGCCGGTGTACCCCAGGCCCGTAACCGTGACGACGAGCTTCGTCGGATCGACGTCGAAGACGCCGGGGCTTCCCTTCAGCTCGTCGCCGAACGAGAAGAGACCCTCGATGCGGTTGATGCGTTCGCGCGCATCGCGCGCGATCGCGATCGTCCGCCCGAGAAGCGCTTCGCCTTGCGTTGCCATCTGCTTGCGCGCGACGTCGAGCGACGCGACCATCGGAAGGTTCGGCGACGTCGAGAGGAACATCTTGATCACGGTTTGGAGCCGATCCACGCGCACGCGCTCTCCCTTTTGATGGAGCATCGCGCACTGCGAGAACGACGAAAGCATCTTGTGCGTCGAGTTGATCGTGAGGTCGGCACCGGCACGCGTCGCCGAGAGCGGGAGATCGGGATGAAAGTGGAAGTGCGGTCCCCACGCCTCGTCGACGAGAAGAACCTTGCCGGCCTCGTGAACGATGCGCACGATCTCCGCGATGTCGGCGGCGACGCCGTAATACGTCGGGGTGACGACGTAGACCGCGGCGAGGTCCGGGTGCTCCTCGATCGTGCGTGCGATCGTCTGCGGCGTAACGCAGTTGTCCATGTGGAGCCGCTCGTCGACCTCGGGCGTCATGTAGATCGGGCGCGCACCGCTCATGATGAGCCCGCCGAGCATCGACTTATGCGAGTTTCTCGGCACGGCAATCTTCTCGCCGGGGTTGACGGCCGCCATCATCATGCACTGGTTGCCGCTCGTCGAGCCGTTGATGAGAAAGAACGTGCGGTCGGCGCCGTAGGCGTCCGCAGCGAGTTCCTGCGCCTCCTTGACGGCCTGCGTCGGCTGCAGCAGGTCGTCGAGCCCGGGCATCGGCGTCAGATCGATCGCGCAGACGTTGTCGCCGACGAACTCGCGAAAGGAAGGCTCCATTCCGATCCCCTGCATGTGCCCGGGGGTGTGAAACGGTATGACGCCTGCGTCGACGTAGTCGAGCAGTGCCTGAAAATACGGCGTTTTCGTTTGGTCCACGACGTAATGCTCCGCGAAAACCAGAAAGGAGGATGGGGTGGCGCCGGAAGGCGCGTTGCTGCGGAGTTAGGCTCCCTTAGCGGTCGCCGAATGGTGGCTGATCGCGAACGCCGCCGCGCGAAGCGAGGCGGAGAGAAGTGCGAAGAGCCGGACGTCGCTCACGCGAATGCGCTTCGACGGGGGCTGCCAAGGCTCCGCTCATCGTCGAGCCGAACCGGCTTGCCGGATGGACGCTCCGGTCATCATCGTCGGCGCAGGCCCGGTTGGACTCTCGCTGGGAATCGCCCTCGCGCACCATCGCGTCCGTTCGACCGTTCTGGAACGAAACGCGCAGCCCGAGCCGGAATCGCGAGCGCTGCTCGTCGTGCCGCGAACTGCCGAGATTCTGCGCGACTGGGGCGCCTTCGACGCTCTTCGCGCGGCGGGGAGCTGGCGCGAATCGATCGACCTTTGCGCCGTCGGAATCGCGCAGCGTATCCTCTGCCTGGATTTTGCGTGCCTCGCGGACGTGATCGAGCCCGCCGGAGCGCTCCTCATCCCGCAGAACGAAACCGAGCGGGTCCTGCGCGATCTCGTCGCGCACAGCGATCTCTGCGAGCTGCGTACGGGATGCGAGGTGACGGGAGTCGAGCAGAGCCCTAGTGGCGTCACCGCCGTTTTCGAAACGGGCGGAGCGACGCAGCGCCTTGCGGGGCGGTTCCTCGTCGGATGCGACGGCGCGCACAGCGTCGTGCGCGAGTCGCTCGGGCTTGCGCTGCAAGGCATCACCTACCGTGCGAAGGCGGTGCTCAGCGACGAGCTCGTCGAGGGCACGCCGTGGTCGCTGCCGTCGCCGCGCGTCGCGTTCAGCGGCGGCAGGCTGGGCATCGGCATCGAGTACGCGCCCAACAGATGGCGCGTCATCGCTCTTCTCCCCGGTGACGAAGCGAGCGGCGATCCTCTCGACGCTGCCGCGCACGCCGCGCGGCTTGCCGCCGTCTTCGGAAAGGGATTCTCGTCGAGAACGATCTGGTCGAGCCTTTTTTCGATCCACCGCCGTCACGCCGAACGGTTCGTCACGGGCGCGATCGCGCTCGCCGGTGACAGCGCGCATCTCAACAGTCCCGCAGGGGGACAGGGCATGAACGCCGGGATTCAAGATAGCGCGAATCTTGCTTGGAAGTTGGCGTATGCGGTCTGGGGCAAGTCCGACGTGCATACGCTGCTGCGCAGTTACAACAGCGAGCGGCAGGAGCAGATCACCGGCGGCGTGGAGAAACTGACGGACGCGATTACGCGCGTCGGCGTCGGCGGTGCGAAGTGGTTCGGCGCGGCGCCGCTGCGAATCGCAGGCCGCCTCCTCGCAGAGCCCGGAATGCAGCGCAAGGCCTGCCGCGCGATGGGAATGCTCGGCGGTCGCTACACGAAGTCGGAGATCGTCGATCCGCACCACCCGCTCGCCGGACGGCGCATCGACGACCTCGTCCTCGAAGATGGTTCGCGCATCAGCGAAAAGCGCGCGGGCGAGGCGGCGCTCCTCGTCGTCGGCAACGCGCCCAAGCCGCAGTTCGAAGCCACCGTCATTGCGCTGCCGAGTCCGCCGCGTCACTGGCACTTGCACGGCGATGCCGCACTCGTGATCCGGCCCGACGGCATCGTTGCCTCGGTCGTGGAGAAGCCAGAGCCCGCGCGCATAGAGAGCGCGTGGCGAAGATCTTTCGCGCTCGCATGACGCGGTATCGAATCCTGCGCATCGCGATCGCCGCGGCCTGCGCGCTGTGGTGCGTTCCGGCTCCGGCGCCGGCTGCACGAGCGCGGCAGCGCTTCTACGTTCCCGACACGATCTCCGTACCCGCGCGCAGGATACTGCACGAGTTCGACGGCGTGCGTTTCGGCGACGATTTCCCCGCCTCGCAGAGCCTCTCGGCATGGAAACGCGTTCAGGCGCTCTACGCGCGACCCGCCGCGATACGCATCCGGCAAGCGATCGCGGAGTACGGCGTCACCGTAACGCGCAGAGTGCTCGGAGGCGTGCCGGTTCTCGACGTGCGCCCGCGCGGATGGGTTCGGGATCGACGCGTGATCGTCTACGCGCACGGCGGCGCGTACGTCGTCCTGAGCGCCGCAGCGGATATTCCGGAGGCGGCGGCTCTGAGCGCCGTCAGCGACGAACGCGTGATCTCGATCGACTACACGCTCGCACCGGAGGCGCATTGGAAGGCGATCCAAGGGCAGGCGCTCTCGGTGTTCGCGGCGCTGCGCGCGAGCGGATATCGCATGGACGATATCGCGATGGCCGGCGATTCGGCAGGCGGCGGCCTAACGGTCTCGACGGTCCTGAATCTTCGCGACCGCCGTCTCGGCATGCCCGCGGCTGCGGTTCTGCTCTCGCCATGGGTCGACCTCACCGACCGCGGCGACACGATGACGACGCTCGCTGGGGCAGATCCGATGTTGAGCTATTGGGGCCTCAAGATCGCAGCGCGTGCCTATGCCGGCTCGCTTCCTCTCGACGACCCGCGCGTCTCGCCGCTCTATGCGAACTTTCGCAAAGGCTTTTGCCCGACGCTCATTCAGGAGGGAACGAAGACGATCTTCCTCAGCGGCAGCGTCCGTCTCTATCGCGCGCTCGCCGCAGCAGGCGCGCATCCCGTGCTCGACATGTACGAAGGCATGTGGCACGACTTTCAGTTCGTTTCGTGGCTTCCCGAATCGCGCGCCGCCTACAAAACGATGGCGGCGTTCATTCGATCGCACCAGAAATAACGGACGGTCGTTACCACGTCGGCAACCCGCGCCTTCACGGATTTGCCGGGTCGTTGAACACGGTTACCGTCACCGGAAATTTCATCGACCGTGCAAGGAAGCAGCTTTCATGCGCACGGTCGTGCAACGCTTCGACCTGCTCGCGCGAAGGGTGGTTTGCAAAGGAAACCACCGGGCGCAGCGCCACCTCACGAAACTGCCCTGACCCGCCTTCGCTCAACACGAGCATCCCGTCGGGACTGTCGACGTACGCCGTCACGATAACTCCGGCGTCGGCGCACACATGCAGAAACCACAACATATGACACGCAGATAGCGCCGCGACCAGCAGCTCTTCGGGATTGTAGCGCTCGGCATTTCCACGATACGCAGGCGCGGACGAGCCGGCGATGTGCGCCGTCTTTCCGTCTCCGCTTATCTCATATTCCCGACCGTACGCTCGATACGAGGCCGTCCCCATTCCTCGATTTCCCGTCCAGGTCAACGTTGTTGCAAATCTGTGTTCGCAGGCCACGACACTCACATACCTTCCTCCGTCGCGACGTAGATAATCAAGGGGTTGCTCTTCTACATGCGAGCGCGTCAAGCAGCTCCACCCGGCGCCGCTCGTACTTTTCTAACGTCGCTACCGGTTTCGGTCGCCGCGCGGTCGGCTCGAGCGAGTACGACAAGACGGCAAACGGCGTCTCGCCGATCGGCGGACCGCTGGAAACCGAGTCCTACGGACCGTCGACCGGAAACGGCGTCGGCGGCTACCTGCCGTTCAACCTCTACATCCAGGCGCAGATTCACTTGTAAACGGGAATGGTTGAAGGCGCGTCTCTCTAAGGGTGCGTCTCTGAGGGTGCGTCTCTGAAGGTAAGCGCCCGGCTTTCGAGAGAGCCGGGCGCTTATTCTTGAAGGAGATTCCGTAGTTCGATGGCTCCTAACGCGGTAATCTGCAGCGAACGATCGCCAGGATTTCGACGCACCCAATCCTTCGCCAGTACGTGATCGAGAAGCGCCGCTCCCAGACTCCCAGCAATGTGAAAGCGGTGTTCCGTCCAGTCCATGCACGAACGAACGAGGGGTCTTCGCGCCTTTGACAGCGTCGCGATATCGATGCCCCTACGCTCGAGAAGACGGCGACCTGCGGGGGTCAGGGCAAAGCGATCGCGACGCCTGACGATAACGCCGCGGCCTAAAAACGCGTCGGTAATAGCGACGCCGAGTTCGCCCGCGATGTGATCGTAGCACGAGCGCGCCTTTCGCAATCGCTGCATCGCACTTTCCTGGCTGAGGGACGTCGTCGGCTCCGCAGGCGCCAGCGACGCGAGGCTTTCCACAGCGCGGGCGACGTGCGGCGCCGCAAGGCGAAAAAGATGCTGGCGGCCCGCGCGGCGCGAAAGCACGAGCCCGCCTTGCACGAGCTTGGCAAGGTGAGCGCTCGCGGCCTGTGGTGAGACTCGCCCCTGATACGCGAGGTCCGATGCTGATAGCTCGCGCGCTCCGGTAAGCGCAAAGAGCATTCGCAATCGCGCTGCCTCGCCGATTAAGGTGCCCAGATTCGTAAAAGTCGGTCCGGCTTGCGGGACGATGGCCTTACGTTTTGGCAAGATTAGGACATCCTACCACGCGCACGGTTCAGTGTATTCTGAACTGTGACCGATGGACGACTATTCGACTCGTTCCTCGATTGAGACGTTGTACAGGAACAAGAACTTGCCCCATTCGTCGGGCAGCGTGTTGCGCTTGATCTGAATCCACGGAATGTACTTCGGCTGGCGCGGTCTGCGACGCAGGGCGAGATTCGCCTCTTGCGGCGTACGGTTGTTCTTGCGATTGTTGCAACGCATGCACGAGCAGACGAGGTTCTCCCACGTCGATGGTCCGCCGCGGCTCTTCGGAATGACGTGGTCGACGGTCATGAGACGCTCGCCCTGCGAGCCGCAATACTGACACGCGTAGTCGTCGCGGATGAGCACGTTCTTCTTCGTCAGCGCGACGCGCTGTCGCGGACGCCTGATATAGTAGAGCATGCGGATGATCGACGGCATCCGCATCTCGAAGGTCGTCGAAGAGAGGATGCGCTCGCGATTGTGGACGGCTTCGGCTTTGCCGGCAAAGAGGAGCTTCACGGCGCGCTGGAACGACGTGACGTTGAGCGCCTCGTAGGTAAAGTTCAGCACGAGTACGTCGCTCTGCACGTTATCGTGCCTCGCGCCGGCGCACGTAGTCCAGGCGTGTCTCCGTCAGCAGTTGGGTGATCGCAAGGCGCTCGCTTGCCGCGAGGCTCTCCTTGATGCGGTCGAACGCGAGCGACGCCACGTCGATCGCGACGCCCGCCGCCGAAAGATCGCACTTTTCGTCGGCCATGTATGCATGCGCGGCGACCGCGAGCGAGGCGATCACCTCGTTCACGAGCGTCGTGACGGAAGGTATCTGGCCTTCAAACGCGGGCGCTGGTGCGCCCCGAGCGTCGGTACCCATGCACCGCTCTCTTATGCGGCGGTGGAGCGCTTCCCTAGGAGGTTGTCGACCATCGAAAGGAAGTACGCATGAATTCGCTCGTCGCCGGTGAGTTCCGGATGAAACGACGTGGCGAGGACGTTTCCTTCACGCACCATGACGCCGTGTCCGTCGCGCGATGCAAGCAGTTCCACCTGCGGACCGATCTTTTCGATCCACGGCGCACGAATGAAGACCGCGGGAAAGGGCGTTCCTCCAATCGCCGGGACGTTCAACTCGACCTCCGCCGACTCGTTCTGCCGCCCGAATGCATTACGTCTGACCGTGATGTCGAGAAGGCCGAGCGTGGGCTGGTCGGTATCGACGACGTGCTTTGCCGCGACGATCATGCCCATGCACGTCCCCCAGAGCGGCATCCCCGCGCGCACGCGATCGACGATTTCGTCTCCAACTCCGCAGCGCTGCGCGAGCTTGGCGACGGTCGTCGATTCGCCGCCGGGAATGACGAGCGCGTCGACCCCCGCGAGATCGGAGCGCTGCTTGATCGCTCGCACGTGCGCTCCCGCTCGCTCGAGCGCCGCGCAGTGCTCCTCGACATCGCCCTGCAGCGCGAGCACGCCTACGATCGTCTTGCGCCGTGCCATCAATTGCCTCGAGTCGAGAGCCTCTCGATCTCGGGAAGCCCGCGCACGTCGATGCCGGGCATCGCTTTGGAATCGCCGAGCGAACGGCACGCCTCCGCGACGATCTTCGGATCGTTGTAATGCGTCGTCGCGTCGACGATCGCTTTTGCGAATCGTTCGGGATGCTTCGATTTGAAGATGCCGCTGCCGACGAAGATGCCTTCGGCTCCGAGCTGCATCATGAGCGCTGCATCGGCGGGCGTCGAGACTCCGCCGGCGCAGAAGAGCACGACCGGCAGACGCCCTCTCTCTGCGACCTCCGCGACGAGTTCGAGCGGCGCACCCAGATCCCGCGCGCGCGCGGTACGCTCTTCCTTCGGCGCGACGGAGAGTTCGCGGATTGCGTCGCCGATCGCGCGCATGTGGCGGACCGCTTCGACGATGTTGCCGCTTCCGGCTTCGCCCTTGCTGCGGATCATCGCCGCGCCTTCGGAGATTCTCCGCAGCGCCTCACCGAGATCGCGTGCGCCGCAGACGAACGGCGTCGTGAATGCGTGCTTGTCGACGTGATAGCGATCGTCTGCGGGCGTCAAGACCTCCGATTCGTCGATGTAGTCCACGCCGATCGATTGCAGAACTTGCGCCTCCGCGAAGTGTCCGATACGCACCTTCGCCATGACCGGAATCGTCACGGCGTCCATGATCGACCCAATGAGTTCGAGCGCGCTCATGCGCGCGACGCCGCCCTCGGCGCGGATATCGGCGGGGATGCGCTCGAGCGCCATGACGGAGACCGCTCCGGCCTCTTGTGCGATGATGGCGTCTTGCGGCGTCACGACGTCCATGATGACGCCGCCTTTGAGCATCTGCGCCAGGCCGCGCTTGACGGTATCGGTTCCGGTCTTATCCATGACTCTTGTATCCTATCAACCGGGCTGCGGGGTTGCAGCCGCGGAGGCAGTAGGTGAGGCGATCGGCATCGGCGTTGGAAGCGGCGTCGCCCGGCGCCAGATTGGGAGGTTGAGGTTCGGAGTCGGCGTCGGAGACGCCGGCGGCGCGGTAGGCGGCGGGCGCCGCGTCGGAAGCGGAACGGGCGGCACGCGCGGGTCGGGGAAACCGGGGTCGGCCGCCGCCGAGAGGGTCTGCGAGCGCCGCCAGTCCGGGCCGTAGCTCGCGGCGCTCTGATACTCGGGTTCCGGCGTGATGAGCACCGTGGGCAGCACCGACGGCGTCAGTTCGGTCGATTGGCCGAGGATTCGATAGCCCATGCGCTGACCGATACCGATGGCGACCAGCAGCACGATCGTGCCGAGTGCCAAGACGATGGTTGCGAAACGCTTCGAGGGATCCATGAGCCGTCAGTCCCCCTTCGCCGCCGGCGGCACCGCGCTCTTTCGCAATAGCCGTCTCAGCGACGGGCGCACGTCGAGCCGCGCCGCTCGCGCCCGGCGCTCGCCTGGAGTTCCTAGGAAGTGCACCTCGCGCAGAGCACCGGCCTCGAGATCGAGTCGGCTCGAGTGCCCGCGAAAATCGAGCGTGACCTCGCGAGGGCGGTCGTTGAGATTGCAGACGAAAATTCGCACGGCGCCGTTGGGATCCTCGAAGGCGATCGCGCCGACTTCGACCGGCGACGTCGTGACCTCGTCGCTCACGTCGTTTCCCGCGTAGATGCACGTGAACGGTTCTTCAGCCGATAGCTCGGCCATATCGCCGTAAATCGTATTGCTGCGAAGATCGATGACGTACGTGCAGCGGCGACCGCCCCAATGCACGCGTGCCGCCGCCGTCCACTGCCAGCCCTTCGGGCGGATCGGTGCGAGGTGCGGACGCCCGCTCGTGCGGTAGCCGTCGAGGCCGCCGACGGTCTCCGCAACGGCCCAGAGAAACTTCGCACCGGTCCACGGTGAGAGATACATTCCGCGGTTGCCCAGCGATCCTCCGTCGAACCACTCGGCAAACTCGCCCGGCACGGTATTCCGCGGGCTGCCCGACTCCATCGCGGCATACGTCGCGCTCAAGTAGCCGACGCATTCGTCGACGAATCCGCATCGCGCCAGCGAGACGACGAACCACATCGTAAGATCCGGCCACACTCCGCCGAGCAGTCCGTACCCGTACGACGGAAAGTACCACGAGTCCGCCGTCGAGATCGTGCGCAGCCCCACTGCCGTCGTGAAGTCCGCTTCGAGCAGCCTGCTGAGAATTGCGCAGCGTTCGTCGTGGCTGCCGACGCCGAAGAGCACCGGGAAGACCTCGTCGGCGGTGAAGTTGTCCTGATAGTTGCGGTCCTGATCGTAGTTCAGCACCCACGCGCGCGTATCGTCGTTGTAGAGTTGGTTCATCATCGCTTCGCGCAAGCGCTGCGCCTGGTCGCCGTACCGCTCCCAGTGCTCGTGGTCGTCGGCGATCGCGCAGAGCATCGCCGCCGCTTCGAGCGCAAACACCGATTCGGCGTTGATCTCCGTCACCGCGCCGTCGAGCGTGTAGTACGGGATGATGTTGCGCCACGAAGAGATTCCGTGCATGTCGACGCCCTGCGCTTTACAGAAGACGAGCCCGTACGCATCGCGCTGCGAGAGCAGGTAGTCGGCGGTTCGTACGACGAGATCGTGGCGTTCTCGCACCCATGCATCGTCGAGCGTCGCGTTGTAATGATGGAGCATCGCGATAAGGTGAAGGGGCGTGTCGTCGTTGATATTGAGATCGTACGACGTCTTGAAGCCCGTGACGCCTCGGACGTACTCGATCATGAGCCCGCTGCTCTCACCGAAGCGGTTGAAGACCTCGAGAGCGTCGCGGCTGAATTGCGGCCAGAAGTAGTCGTATCCGTGCACGAACCACGATGTGTCGCGCGATACGAGAATGTCGGACGGCGGCGAGTTCGTCGAGCCCCAGCCGTGCGGATACTCCTTGACGATCCGAAGCATGTTCGCCTTCGCCCAGACGACGCCGCGGCTGATGCAGGGGTTCGGCGTCATGAACCGTGCGTCCGAGAGCCGCTGCGAGAAGTAGCGCTGCGTGTCGTGAAGCGCGCGAGGGTCGTGCAGGAGCGCATCGAGAACCGGCTTGCTCTTCGCCGTCCCGGCCGCATGATAGACGACCGAGAGACGCAGCGCCTCGTGCGCGCCCGGCGCGACGACGATTCGATACTCGAAAGCGCCGAAGATCCGGCGGCTCACGAGCTCCGCTTCTTCCGGGGTCACCTCGCCGAACTCGCCCTGTTGCACGTGCGGAACGAGCCCGCCGCGACGCATGTGCTCGAGCAAGACCTGCTCGCGCAACGACAGGTTCACGGCGACGGGCGTGCGCGAGCCTCCCCACCAGCGCTCGCCGCCGGTTTCGAGATTGCGAGAGCAGATGAAGGAACCGTCGACATGCGCGCGCACTTCATGTTCCGGCTCGCCGTAGAAGCGCTGTCCGATGAGAAGTGCCCATGGAAAGACGGAGACGTCGGTCTCCGTCGCGCCGGCGTTGTAGAGCGTCACGTCGACGGCGAACGCGACGGCGCGGTCGAACGACGCCCCGTGCGGAACGTAGAACGCCTCCGTCACGTGGATCCGGTTTTCGAGCGTGAACTCGGAGAGCTGCGCGTACGGCAGGAACGTGAACTCACGCGCGATCTGATGCGGAAAGCGCGTTCTGCCGCCGTCGCGCAGGCGATAGGCGATCTGATGCGTTCCGAAGATGATGCGGTCGGTGTCGGCATCCCATAATCCGCGCACGCCGCCCTTCGCAGTCGACTGCGCGTACGACCGGTAGTTCCCCAAGAGCATCCCGTACGGCGTTTCTTCTTCGGAGAGCACGTACGCGCAGTACTCGTTGTGCTGCGCGTCGTAGGTCGCTCCCATGGCGTTGCGTATTCGCGCCCCGGCCAAAATCAACCTCACGCTCGAAGTGCTCGGGCGCCGCGACGATGGGTTTCACGGGATACGCAGCGTCGTGGCGCCGCTCGCTCTCGCGGATACGGTAGAGATCGAACGAGCCGACCGCCTCATCTTCGAGTGCGACGATGCGGAGCTGAACGGAGAGGAGAATCTCGCGCTGCGCGCGGTGCGCGCGCTCGAGAAGGCGGCGAATCGCACCCTGAAAGCCCGAATCCGACTTTCGAAGGTCATTCCCACGAAAGCCGGTCTCGGTGGCGGCTCCAGCGACGCGGCCGCGATGCTCCTGGCCGCGATGGAGGGTTGCTTCGGCGATCTTCCGAGCCTCGACTGGCTGCGCATCGCCCGATCGCTCGGCTCGGACGTGCCCCTCTTCCTTGCGAACACGGCCGCGCTCGTCGAAGGAACCGGCGAGCGCGTTACCGCCGTAGGGTCGATCCCGCAGTGGCCCGTCCTCGCGGTCAAGCCGCCGGCGGGCATCTCGACGGCGCAAGCATACGAAGCGCTCGATCGCCGCGAGCGGGCGATCCGTCCGCGTGCGGACTCGATCTCGCTTCGCTGTGCGAGCGCGCTCGCACGCCGCGATTTCGAAGCGGTGCAAGAACTGCTCGGGAACGATTTCGAAGCGACCGCACTCGAGGAGCCGCAGATCGCAACGGCGTACCGAGCGCTCGAAGCCGCCGGGGCTCGCCGGCCTTTGCTCGCCGGATCGGGATCGTGCGTTTTCGTTCTCGCGCCCGATGAAGAGAGCGCAGACGCGATCGCACGTCGTCTCGATCTGCCGGCCGACTTTGCGGTCTTTCGCACGGCGCTCGCCGCTTCGCCCGCCTGGCGCAGCGAGGCCGCGCCCTGATCGCGCTCGTACTCGCGGGGGGGCCGGCAGACGAAGTCGCCGCGCTGCAGCACGCGCCGAACAAGGCGTTCGTGCGCGTCGGCGGCGATGCGCTCGTCATGCGCGTGCTTCGAGCGCTAAAAGCGACGCCGCAGGTCGGACGCATCGTCGTCGTCGCGCCTCCTGCGATGCACGCGGACCCGGCGGTCGCGCTCGCCGACGAGTGCCGCGCCGACGGCAAGCGTATCTGCGAGAGCCTTCGCAGCGGTCTGCACGACCTGCCGCCGGACGAGCTGGTCCTGGTGGCGGCCTCCGATCTTCCCGTGCTCACCGCGCAGGCGGCGGCCGATTTCATCGAGCGCGCCGTACGGACCCAAGCCGATGCCTGTTACGGCTGCGTCGAGCGCGACGTGCATACGGCGGCGTATCCGCGCGTGCCGCATACATGGGCGCGCCTGCGCGACGGGACGTACTGCGGCGCAGGACTCTTCGCGTTGCGCCCGCGCATTCTGCCGTCGCTCGAACGCTTCATCGAGCAGCTCGGCGCCGCGCGCAAGCAGCCGTGGCGACTCGCATCGATCTTCGGTGCGCGCGTGCTCGTGAAGTTCGCATTCGGACGTTTGACCGTCGCCGATGCTCAGGCGCGCGCGAGCGCGGTACTCGGTGCGCCGGTTCACGCCGTCGTCTCGCCCTATGCGAACGTCGCCGTCAACGTCGATCGCCCCGGCGACGTCGCGCTCGCCGAGGAAATCCTCGCCGCTACGGAGAGTGCCAGCGCGTGACGAGCTCGTTGCGAATGCCGAGCAGGTCGAGCGATTTACCGACGGTATGCGCGACGATGTCGTCGACGCTGCGGGGTTTTGCGTACATCGCCGGAATCGGGGGTAGGATGACGGCTCCGAGTTCCGCCAGGGTCGTCAACGTGCGCAGATGCCCCGCGTGCAGCGGCGCCTCGCGCACGACGAGGACGAGCCTGCGCCGTTCCTTGAGGCAGACGTCGGCGGCGCGAACGAGGAGATTGCCGTCGAGCGATGCCGCGATGGCGCTCGCGCTGCGAATGGAGCACGGGATGACGAGCATGCCGTCGGTGAGAAAGGATCCGCTCGAGATCGACGCGGCGAGGTCGCCGTCGTCGTAGACGACGTCGGCAAGCGCCTCGAAATCGCGCACGGTCATCGTCGTCTCGAGCTCGATCGTCTTGCGCGCTCCGGAGGTGACGACGAGATGCGTCTCGATCTCGCTCGCCGCGCGCAATGCCTGCAATGCCATATAGCCATAGATGCTTCCGCTCGCGCCGCCGATGCCGACGATGATTCGCCTCACGCCCGCACAATTACACGCGGCGGCGAAAGGCGCCTGTAGCGTGCGCGGAAAACCTCCATCGCGTGATCGCATTGGCCGAGCCGGTAGAGCGAGAGCCAGCGGGCGCCGTTCGCGCACGTCATCCGCACTTTTCGGCGTCGGCACTCAATGCGTACTCGGAGTGCGAGCGCAAGTGGTACTACCGCTACGTCTGCGCCGCGGTCGAGGACCCCGGATCGTCCGCCTCCGCATACGGAAGCGCCTTCCACCTCGCCCTCGAGCGCCTTCACGAGAAGTACGTCCGGCCTCGTCCGGACGACGAAGCGGCGATGCTGCACGACGTGCAGCGCCAGATCGAGACGGCGTTCGCCGAGTACCGCGAGGGATTTCCGACTGCCATCGAGTTCGAGCTTGCGCTGCGGCGCGCGCTACGGACCGCACGGCGCTACGTGCAATGGGTTGCCGCCGAGTCGCAGCGCGCGCCGTTCACGGTCGTCGGGCGCGAGCTCGCCGTCAAGCTCGAGGCCGACGGGTTCTCGTTCGTCGGCTACATCGACCGTCTCGACCGCGACGAGCGCAGCGGCGCGGTGACGATCGTCGATTATAAAACCGGCACCATCGCGACGTCGGCGGCCGAGTACCTCGAGTGCGTGCGGACCTACGACGATTTTCAGCTTCCCTTTTACTACTGGGCTCGAACGGCGGCGGGCGATCGCGTCTGCCGTATCGCGCTCCTTCCCCTCAAGAGCGCGCTCGTCGACGTAAAGCCCGTCAGCCTCGAGGTCGTTCCGGTACCGGCCGGAAGCGCGAAACGAGATGCGCTTACCGGAACGATCGGCATCGCGGAGCTGGAGCGCGCACGCAAACGCATGCTCGATATCTGCCGCGAACTCACCTCTTCCGATCCGCGCAGCTTCCCGGCAACTTCGGATCCATCGGCATGCGTCTACTGCGCGTACGTGAACGCCTGCGTCCGCCGGCCGCCCCCCGAGGGCGAGCGTTTCTCACGATGATCGCGCCGGCGTTGAGCGACGAGCAACAGGCGGCCGTCGAAGCGCCGTTCGATCTAGCCCTCCTCATCTGCGGCGCGCCGGCAACCGGAAAGAGCACGGTGCTGCGTGCGCGCGTGCAGCGGGCGCGATCCCTCGGACTCGCCGTGTTGGAAGACGACGACGCCGGCGCGTCGGAGCGCCTGCAGAGTCTCGCATACGGCATTGGCAGCGACGCGGCCACGACGCTGCGCGCGGTCGACGACGTCGAAGGCGAAGCGCTCTTCGAAGAAGCTGCGGCGCCGCTCTTGGCAATGGGTCGCGAGCTCGTCGAGCTCGAGATCGATCCCGAGGTTCCGGGGCTGCGCTTTCCCGAGCGCTTCCTTGCGGCGGCCTTTCGTTTGCACTGCCGCTTGCGCGAGGCGCTCATCTCACCGGACGAGTTCCTCGAGCAGTCGCTGCGCGGAGCGACGGAGTTCTACGCGAAGCCGCGCAACTTCGCAGATCCCGAGCTCATCGCAGCGACGAAAAACGAGCATCGAGACTCCCTCGCCGTCTCAGAAGCGGAGCTCCAGCGACAGTACCGCCGCGAGGTGGATCTCGGCAAACTTCTCGCGCAGCTCTTTGTCGCCTACGAAGCATTACTCTTCGAACGGGCATGCGGCGCCGGGCGGGACGCCGTCGCCATCGCGATCGAGCGCCTTGCAACCGATGGCGAAGCCGCCGCGCGGATACGCGAGCGGTACCCACTCGTCGCTCTCGATGACGCCTGCGCGCTCACGCAGGCCGAGATCTCGCTCCTGCGCGTCGTGTACGGCGACGAACTTGCCGGTGTGACGCTCGCAGCGCCGCCGTCGAACCTTCCGCAGAGCCTACGCCGCGTCGAACTCACGCATTCGTGGCGTCCGCGAGCGCCGGAACGCAGGGAGCGGCTGGCGACTCCCCGTGAGGAAGCGCAGGTCATCGCGACGCACGTTGCCCAGTTGTTGGCCGATGGGGCGCAGCCGGGGGAGATCGCCGTCCTCATGCGATCCGTGTCCGCGACGCAGCGCTACGAGGAGGCCCTCCTCGATCGCGGCATCGATGTCGAGATCGGCGGCGATTACAACGTCTTCGCCGACCGGCGCGCGCACGACGCGCTCGCCCTTCTTTGGAACGTTCACGAACCTCGTCGCCACGACTGGCTCTTGCGGACGCTGGAAGGAAACGCGATGGCGCTCTCGGACGCGTCGCTCGCCATCCTCTGCGGCGACTCTGCACGAGCACAGACGGCACTCTTCGATCTCTCAGAAGTGCCGCCGCCGTCGGAGACACCGCATCACGACTCCGAGCGCTCCGTTCGCCTCGCGCGCAACGTTCTCGACGGTGCGTGCGATGGGCTGCTCTCCGACCTCGCGCGCGAGCGCGTCGTTCGCTTTCGCACGATGCGAGAGCGTTGGGTCGGCGCGGCAGAGAGCCTCTCTTTTGACGATTTCGTCGCGCTCGTATGGCGCGAGGGACTCGCTCGCGACGGCGCGCCGGACTCGTCGCGGGCACGAGCGCAGCAGCGCGTCCTCTCCGAGCTGCTCGAGAGGCTGAGCACCTATCGGAAGGCGCACCCGGATGCAGCCCTCGGCGACGCGCTCGACGATGCCGAGCGCCGCTGCGATAGCGTACTCGAGAGATGCGCGAGACCGCGCGGCAACGGCGTGCGTCTCCTATCGGTGGAGTGTGCTCGCGGCCTCGTCTTCGATCACGTCGTCATCGGCGGACTCATGGCGGGTTCGTTTCCGCGCTGGTACGTACCCGACGCGTTTCTCTTCAGCCCCACGCTCGGGATGATCCCAAAAGACAACGCGGGCGATGCGACGACGGCACGAACGGCAAAGTTCACATATTACGTCCATCGTGCGAAGACCGCCGAAAAGTACAACGCTCGCGAGCGCGCGCTCTACGAGTACGCGCGCAGCCGCGCGCGCCGCTCGCTTCTCCTCACGGCTTCCGGGCGCCCCACGCGGGGCATCACGGCCCCGGAGTTTCTCGAAGAGCGCTGAGAAGCGATGCAACTTCGCATCATCGCACCCGCGCAGTACGCGCACCAGGTCCTGCCGCTCTCCGCCAAACTCTGGGCCGGGCGCCGCACGATGGCGGCGTACGTCGCGCAGACGCTGGAGATCGCGCATAGTCCGTACGGGAAACGCTCCTATCGCACGCTTGGCCTCTACGACGGTGGATCGTTGACGGCTTCGTGCAAGCGCTACGAACGGATCGTTCGGGTCGGAGCCGGAAGGCTGAGAACGTTCGGGCTCGGCGCCGTGTTCACGCCGGAAGCACTGCGCGGACGCGGATACGCGAGCGCTATGATCGCGATGCTTCTCGATGCCGCGCGTTCGAACGGCTACGACGCAGCATTCCTTTTCTCGGACATCCGGCCGCAGTTCTACGAAGAGGTCGGATTTCGGGTTCAGCCATCGCGCACGGTCGCCATTCGTACCGACTCGTTGCCGAAGGCGCGCGTCGAGATCGAGCGCTTGGAGGAGCGCGATCGGCAAGCCGTCCGCCGCACCTTCTCTTCGCTCGAGCGAGCGCGCGCATGGAGCTTCGTGCGCACGCCGCTCGTCTGGGACTGGGTATGGCTGCGCGTTCGCCACGGCTCCGAGCACGTGCGCGGTGCGGACGCGCATTTCGTCGTCCGCGAACGCGGATCGGTGCGAGCCTACGTCCTGGGCATGCGGGTTCCGGAGCGCGACGCGTACGTCATCGACGAGTTCGGCTGGAGCGGCGAGCACGGCACGGACCTCGTGCCGCTTCTGTTGCGCGGCGCCGCCGGCGACCTGCGGCGCGTTACCGGCTGGCTTCCGCCTTCCGGCGCGCGAGAGATTCTGCCCCGCAGCTCGGTTCGAGATCGCAAGGAAGCGATCTTTATGATCGCGCCGCTCTCATCGGCGGGAAAACGCTGGTGCGCGCTCTCCGAACGTGCGAGCGCCGCCGACGGCCTCTGGTCAACGGATCATGTGTAGCCGCCGTGACGCCGGCGACGTGTCATGGCGAACACGCGCTCGTTACGCTCGGGATGACACCGTAGCGGCAGCGCAGCCGAGGTTTTGGTCACGCACTCGAAGCAGCGCCGACTATTAAATCGGGGCTTCGCTAGAACAGGCTCGACTGGCGCGGCTCGCCGGAGACGAGCGACGCGACGCGCAGCCCCAGGAGCCGAACCGGCGCGCCGCCGAGTTCCGCTCTGCGCAAGCAATGCACGGCGGCGCGGAAGATCCGTCGCGAGTCGCGGGTGGGCTCCGCAAGACGAGTCTGACGCCCCAGCACGGTAAAGTCCGCGCGCTTGATCTTCACGCCGACGGTCAGCGCGCTTAGGTCCTCTTTCTCCAGCGATAAAGCAACGTCGCGCGCCTGGTCGCGCAAGAGCGCAACGAGTTGCCGCTCGTCGCGAACGTCGTACTCGAACGTCTCTTCGCTAGAGATCGACTTCGTCTCGCGGTCCGGCTCGACGCTGCGGCGGTCGATGCCGAGCGCGAGATCCCGCACGTGAGACCCCCACGAACCGAAGAGTTCGCGTAGGCGCGCGTCATCGAGCGTGCAAACATCGCCAATGGTTTTGATGCCGGCGGTTTCGAGGCGCGCCTGCGTCTTGGGACCGATGCCCCAGAGGCGACCGACGCCGAGCGGCGCAAGAAACGCAGCCTCCTCGCCCGGCGCGATCGCGAGCAAACCGTTCGGCTTGCACGCATCCGACGCAATCTTTGCGCATATCTTCCCCGTCGCGACGCCCGCGCTGACCGTAAGCGCCGTAGCGGAGAAGATGTCCGCCTTCATCTTCTTCGCAAATGCTCGCGCTTCGTCGAATGCGAGTGCGTCGAGACCGACGAATGCCTCGTCGAGCGAGAGCCCTTCGACGGGGCGGCCGGCCCGTTCAAAGACCGCGAATATCTCGCGTGAAACCTCGCGATAGACGGACATCCGGGGCGGCACGACGACGAGATCCGCGCAGGCTTCGCGTGCGCGGTAGAGCGGAAGCGCCGAACGCACGCCGTAGGGGCGCGCCTCGTAGGACGCGGTGAGCACGACGGCGCGCCGGCTCGTGCCCGCGACGGCAAGGGGCTTGCCCGCGAGCGCCGGATTGTCGCGAATCTCGACGCTTGCGTAGAACGCATCGACGTCGAAGTGCGCGACGAACACCGAACTATGCGGCAGCGCCGCGCGCGATCGTGAGAATCGTCTCCATATTGCGTTTATCGTCATCGTCGCTGCCCGGCGTCTCGAGGATCGCCGTTTTCTCCAGCAGTTCCGGGCGCGCGAGAAGTGCGGCGAACCCGGCAAAGCCGATGTTGCCGTCGCCGATGTGATGGTGCCGATCCCGATTGCCGCCCAGCGGCACCTCCGTGTCGTTGAAGTGGAAGAGATGAATGCGATCGAGACCGATCGACTCCGCGGCTTCATCGATAAAGCGCCCGACGCCCGCTGGGCCGTCGATCTCGTATCCCGCAGCCCACGCATGCGCGGTATCGAGGCAGACGCCGAGTTGCGGATGATCGAGCACGCGCACGAAACGGCCGAGTTCCTCCAGCGTTCCGCCCGCAAGACTTCCCGCGCCGGCCGAGTTCTCGAGCACGAGTACGACGCTCGGCGGAATCGCCGCAAGTGCCCGTGCGAGCCCCCGGCAGATCGCGGTAAAGCCTTCCTCACGATCGCGCTTTCCGTACGAGCCGAGGTGCGTGTTCACGTAGCGGATCTCTCCAACACCTGCGACGGCGAGATCGTTCTCGAGCAACGCAACGGACCCCGCGAAGATCTTCTCATCGACGCTGCCGAGGTTCACGAGGTAAGGCGTGTGCGTGACGCACACGGCGATTCCCGCCTGCGCGCGCAGCTCTGCAAACTCGGCGAGAGCGCGGGTATTCGTTGCCGCGGTCCGGTAACTGCGCGGGTTCGTCGAAAAGACTTGCATCGCGTTCGCGCCGACCGCTTGACAGTGCGCCACCGCGTTCGCGTAGCCGCCGGCGACGCGAACGTGCAGCCCGATCTTCACGGAAGGCGCAGTTCGAGGGGCTGCCCCGGCTCGAGCTCGAGCGGCGGAAGATCGTCGAGCGAGCGCAATCCAAACGATTCCAGGAAGAGCGGCGTCGTCTCGTAGAGCACGGGGCGACCGACGACGTCTTTGCGGCCGGCCTCGAGAATCAAGTTCCGATCGAGGAGCGTCGAAACGACGCTATCCGAGTTTACCCCGCGAATCGCTTCGATCTCGCTCTTCGTCACCGGCTGATTGTGCGCGACGATCGCGAGCGTCTCCAGCGACTGCGGCGAGAGCGTCGTCTTGGGCGGCAAGAGATAGGCTTCGACCGCCGCACGTACGAGCGGCGAGGTTGCAAACCGATAGCCGCCGCCCGCTTCGCGCACGACGACGCCGCGCTGCTCGTACTCGCCCTCCAACTGCTGGATTGCCAGCGCCACGGCCTTCTCGTCTTCGTCGACGAGCTTTGCGATCCGCTTCGTCTCGAGCGGCTCCGACGCGACGAAAAGCAGCGCCTCGACCGACGCTTTGATGCGACCGGCCGCAGCGCGCAGCGCTTCGGCCTCCAAATCGGGTTCCATGGAGTCGAAGCGAACGACGTGGCCTTCGATCGGCATCATTGCTCCTTTCGCGCCGGCTTCAGCGCGATGTCGTCGAACGCGCGCGGCTGCTCGTAGACGACGCGCCGGCGGCGAACGAGTTCGAGAATCGCGAGGAAGGTAACGATGATGACCTCGCGCGTGGCACCGAGCTCGCGGCAGAGCGTCGAAAAAAGGACGTCACCCCGCTCGCGCACGGCTTTCATGACGTAATCCATCTGCGCGATGACGGAGAGGCGCTCGGCGGCAATCGATCGCTTCTCGGGACGCGCTTCTTTCAGCATCGCGATGAACGCTCGGTTGAGCCGATCGATGTCGATGCGGTAGCGCTGCACGAGCTCGCTGCTGGGATCGCCTGCGTCGCGGGTAAAGAACCCGCTCGCCTCGAACTGCGCCGCGCGCAAGGCCTCGCCGATCTCTCGGTATTTTGAATACGCGATGAGCCGGCGCCGCAGACGCTCCTCGACCTCTTGCGGAGACTCTTCCTCATCGCCGGCGAACTCCGACGGAATCGGCGGCAGCAACGCCCTCGACTTGAGGAAGACGAGCGTTGCCGCGATGACGAGATACTCGCCCGCAACCTCGACGTCGAGCCGCTCCATCGTCGAAATATATTCGAGGTACTGCTGCGCGACGGTCGCAAGCGGAACCGTCGCGATATCGAGCTGCTGCTCTTTGACGAGATTCAAGAGCAGATCGAGGGGGCCGTCGAAAACGTCGAAGCGAACGCGCCACGAGCCGTCTTGGGCTTCCTGCGGCGGCGGTGCGCTCGGGAAAGCGGTCAAGATGTCTTCTGCTGCTCGATTGCCGGCACGACGGGCAGCACGTCCTCGAACGCATCCGCGTGCGCCACGAGGTGCTCGAGCGCGAGGTCGACGAGGCGTTTCTCGTTGACGTATTTCATGGCGCGGCGCGCCTCGCCGATCTCGAACCAGCGGCACTCTTCGACTTCGTGATCGTGATTGCTCGCCTCGCCCGAACGGTAGCGCATGAGGAAGAACGTTACGCTCTTTCTGTGCTTCGCCTTTCCGACATAGAACCAAAAGGATATCTCGCTGAGGCGCGAGACGATTTCGCCCCAGCAGCCCGTCTCCTCGTGCACCTCTCGAAGCGCCGCCTGTTCGTGCGTCTCGCGACGCTCGACGTGTCCCTTAGGCAGCGTCCAAATCCGTGGCGATCGCCGGCCGATGAGAAGGACGTCGTACGCGGGGCCGCGCCGGCGGAGCAATAAGCCGCCGGCTGAAACCTCGTATTTGACCCGCATACCGTTTTGAAACCGCCCTTCGGAGAATGAGGAGGCGCCGATTTTCGACGCCCCTCGCCTTCTCTCATTATAAGAGGCCGCCCCAAGAGGGCGCCTGCGGCAAAGAGCCTGCCCGGAGGGCTTGTTTGCAGATGTAAACTAGTTTAATATACTAGTTTATATGAGACATGTCGGGCTCTTCGAAGCCAAGACGCATCTCTCGGCGATCGTCGATGACGCGGTTGCCGGAAAGACGACGATCGTCACGCGCCGCGGGAAACCCGTCGCCGAAATCCGCGCGGTCTCGCAGGAGCGCGCGACGGCGGGACGCCAGGCGATGGAGCGCATTCGCGCGCTTCGCAAACGTCTCGCTGCGGAGGGCAGGCTGCGCGGCATCACCGTTCGGGCGCTCGTCGACGAAGGGCGCACGTGATCGTCATCGATGCAAGCGTCGCGCTCGCGTGGACGTTGCAGGAACCCGAGAATGCCGAGGCTTTCGCGGCCCTTGAATACATCGCCGATCGCGGTGCATACGTTCCGGGAAACTTTCACGCTGATGTAATCCACGGCTTGCTGCAAGCGCAAAAGCACAAGCGCCTGACCGACGCCGACGTGGCAGAGGCCATCTCAAACATCACGGCGCTTTCGCTCGTCGTCGAGCCGCCCGATCCGCACGTCGTCGCGGCGACGGCTCGCACCCACGGGCTGACGGGGTACGACGCCTCCTACCTCGCGCTCGCTCTTCGAATCCATCTTCCGCTCGCGACCGTCGACGCGCACCTCGCGGCAGCCGCCAAGAGCGCCAAGTCTCTCTGGAAAGCAAAGGGATAGCGCTCTCGCAACGGAGCAGCGTGGATGCTCCTACGGTGCTTGCTCGTACCAACGATCGAGATCTTTCTTGATCTGCGCGAGGCTTGCGGGGTCGAAGTAGACCATGTGTCCGGACTCGTAGTGCTCGATCGTGAGATTACGGCGCAGCGCGGGCGGCACGTGCAGGTGCGCGAAATCGTAATCCTGCTCGAAGAACGGGGTGGACATATCGAAGTATCCCTCCGCGCAGAAGACGCGCATGCGCGGGTTCTCTGCCATCGCTTCCGAGAGATCGACGATCGTGTTCGGCGGTGCGAGCAGCGCCGCGTCTCCGCCGAGATCGGTCTGATGGCGCCAGTCCCACTGCAGTTCGACGCCCGTGAGCGGTAGGTACTCGAGATTCGTTCGATACCCGAGTTCCTTGCGCACGTAGTCGTTGAAGACGGCGATTACGGCGGGTGAGGTCGCGAGGTCCGAGTTGTCCCAAACCGGCGCTTGCCGACCGCCGACCGTGTCGTAGCCGGCGTAGCGCGTGTCCATGTAGCCGACGACCTCGCCGCGGTCGCGCAGGAGATCGCTGCGAAAGTCGTTCGGACGAATGCGTAGGTTATCGTTGCGAATCAGCTGCGGCGAGAGTCCGATGAACTCGTGAAGGCGCTCGACGACCGCCTCGCGCCGCGCCTGCGTCGCATCGTCTCCCTCCGCAAGCGTCGTCAGATATTGCGTGAGCGCGAAGCGCTCGACGCGCGCGAGGAACGTCTGCAGGCTCTCGCCGCGCGCGTCCGCGAGATGATAATGGTACGCGGTCGCAGCCTCCGTCGGCAGAAAGAGAACGAAGGGCCAATCGTTTCCGCCTAAGCGTTCGTCGTCCCAGAGCAGATCGACGTTCAGCACCGACGACATGAGCACGATGCCGTTGAACTGCACGGCCTGCCCAAAACCGTTCTCCATGAAATGCGCGACGACCGCGCTTCGCATCGTTCCGTAGCTCTCGCCGAAAAGGTATTTCGGTGAGTTCCAGCGTCCGTAGTCCGAGAGAAAGCGGCGAATGAACTGCGCGAAGGCTCGTGCGTCCTGATCGACGCCGAACGTGCCGGCGGCGGTTCCGTGCGGCAGCAGGCGGCTAAAACCCGTCCCCGGGGCATCGACGTAGACTTCGTCGGTGCGATCGAGCAGCGAGTATTCGTTGTCGACGACGCGGTACGGCGCGACCGGCGTCTCGCCGCCGGGGCGGCCGCCCATGACGCGAACGGGCCCGAACGCCGCCATGCGCTGCCACACGCTCGAACCGCCTGGGCCGCCGTTATAGAAGAACGTGATCGGCCGCGTCGCCGGATCGGCACCGTCGAGCGTGTACGCAGTAAAGAACATCGTATTCGTCGGCTGGCTCTTGTCGTTGTAGAGCGTAATGGTCCCGGCGATCGCCGTGTAGTGCAGAGAGCGTCCGCCAAGGAGGAGCACGTGGTGCGTGACGGCAGCGGGAGTCCGTGCGAGTGCAGCAAAGGGCAGCAACGCAATCACGACCGCGGGAAGAATGCGCGCAATCATACGTTCACCCTTCACCCCGCCGCGTCGAGAACCCGCCCGCGCGTCTCCGGAGCGTACGCGATGGCGACGATCAGCCCCGCCAGCGAGAGCACCGCGCAGGCAACCATCACCCACGCGACGCCGAAGCGCGCGAGTGCGACCGGTAGCGCGAAGGTGCCCAAAAAGGCGCCGATGCGGCTGATGCCGGCGGCGAAGCCCGTCGCCGTCGCTCGAATCGGCGTCGCGAAGAGTTCCGAGGGATAGATGAGCTCCAGCCCCGCCGCCGCGCCGATCGCCAGAGCGTAGACGACGAATACCGCCACAACGACGCCGCCGGGGGCAACGGCGAGCACGGCAAAGGCCGCGGTCGCAACCGCGAAACCGCCGATGCAGATCGCGCGTCGCCCCAGAGAGTCGAGCAGCGCGAGCGCGAGGAGCGAGCCCACGAGAAAGGCGATGGTGATCGCAAGCGCTCCGGCGGGTGACGCCGCGCCGATGTGAAGCGCGGCGAGGACCGTGGGCGCAAACGTGTAGATTGCAAAGAGCGGCACGACTTGCAGCAGCCACATCGCGGAGACGAAAGCGAGTGCTCCCACGTCGCTGCGTTGGAAGCGCCGCCTCGTCATCGCAGCGGTCTGCACGAGTTCGCCGCCAAAATGACGGCGAAGAATTGCGTTCGCCTCGTCGC
>JBOHTS010000071.1:0-1150 GCA_050733755.1 Candidatus Tyrphobacter sp. | reverse complement strand
TTTCGTGCGCGTCATATATTCGGGGTACCGATCCGCAAATTGCTTGCACATGATCTTCTCTTCGGTCTTCGCGCTCCAGACGAAGTAGACGCAAAAGAGAACGAACGGGAGAATCCACCAAACGCTTACGAGCGCGGAGCCGAGCATTGCCAGCATGACTCCGGTGTAGATCGGATGGCGCAGGCAGGCGTAGGGGCCGCTGGTCACGAGTTCGGGGTCCTGCTTGAGCGACATCGGCATGCCCCAATTTCTACCGAGATGCAGGCGCGCCCAGATCGCCAGCGTTATGCCGAGTGCGACGAGCGCGACACCGATGCTGGCGAGCGCCGGGCTCCAGATCACGCGCTCGATGCCGGCGAAGAAATGCCGGATGCCCGGTGCTCGCAAAAGGGCGATGATGAGGAGAAGAATCAGAACGCGCATGCCCCACGCGCTCATGTTCCTGCGCGCGGTGCGCTTGGTGTCGGCCGCAAGGGCGATCCAGACGACAATGAAGACGATCCAGATGGCGGCGAGGATCGAAGCGAATATGTGCATGCGGGAATTCTAGCACGTTCGAACAGTGCGGGAAGTCGCGCGTGCCCGCGGCCTTTTCTCAGCGCACCTTGAGGTCTAACGGAATGCGAAGAAGCAAATCTCCGATCGCCCTCAAAACACCGCTACGTTGCGCGCGTTGAGCGCGTCGGCGAGCGTGGCGAGCGCCTTGGCGCGCTTGCGGTAGAAGGTGTAGGGTGCCCAGCCGCGTTTGGCGCAGAGCCGGCGCACCGACCGGTGTCGCGCCGCAGCGAGCGCCAAGAGGCTGGCGACGAGCGCCATGCCGGAATCGACGCCGCGCAATTCGCGCAGCCAATCGAGCGCCGCTTCCATCTCGGCGATTTTGGTCGCGGTCGGATGCGGAACGATGAAGTTGCGTGCCGCTTCGCGCGTGCGCCGCTCGGCGTCCGAGAGTTCGGCCTGCGCCAAACGGTCGGCCCATTCGACCGCATGCTGCGGCCAATGTCCGCCCGGCGCGCGCGGGCCCTTGAGCCGCGGCAGCCGGTCGAGCGTCACGAAGGCTTTGACGAGCCGCCGGCCGACATGCTCCGGCTCCCAGCGCGACGGGATCTCCTCGCGCGCCTCGTCATAGGGCGCTTCGAGCGCGTTGATCTTC
>JBOHTS010000070.1:0-1129 GCA_050733755.1 Candidatus Tyrphobacter sp. | reverse complement strand
GATGCGGTGTGCCCCGAGAAGGTCGTAATGCGCGGGTCCTCGAGAATGCGCGCTTTATTCGTGCTCACGAGAAAGTTGAGCTCGGCAACGAGCGAGAGCGGGGTTCGCGTGAGCGGCTGCAGGCCCAAGAGGCGCGCAGCGATACCGCTCAGACCGGCTTGCGGAGTCGTCTCGGAGTACGTCGTCGAGAGCATCGCCGAGGGGAACTCGAAGCCCAGCTGCTTGGCAACGCCCTCGTCCACCTCGAGAATCTCCGTGTCGAGCACGACCATCGGCGGGATGACGTCGAGCTGCGCGATGAGATTCTTTGCCAGCTCGATGCTGTAGGGGCTGCCGGTAAGAATCAGCTGCGTTCCGCCCGCTGGAACGGTGATGTGCAGATCGGGAGCGGTCTGCTGGAGTGCCTGCTGGACGGTCTGCGCGATATCGGTTGCCGTGGTCGGAGGGCCGCTCGTGCCGGGAATAGCGGCGTTCAAGGTCACGACTTGGATCGAGCCGCGCTCTCCTGCCGCTGCACCCGGTGCTCCCGCGGGCGCGGCGTCGAGTTGTGCTACTGCTAGCGCGATTCGGTCTTGCAGGCTCGTCTGCGCGGTAACGGTGACGGCATTGAGATCGGCATTCGTCTGCACGTGCGCATCGGGAAGGACTGCCCCAGAACGCTTGCAACGGATGCGGCGTCGGCGTAGCGCAGCCGGTAGACCGTCGCATAGATCGCCCCGCGCTGCGGCACGTCCAGCTGGGCGATGAGGGCCTTGGCGTGGGCCACCTCGTCGGGAGGGCCCCGCACGACGATGTCCGAGCCTGAGATCGCTACAATGACATCGGGCACCTGATGCGCGACTGCGCGAGCGATGCTTCGCACGTTGCCTTGCGTGACACGAATGGCGTCGGGCGCATAGCGCGGACGCGGGCTTGGCGTGACCGGCGGGGTGTCGATGGCCGCAACGATCGTTCTGATCTGCTGCAGATCGTCGGGCGAGGCGACTGTGATGAGCGTGCGATTGGGCGCGACGAAGAAGTGGTCCGTCGGAAAGACGTTGCGCAGTTGGCGCAGCACCGCCTGCGGGGAGACGTTATGAAGCGTCTGCGCGTCCACGGAGTCGTCGCTGGGATTGCGCACGTCGATGCC
>JBOHTS010000069.1:0-48781 GCA_050733755.1 Candidatus Tyrphobacter sp. | reverse complement strand
CAGTACGTCGAAGGCCAAGCCGGAGTGGAAAGCGATGACTCCTGATCGCCCTTGCGGGCGATGCGGCGCTTCACCACCAGCCAACGGCGGGAGACGCCGTATGGCTGGAGCACTGCGCCGCTTCGTGATAGACGGGCTTCGAGGGTGTCGAGAGCGCTTGCACGTACGCCCAAAACGGCCCGGACCACGTTCCGATGAAGGTTTCAAACGTACCGCTGCATGGCACGCGAACGCAGCGATTCGCTTGTCCGCCATACGCCGTCGAGCAATCCACCTCGGAGGCGGATCCCGCCGCCTGAGCGACGGTGCCCGCGTACGCAACACTCGAAAAGCATAGCGCCCCCGCGAGGACGGTGGCCACGAGATTTCTTCCCATCTGCTACTTCATCAGCTTCATCGTGAAATATGTCCAGCCGAGCGCCGCGGTTTTGGCGCTCTCCTTGAGGTTTGCCCCGGCAGCGTGCCCGCCCTCGGTGTTTTCATAGTAGAGGTACGGAACGCCCATGGCGGCGAGTTTTGCCGCGAACTTGCGCGCTTGCTGCGGACCGACGCGGTCGTCTCTCGTATCGGTCCAAATGAACGGCTCGGGATAGGCGACGCCGCCTCTGAGATTTTGGTACGGCGAGGTCTTCTCCCAGAAGGCGCGGACCGCCGGATCGGAGTCGCTGCCGTATTCGCCGACCCACGATGCGCCCGCTTCGATCTTTTCGTACCGCAGCATATCGAGCAGCGGCACCTCGATCTCCACGGCGTTCCACATCTCTGGATGCTGCGTGAACTCGACACCCATCAACAAGCCGCCGTTCGAACCGCCGACGATGCCGAGGTGACGTGGATCGGTGATGTGGTGAGTGACGAGGTCTCTGCCGACGGCGTAAAAATCGTCGTAGATGCGTTGCCGATGCGTCTTCAGACCGGCGTCGTGCCAGGCCGGCCCGAACTCGCCGCCGCCGCGAATGTTCGCGAGGACGAACACGCCGCCGCGATCGAGCCACAGCTTACCGGTGATGCCGGAGTAGTACGGCGTCATCGAAATCTGAAAGCCGCCGTACGCGGTAAGCACGGTCGGATTCTCGCCATCGAAGCGCATGTGCTTGGGGCGCACGACGAAGTATGGAATCTTCGTTCCGTCTTTGGACGTGGCTTCGTGCTGCTCGACGACGTCGTCCGAGGCGTCGAACTGCGCCGGCAGCGCCTTCACCTCCACCGGCGGCTCTCCGTTTGCTGCGTCCGCCAGATATAGCGTGGTCGGCGTGAGAAAGCCGGTGACGTCCAGGAAAAGGCGGTCGTCGCGCAGGTTCGTCGCCGTAACGCCGATCGATGCATCGTCCGGCAAATCGAGGAGTCGGCGAGACCAGCCCGCGCGGCTTGGCGTGTAGACGTACGCGCGTCCGCGCACGTTGTGGTACACGACGAGGACGAGGTCGTTCTTCGTCGTGAAAACGTCCGGCGACGAATCGCGCGGTCCGCGCGAGAAGACGAGCTGCGGGTGCAGGTCGTCGGGGTGTGCCGCCGCGTGCGCGAGGTCGAACGAAACGACCGCGCCCTCCGGAAGCGTTTTGCTGCCGACGGCCCACGGTTCGTTGAGGGAAAGGAGCAGCCGTCCGTGGCTCAGCCCTGCCACGTCAGCCTTCAACGGAACGTCTAGTTTCGTCACGCGGTCGCCGTTCACGAGGTACAGCTCGCTCGTGAAGAAGGTGATGCCGCGCGAGACGAGCACGGCGTGATGGCCCTGCCCGTCGTCGAGCTCCATCGTAAAGACGAAGACGTCGCTGGGCTTTCCTCGAAAGACTTCGGTTGCGGTCGAGAGTGGTTGTCCGCGCTCGAGTATTTTGACGACGTATGGATAACCCGAGGCGGTCACTTCGTCCGGCGTCCACGGGCGTGCGACGAGCAGCGTGCTTGGATCGATCCACGCAGTATTCTGCTTTGCGCGAGGCAGCACGAACCCGTTGCGGACGAATCGGCGCGTGACGAGGTCGAACTCGCGCATCGTCACTGCGTCTTCCCCGCCGTTCGATAACGAGATCATGCAGTAGCGTTCCTGAGGCTCCTCGCAATCGGCGCCTTTCCAGACCCAGTTCGCATGCTCGCGCGCGGCGAGCGCATCGAGATCGAGCACCGTCGTCCACTGCGGCGATGCGGTGCGATAACTGCGTAGCGTGGTGCGCCGCCAGATGCCTCGCACGTGATGCGCGTCTTGCCAAAAGTTGTAGATTTCTCCGCGCAAAAACCGCGGTGTCGGAATGCGCGCGTTCGACTGCGCGATCGCCAGCGCTTGGGCATAAAAGCGTCGATAGTGCGGATCGCCTTCGAGCACGGGCAACGAGCGCGCGTTCTGTTCGCGCACCCACGCGAGCGCCCGGGCGCCGTTCTTGTTCTCCAGCCAGAGAAATGGGTCCGATCCGTTGGGGCCGACCGGCGGCGGTTTCGCGACGGTGGTCTGCGCGCCGTGAGGCCAGCGCCCGGCGGCGGCGATCGACGTAACGGCAAGCGCGGCCAAAGCCGCAGCGGCAAGCATCTGCTTCATGAGGGTCTCCTCGTTGCCCCGCTTACGCACGAAGCGCCCCGTAAACCTTTCGTAAAGCCGCGGTAACGGTGCGGCGGACCCGCCGAACTTCAAGGTGTGATGAGACCGCAACCGGAGACGCTGCACCTTCCGGCGCAGCGCAACCAGACGTCGCTCGTACCGCTCGGGCTGAACTCGCGCAGCGCCCCGGGAGAGAGCCGGCGATTCTTTGCGGTCGTTTCCGCGCAGCGCACGGTCATGGCCGCGCTCAAGTGCCGTCGCCGGAAGTTCTTCACATCCGATTTCATCGCCGAAGTCGTCAACGAGTCCGACGACGAGCTTGCGTGCTCCGTTACCGGCTGGACGCACGGCGGCAGCGTGGCGCTCGCGCCGGAGCATCTCTGGGTCAGTGGACAATCCGTCGCGCGCATTCCCATTACCGCACCGCTTCGCTTCCCGCACCGCCTGCGCTCGATCGCGCTGCACATGCAGAATCGGTCGCTGCGTGCGACGGCGGAAGCCGAGGTACCGGTGCCGCCGGCGCTCGCGCTTCTCACCGCCGTCTGCGTGCTGGCGGTCGCGACGCTCGGAGCGCTCTTTGCATGGAAAGCGTGCGTGCCTGAGATCTCGGCGTACGCGCTGCCGATGCGGGTCGTCGCCGGGGATCGCGTCGTCGCATCGTACGCCTATGCCGGCATGGGAACCGGCGAGTACGACGTGACGAGCCGCGGCGAACAGGTGAGCGGCGGCGTGCTCTCATCGAAGCACGGATCTTTCTCATTTCCAACGTCGAACGGTGCGGCGTTCTACCACGTCACGCTCTCGGTCGTCGGTGCATTTGGAAATGCACGGCGGCAGTTGATCGTGCAGGCGCTCCCGGCGAGCGCGGCTTCGGTGCTCTCGATTGCCGCGCTGCAGCCCGATCCGAGCGTCGTTCGCAGCGGCGACAAGATCATCGTTCGATATTTGACCGACGCGCAGACTGGGACCGTCACGCTCTTCGACGCATCGAATATTCCGCTCGCTCATGCGGCGTACGACGAGCGCGGATTCTCGAGGCTCGTGGCGCCGGACGTCGACGTGCCGACGCAGTATCGCGTCGAGCTCGTCGCGACGCGCGGCAGCGAGAGCGCGCGCGCTTCCGCGGGTCTTCTCGTCGAACCAAAAGAGACCGGGCCGGCTCCGCCGAGCAATCTCCTGACCGCCTCGCAGCTCCTGCACGTCAAGGCGAACGTTGAATCCGCGCAGACGTTTGCCGTGCGCGTGCTCCAGCACCCCGCCGACCTCCGTCTCACGCTCGAAGATTCAAGCGGAACGCCGGTGCAGAGCGAACCGGTCGCACCTGGGACGCCGCTCGTCTACTTCCAGGCGCCGAACGTCTCGCACGACAGCCCCTACGTGCTCGTTGCGTCGTTCTCCAGCGGAAACGTCTCTCAGGTCTTGCTCCGGCACATCCTCGTTCGCGTTCGCTAACTCCTAAGGGCTGCCGGCAGGGCAGAGCCGCCTGCGGAGCCAAGGACGTAGCGCCGGCTGCGGCCGGTTTTTGTATGCGAATCGTCGTCACCGTCAAGCTCGTTCCAGACCTGAACGCTCCAAAGCGCATCGACGCCGCCACGAAGCGCCTCGTGCGCGGCGGCGTCGAGACGGTGCTCAATCCATACGATGAGTATGCGCTCGAGGCCGGCCTCCAGCTCAAAGAGCGTCTGGGCGGCGACACGACCGTCTCGGTGCTCTCGCTCGTGCCGGAGTCGAGCAAAGAGATCTTGCGCAAAGCGCTCGCGATGGGCGCAGACGATGCCGTCGTCGTCAGCGATCCGCTCCTTGAAGGAAGCGACGTCGCCATGACGGCGCGCGTGCTCGCACTCGCATTGAAGAAGAGCGGTTTCGACCTCGTCATCTGCGGCGGCCTCACCGACGATGGCGCGACCGGCGGCGTTCCCGGCGCGATCGCCGAGCATCTCGGTGTGCCGGCGCTCACGAACGCGCGCAAGATCGACGTCGAAAACGGCGCCCTGCACGCGCAACGCGAGACGGATACCGGCTACCAAGTCATCACGGCGCCTCTCCCCGCCCTCGCGAGCGTGACGATGGCGATCGGCGAGCCGCGATATGCATCGCTCAAAGGCATCATGAACGCAAAGAAAAAGCCGCTGCTCGTCCTGAGCGCAACCGACGTCGGCGCGGCCGATCTCAAGCCGAAGACGGAGCTGCTGCGTTTCGAGCCTCCGCCGGCGCGCACGAAGGCGCGCGTCGTCGAAGCGCCGGACGGAGCGACCGGCGCACGCGCGATCGTCGATTTTCTCAAAGAGAGAAAGCTCGTCTAGTGCAGAACGCTCTCGTCGTCGTCGAACATCGCAAGGGACAGACGCGCAAGGTCACCTTCGAGCTGGCGACGCAAGCGCGCACGGTCGCCGACGCCCTGGGCGGAACCGCGCACGCAATCGTGGTCGGCGCCGGGTCGGACGAGCTCGCTGCGGAGCTTGCGAAGTATCCGCTCGATGCCGTGCACGCGGCGCAGGATCCCGACGTCGACACATACCTCATCGACCCGACGATCGACTATGTCGAGGCGCTCGCGAAGAGCCTGGGTTCGACGCTGGTGCTCGTTCCAAATACGATGTACGGCCGCGATGTCGCCAGCCGCCTCGTCGCGCGGCTCGACGCCGGAATGGCTGCCGACGTCACCGGTTTTTCATTCGAAAACGGTCGCGTGGCGTGCGTCGCACCGAAGCTCGGAGGCGTAACGATCACGACATGCGCGCTCGTGAACTGCGACTACGGCGTCGTGACCGTGCGGCCGAACGCGTTCGAAGCGCGGCCCGGCGGAAGCGGTGCGCGCATCGAAGCCGCCGCCAAGCCGGAGGGCAAGGCGTACGCGATGCGGATCGAGGACGAGGTTGAAGAAGCCTCGGGCGAGCTTGGATTGGAAGAGGCGCCGGTCGTGGTGAGCGGCGGTCGCGGGCTCGGCGGCCCGGAGCCCTTCAAGACGCTGCTCAAACCGCTGGCAGACGCGCTGGGCGGGGCGGTCGGCGCTTCGCGGGCCGCCGCCGATGCCGGTTGGGTCCCGTACGGCCTGCAGATCGGTCAGACCGGCAAGACGGTAAGCCCCAAGCTCTACATCGCGGTCGGAATTTCTGGAGCGATTCAACACAAAGTCGGAATGCGCTCGGCAGGAACAATCGTTGCCATAAACAAGGACGCTTCGGCACCGATTGCCGAGTTCTCAGATCTCGTCGTCGTCGGTGACGCTTTCGCGATCGTTCCCGAGCTCACGAAGCTCCTCTCCACATCATCATGAAGCGCCTGCTATTTCCGTTCATCATTCTCGTCGCCGCGGTTGCATCCGTCGTGGGGACGACGCCGCATGCGTCGGCGCGCCGCCACGTCTCGGCGTCGCCCTCGCCGTCATCGACTCCCGTACCGCTGCCGACCGCGACGCCCGAGCCGCCGAGCATTGCGATTCCGCGGCTTCAGGCGCGCATTAAGGCAAATCCGCAGGATCAAGAGGCCATGGTCGAACTCGCCGGACAGTACCTCGCGATCAACCGGCCCGACCTCTCGCTGCCGTTAACGCAGAAACTTCTGCAAGAGGGCGACAAAACGGCGCAAGTCTACTTTCTCGACGGCTATTCGCAGCAGGCCGAGGGGCAGATCGACAACGCCATACAGGATCTCGAGAACGCGTCGACGCTCGATCCCACGAACGTCGCGGTTCTCGGCAATCTCACCGACCTCTACCTCGCGGTGAACCGCCCGCAAGATGCGCAGCGCGTCGCGAATCGCGCGATCACGTTCAACCCAACGGTTCCCGACGCGTACATCGCGCTCGGATCGGTGTACAGCGCCCAGTCGCACTACGAGGATGCGCGCATCCAGTTCGAAAAGGCCTTCGCTCTCGATAAGACGAGCACGAAGCCCCTCTTCTCCATCGCACAGACCTACGTCGCACAAAACAACATTCCGATGGCGTTGAGTACGATCGATCGCATTCTCGCCGTCGATCCGACGAGCGTCGAAGCGCTCGTCAATCGCGCCGATCTCTACGGCCGCGAGCACGATCAGGCGCACGCGCTCGAGGCATACGACGACGCTGCCGTCGCCGCCCCGACGGACGAGCAGAAGATCGCGATCGAAGTGCGAAAAGCGCAGTACCTCTCAAGCCTTCACAAAGAGGACCAAGCGGCTGCGATCTATACGCACCTCCTCTCGACGTATCCGAACATCGCGCTCAGTCACGTCGCCTACGGCGCGTTCTTAGCGACCGAACGGCACCGTCCGGATCAGGGGGTTGCGGAGTGGCAGAAGGCGCTCGCACTCGACGCGGACAACGAAGACGCGCTGCGCGACATGGCCGAGTACGACCTCCAGCACCATCACGCGACGGACGCGGAGCGGTACCTCAAGCACCTCGTCAGCGTTGCACCGAGCGCGCAGGCGTACGAGATGCTTGCATCGGCGTACAACCAGCTCCACGATTTCACCGACCAGCGAAAGGCGTGCAGCCTGAGCTTCAGCCTTCAGCGGTCGCCGGAGACGCTCGGCTGCATCGGCGGAGCCGACTTCGAGCTCCACAACTATCACGAGGCGGCGCAGATCTTCGACGTGCTCGACGCAGCGGCGCACTCGTATTTGGATGCGAATCCAGAGTTGCTCTTCGTCGCCGCGCGAACGTACGCGGGCGACCATCAGCGCGACAAGGCGATCGGAACCTACCAGCGGCTTCTGGCGCTCCTTCCGCGCGGCACCGACAGCTACCGGCAGATTCAAAAGGCGCTCGCGAAACTCAATCACCGTCCTTAGCGACGCCGTGCGCTTCGTGACGAGTGCTCGCATGGGCGAGCATCTGCGGGGCGTCGCACATCCGGAATCGCCCGACCGCATCGAAGCCGTCGCAGAGGTTCTCCGCGAGCGCGGACTCATGCGCGATCCAATCGAGGCGCGCGAGGCGACCGACGAGGAACTGCTGCGCGTCCACTCTCGGTCGTACCTCGATCTCGTCGCGCGCGAATGCGCGGGCCTTCGCGGCCCGCGTTACCTCTCGACCGGCGATGCGGCGGTCGATCGCTCAACGCCTGCGTGCGCGCGCTTGGCCGCGGGCGGCGCCGTCGTCGCGATGGAACGCGCGTTCGTAGAGCGCTGCGAAACGTTCGCGCTCGTCCGGCCGCCCGGCCATCACGCCGAGCCGAATGCAGGCATGGGCTTTTGCATCTTCAACAACGTCGCGATCGCGGCGCGAGCGTTTCTCGCGCGATACGGCCCCCGCATCCTCGTTGTGGATTTCGACTATCACCATGGCAACGGAACGCAAGCCGTTGCCGGCGACGGGCTCTCGTACGTCTCGACGCACGCCGTGCCGGCGTATCCCGGTACAGGCGAAGCCGGAACGTGGGAGATCGCAGGCGCGCTCGTCGTCAACGTTCCGCTTGCGGCGACGGGCGTGAGGACGGCGGAGTTCGTTCGGACGTGGGAGCGGCTCGTGCGCGACGCATCGGATCGCGTTGCGCCTGCGATGATTCTCGTGAGCGCCGGCTTCGACTATGTCGCAGGCGATCCGGTTGGGGATCTCGGCGTTGGCGTCGAGGCGATCTCGCCGATCGCGCGCGCGATCCGCGCCGCCGCACGCAAGCACTGCGACGGTAGCGTAGCGTACGTTCTCGAGGGAGGCTACGTCGTCGGCGCGATCGCCGAATCAATCGTGCGAATCGCGGATCCAGCGTAACGGAACCGCGACGACGGTTCCTTCGTTTGAGCCATCGACGAGCGTGTCGTTGACGACGATCGGCGATCCGACGTTGAACTTCAACCCCTCTTCTTTGCGGCCGATGGTGCTGCCGGTTCGCGCGTCGACCGCCCACAGGTAACCGCCGAGATCGCCGAAATAGACGACGCCGTCCCTCGCGACGAGGCCTCCTTTTACGGCCCCGCCGGTTCGCGTCTGCCAGAGCACGCGGCCGGTGCGCACGTCGAGCGCGGAGACGACCGGCGCCACCGAGCTTCCAACGTAGACCGTGTTGCGATAGACGAGCGGAATCGCCGATTCGTTGCGGGCCGGCGCGACGCCGCGAACGTTATCGAGCGTCCGGTTCCAGAGAAGCCGTCCCGAGCGTTTATCGAGTGCGTAGACGTGCTCGCGTGAGAGCGACCCGTACTGCACGACCCAGCCCTGCGGCCCCGGCCGCAGAGGCTCGAGATACATCCCGACGAGCGCATCTCGCGTCGAGGCCATCGGGCCATCCGAGACGCCGCCCGCGAGCGGCGGCAAGAGATGTCTCCAGGCGAGGCGGCCGTTGCGTGCGTTCCAAGCATAGACGGCGTCGGGGAAGCTCCCCGGCGCATAGATTCTTGCGTCTCCGCCGTCGATGAGGCCGGTCATCGAGAAGATCGATGGCACGTTCGAACGCCATCGAAAGGCACCGCTCTTAGGATCGAGCGCGAGCACGACGCCGGTGCCGTCGACGTGGATGAGCGAGCCGCCGACGATTGCCGGCGTCGGCATCCCGGTTCCACTGATCCCCGTCGTCCACACCTCCTTGCCGGTTGCAAGATCGACGGCTTCGAGATGGTCGATCGACGCGTTCATCGCAACGTAGTACGGGGGAAAGTACGCGCTGCAATCGCCCGTTCCGGTTCCGATGAACGCGACCCCATTTTCATAGACCGGCTGCGACATGACGTCGCTCTCTGCCTTGTATCGCCACAGGATGCGTCCGGTGCGCAAGTCGGCGGCGTAGAGATGATGGTCGTTGGAGTCGACGAGAAGCGTCGTGCCGTAGACGACGGGCGAGGATGAGATGCCCTGCGGTCCGGTTTGGAAGCGCCACGCGAATTCGCGCGGCACGCTCGCGTTTACGACGACGACGTTGAGGCCGCCGCCCAGACGAAAACTCGTCCACGCACGCGCGACGTCGGAGTGAAAGACGCGCACGCTCGGGTCCGATGCACCGGCAACACCGAACGCGTCCGAAGCGTACGTCTGCGAACACGCGCAGAGGGTCGCGACGGCCACGAGCGCCGCCGCCCGCCGCGCGACCCTATCGAGGCGAGACGGAGGCAACGATTCGCTCGAGCTCGTTCTCGTTGAGGTCTCCGACGAGCGCGAAGTGCAGGCCTGCTCGCGACCACGCAAGGAGCGTCATCGGCCCTTCGTCGACGGATCGTCCGCGTACGCTTCCCACGACGAACGGCAGCGGGTGAAATCCGGACATGTCGACGTCCGATCCGCGCGCGTTCTCGAAGAGCGAGACCGTGCGCAGTCCGTCGGAGTAGAGAATGTGCAGCGTACGCACGCCTTTCTCGGCGGCGAGATCCGCCGCGACCGGTACGAATCCTTCGGGCAGATACCGCGGCACCCGCGCATTGAAGCCCGCATGGGCGATCACCGACGACGGATCGTCCGACGGAACGCCGCGGCTCGGCCCGGAGACGACGGCATACCCGACCGGCATCGCGAACGCGGACGTTGGGATCGCATCCGTGAAATGCACCTCGTTGAAATGCATCTGCACGACGAGCGATCCGCTCGACGTATAGACTTGGCGCTGGAGCATGAGGTTCGTCTTCGCGTCGATCCACAGGCGCATCGTCGTCGTGCCGGTGTACCGGCTCACGAGTGCGATCGTGCGTGCGCGTCTTCCGACGATCTCCACGGTCGGACCGAGGATCGCTTTATAGTTACGCACGAGAAGCTGAAGGTTGCGATGCCAGCCGTGATGGGTTCCGAACCAGTCGTTCTTCGTGATGACGACGCGACGATGCCTCACGTCGATCGTGTACGTCGCATCGCCGAGCGAGAGATTCGAGTCGCCGTAGAGATTCGGCGGCGAGACGTACCAGCGCCGAGTCCGATTCGGGGCGCTGTGGTCGACGCGAAAGACGGAGGCTTGCGAGCCATGCGCGCCGATCGTGAGAAACTCGACCTCGCCGACGAACGAGACGTGACGGGGCGCTTCGGCAGCCGCGTGGAGAAGCGCGAGAGCTTCGTCGTGCGAGGCTGCGAAAGAGACCGCCGGCGCCGCACACGCCAGGGCGGCGAGTGCGAGGCCGGCGCTACCGCGCAGCGTCATTCGCGCGCGAGAAGGTTGGCGGCGACCTGCGAGGAGGGTTGCGCGCTCCGGTTCGACTCGAGCGGCTCGGGTACGACGGCGGTCTGCGAGAACGGAAGCGTGACGGACGAGAGGGCCGCATGATCGTCGAGGTAGTACGACGCGGCAATCGACGGTGCATGCTCGACGTGCGAACGCAACGACGAAAAGCCGAGCACGGCCGCGAGCACGATAACGGCCGCGGCAGGCAACGCAAACGCCGGACGCAGCGCGTTTTCCAGGCGATCCCACGATAGCCAGCGTCCCTCCCGCGCGACGGCGCCGCGCACGCGGGCGGCGACGCCGGGGGGAAGATCGCGTTCGCGCGCGAGCGCGTCGGAACGAAGGTACTCTCCCAGGCGCGTCTCGGCGTTATACGCGGCCGTGCAGGCGGCGCAGGACAAGAGATGCGCGTGCGCGGCAGCGTCGCGCTCGATGGCGAGCTCGTGATGGAGATAATCGATCAGCGTCTCCGGCGTAAGATGTTCGTTCATGATGCTTCCGAATGCTGGATCACGAGTTTGCGGAGCTGGTTGCGCGCGCGATGGAGCCGCGAGCGGACGGTTCCGATCGAGCATCCGACGATTTCCGCAATCTCTTGATAACTATACTCCTCAATGTCGGCCAGGACGAGCACCGCTCGCTGGTCCGGCGTGAGCGCCTCGAGCGCCTTTTCCACCGGCTCGCTCATCTGCTGATCGACGTAATCGTCGATGGGCTCGATGGCGAGGGGGCGCCCACCCCCGAACTCCTGCGGTGCGTTGTCTTCGGGAATCTCCTCCTGGTAACGTCCCTTGCGCCTGCGAAGTTCATCCCGGTAGAGATTCGTGACGATCCGGTAGATCCAAGAGAGGAAGGAGGTGCCTGGTTCGAAGCTCCTCCAGGCGCGGTAGACCCGGATGAAGGCCTCCTGGGTCAGGTCGGCTGCGTCGGCCTCGTTCCGAGTGAGCCGCAGGGCAAAGTTATAGGTCGCCTTTCCGTGCTCGGCCATTGCGCGTTCGAGAAAGGCCCTCTGCTCTTGCGACGGCGGATCGAAGGGTCTCCGCGGGGCAGCCACGTGGGCTGCTTAGGAGTCGCTACGTTTGTCTCCCCCAAAGGGTTCGCCCGACGAACCAGAGCCCGGCGGCAACGAAGACCGTGATGATCGCGAAGAGAGCGAGTTCGAGCACGACGATACCCGCCCACTGGCGCCCGCCGCAGAAGGCGACGACGTCGGCGGTAAGCGAGAGCTTGAAGCGCTCGAAGGGGTTGCTTGCCATTCCGGAGACCGCGCGCGCCTCCGCGATGACGCCGCCTGGATCCCAAGCGCCGGTCTGGATCACGTCGGCGACCCGCCCGTCCGGTGCGACGATGAAGAGCTTGTCCGTGTGGATGAAGTCGCTGCTGCTCACGCGCATCGAGTCGATCCCGAACGCATCGAGAAGGCGGACGATCGTCGCGCCGCGCCCGGTGAGCATGTGCCATATCGTGGGATTCGCATTGTAGTCGCTCGCGTAGCGGCGCAGGACGGCCGGCGAATCGTACGGCGGATCGAGCGTTATCTCCGCAAGGGCGAAGTGCGCGGGATCGAGATGCGTTTGAAGGTACGAGAACTTGCCGCTGATCGCAGGACAGAGCGTGCGGTCCGGGCAGCGCGTGAAGATAAAACTGAGCAGAAGCGTCTTGTGCGCAAAGGCGCGCGAGAGCGAAAGCGGCCGTCCGTTCTGGTCGACGAGCATCGCGCTCGGCAGCGTGCTCCCAGCCTCGACCGAAATGACGCGTCCGGCATCGGGAAGACCCGGCACGAACGGGCCCGCCGCGATCGGCTCGCGGAGCGTCCACGGGTGCGTGCTGCGATCGAGGAACGCGTCGACGCCGACGCCGGGGAGAACGTTAATTTCCGGCGCGAGCCGGTAACGCTGCGTCTGCGCTGTGAGCGTGAGCGGTACCGCGTCGGTTCGAACGATGACGCCCGTGCGCTCGACGGCAAGGACGAGCCCGTGAACGGGAACGAGCGCGGCTGCGGCGACGAGCGTTACGAGCACGAGCGACATCGGCTACGCTCCGAGCGCAGCGAGATCGTGCTCGAACGCCGCGACGGTATCGCTATCGTCGTGGAGAACGCGCAGCATGCCGTTGCGATCGATGAGGTAGACGGGCGTTGCGTGAGCGACTTCATACCCACCGCGCTTGCGCTGCGCGAGCGCCTGACTCCATATATCGTAGGCGCGGTAGACGCGCGCGAGCGAGGCACGCGACCCGGTCAATCCCGCGATCGTCGCGCCGTGGAAATGGCTGATAAAGGCGCGCAGAACCGACGGCGTGTCGCGCTGTGGATCGACGGTGACGAAGGCGATCTCGGCGTGCGAGTGCGGCCCCAGCGTTGCGATGGCGCGGCTCAACTTCGCAAGCGTCAGCGGACAGTCGTCCGGGCAGTGCGTGTAGCCGAAGTAGAGTGCGACGACCTTGCCGTGCTGCGCACTCAGGCTCCACGGTAGGCCGCGCTGGTCGGTGAGCGTGAAGGCCGGAGCGGCTCGGTGCCCGAGCGGCTCACCGTCGAATGAGGGCGCGCATGCGGCGAGCACCGTAAGCACGGCAAGGAGCAAAGGAGCGCAACGCATGGCTCTATATAAGCCTACGCCGCCCGCGGCAGGCACCCTAGCGCAATTAGCGCAACCTCCCGCCGATGGGCTGGCTCATGCTTGCTTTGCGCGTCGTCCTCGGTGGCGTGCTCATTGCCGCCGGTGCGCTGAAAGTGGCGCACGCGGATTCGCTGGCCGCGGCGATCGCCGGATACCGCCTGCTCCCTCAAGGCGCCGTGCTGCCGCTGGCCATCGCGCTGCCGCCGTTTGAGATTCTCGTCGGCCTCTATCTCGTCGCCGGTCTCTTCCGTAGGGTGGCGGCGGGTATCGCCTGCGCGATGTTCGCAGCGTACTGCGCGGCCATCGCGTCGGCCGTCGCACGGCATATTCCCGCGAACTGCGGATGCTTTGGCCCGGGCGACGCGTCGAAAGCGGACTGGCAGCACGCGCTCGCCGATGCCGTCGCGGCGCTCGTCGCACTCGCGATCGCGCTCGTCCCCAGTGCGTTTTCGGCGGACGCGCTCTTCGCTCGCTGGGCGAAAGGAGGTTCCTGAATGCGAGACCGGCGCACGCTCGTCATCGCTGCGATCTCGGCGATCGTCATCGTCGCAATCGTCGTTTGGGCGGTGACGCGCGCGCAGCATCCGACGGCGAGCCAGCGAGAGGCGTCGTATGCTCCGGTCGTCAGCCAACTCGAGGTCGGCAGCAGAGCGCCGGAGTTTTCGATCCCGTCGACTGCCGGAATGTTCGACCTCGACGCACAGCGGCGCCCGGTGCTCGTCGAGATCTTTGCAAGCTGGTGCCCGCATTGCCAGCGGGAGACGGCCGTTCTCAACCAACTCTACGGAACGTTCAAATCGCGCATCGCCTTTATCGCCATCCCCGGCAACAATACCGGGATGGACGGTGGTCCGGAGTCCACTGCGGACCTCATCAACTTCATCGGGCGCTTCCACGTCGTGTATCCCGTTGCGATCTACGATCCGCAGTTGACGATCGCAGACGAGTACATTCACGGCGGGTATCCGACGATCGTCGTCGTCGGAACGAACAAAAAGATTCTCTACGTCGACTCGGGCGAGGTCTCGTACGCGGCGCTCGCAGGCATCCTCACCCAGGCGCTGACATGACAGAGCGGATGGTCGCGATCGTCGTGTGAAGGAGCACGGGAATCGCGAGATTTCCCGTGCGGCGAACGAGAATCGCCATCGCGAATCCGAAGGCCGCCTGCGCCGGAACGACGAGCGCGTACGCGCTGACGAGCGTGTGCGCTTGCGCGAAGTCCGTTCCAAGGTGCCAGAGCCCGAAGACGAGCGCCTGCAAGAACGCCGCCCATTGCGCGGGCATGAACGAGCGCAGCCGGCCGAAGAGCGCCCCGCGGAAGAGAAACTCCTCGCTGAAACCACTTGCGAGGAAGCTGAAGATGAACCGCCTTCCGACGGTCGCTGCCGACGTGTCCGCATAGAGTATGACGTAGGCGATCGCAAAGAGCGGCAGGACGAGCCAGATCGCAGCCGCGCGCGCACTTCCAGGCGTGAAGCCTCCGAGTCCCATCCTTCGCAGCGGCACGCGGAGCACGACGAGCACGACGAGCGGGAGCACGGCGTACTCGCCGAAGTCCACGAGCGCCGGGCTCAGGCCATGGGGTGCGATCGCGGAGACGGACGCGACGAGTCCGGCATGAATGGCGTGCCAGATAGGCGCGGCGCGCGAAGCGGCGTGCGCGTCGAGTGCGATCGTCCAGCCGGTGAGCGCTACGATCGCAAGCGTCGCGAGGATCTGGATTGGAAGCAGATTCCGCGTGACGGGGCCGTCGGGCGCGCTGCGGGGCGGAAACGTCACACGGTACGTGAAGAAGCAGCATCCGAGAAGAAAGATGCCGAGGACGGCGTAGAGCAAGGCGTCGCCGCCCATGCGCTGCGCGAGGAGAATGATCTCCGACGCCGTCCACAACTCGATGAGGATCGCGAGCGCGCGCACGCGCGTCTCTTACGTGCCGAACGGAAACGCGTAGTTCGGCGGTGGAACGGTCCTGCCGATCTCGAGCGTGATCTCCTGGTGCGCGGAGAGTTGGATGTTGCGCAACTCACCGGCGTAGAGCGTGCCGTTCACATAGGCGGTTACCGGGCCGCGTTTGCCGGCGACGTCGTCGCGCGTCAGCGGTTGCCCCCAGATATCGAAGAGCATCCCGAGCGTGAAGTCGCCGCCGTTGGGAGCGGTGATCTGCGGCGCCTCGATATGGATGACGCCCGTCGCGTCGTGCGTGTGAATCCAGTAGAGGCAGCCCTGCGGCGGGACCGGAGCGATACCGATGCCGGCGGGAACCTGAAGCTGCGTACCGTTATCGAAGATCGCGAGGTGCGAGTGAATGTGCAGAACCGTCTGCTCCTGCGCGATGCAGGTGATGCCGTCGACCGGTGCGCCCATGTGCGGGTTCGCGCGGATCGGATTCGCAAAGGCCGGTTTTCCGATCGCGACGTTATTGATGATTTGTATGGGAGCGCTCGTCTTGTCGGGACCGGGGGTCGGCGTCGCATTCGCGGCGACGACGGCACGTTGCTGGAGAATGTCCGGTACCTTCAGCGCGGCGATGACGATGAGAATGACCACGATGGCGACGATCGCGTAGAGAAGCGTCGGCGGCCGGCGCTGCGGCGTCTGCGGTCCGCGCCGCGCTTGGTGGCGGCGTGAAGCGCGGGAGCTCGATTGAGACAAACGAAAAACCTCGCTGAAGCGTAAGAGGGTCAGGAGCCTGCCGGGCTCTTTCTACGCCGGGGCGCTCGCCTCCAGCCTCGCTCCGCCAGGATCGAGATGCCGCCCGGGAACGAGATAGTCGCGCACGTACTCGGTGACCGCCGCGGCCAGCGGCGTCACCGGCCGCTCGTAGCCTGTGCTGCGCAGGCGATAGAGGTCGGCGCAGGTCCGGTACTGGTACTTGCCGCGCAGCTCGGGCGGCATCTCGATGAACTCGATTCGCTCTGGTTTGCGCAGTGCGGCGAAGATCGGCCTCACGAGTTCGAGCCAGGTATTGGCAGTACCGGAGCCCGCGTTGAACAGGCCCGTCGCGCCGCATTCGAGCAGATGGAGCGTCATCTCGGCAGCGTCTTTGACGTAGATGAAGTCGCGGCACTGCTCGCCGTCGCCGTACTGCGGACGATAACTCTTGAAGAGCCGGACGCTCCCGCCGCGTTCGATCTGTTCGTACGCTTTGAGGACCATGCTGCGCATGTTCTCTTTATGATCCTCGTTCGGCCCGAAGACGTTGAAGTATTTGATGCCGCAGCAGCGGTCGAGGAGCCCGGTTCGGCGCGCGTAGAGATCGAAAAGGTGCTTGGAGAACGCGTAGGCATTGAGCGGGCGCAGCAAATGAGGGTCGAGGTCCTCGCGGAGCCCCTCTTCGAGCGAGCCGTACGTCGCCGCCGACGACGCATAGACGAATCGTACTCCGCTCGCCGCCGATTGCAGCGCGAGACGCTTCGTGTACTCGTAGTTGTTCCTCAGAAGATAGCCGGAATCGCGCTCGGTCGTCGACGAGCAGGCGCCGAGATGCACGATCGCACGGACGTCCCCGAACGCATCGCTGCGCTCTTCGAACGCCGTCGCGAAGGCATCGGCATCCATGTAGTCTGCAAAGCGTAGCGGCACCAAGTGACGCCACTTCTCGCTGCCGTCGAGGCGGTCGACGACGAGAATGTCGTCGATTCCCCGACGGTTGAGCGCCCAGACGACGGCGCTGCCGATCAGGCCTGCGCCGCCGGTGACGACGGTCCGTCCGCGTGAGATATCGTGCACGTTCGAAGCTCCGCGCTCGGTATTCACGCGGACGAACCGCGGTCCCTCGCTACCGCATCCTAGAACGCCCGCGTCAATCGCAGGACGAAGGTGCGCCCGGGCGCGATCTGCGTCGTGTTGAAGCCGTTTGCGATCTTCACGATGTACTGGTGGTCTAGCAGGTTCTCGACGTCGAGGCGCACCCCTAGCCCGTGTGACGCGTCGCCAAAGAGATTGCGCCCGACCGATCCGTCAAACGCGATATGGGACGGCAGCCTCCCCGAGAGCGTCGTCGTTGCGTTCTCGAACGCGACCGGATAGCCGGTGCCGTACTCTCCTTGAAGCGTTGCGAACCACGCTCGCGCCGCGCCGAAGTGCATCGTGTATCCGGCGGACGACGCAACGGTTTGATCGTGATCCTCGGGCGAGAGCAGTTCGGGCGATGTGAGGGGAACCCCGGGCGGATTCGGGGCGGGACCGAAGAGGAACGTCGATCCGGAGATGCCGCCCGCCTGCGACGACGAAACCGTCGTCGTGAGGTACCAGAAGTCTCCGTTTCTCAGCCGATCGGTCAGCCGGAGGTCGACGCCGTTGTACCGTCCGAGCGCGTTGTTGAACACGGCAAAAAGCGGCGTGTTGAGGAGTTGCGTCGTGTCGAGCACGTTGATGACGTTGCGTTCATCGAGGTTCACATAGCCGGAGAGTTCCGGCGAGAAGATATGCTGCAGGCCGATCTCGTAGAACGAATCGCGTTCCGGCTGCAAGCTGTAGATTGGATGAGCGGCGCACTCTCCGCTTCCCGCGCCGAGCAGCGCGCATGCCTGGCGGACGTCCTCGAGCTGCGGCGCTGCGTAGAACCGCCCGTAGTAGACGTGCAGGATGTCCTTAGAGTCACCTTTGACGTTGACGCCGATGCGAGGCTCGATCGCGTCGCCGCCAACGTACCCGGTCGAGTGGTCGTAGCGTAGGCCGTACTCGATAGAGAGGTACGAAAGCGGCGTCCACGTGTCTTGTGCGTACGCGCCGAGGTTCGATCCCGCCTGGCCTTGCGCCGTGAAGATCGGGTAGTATGGTTTCGCAACGGTTCCCGTCGTGGTGCAGTCGACATAATAGCACGCGAACGTTTCGTTCGCCGCGAAGTTCTCGCGGTCGACGTCGACTCCGATCTTCCACGCGTGCGTTCCGGTCGCGCGAAAGTCGCTGACGCGAATTCCGGCGTAGTTCGCAAAGCGGCTCTGATCGAGGCCGATGAGGTGGTCCGTCGTGCCGGTGATCGGGTCGGGTTCGGTGGCGAGAACGTCGAGCGCCAGGTCGCCTGCATAGTCGATATCGGTCGAGCGGTACCACGGGATGACTTGAAAAACGCCATTGCCGTCTTTCGAGGTGAGGGTATAATTCAGGCTCGAGAAACGATCGTACTCGCGCTGAACGTCGTCGGTTCCGGGAGCGCTGACCTCCGGATCGATCGGATCGTTCGGATTCACGTTAATCGGGATCTCGAACTGTGAGAGTTGGTTTCCGAAGTCGAAGGAAATCGTCGAGCGCCCGTTGAGTTGCGTGATCGTCCGCAAGAACTCGTCGGAGGAAGAACTGGCGTCGTTCAGCGGCACGTACGTCGGGGCGTCGATGCCGTAGTTCGTGCGTTGCGTGTTGAGGTCGAAGAAGATCTCCGTCGCGCCCGAGCGCGCCTCGTCGGCGAGCTCTCCGACTGCCTGTCCGTCGTTTCCGTAGCCGGCGGTGAGTTGGCCGTAGTTCCCTTGCGGAATGTCGCTTCGGCGGTCGGTGATGATGTTGACGAGAGCGCCCATACGCTGACCGCCGTATTCAGCGGGAAAGTCGCCGGTATAGACTTCGAGCGAGTCGATGTCCTGGGGATCGACGATCTGTGCGAAGTTCGAGCTCGTGGCGAGCGGTAAGGGTGCGCCGTCGATCTCGTAGGTGATTCCGTGAAAGCCGAGCGCGACCGGTTCGTCATACGAGAACTGCACGATGCCGGGCACCGTCTCGATGAGACGATTGAGGTTGTTTTCAAACGGCGACGACTGGATCTGTCGTTTATCGATCTGATTGACCGCGACCGGCGTGCCGGTGACGCCGGCCGTGGCCGCGACGGCGCCGTGGGCGATCGCGCGTAAGTGCGAGAGCGCGACGGCAACGGTCACGATGCCGCCGCTCTCGACGTCGAGCGAGATTTGCCGAGCCGGCGCGTCGTCGGCGCGAGCCGAAAGCGTGTAGATGCCGAACGGGACCGAAGGAAACGTAAATGCACCGCGAGCGTCGGTCTTCTTGAGCAGGAGCGAGCCCTCGCCGGCGAGCGTGACGTCGGCGCCGGCGGCCGGCTTGCCGTCGAGCGTGACGGTTCCTCGGACGAAGCCGGTCGTCGCGGCGCGCGCTACGGCGCACGATACGATTGCAATGGAAAGCGCGGCGACGAACGCCGCAACGAGGCGAGGCATGATTCCCCCTTTGGAGAGCGAGTGCGTTTACTGCGTGTGGCGGTTAGCCGGCAGTCGCAATCGGGGGAGGACGGACGTAGCGCCGCCGAGCGCAGAGCAGCCGGTGCGGAATCGGCGCGGGATCGAGGAACGCCCGGTAACGCCAGAGCGTGCGAGGAGCGAAGGTCGCACTGCGGATCGCAATGACGATGCCGGAGATGCATCGCACCGCGACGCATGCGAGGGTGCGCAGGAGCCATGAGGCGACGGCGAGCACGGCGAGCAGCACTAGTGGCGAGGCAGCCGCGTGATGGGGCTCGATATGTTCGCCCAGCGCGAACCAGAGCGCCGCGCCCACCATCGATGTCTGCCACGAGGGGAGCCCGAAATTCAGCCGAACCGCCAGGACCGAACCGTCGAGCGTACGGCCGGCGCCGGCCCAGGCTAAGAAGAGCAGCATGACGAGCGAGGCCGACGCGATGACCGCGGCGCCCGCCAAAATGGCCCCGTGGTAGTCGCCGCCCATGGTGTGGCTGCCGCCGTATGCGGCTGCATGCGCGAGCAACGCGGCCAGCAGCCCAATGGCCGCGGCTCCGGGGAGCCGTTTAAGAGATATAGTCGACCTCGGTCATCATTCCGTCCATCATATGAACCTCGTTGTGGCAGTGGAGCAGCCAGCGTCCGGGAGGCGACGTCGCGTCGAAGGCCCAGCTCAGCGTGCCGCCGTTGGCAGGCACCAGAGAGACGTCTTTTGCCAACGGCCGCAGCATTGCCCGACCGTTGATCGCGACGATGCGGAAGACGTGCCCGTGGAGGTGCATCGGGTGCTCCATGTCGGTCTTGTTCGTGAAGGTGACGGTGACGCGGTCGCCGCGGCGCACCTGGATCTTCGGCGTGTACGGCCACTGCTTTCCGTCGATGGACCAGATCGACGCACCGTAGGCGCCGCCGCCGAGCGTCAACGCTTTGCGGACGTTAGCAGCGGCATCGCCAAGGTACGCCCCTCCTACCCCACAGGCTTTTTCATAGGTGAAGTAATCGACGCCGTCGATCGACTCCGAGCTCCCTTGCGGCGATGCGTTCTCCATGCCGGGCGTCCGCACGACGGCCGCCTGTTCGAAGACGAGCGGATCGCTCGAGATGCCCTGCAAGAGCCACGCTCCGGGCTTCGTCACTTCGAACCACGCATCGTAGCGCTCGGCGACGCCGACGCGCAGCGCGTCGACTTCGATGGGCTGCTCGAGCGGATTGCCGTCGGCATGCGTTACGGTGAGGCGGTGGCCTGCGAGACGTATGTAGCGCGTTTGGGTCGGATTCGCGTTGAGAATGCGCAGGCGCACACGCTCGCCGACGTTGACGGAGAGCGTCTGCGTGCCCGGGTAGCTCGCGCCGTTGATGCAGTGCGCCACATAGGCGACTTCATCGCCCATCCGATCGTCCGGCCTCATCTCCGCCAGCTCCGGCGCGCCGAGCGGATCGGTCATCGGTGCGGAACTCGTCCCGGAGAGCGCCGCATAGACGCTCTGCATGTTCGGCACGTCGTGAAAGACGAGCGCGAACTCACGATCTGCGCTCCGCTCGCCGGGATCGTCGACGACGAACATGCCGAAGAGGCCGCGCACCACTCCCAAGTGCTTGCCATGGTCGTGGTACCAGCGCGTGCCGGCCGGATTGGGCGCGAACTCGTAGACGAACTCCCCGCCCGGCTGCACCGGTGCTTGCGTGACCCCCGGCACGCCGTCCATTGCGTTGGGAATGATCATCCCGTGCCAGTGCACCGTCGTCGCGACGTTCGTCGCGTTGCGATAGCGCACGCGCACGCGCTGTCCGTGCACGGCGCGCAGCACCGGCCCAGGCAGCCTTCCGTTGTACGCGAGTGCCGCAAACGAGATGCCCGGCGCGGGAGCGAAGCTCAGTGGCGCAGCGGTGAGCGAATACTCGATGAGGTCGCTGGCCAAGAGGCGCTTGGAGAGCGGCGGGAGCGCGGCGACGACCATCGCTCCCGCGCCCGCAGCCAAGAACGACGATCGCTTCACGAGGCGCCGCCGACTTGCACCGGATGCTCGATCGTCGTCGAACCGTAGCGCACGTCGATCACATACGGCCCCGACATGTAGAAGTGGATCGTGCCGACCAGCGTGTGTGGATCGCTCCCAGGATGCAGCGAAATCGCCGTCTGCATCGTCGAGTTCGGACCCATGTGCATGATCGCAACCGCCGTTACGCCCGCCGGAATGCCACCGGGGAAGCGGATCGTGACCGTCGCCGTCGTCGTCGGGTTTTCCGGAGCGATCTCGATGGTCGGCCCCGTTCCCGCCGCGCCGCCGTCGAGGCTCGAAAGGTATGCGATGATGTCGGCGACCTGCGCGTTAGTGAATCCGAAGTTCGGCATCGGTGCGTGCGGATGGAGGATAGCGGCGGCGATCTGGTCGGGCGTCAGCACGTGTTCGATTCCGAAGAGTCGCGGTCCGATGCCGCCGCCGAACGTCGCGCCGTGGCAGCCGGTGCAGCCGCTCTGCGCGACGAGTTGCGCGCCCGCGCTCTCCGAGCCGCCGCTGAAGCCGGATGGGCCGGGAGCGGCACTTGCGACGCTCGCGCCGACGGGCACGACCGTCACGCCGTCAGGCTCGCTGAAGAGGAAACGCTTTCCGGGCTCGTACGGGCCCGCGCTGGCGAGTTGAAAACCGATCTGAAGCGGCGCGTCCGGGCTCGCCAGCACTTCTCCGATCAGCGCGACGTTCGGCAAGATGTTGTGCGAGATGTCCAGGACGTACTGCCGGTTGAGCGTGTCGGAGTCTGCGACGTCGTAGCGCAGGAGTACGTGGTTCTGCCAGCCGAGGTCGCGTTCGATCTCAAACATGAAACCGTTGAGCGGCACGTCGAACTCCGTGGGCGCCGGTTGCGCGTCGAAGCCGTGGTAGTACATCGTTTGCAGATGCCATGCGTCGGTCTGGTAGCCGTAGTAGATGCCCTCACGCGTGAAGGGGTCGTTGCCGGCATAGGTGCCCAGCGCGGTATGCAGCGGTGCGAATCCGCGCATTCCGACGAGGCCGATGCTCCATGGCTGAGACATGCCGCCGTAGGAGATGTTGGCGTCGAGCGTACGCGGATCCATGGTGGGATTGTAATCGAGCCCACCTTGGGTCGGTCCCGATCCGGTGAGGTAGGAGAAGTTGTACATGAACTCGTTCGACATGCCGTTGAACGCCATGCCCCAGCGCGCATCGTTGGGATTGAAGAGATTCTGGCCGGTCGTCTGCGTCGCGAGGAGGTAGTTGCCCAGCGTCCACGCATGCGCCGGCATGAACGGAAACGGTGTGTGAAACTTCCCGAGCTGCAGCGAGTTCGTTCCGTGAAAGAGGCCGTTCCACGAGAGCCACATCTGCTCGGTATCGCCGATCTGCCCCGTGTCGATGACGTGCTGCTCCACGTACCATGTGAAGTTGCGGCCGAGGAAGCCACCGCCGAGCAGCGAGAGATCAGAGACCATCAGCGAGCCCGGCTGAGACTTGTTCGCCAGATACGACGTGACGTACGCGCGCACCGCAAAGGGCAGCGCTTGGTCCTGCAGCTTGCGATTGAGCGTCTGGAAGTTCGTCATCATGACCATCATCCCGTAGCGAGTCATGCCGGGGAACGTCGTGTGGCACTCTTCGCACGAGACGCCTTGCCCGTTGGCAAAAACCGGGATCGCGTATGCACGCTGCGTGGCCGCGAGCACGAGCAGCGTACAGGTACAACAGGCGAGCAACGCGCAAACGACGCGTTTCATGAGAGCCTCCTCTTCGGAGCGTGAGCGGTGAGGGACGGCCGCCTATGCGGCGGCGGCGATCACCGGAGGAGGCCGAGCGCGGTGCGCCGCGCGTGCGGGCGAAGCGTATGCGATCGGCGGTTCCGCAGCGGGTTTCAACCGCCGACGCGGCTGCACGGCGGCAGGCTGCCAAAGAATGCCGAACGCGATGCGTGCGAGCAGTGCGAGAAGTGCGCGAGCGCAGCCGAGAACCAGCCACGCTACGCCGGCGACGAGCGCGAGCAGCACGAGCGTCGGCGCCTGGCCGTGCTTAGGCTCGCAGCCCTCGATCAGTGAAAACCAGGCGATTGTCGAGACCGCCAGGACGAACCAGTTCGGCAGGTGGGCCCGAAGTCGGGCCGCCAGAATCGAGCCGCTGGCGCTCGTCCGGGCGCCCAGCAGCGCAAGTGCCGCCAGAATGGCAAAGAGAGAGAAGCCCGCGCAGCCTGCCAAGGCGAGGAAGGCGCCGTGAAAGTCGGCGCCCATGACGTGGGTCGTGCCGTACGCGGCCGCGTGGACCAGCAGCGCCGCGAGCAGACCTAGGGCAGCGGCTCCAGGGAGCCCTCGAAGCCTCATTGCGGCGAAACTTTCTTTCCTAGACAAGGGTTGGCCTTGAGCGGGCGTCGTACAATGCCCGTCCCCCCTAGCGGTCCGCCGGTCTACGGGGGAAGGTCTACCACAAAAACCCATGCCGACAGCAACGAACTCAACACGCCTTCCCCTCGAGAACGCCGATACGGTGAGCCTCGTCTGCGCGCTTTTGGCGCGCTTTCCCGAGCTTGCCTCGATTCGAGCGCTTCCCGCGGAGGGAACGGTGCGCCTGACGTTCGCTCTGCGGCAGCGCCTCGACCGCCGGCGTCAGCACACGACGTCCGACGCGGTCCAGGATCACGTCAACGCATTCGTCCTCCTCGAGCACGCATCGCCCGAGGTCGTCGAGGTCGAGTTCGAGAGCGAGCGGACGATGAGTTTCGTCCACATCGTTCGCGATCTCGAGACGTTTTCGAAGGACGAACTCGAGATGCTCTGCGCGCTTCTGCGAACGCGCTTCGGCGACCGGCTCGTCTGCAGCGAGCGCGACGAGAGCGCCGACGAGGACGAGTTCATGGAGGACGAAGCTGCTCTCTATGCCGTCGAGTGCCTGCGCGATCCCGCGCAGTCGAAGAGTCTCGTCGGGTTCCGCGAAGAGAAGCGCGTGCTGGTCTATTTCTTGAAATCGCGCAAGAAAGCAAAGGCTTCGGCTCGCCGCTAGCAACCTTGACGTTGCTGGTCGCCGGCGACGTCGTTGGGTCGCCGGGGCGCGAGACGCTCAAGCGCTGCGTTCCGCTTCTTCGCGACCAGCATCACGCGCACGCCTGCATCGTCAACGGCGAGAACCTCGCCGGCGGCTTCGGCATGACGCCCACGATCGCGCAGGAGCTCTTCGAGACCGGCGTCGACTTCATCACGAGCGGCAATCACATCTTCGACAAGCGAGACTTCGGTGCGTATCTCGATGCCGCCGATCGCGTCATACGGCCGGCAAACTACGCTCCCGGCGTGCCGGGGCGGGGCGTCGGCACCTTTACGGCCGGCGGCGTCACCGTCGGCGTGCTCAACCTCATGGGGCGCACGTTCATGCCGCCGTGCGACGATCCGTTTCGCGCGGCCGACGCTGCAGTCGAGGAGCTCTCCGCAACGACGAAGGTGATCGTCGTCGACGTGCACGCCGAGGCAACGTCGGAGAAGGTTGCGCTCTCGCGCTATCTCGACGGCAGGGTCTCGCTCGTCTACGGCACGCATACGCACGTGCAGACGGCCGACGAGCAGATTCTCGCCGGAGGGACGGCCTACATCAGCGACGTCGGATTGACGGGGCCGAGCGACGGCGTCATCGGCATGGAGAGCAAGGCCGTCCTCGATCGATTTTTGGTCGGGATCTCGGAGCGATTCTCGGTTGAAAAGCGCGGCCTGCGACAGTTCTGCGGCATCGTCGTCTCCATCGACGGTAACACCGGCAAAGCCACGTCGATCAAGAGGATCTTTCTCCGCGGCATCGCCTGACGCCGCGTCACCACGCAAAGACGAACGCCGCATCGACATCGGCGCGGACGACACGGTCGAAAACCGGAAGCGGACAATCGAAGGCCGGACATCCGGGCACGAATACCGGGACGCGCTCCGGCGGCGACGAGAGCGTCAGCGTTCGCGCAAAACGCATCTCATCCAACGTCTGCGTCATGAAGTACGTGTCGACGAACGGCTCGCCGCCGCCGCGCGGCGCGCGCACTTCGAAGACGAGCGCGCCGCCGGGAGGAAGGCCGTCGCGCTGGTATCCCTCGACGAACCAGTGGAGCCGCAGGATCGTCGCGACGTCGAAGATCGTCGTATCGTGCCCGACGATCCCGACGAATCGCGCTTGCAGGGGAGCGCGCGTCTGCGGATTGCGCCGCCCCGTGGCCGCCTGATCGATCGTTGCGGCAACGTGATAGAGCAAGTTGGAGCCCTCGCTGCGCGCGGCGTACGGCTCTCCGCGATCGAGGATGAAGCCGAGATGCAGCAGCGGCAAGAGATTCGTGAGCGTCCGCTCGTCGAGGCGCCCCCATCCCGTTTGCGCGTCCGGGAACCCGTTCGCGTATTCGAGTTCGAGGTCGTCGACGGCAGACGTCGCGATGCCGATCCCGCCGCTCACGTACGGCAATCCGCCGAAATCGCTCCTTCGGATCGTCGACGGCGTGCTGCGTATCGACCTGCACTCACCGCGCGCGCAGCCGAGAACGCCCTCTAAGCGCTCCAGCGGCAGCGCGTACGCGGTGAGAATCGCGCTCGTGTCGTCGCCGATCGAACCGCGCAACGCATCGAGCGCGGTGACGGCGTTGGGTCTCTTGCGCTCCGGCAACGGATAGAAGAACGGGTCTCTTCGCCCGTGGGCCGTGCGAACGGCGATGCCGCAATGCGGCGCCAAACCTTCGGCGAGCGCGCGAGCGGTTTGTTTGGTGCGCTCGTCGACGTCCGCGTAGAAATAGATCGCGTCGCGCGGCGGACATCCCGCGCTTGCGAAGAGTCCCTCCGACGCGTAGAGCGACCGGTAATACTCGCCGAAGAGCTGCATGAGGAGATACCCGTGCCTTGTCAGGTCGCCTGGAGGAACGTTCCACTTCGGCCAGGGTTGTGCGGCGTACGGCGCAACGATCGAGGGATCGATCGGCGAGCGTACGCCATGGCGGCTGATAATGACGACCGCCCGCAGAGAAGACGCGGCGTGCGCGCTTGTAGTCAGCGCGAGCGCGAGCAGTGCCGTGAGGACGACGATACCTTTCATAACATTCATTCCTTCTTGCAGTCGCTCACGCTTTCGATTGTACGGATGCGCTCTTCCCCCTTGCCGTCGAGGAGGTTGCCGCTAGCGGCCTGAACGTCCGGCCTGCGGTGATCGTCGATTTTCATTGTCACACGAGCGAGAGCGATGGATCGCTCGCGCCTGCGGCGCTTGCCGACTACATGCGGGATCGCCGAGTCGAGATCTTCGCCATCACCGATCACGACACGCTCTCGGCATACGGCTCGTTCGTCCCCCGCGAGCAAGCGCGCGTCGTCACCGGCATCGAGATCAACACGACGTGGCGCGATAACGAGGTCCACATCCTTGGGTACGCTCTTCCTTTAGATAGCGCGCCGCTGAACGCCATGCTCGAGCGCAACCGCGCAGAGCGAAGGCGCCGCGTGGAGCGGATGGTCGAGCAACTCGTCAAGGGCGGCTACTCCGTCACGCTCGAGGAGGTGCTGCGCGAGGCGCCGCATTCAAAGGCACTCGGGCGCCCGCACGTCGCGAAGGCGCTCGTGCGCAAAGGCCTCGCCCCGGACATCGAGACGGCGTTTTTGGGGTTCTTGCGCCGAGGCCGCGTCGCGTACGTCCCCTCGGCGCACGTCACGCCGCAGGAAGCGATCGCGGGTATTCGCGAGAGTGGCGGCATCGCCGTCCTCGCGCATCCGGGGCGGCTGAAGGACCGTTCGATTCTCGACGCGCTGGTGAAAGAAGGGCTCCAGGGTCTTGAGGTCTTCTATCCCACGCACGACGAGAGCGAGCTGCGCTTTTTCAGAGAGAAGGCGCGGGAGCACGGCCTCGTCATGACTGCCGGCTCCGATTTCCACGACATTCGTTATCACGCGCACGGCGTCGGCATGGAGGTGGACGACGCCGACGTCGAGCCCTTTCTAAAGAAGGTTCTCGCGACGTAAGCGTAGCGCGGCGCTCTCGCGCTCGAGCGCTTCCAGTCGTTGCACGTGCGATGCGACGAGCGCCTCGTCGCGCATCGCGCGATGGTTGACGCGGACGTTGTATGCGCTGCCGGCAAGCGCCGCCGCTGCGAGTTCGTTGGCGACGCCGAGGTCGCTTGCGAGGTGCGCGTTGCCGAGTTCGAGTGCTTGCGCGGCCAGGCGCTGGACGCGCAGCGCGAGGCCCATCGCATCGAGCGGCTCCGCCGCAGCGCGCGCGAGCGCCGCTTGACGCGCGTCGCCGCGGGAGGCCATCACCGCCGCAAAAGCCTCTTCGTCGCGTCGGCTTGCCTCCAAGAGCTCCGCGCGCAGCGCGTCCGCTTGCTCGGCGATACGACGCGCGGCCGCTTCGTGCTGCGCGTACGTGCGATTGCCCGCGGTGATTCTCGCCGCCATCGCAACGAGGGCCGCTGCGAGCGCTCCGACGATGGTCGCAGCGCTTCCGCCGCCGGGAGTGGGCGAGATCGAGGCGAGACGATCGAGATACTGCGCGAGCGATTCCATCGGAAGCAAGCATTTTGCAGCGGGGATAGAGGGCCTGCGGGCGCGAATGGACGGCGGATGCAAACAGCCGTCGCACCGAAGGGTGATGTCAAGGATCGCAGCCTCGCGCAGCAAGGGCGCGCGCGGATCGAGTGGGCCGCAGCGTACATGCCCGTCCTCGCGCAGATCGGCGAGCGCTTCCGCAAGGAGAAGCCGCTGAGCGGCGTGCGCATCGGCGCATGCCTCCACGTGACGACCGAGACCGCGAATCTCATGCGCGCGCTGCACGCCGGCGGCGCGCAGATCGCGCTCTGTGCGAGCAATCCCCTCTCGACGCAGGACGACGTCGCGGCTGCGCTCTGCGAATACGGAGTTCCCACGTTCGCGATCAAAGGCGAGGACCACGCGCGGTACTATTCTCACATCGAGTCGGTCATCGCGACGCGCCCGCAGATGTCGATGGACGACGGCTGCGACCTCGTCACGACGATCTTCAAAGCGCACAAGGATCTTCTTTCCGAGATGATCGGAGGCTGCGAGGAGACGACGACCGGCGTCATCCGGCTGCGCGCCATGGAGCGCGACGGCGTTCTGCCGTATCCCGTGGTTGCGGTGAATAACGCGCTCACAAAGCATATGTTCGACAATCGGTACGGCACCGGGCAGTCGACGCTCGACGGCATCATTCGCGCCACGAACGTTCTTTTGGCCGGACGGACCGTCGTCGTCGTCGGCTACGGGTGGTGCGGACGCGGTATCGCGTCGCGCGCCGCCGGGCTCGGCGCGCACGTCGTCGTCGCCGAAGTCGATCCGCGCAAGGCGATCGAAGCGGTCATGGACGGCTACCGCGTCATGCCCATCGCTCAGGCGGCGAGAATTGCCGACGTTATCGTAACCGTGACCGGCAACTACCACGTCGTCGGGCGCGAGCACTTCGAGGTGATGAAGGACGGCGCGATCGTCTGCAACTCCGGACATTTCAACGACGAGCTCGATCTCGACGCAATCGAGAGGCTTGCCGTCCGCAAGAGCGAGCCGCGCGCGTTCGTCGAGCAGTTCGAGTTTGCAGACGGCCGGCGCATCTGCATTCTCGCCCAGGGGCGCCTCGTGAACCTCGCGGCGGGCGAGGGGCATCCGGCGGCGGTCATGGACATGTCGTTCGCAAATCAGGCGATGTGCGCCGCACATCTCGTACGCAAGCACCGCGAGCTGGAGAAGAAGGTCTACGACGTGCCCATCGAGATCGACGAAGAAGTCGCGCGGCTCAAGCTCGCGTCGATGGAGATCGCGATCGACACGCTGACGCCGGAGCAGGCAAAGTACATGGCGTCGTGGAGCGAAGGAACGTAACCGGCAATGGCGACATATAAGCGTCTCTTTACATCGGAATCCGTCACGGAAGGGCATCCGGACAAGCTCGCCGATCAAATTTCGGATGCGGTGCTCGACGCGCTCATCAAAGACGATCCGCAGTCGCGCGTCGCGGTCGAGACGTTCGCGATTACCGGCCAGATTCACATTGCCGGCGAGGTGACGACGAAGACCTACGTGGACATTCCGCGCATCGTGCGCGAAACGATTCGAGAGGTCGGGTATACGCGCTCGGCGGTAGGCTTCGACTACGAGACCTGCGGCGTGAACGTGTCGATCGACGAGCAGTCGCCGGACATCGCGCTCGGCGTCGACAAGTCGCTGGAGGCGAAGGCGGGCGACGGCGACGTCTTCGAGTTGACCGGAGCGGGCGATCAGGGGATGATGTTCGGCTACGCATGCCGCGAGACCGACGAGCTCATGCCGCTTCCGATCGTGCTCGCGCACAACCTGACGCGCCATCTCTCTGCAGTGCGAAAGAACGGCACGATTCCGTATCTGCGCCCCGACGGAAAGTCGCAGGTGACCGTCGAGTACGACGGCGACAAACCCGTGCGCGTCGATGCGGTCGTGGTCTCCGCGCAGCACGATCCCGACATCGCGCTCGAGGTCATACGCAACGAGATCGAAGAGCGCGTCATCAACCACGTCATTCCGGAGGCGATGCACGACAAGGAGACCCGCGTCTTCGTCAATCCGACGGGACGCTTCGTCATCGGAGGTCCGAAGGGCGACGCGGGGTTGACGGGGCGCAAGATCATCGCCGATACGTACGGCGGCATGGCGCGTCACGGCGGCGGCGCGTTCTCGGGCAAGGATCCGACGAAGGTCGATCGCTCCGCCGCATACGCGGCGCGGTGGGTTGCGAAGAACGTCGTCGCAGCGGGGCTTGCGGATCGCTGCGAGGTGCAACTCGCGTATGCCATCGGCGTCGCGCGTCCGGTGAGCGTTCTCGTCGAGACCTTCGGCACCGGAAAGATGCCCGACGAAACGATCGCAAAAGCGGTTGCGGAGGTCTTCGATCTGAGGCCGGCGGCAATCATCCACCATCTGGATCTCCGTCGCCCGATCTACAAGCAGACCGCTTCCTACGGGCACTTCGGGCGTCCTGAGCTGGGCTTGCCGTGGGAGCGCGCAGACCGCGTGGAGGAGTTGCGCCGCTCGACGGGTTTTAGCGGTGAGGCACTGAGGGTGCCGAACTTCGCGCGATAGGCGCGCGCGGAAGTTCCGCGGAGTTGCCCCAGCGGGTGCTCTCGTCTATACTGCGAAGCGACGGACGCGCGCCGGTCCGGGTTAGCTCAGTTGGTAGAGCGGCTGACTGTTAATCAGCAAGTCGCTGGTTCGAGTCCAGCACCCGGAGCCATTTTCCGGCCCGCAAACAGCGAACGTTTGCGGGCCTTTGCATTCGTCGGCGCCGCGTAGCTCGCGCCTAGCGGCGGACGGTGCCCGTCGGCATCGGCCAGGGACGCGTGAGGAATCCGAGCGCGGCCATGATCAGCGCCGCGGCGCCGCCGGCGTCGAACGCGAGCCACGTGCCGCTGCGCTGCGCGAGCCATCCAACCAGGAGCGATCCGAGCGGTCCCGACGCGAGGAACACGTAACTGTAGAGTCCGCCGATTCGGCCTTGAAGGTAGAACGGCGTTGCGAGTTGCACGAGCGAGTTCGTCGTTGCCGTGTACATCGTGTAGCAGACGCCGACACCGAAGAGCGTAACGGCAACCCAGGCAAAGCCGAGCTGGGGAGCGAGCACGATCTGCAACGCACCGAAGCCGGCACACGCAGCGAGCAAGAGGCCCCGCGACGCGCGGCGGCGTGACGCGGCGATCAGGGCGCCTACGAGTGCGCCGAATCCGAAGACCGCAGTAATGTAGCCGAACGTCGCCGCCGTGCCATGCATCGTCTGACGCGCGAGAACGGGCAGTAAGACGCTGAAGTTGATGCTCGTCAGCGAGACGATTGCGAGCATCGTGAGAACGACGGCGATCGTCTTGCTGCGCCGCGCGTAGCGAAGTCCGGTGCGAATGGACTTCAACAGCGTTCCGCGCCGATCGCGCGCCTGCCCGTAAAACTCGGACTCGCGCATCGCGACGAGCGCGGCGATGACCGGAATGAAGCTCAGCGCGTTGAGCGCAAAGCAAATGGGAATGCCGACGGTCGCGATGAGCGCGCCTGCGACGGCGGGGCCGACGATGCGCGTCGCGTTGTTCAGGCTGGAGTTCAGCGCGATCGCGTTGGGCAGTTCGCTTCTCCCGACCATCTGCACGACGAGCGCCTGACGCGCAGGATTGTTGAAGACGAGGACGATGCCGCGTACGAACGCGATGCCGTCGATGACCCAGACGGAGTCGAGATGCGCGAACGTCACGACCGCGAGCGCCGCGGCGCACACCGCCATCGCAACCTGCGTGATGACGAGCGTACGCCGGCGATCGAAGCGATCCGCAACCGCGCCGCCGACCAGTCCCACCGCGGCGTAGGGTCCGTAGAAGAAGAACCCGAGCACGCCGACGGCTTGCGCGGAATGCGTGATATCGAGAATGAGCCACGCCTGCGCCGCATTTTGCAGCCACGTGCCGATCTGCGACACGAACTGCCCGGCAAAATAGAGCCGGTAGTTCCGGTGCTTTGCGAGACTAACGAAGATTTTCGAAATCAGGAGCGGCGACTACTCGGCGGCATGTGGGCTCGCTACCTCATTCCGTAGCGCATTTCCCCCGCTGCTCGTGAGACGCCGCATCGAAGACTGACGGCGCTCACCGCAGGGCAACGATTGCCCACTTCGTAAGATTTCTGCATGCCGGTACCGATCGCGTAGTGCGCCGCTCCGATTTTCTCGCACAGAGCGGCGCAGCTGTGCTCTCGACACTCGCCGGCGGCGGCCGGCGATTGTCGCTGGCAACGGCGCCATTGCCGCCACGTGGGTGATACAAGAGAACGTCCTTCGCATGGTTCGATGCGACGACCGGCTCAACGGAACCGCTATTGCGGTGCCTGCCGAACTCTTCGTCATTCGCCTCTCGAACGCACGCACGTATCCGGCGAGCAGTTTTACCATGCTCTCCTCCCCGAGGGAAGCATCGCTTTCTTCGGGCGATGGCCGGGCACTCGAGGCGGTCATGGTTCACGCCGCAAGCGGACTTCGCGTTACGTGGCGGGCGGTGCTAAAAGACGGCGCTCACTATATTCGCCAAGAGATGACGTTCGAAGCGACGCACTCGGCCGTTGCCATCGACGGCGTAGAAGCGATCGCGCTGCAAGGATTCGGCGATGCGCTCGTCGCGGGCCAGCACGTCTGCGCGTGCGGGATGGTGCTCGGACGCGATAGGAACGCAGCGCGCATTATGCTCTTGTGGGCGCTAGCCCACGCCGGCCGGGAACCGAGCCGGGTGCCTCGCCAGGTGGGAGCTTCGTGAGCGACACGAAACTCCATCCTGTCCGCGCAGCGGCAGATGGAGTAGTTCATGGCTGGGTTTCGTGGTCGCCGCGAAAAGGAGTCGTAACGCTTCGCAACCCCAGTGACGCAGCGCAGGAGTTCGTCCGCGACGTGGAGCGGGAACTCGAGTTGCCGGAGGGCGCGCCTCGGACGTACCGCGCGAGCGATCCGTACGCGCCCGCGAACGCCTTGGATCTGCGGGCGGGACGGCCGCACGTCGTGCGGCTCGCTCCCTTCGAGGTGCGCGTGCTCGAACTCGTGCCCTCTCGCGCGTAGTAAGCGCATGGATGCTGCAGCGGATGCCCTGCGCAGCGTCGTCGGGCGCTTTGCGATCGATGGCATCTTTTCCGGGGCACGGCGTCACGGCGCCGGGCGCGTGAACGACACGTTCGTCGGCACGTTCGTCCATGCCGGCACCGTGCGACGCTACGTTCACCAGCGAATCAACGAACGCGCCTTCCGCAACGTCGAGGCGCTCATGGAGAACGTCGAGCGCGTGACGGCTCATCTGCGCGAGAAGGATCGCGCGCCGCGCACGCTGACGCTCGTGCCGACGAGCGATGGCGCGACACACGTCGCCGACGGTTTCGGCGGCCACTGGCGAACCTACGAGTTTATCGAAGACGCGGCATCGTACGACGTCGCCGAGTCGCCAGGGCGCGCCTACGAAGCCGCGCGCGCGTTCGGCGACTTTTCACGGCGCCTTCTGGATCTCAAAGACCCGCCGCTGCACGAGACGATCCCGCGCTTTCACGACACGGAGTACCGAGTTGCCCGTCTCGTGGAGAGCGCGCATGCGGATGCTCACGGCCGAGCCGCGCACGCCGTCGCCGAGATGCAGTTTGCGCTCGATCGGCGAGCGCTCGCGCACGTTCTTCCCGTCCTTGCGCCGCGCGTGGTGCACAACGACACGAAGATCGACAACGTCCTCTTCGACGCGCGCGGGCGCGCGATCTGCGTCGTCGATTTGGACACGGTCATGCCGGGAAGCATCTTCTCCGATTTCGGCGATCTCGTACGAACCGCGGCGGCATCGGCCCCTGAGGACGAGCCTCATCTCGACGAAGTAGTAATCCGCGCCGATCTCTTCGAGGCGGTTGCGAGCGGCTTCGCGCAGGGACTTGGCGACGCTCTGGAGCGCGATGCGCGCGAGCACATGCTCGACGCCGCCGAAGTCATCACGTTCGAGCAAGGCGTACGCTTTCTCACCGACCACCTCGACGGCGACCGCTACTATGGTGGCGTTACGTCAGGTCAGAATCTGCACCGAGCGCGCGTTCAGTTCGCGCTTCTACGTTCTATGGAGGAGCAGCGCGGAGATCTTGGCGGCATCGCGCGGCGAGCGTTTGCGCGCGTATCTCGTTAGGGACGAGACGCTTGCGGATGCAGCGGATGCGTCGGTTCGGCGCTCGTGCTGCGGAGCTGGTCGGCGAAAATCCACGCAACCGACGCGATGGCGAACGTCCATGCGAACTCCGACCAGACGAAGAGCGACGAGGGAGCTTCGATCGCCTTAGGGATCCAGATCGTCACGCCGAAAACGAGAATCATCAGCGTTAGCAGCCACGACGCAAGCCGGGTGAGCCACCCCGAAAGAAACGAAATCGCCGCCAACGCAAAAGCAACCGTCGTCAGAGCCGCCCAGAACATCTGTCCGGGAGGAAGCCAATGTGGAACGAGCGTGGCCGTCGCGTTGAGGAAGAGGGCTTGCGCGAGCGTGTACGAGACGATGCAGACGCCGAAGAGCACGCGCGCTCCGGCGAGCAACGGCGCGCTGTGCCGATCGCTGGTGCACGCAAAGACGACGAGCGCACCGCAGAAGATTCCGAGACGCTCGAAGAGCCCGTCCCAGATTCCGGCAACCGATAGATGCGTTGCGATCGAATAGAGATAGACGAGGGCCGAGGCGCCGAAGACGACGGCGGTCAGCGCAGAGCCGGCGCGCAGCGTCGCCGGGACGAGGATGAGAACGCCGCCGACGACGTAGGCCGCGCCCACGATGCACGTCGCGATCGTGCCCGCAGTGCCATTGCCGAGTTGGAGGAGCCCGAACTCATGTGCGGCCAGCGTGATACCGCCGAAGAGAATCACACTGAGCCCAAGCAGGCGGTGTCCCAAGTCTCCGTTCATCGCGCCCTCCGAGTTCTGTGCGATGCTGGGGCCGGCCTTGGTGCTGGGGAAGCACGTTCTCACCGTCGAAGCCCAAATGCACCATGAGACTGCGCACGGTCATCTTGGTCGTTGCCGGACTGGGCATACCACTCGCGCTCGGCTTCAATGAAGAGCCGGCGCTTAGAGTCCGGCGTTGGCAAGAACCCTTCGAGCTCGACGACGACACCGAGGAACGGCATCACGTGCTCTTCGTGCCGATGACGCTGCGCGGCGACGTTCTCGGATTTCTCTGCTGCGGACCGAAACCGGATCGTACCGTCTACCTCGGAGACGAGATCGCGGCGCTCACGCTGCTCGCGCATCACGTCGGGATCGCATCGGCGCTCCTCGAGCGGCAGCAGACGATGCCGAGCATCGCGCTCGCGCCGTCGTAAAGGCGGCTTTTTCAGAGGGGCGACGACGCACATGGAGAAGGCCTGTCGCGTGTCACGCATTCTTTTCGCCGTCGCTGCGGCGGCTCTGCTCGTCGGCGCCGCGCCGTATCAAAACTCGCCGAGAGCGCTCGTTCAGTCTCTCTACGCCTGGTCGCGACATCATGATTTCACCACGGATACGGTCGGATTACGGCCGTACTTCACGCCGACGTTCTACAACGATCTCGTGAAGTTGCTTCGCGTCGGTCGCTGCACTCGCACCGCCGAGATCGACGCAGATATCTTCAGCGGCACCCAGGTTGGAACGTACGGCTTTCGCGTTGGGACCGCCGTCGTCAACGGCGGCAGCGCAACCGTTCCGGTCACCGTGAGCGCCGGGCTGACGAGAGACCGCGCGCAGAACGTCGCCGTGAAGGTGATCGCCGTGCGAGCAGACGGCATGTGGCGTGTTGCCGACATCATGACCCAGGCTCCGCACGGATATCAGGGTTGGTTGCATCAGATGCAGTTCAACGTCAGGGGTCTGTCGGGTTGGTCCAAGCGGTGGACTCCGGCGCAGCGGAGATGTATCGCGGGAACGCCGTGATCGTCGGGCGATGACGACGCTCGCCGAAAAGGCTTGCGTTCCGTGCAGGGGCGGGGTTCCGCCCCTCGACACGGAGCAGATTGCGCCGTTGCTCGCGCAAATCGATCCCGCGTGGCGCGTGGAGACGAAGCCGAGCGAGAAGTTCGGCGAGGTTAAGACCCTCGTGCGGAAGTATCGTTTCGACGATTTCGCGGGCGCGCTACGCGGAGCCGATGCCGTCGGCGCGATCGCTGAGGAGCAGCAGCACCATCCCGACCTCCACGTCGCATGGGGCCGGCTGTCGGTGGAGATTTGGACGCACAAGATCGGCGGGCTCACCGAAAGCGACTTCATCTTCGCCGCGAAGTGCGACGCCGCTCTACACGAGCACTGAAGGGCGGTTTCAAAAGCCCGGAGGGCTGCCTCCGGCCCAAGCGAAATAACAACGCGTCTGCCGGGGGGAGGGGTGTATTGAACACGAAGGCCGCGCGATTCGCCGTCAAACACACGGAGCGCCGTACCGATGCTCCGGCGCCTTCCCTTGCGCGCACCGTGTCGTTGCTATTCACGTTGCTGTCCGAGGGCGTCGTCGATTGCACCAACTGGATCGCTCGCCACGAGATTTCGAGGCGCGAACTCCAACGCGATTTGTCGAAGCTGCGCGAGATCGGTCAGGGCCTTGGATTTACCGTAACGCACTCGCAACGCGGCCGCGTTTTCCTTCACGTGACGCGCGCGGCAATACGTATCGGCGAGGAGCGACGCGAGGACCTGGCGACGCTCGGCCGGGTCGCGTCCGCGTTGCCCGGCCCCGTCGAGCACGAGATCCGCCGCGCCGTAGGTGGGTTACCGAGCGACGCCGCTGATGGCTTCCTCCATCTGCGGGAAACAATCCCGGCGCAGAGCGAGCGCGCGGCTGCGATTTTTTCGCAACTAAAGGAGGCCGCGAGCCACCACGCGCGCGTCATCTTTACGTACACCACGCGAGGCGTCACCGCGGAGCGCCGCGTGGAGCCATACCATGTGATCGAGCGGACGGGCCGTTACTATCTAATTGCGTATGACCTCGTACGCCGTGATTGGCGGCAGTTCGGCCTCGATGCGATCGGCGGTCCACTGCGAAAGGATGGAACGTTCTCGCCGCGTTCCGTGCCCGCGCGTTACCTCGCAAAGCGCAGCGTCGGGTGGATCGGGCCCCGGCGCGCTGGGTCGGATGGGCGAAGGGCCGAGGTCGTCTTCCATCTCGGTCCGGGGGTTGCCGCTTCTATAACGTCCCGCACTTGGCAAGAGGAACAACGCGCCGAGACGTTCGCCGACGGCAGCGCCGAAATTGCCCTGCGATTCGACGATCTGGCGGAGGCGGTCCGCTGGTCGATGAGTTTCGCACCTGACGCGACGATCGTCGCGCCGGCCGAGGCCGCCACCCTGGCCGTCGTAACCCTCGCGATCCTCCGAAACGCATACGTTCCTACCGCGACACACGTGTGGCGTGACCCGATGCTAGACTTGGCGAAGCAATAATGACGTTACTTGCCGTGCTTGGGGTATTGCTTATGGGCGGCGCCACGGAGACCGACAATCTGCCCGTTCCCGGCCACGAGCTCAGCGAGCTTCTCGGGTCGAATGAAGGGCCGCCCCGATGTTCGGTACGTCGACATTACCGCGCACGAGGCTTCCACCGGGTCCTTGCGATGATGGGGCCGCATTCATCCCGTCCACGCGCGTCTCGCAACGGCTCCGGGAATCGTAGATCGGTTGGCCGTTCAGCTGGATGACTACCTACAAACAGTTTTTCCAATGGGCAACGGGGAAACCGCCCTATCCGTACCAGGAACGCTTGGCCTTAGGTGCGCCAACGGTCCTTCACGTCCCGACGGGCCTCGGGAAAACGGAGGCGACGGTACTGTCTTGGCTGTATCGGCGCTCCCTCGATCCGGCACGGACCCCGCGTCGCCTGATTTACTGCCTGCCGATGCGTTCGCTCGTCGAGCAGACACGAGACCGCGTCAAGAGGTGTTTCGAAAGGCTCGCAAACGAAGGCGCGGGCGTTGCCCCCGTAGAGGTCGTCATGGGGAGCGATGTTGGCGAAGAATGGTTCAGAAATCCAGAATCGCCATACGTCGTCGTGGGCACGCAGGATATGCTGCTCTCCCGAGCACTCAACCGTGGATACGGAATGAGCCGCTTCCAGTGGCCGATGACGTTTGCGGCCGTGAATGATGACGCCTGCTGGGTTGTGGACGAAGTGCAGATTCAGGGGATCGGAGCCGTCACCGCGACGCAACTCCAAGCGTTCCGCGAGCGCTTCGGGACCTTCCACCGCACGGAGATAACATTGGCCTCGGCTACGGTCGACGAGTCATGGTTCGAAACCGCCGACTTCTCGCTGAATGGTCGACCGCGCGTCTCTCTAGACCACCGTGATTTGGCTCAGGAAAGCGTCAAACTGATCGTGTCAGCGAAAAAGCGATTGGAGCGTGGCCCAGCCTATGACCCGAAGGCCGCCGCGGCTCTTGCGCTCGAGCGACATCAGCCGGGAACGCGAACACTCATTGTCCTCAACCGCGTATCGCGTGCCCAAGAGGTCTACCGATCGCTCAAGCGGAGCTCGGACGGAATCGAAGTCGTACTGCTGCATTCGCGCTTTCGGCCCGCGGATCGCGCGATGCACACTCGCCAATTGCTCGAACCCATCGATAGTACCGGCGCCGGGCGCATCGTCGTTGCGACGCAGGTTGTCGAGGCTGGAGTCGACGTGAGCGCGGCGACGCTCATAACTGACGTGGCTCCTTGGGCGTCGCTCGTTCAGCGTTTTGGCCGGTGTAACCGGCGCGGCGAGGATAAGGACGCCGCATGCATTTGGCTGGACGGTGGCGAGGTCGGGAAGACCGAGGCCCCGCCGTACGATTCGGAGGATCTCACAGAGGCGCGGGAACTGCTGACCAGAATGGAGGGCGCGAGCGTAGCACCAGCGGACCTGCCGCAGCTGCCGATCCCGTTCCGGGGCGGCCTCGTGATCCGAAAGCCGGAATTCTTTGATCTTTTTGATACGTCCGCGGACCTGTCTGGTCACGACGTTGACGTGTCACCGTACATTCGGGGCGCCGACGATATCTCCGTGTCCGTTTTTTGGCGCGGCGCGCCGCCCGACGATGAGGACGTTCCCCAAGTCGCGGAGCTGTGCCTGGCTCCCGTTTCCGCAGTTAGGGAAATCGTGAAGTCGCTTCGGTCGACGAGACGCGGCTCAGAAGCAAGGGTGGCAAATCAATTCTCGAGAGATGCTGACAACGCGTGGACGGAATTGCACGACAACGAAATCCGCCCCGGGATAACAGTGTGGTTCCACAGCGACGTTGGCTGGTACGATGTGCATCTTGGTTTCGGGAAAGTGCAAGCGCGTGTAACGCCGGCTGAGCATGAACCCGCAGGTGATCTCTCGGAGAGCTGTCCGACCACCGATTCCGATCGGCTATCGTGGATCGGCATCCCGATCACCTTGACGCGGCACGCACAGGACACTCGAAGACACGCCGAAAAGCTGGCAGCCCCACTGGCGCTGCCCACGTCAGCTGCGGCGATCATCGTAGCCGCGGCGCTGTGGCACGACACCGGAAAAGCACACCCAGTCTTCCAAGAGACGATGAGACGCGCGAACGTAGGCATCGACGACAGGACGGCCATCTGGGCGAAGGCGGCTCGTCCCGCAAGACACAAGCGGCCCGGCTTTCGGCACGAACTCCCTGGAGCTTTAGCCTATCTTCACGCGCATCCGGAGGGGCCAGCGAACGATGTAATTGCGTTCCTGATCGCCGCGCACCACGGCAAGATGCGCCTAGCGGCGCAGCAACTTCCGTATGAAGCGCCCCTCGAGCCATTCCAGCTCCTGGGAAACCGTGACGGCGAGAGTCTCCCGTCGGTAGACCTTGGTGCCGGCGCCGTGACGCAGCCGATCAAGATTTCGCTTGCGTCTTTTAGGGTCGGAACAACGAACTCAGACCGCTCGTGGGTCGATCGCGTAGCAACGTTGCGCGACGATACGTCGTATGGCCCGTTCCGGCTCGCATACCTCGAACTGTTGGTTCGCCTTGCCGACTGGCGCGCCAGCGCCGATGAGCAGTCGCCATGACGGCAATAAGGCTTGACGGTTGCCGCAGCGACTCACTTCTTGGGTACCTGAAGGCGGTCGGCCTGCTCCGATTACTCGCGGTGCAGGGCGATGCTGCGGCGCGAGGCGCTTGGGATGGTGCTTCGTTTGTGATCGAAACCGCAATGAGCGATGGTGACGTGGAGCGCTTCCTCTTAACCGGGTATTCGCCGACACCCGTCCTAGGCCTATGGAATAACGGTGCGGGTTTTGATGGAAAGGACAGTGCGGCCGGGCGAACGATGACGCACATGGCCGCGACGAGGACCCCGCGTCTTGAGGCGTACCGCCGCGCCCTTACATTCACAAGAACACGCTACCTCGATACGGGTCTTATGAACCAGTATCTCGATGGCGAGGGCAAGATAGATAAGAATAAGAAGTCCGATCTCATTCGTGATCTGCGTAGTCAATGTCCTGAGGAAATGCTCCCATGGTTGGACGCGTCGGTCATTGTGACCGCCGACGGCATCGGGTACCCGTATCTCCTCGGAACCGGCGGAAACGATGGTCACCTGGATTTCTCCGTGAACTTCGCGGCGAGAGCCTTGGATGTCTGCGGGGATAATCCCATCCCCGAGTCCCCACAGCTGTTGCACGACGCTATGTACGGGACGGCCAGGGCGAAGCTGCTTCCAGGCGCAGCGATCGGGCAATTTAGCCCGCTCCACGCAGGCGGTGCCAATGCGACAAGCGGCTTTGACGCAAAATCTCTCGTCAATCCGTGGGACTACGTGCTGATGATAGAAGGCGCGTTGCTCTTCAGTGGCTCCGTCGGCCGCCGGACCGACCGTTCACCGGGCCGCCCCGTCTTCCCATTCGCGCTGCGTAGTGTCGCCGGCGGTTATGGGAGCGCCAGCGGTGCGGAACAAGCGCGCGGCGAAGTGTGGCTTCCCGTTTGGGATGGCCTTGCGTCGCTTTCGTCGGTTACAGATCTGCTGCGAAAGGGTCGCATCGACATTCCCGAGGACGGTGCTCGTTCCGTCGTGCGCGGCGCGACTCTAGCATCGGAAGCCGCAGCCGCGGTCGTGACTATGGGCGTCGCGCTCGGTGTCCGCAGACTGGAGCGGATCGCCTTCGTGCAACGCAACGGCCTTGCATTTTCAGCCGCAGCGGCCGGCCCGATTACGGTCACCGGTGAGTATGACCGTGGCATCGCTGTCATCTCGCGAGATACGGCGTCATGGATCGAGAACCTGCGCGGAAGGGACCTCGGGACCAGCGCACGAGAAGCCCTGCGCAGGTTCGATGACGAACTTTTTAGGTTTCCGAACATCCCAGCAAACAATAGCGCCGCACGAGCGCACGGGCGGCAGGAACTGCTCGTGGCCGTCGCAGATCTCGATCGCGCAATCGCGCACCGTGATGGTTTTCGGGAGGCAAACCGATCCCAGCCGGACATACTCGACACGCTTGACGACGGCACGCCACTGCATCGTCTCGCCGCTGCTATCGCGTCTCTAGGTGCAGCGCGCCGCGACACCGACACACGCGACGAGTTGCGTAGAGCGGAGGACGACGCGGGCCGTACCCTGCGAGCGCTGCTGGAGAAGCGAACGCGCGCCGACGCGAGCGATCCTAGTGCGGGCTGGCTGCGGGCTACCTGCGTTGTGTCAAGCGAAGACGCAGCCGCATTCCTCGCCTTCGATGCCTTGGATCGTGCTCGCTTCAATCGTCTATTGCGTGCATACTCTTTGATACTGCTTGGCAAGGCTCATGTTGCGCTGCAATCAGCAGATAGCACCGAAGGGCTTCCGGCCGCGTATGCGGTACTGAAGCTCGTGTTCGATCATCCCAAGGCACGGGATGAGCAGGTGTTACGCCTGCTCTTCACCCGCAACGCTCAGCGCGCACTCGCTTTGGCAGTACGGCGCGCCCGTACGATTCGTGGGCTCCCGAGAACTTCGGATGGGTACGACCCAAGGCCACGCGATGTGTCGGCCGTACGCCTACAGGACGACGTCGCGCGATGGATGGCCGCCGCATTAGCAATTCCCATCAGTCACTCGGCAAGCAGTTATGGAAAGCTCCTTGATACGGCTCTTGACGCCCGCATCAATCGACAAGATACCGGCGCGTATATAGCGGAAATCGAGTAACTTTAAGAAAGGAAACACCCCGTGACCAGCATTCTGGGCGAGGCTCTGAAAGAACCCCGCCTTCTCATCGAAGCGCGGCTCCAGCCCGTGCAAGGCTCGCGCTTCCAACCCACTGGATTCCCAAATTTGGGCGCTGCCGAGTTTCGCGCCCCGGACGGGACCTCGATGATCCTCGTCGAGTCGGCACAGTCGATGGCAAACCGCCTGGAAAGCACGGTGTGGGATGAAACGGCCGGGGATATTGTGGGCTGCCTGCGCGGACTCCCCTATGTCGCGACGAAGGTCGGCGACCGAGAAACGGACTCACTTCGCGAGGCGCATCGCTTGAACTCGCCGTATCTCTATGAAGGCATCGCATCGCGGCTCGAGGCACGTGCCGGAGTAGCGGGCAGGAAGAAAAAGTCTGCTTCCGGTGAAGAGCCTGAGAGCTCTGGAATCGATCTGCGGAAGCTCGCGGCAGCTGTCTTTTACTTTGATCCGAACTCCGTACTGCATGGCATATTCCTGGAGAAACTGCTCGGTACCGCTCGACTTACTCGTGTGCTATCGGCGTTCATTGAAGCATGTGACACAAACCCGGCTGAGAGCGGCGGTGTCAAGAACGACCGCGTCGATCCCGTCGGAGCAAAGTTTGGCGGCGCATCGAAGGGGTTCGGGAACGTTCCTTTCGCTAGAACCGAGTATACCGCAAAGGCAATCACGGCCTACTTCAGCGTCGATACAATACTCCTGAGGTCATACGGTCTCGGTTCAGACGCTGAGACGCTACTGGGAGCCTTAGCACTATGGAAGATTCAACGATTCTTGGAGAGCGGAGGTCGTCTGCGGACCGCGTGTGATCTGGAGCCTGTCGACGTGAGCGTCACGCGCCCTTCAGGGTGGTCCATTCCGAGTGTGGCTGACCTCGAAAAGGTAATCACGGTCTCGATTCAGCGATGTAAGGCCGCCGGACTGTTTGCGGATCCTCCGAAGACCATTGTTGAGTTCGTGGGCAAGTGATCGCGCTTGGGATCGAGTTTCTCGCGGGGCGCTTCCACGCGAACCCATGGGATAGAGGGACGAACGACGGCGACGTCGACTGGCCCCCGGCGCCGTGGCGATTGCTGCGGGCGATAACTGCGGGCTGGTATCGCTCGGGGAGACCCGATCGCGCGACCTTCATCTCGCTCCTCGACCGCATCGCGATACCTCCAGTATATCGCTTGCCTCAGGCAAGTGCGGGGCACACGCGACACTACATGCCACTTGGAACGATGAAGAACCGAAACCAGGAGACGACGCTCGTGCTCGACTCGTTTCTCGCCCTGGACCGCGATCACGGCGCAGCAGCCTACGCGTTCTGGCCAAGGGTCGACCTCACGCCTGAGCAGCATTCTGTGCTCGAACAGTGCTGCGCTCTCGTTGGTTATCTCGGGCGCGCGGAATCCTGGTGTTTGATGCACGTCACGGAGACTGTGCCGGGAGATGATGGCCGCGAACTCGTCGACCTCGCATCCAATACGAGGGGAGATGGCCCTACCGTACGGCGCCTCGCCGCTGGAGAGTTGCTCCACGGCGAAGCGTTGTTGCGCTCACTTTCAGAGACGACAGCGGAGATGCGCAAAGCCCGTCGCCTCATGCCTGTCGGCGCAGTTTGGGTCGAGTACCGCCTGCCGCCGGATTTCCTCATGGTACGGGAGCAATATGAACGCGAAGAGCGCGTGCATCCCGTCTTTGGCCCGACCTTGTTGCGCTTCGCGCTGGACCGCGGCAAGCGCACGCCGAGACCGTCGATAAAGGATGCAATTCTTTTCGCGGAGCGCCTGCGCTCCGCCGCGATCGAGCGCCTCTCGAAAAAGGAGGGCGAACCCGCGACGCTACGCCTCGCAGGCAAAGCCGGCGATGGAACGCCGAATGAAGGGCACGGCCATCCTTACTTCTTGGCGTTCGACGCCGAGGGCCGCGGCGAGATCGACGGAATCGATGTTTGGTTCCCAAGCGGCTGCACTCATCCGGAGTATCGCGCCGTCACATCGATCACCATGCTCTACGAGCGCGCATTCTATGGCGATGACTTTCCGGTCACGTTCATCGGCGCGATCGAGCGGCCGCGCGCACATAGCTGGCAGTCTGCAACACCGATCCTCCTCGATCGATTTCCAAAACTTCGCGGTACGAATGGAAGCCGCCGCATCATCGATGCGCCCGGTGAACAAATTTCGGCGATGGTCCAGAGAGCGACGGGCCAGGTTGCCCGCGTCGAGGTATGGCCTCCTGGACGTGGTATCGAACGCCGGCGCGGCGGCCATCTGCGTGTCGACGCGTTTCGCCGAACGCGCCCGCATAAGCGCTTACCGCCTCTTCCCATCGCAGCGGCCACGCTGTACTTCGACGAGCCGGTAGAAGGGCCCATCGCACTCGGCCGTCTCGCGCACTTTGGCCTCGGAAAGTTCGAGCCGGCGGAAGGAGACCTTGAGGCGATCTCGCCTCGACCAACCTGACACGCGATACCAACGCCATTGAACCAGCACGTCTCCTGCCGTGGAGACAGCAGAAAAGACCGTGGAGCCTCTTTGCCGAACTGGTACTCGAGGTGGCGAAGCTCTCCGTAGAACAGAGCAAGATGGAAATCGAACAGGTGTGCAGGCAGCACTCGGTTCGGCGCCTGGAGCTGTTCGGCTCTGCTGCAGTGGGGAGCGACGATGCCGCTACGAGCGACCTCGACTTCCTCGTGGAATTCAAACCGATGCCGAGAGGATCGTACGCGGATTCGTACTTTGGATTACTCGAATCGCTGGAGAGGATCCTCGAGCGCAGAGTTGACTTAGTAGTCTCTTCGGCCATTAGGAATCCTTACTTTAGGCAGTCGGTGGAGAGCACGAAGAAGCTTCTCTATGCGGCTTGAGGCGAAGAAATATCTCTTCGATATTCGGGAGGCCGCCTCACGGATTGACGGTTTCGTTGACGGCAAGCAGTTCGCCGACTATGAGCGCGACCCCATGCTATCCTCGGCCGTTGAGCGCAACTTTGAGATTCTCGGCGAGGCCCCGTCGCAGCTGAGCAAAGTCGACCCGGGCATCGCTACGCGAATTTCGGAGTACCGACGAATCGTTGCCTTCCGGAACATCTTGATTCACGGCTATGCAGAGGTAGACCACAACCTCGTTTGGGACGTCGTGGAGACGAAGCTTCCTACGCTGCGCCGGGAGGTCGAAGCTCTGCTGCGAAACGCGGAAAACAAAACGTAGGCCGGAAGTTTGATGGAAGTACGGCAGGGCGCACCGGACCTTCTACCCGCGCGGATGGTCAACGAGTACGTCTACTGCCCGCGTCTTTTCTGGCTCGAACACGTCGAGCGCGAGTTCGAGGAGTCCTTCGATACGGTAGATGGTGAGCGCGTGCATCGCCACGTCGATACGGCTCGCGGCGCGTTGCCGGACGACGCGCTGGAGATGAAGTCGCAGGCTACTTCCGTCGAGCTAACGTCGGAGAAGCTCGGAGTAATCGCGAAGATCGACATCGTTCGCCTCGGCGGCGACGGCAAGGTCGTCCCGGTTGACTTCAAACGCGGGAAGATGCCGCCTCCCGAATACGGTCCGCACGATCCCGAGCGCGTGCAGCTTTGCATTCAGGCATTGCTCTTGCGCGAGAATGGATATGCGTGCGACATCGGCCGGCTCTATTATGCTGCGTCGAAGACGCTCGTTGACGTGCCCATCGATGAGGGGCTCATCGAGCAAACACTGGCTGCGATCGAAGGGGCCCGTACGACGAAGAACCGGACGGCGATTCCGCCGCCGCTGGTCGACAGCCCGAAATGTGGGCGGTGCTCGCTCCACGCGATCTGTCTTCCCGATGAGGTCAACGTGCTGCGTGGCGCTCACAAGGACGGTGCCATTCGCCCATTCGGCGCGCCGGCCGACGACCGCGTTCCCCTGTACGTACTGGAGCCCGGCGCGCGCGTTGGGTTGAGCGGTGAGGCCGTGGAGATACGGACCGATGCGGGCGTCGCCGCGTCTGTTCCGGTCATCGAAGTCGGGAGTCTGTCGCTCTTCGGAAACGCGCATGTCAGCTCGCAAGCGATGCGGACCCTACTCGTGCGCGACATTCCGGTATTCTATCTTAGCTATGGCGGATGGCTCAACGGGTACGCTCGCTCGATAAACGATCACAGCCTGGACCTGCGGATCGTTCAGTATGACACCGTGAAAGACGACGCAAAAGCAATGGCATTGGCGCGCGCCTTCGTTGCCGGCAAAATCAAGAATCAGCGAACGATGGTGCGCCGCGCACTTGGAGACAAGGCGAAGACCATACTGCAAGGGACGTCATTCTTACAGCATCGTGCTGAGCGGGCCAGGGCGAGCGGCGAGCTCCTTGGAATCGAGGGAATGGCCGCGAAGCACTACTTCGAGGCCTTCGCCGATATGCTCGGCATTGCCACGGGATTCGAAGTGACTGGAAGAAACCGCCGGCCGCCGACGGACCCGGTCAATGCGATGCTGTCATTTGGGTATTCAATGCTGACGAGGGAGGCGCTGGCGGCGGTGATCGCCGTGGGCTTCGAGCCCGGACTGGGCTTCTACCACCGCGTGCGCCCTGGGCGTCCTTCGCTTGCGCTCGACCTCATGGAAGAGTTTCGTCCGCTTGTGGTTGATTCAACGGTGCTGACGCTCGTGAACACGCGCGAGATCCGAGGCTCGCACTTCGACCGTCGCGGGAAGGCCATCGTGCTCACCCCAGAGGGCAGAAAGCTCTTTATCGGCGCTATCGAACGCCGCCTGCGATCGACCATCGTGCATCCGACATTTGGGTATCAGGTCACGTACCGCCGCGCGCTGAACGTGCAGGCCCGGCTGTTGGCACGCGCCATTCAAGGCGACATCCCGGCATATCCCGCATTCATAACGCGATGACAACGCTGCGTGCGTATATTCTCTCGTACGATATTGCAGACCCGCGAAGGCTGCGCGCGATGCATAAGCTCGCCAAGGGATACGGGAGGCCGCTGCAATACAGCGTCTTTGCGTGCCTTCTGCGGCGTGAGGATCGGGTGCGCCTGGCGTCGCGGGTCGAGGGGCTCGTCGACCGTGCCCAGGACCGCGTCGTGATTATCGATTTGGGCGCAGTGACCGATCGGGAAAGCTGGATCCCGCCGATGGAAATCTTCGGCTCACAGATCATTCCGCAGCACAGGTCAGCCATCGTCGTCTGAGGGCCCCTGCGGCCAGGCGGGGCGAAAGTGCGGCGCCGAAGAGACCGGCCGCGAGGCGTCGAGCGGCCTGGTGATTCGCTACCGACGGCGAGGCGCTCGCCCTCGACGGAGCGCCGAATTCGCGCCCTTTTCGGCTGAGGCGGGGCTCCGAACCAATGGCGATCACCCGCCGCTCGAAAAGCAGCAGGAAACCCCGCACGAATGCTGGACTATCATACGACGCCATTTCCGCGCGCAAAAACGCGCGGCCCCATTGAAGCTTTTGGGTTTCGTCGTAGGCGCAAGTGGCGCAACATATTTCCGCGCGCAAAAACGCGCGGCCCCATTGAAGCGAGGAGACTCACGCGCCTACCCTCACTCCATGCACGATGAGAAAAAGCAAGATCACCGAGATGAACGCGAACCACCCGCTGGCGCCGGCGACTGCGCCATTCGCCACGCGAGCTGCCGGAAGCAACGAGATGAACCAGAGACACATGAACACGATGAAGAGAATGAGAAGCACCATAAAATCAACCGCCTTTCTTACGCGTGAGATTCCGAGACGAGAGTGATATATTTCCGCAGGACGTCCGCTCCGTAACCATTCGTATCGAACCGATCGACGCTTACGCTTCGATCCATCGCTCTTTGCACGATTCCCCAGCCGCCATTATAAGCCGCCGCCACGGCCATAACCTCTTGACCTTCGCAGGCAAGAGCGAACGCAGCGGGATTGTCGCGTTGCGCACGTGCCGCATTCGCAAGATTCGGGGTGATGTAATATGCCGCGGCAACGTAAAGATTATCCGCTGGCTTCGTGAGGATATGATAGCCATCGTATGTCGGATCGGACAGGGAACTCCATGTCACATTGCTTGTGATTTGACACAATCCAACTCCGCATCCCGGCCCCGGCGGAACGCCGATTTCGAGTTCGTTCGTCCCTCCGGTCTCTCGCCACATAATCGCAGCAAGCAGACATGGTGGACAGTGTGCGATATCTGCTTCGGTGTTCACGGCAGAGGCGTAGACCATGAGTGCAGGATGGGACGGAGCGTTGAAACGAACGAAATCCATTTGCTACTCGGTCCTGATCGCCGTGATAACAAGGAATATTGCGTCTGAACCGGCTGCGTACGTAACGTTTTGTCCGGACATTTGCGCCGTAGGCGTGTCGCCTCCAGCGGCGGTTCCGGCGAGATAGAGCGTGCGGCTGAATCCGATTCCGCTCAGAGACGAGATGCCTGGATACGACCCGCCGGCGGCGACCATCCCGATCGTGTCGCTTGGCGTGTTCCCCAGGCCAAATCCCGAACATATCATCTGGACAAACCACGTGCCTGGCGGGAGTGCAGCCATGGCGAGGTTATACCCAGCGTTGATTTGCGCCGGGGTCGGGTTTGCGTCCGCGACGACGGAGAACCCCACCGGCGGGGCCGATGCGTTCACGTCGAGCGTTGCGACTCCGCCGCTCGTCCCAATAACGATCGTCCCATCCGGCGAGATAATCTCGCTGAGAACCTGCGTGCCGGCTTGCGTGACTACGGACGCAGCGATTGTTCC
>JBOHTS010000068.1:0-4757 GCA_050733755.1 Candidatus Tyrphobacter sp. | reverse complement strand
GCGCACGATTTAGAGCCGTGGCGGCGCTCGGTTCGCGACGCGATCCGCGCCACGCTTTCGGCAACGCGCTCCGCGGTTCTCGCGGCTTTTCCTTCGGAATCACAAGGCGGCAGCGAAGAGGGCGCGCGCAACGCCTTCGCGGCACTAGAAGCACGGCTTTCGGAAATCCGCGATGGAATCGACGTCGCCCGATAGCGTAGCCGAATGCCCCGCGTGTCGAGACGTCATCGAGCGGAGCGCTCTGTACGAACGGTGGCTGATCGCCGAGAACTATGCGGACGGCGCAATGCTCGAAGCCGTGGGGAAGGCTCGAGGTTTCTGCACCTTCCACGCGGCACGGCTCCTGAAACGGGATTCGGACATCGCCGGGCCGATCGCGAACTTCGCGCTTCGTTGGACGCTCGCACGCCTCGATCGCCAAATCGACGATCGCCGCGGTTACGTCGACGCGCTCGACCCCGCAGCCCTTTGCCCGTGGTGTACGACGGAGCGCGAAGCGTCCGAATACTCGCTGCTCGATCGCGAGTACGCCAAGGGAACGCTCTGCCAACCTCACGCGCAGATGCGAGCGCTTCTCCGGAAAGGAATCGCGATCGTGCGTTCCCCGCTATCGAGCGGCACGCCGCTCCGCGCGATAGCAATCGAGCCGCGCGCGTCGCAATCCGCGTGGTGGTCGGACACGGTGACGTCGCTGGCGGAGGTGCTCGCACGCTCGTGCGCCGCCTGCGACGCCGCCTGCACGGCAAGGTCGGCACGCGAAGCATTCCTTCGATCCGGGCCGAAGAGCAGCGAGCATTGGGAGCCGCCGCGGCTGTGCATCTTGCACGACGTCGCTTTAGGTCGTCCGCGAACGCGGCCGTTTCTGCTCGAACCGGATGGGATCGATCGTCCGTGCGACTGGTGCGGCGCCATCCGTCGTGCCGCCGACAAAACTGCGGAGCTCTTCGCGCTTGCCTACGCGGTCGACGCGTTTCGGGAGGCGTACTCCACGACGGCGGGCCTCTGCTTGCCGCATTCCGCTATCGCGCTGCGCCGCATGCCCGCCCCCGTGAAGCGCGCGTTCGCATTGGAGACGAGAGCTCGTGTCGCCACGACGGTATGGGAGCTCGACGAGCGTGCGGCGCGGCGTTCCTGGAACCTCCGCGACCAGGGAGAGCTCGCCGACGCCGGGACGCTCTCGCATCGCGCATGGTGGCTCATCGCCGGCGCGACGTTTCGATTTCCGAGCGATTAGGACGTTGCCGAAGCCGCACGGCGATCGCGTCGCGAGCCACCCCCTCTCTGCCGCGACGTTCCACGAGGCGGCGTGCCGCCTCGATCGAATCCCGTAGCGCGTCCACGACGAGCTGGCGGAGATCGGCCGTCCATTCGTCGAGCGTCGTAGTCGAAGGCTCGGTGCGCGGAAGTACCGACCGGTCGCAATGCGCATCGAGGTGCGGCACCACGATCCGGCGATGCCTGCCCGGCGATGCTCGCTTCTCGGCTTCGACCAACGCATCGGCATAGTTTCGGAAGCGCGCGCGCAGGCGGACGTCGGCGCTCGAGAAGGCGCGCCTCGCGCATCGCGACGCGATCTCGTCAACGGCCTGCGCGATCAACTGCTTGCGTAAATCTGCGTCCATCTCGGCGCCGAGGGAGAGCATCGCGTCGCGCAGTTCCGCGCAAGCCATCGAGCCGGGCCTGCGTACGAAGCGTTCGATCGTCAGGAGGTCGCGTTCGCAACCCCGCGCCAGCTCCTCGCGCGCGCGGCGCTCCTCCTCGCGCACCGAATCGGTAACCAGCAAGCTCATCGTTTAAGGCGATACTCCGGCCCACGCATACGAGTCCTACGCAGGAGGCATTTGGAGACGATGCCAAAATGTCTAGAGAGATACGAATGTGGGCGATGGAGCTCGCCCGAAGCGCCGCGAGGCTGATGGCTCCTTCTGTGCATGTCAGGACGGAAGAGGACGGCGTGATCCCGATACTCAGGGCCCTGTCCGGGGCTCTCCTTCGGAAAGAGCTCGGCGCGTGACGCTGTCCCCGTTGGGCGTACTCTTCTCGTGCGTCACGCTCTGCGTTGCGATCCCTACAGCGGTCTATTCGCTTCCCTATCTCCGCCGCTATCCCACGTCGTCCCGCATCTGGTTTTCTCTTGCATACCTCATCACGCTCGCAGGCATCGTCGGGATATTTGCAGCGCAGAACATCGTTGCGTTCTTGATCGCGTGGGAGGTAATGACGCTCAGCTCGTCCGCGCTCGCTGCCTTCGAATGGCGTAAAGAGAGGGCCGTAAAGGCGGCGGTGCTCATGCTCGTGACGAGCGAGTTCGGCACGCTTGCGGTGCTGCTCGCCTTCGCGCTGGCAGCAGCCCCGGCGCACAGCCTCCAGTTTGCGGCAATCGCGGCGAACGCGTCGCGGCTTTCGCCGATCGTGCAGATATTCATCGTGCTGCTGTCGTTCTTCGGCTTCGGGGTGAAAGCGGGCGTCTTGCCGTTCAACGCGTGGCTTCCTCGGGCGCATCCAGAGGCGCCGGCCAACGTCTCGGCTCTGCTCTCCGGCGTCATACTCAACTGCGGGCTGTACGGGATGCTGCTCGTGAACCTCGTGCTCGTGCCACAGGGGCTCATGCTCTTCGGCTGGATCGCGCTGGGGATCGGTGCGCTCTCGGCGATCGTGGGCATTCTCTACGCAACCGTCGACGACGATCTCAAACGCATGCTCGCCTTCTCCTCCATCGAGAACGTCGGCATCATCGCTGCCGCCTTCGGAGCCGGCGCGATCTTTCTCGCCATGCACCAGCTCGAGCTCGCAGCGCTCGGCATCGGCGCGGGGCTATGGCACATGACGAACCACTCGCTCTACAAGGCGCTGCTCTTCCTCGGCGCCGGCTCCGTCGATCGCGCCGCCGGCACGCGGCGCATGAACGCCCTCGGCGGCCTCGCGCGCGCGCTGCCCATCACGGCGGCCTGTTTCTTCGTCGGCGCGCTCGCGATCGCCGCGATTCCTCCGCTCAACGGATTCGCCAGCGAATGGCTCACCCTCGAAACCCTCCTGCGCAGCGCCGAGATCGGACCCGTCGCCTTCAAGATCGGGTTCGTGCTCGCCGGCGCGTTGCTCGCGCTCACCGCGGCACTCGCCGTCACATGCTTCGTCAAAGCGTACGCCATGACGTTCCTCGGCGTCGCGCGCAGCGATGCCGCGCGCGACGTGCGCGGCGAACTCGGCACCGGCGCCTCGGTCGGCATGGGACTCTTGGCGTTGCTCTGCATCGTCACCGGACTCTTCCCCGCGTATGTCGTGCGCCTCATCGACGCCGCGCTACCGGCTCCGCTCAACGGGCAGCTCCTGCGCGCGCTCGTTCCTGCGTTCCTCGTCCCCGGCGGCGCAGGGCTGCCGCACGCATTCCTGCGTGACTTCGGCGCGATCGGCGCGCGCATCGGCGCAGGGCACATCCCCGGACCGGGGCTCGTGCTCCTCCACCGCGGCGGCGCCGCTAACCCCGTCGTCTTTGCGATGTCCAGCACGTATCTGGCCGCCTTCGCTCTCATCTTGCTCCTGGCACTCATCGCCGTTCGCACGCTCGCGCGCCGGCGCGCGCGCACTGCCGCCGTCTGGGCCGGAGGCCTGCGCCCGCTCCTCCCGGAGATGACCTACACCGCAACCGGCTTCTCCAATGCCGTACGCGTCATCTTCGAGGCGATCTTCCATCCGCGCACCGTCGAGCACAGCCGCGACGCCGTCGCAGAGCATTTCCGCGTCGCCATCACCAGAGAACGCGAGAACGGCTTCCTCGCCGACCGTCTCGCAATCGAGCCCCTCGTCCGCAAGGTGCGATCGTACGCAAACGACGTCGCCCGGCTCCATCACGGACGCCTCGAAGGGTACGTGCTCTACACGCTGGCGGCGCTGGCGGTCGTGTTGCTCGCGGAGGTGTTCCTCGCGTAGACGGGCGTGAGCCATGCTGCGTACCGCCCGTCGAGTCCCCGGACCGCGTTCGCGTACGCTTGTGAGACCCGGCTCGTGATCGGACCCATCGTACCGTTCCCGACGCTGCGGCGGTCGATCGATCCGATATACGCGATCCCCGCCGCCGTGCCGCTGAAGAACGCTTCGTCCGCGGCATAGAGTTCGCCCCGCGAGATCGCGCGCTCGACGACCTCGATGCCGGCGTCGCGCGCGATCTGGATGACCGCTCTTCGCGTGCATCCTTCGAGGATGTTCTGCGCGACGTCGGGCGTGTGGGGCACGCCGCGGCGCACGATGAAGACGTTCTCCGCCGAACCTTCGGAGACGCGTCCGTCGTGCGAGAGCATGATGGCTTCGTCGTACCCGTTGGCGATCGCATCGCTCTTGGCAAGCGCCGAGTTCACGTACAGGCCGGTGATCTTCGCGCGCGGAGGCACCATCGTGTCGTCGGCTCGCCGCCAGGAGCTGACGCACGCGCGAACTCCGCGCGATGTATCGAGATAGCTCGCGAACGGCAGCGGCACGATCGCGAAGGCCGACGGTGCGTCGTGGAGACGCACGCCGACGTCTTCGGCCGACTTGAAGATGCACGGGCGCACGTAGACGTCGCAATCGAATGCATTGCGCGTGCACAGCTCGACCGTACGCTGCACGAGATCTTCGGTCGAAAGCGGCAGTTCCATGAGAAGGATCTTCGCAGAGGCCGCGAGGCGTTCGAAGTGCTCGCGGAGTTGGACGAGGTAGAGCTCGCGCTGCGGCACCGACCAATACCCGCGAATGCCTTCGAAGCAACCCGTGCCGTACTGAAG
>JBOHTS010000067.1:0-17364 GCA_050733755.1 Candidatus Tyrphobacter sp. | reverse complement strand
TGTTGGTGAACAACTTCAAGACGGTTTCCTCTCGCCTCGTTCGCAAAGAGTTCGCAGCGCGCATCGGGCGCATCTATCGTAAGCCGGTCTTTTGGAGCCGGTCGTACTGCGTCGTAAGCTGCGGTGGTGCTCCGCTCTCGGTACTCAAGCAGTACGTCGAAGGACAAGCCGGAGTGGAAAGCGATGACTCCTGATCGCCCTTGCGGGCGATGCGGCGCTTCACCACCAGCCAACGGCGGGAGACGCCGTATGGCTGGAGCACTGCGCCGCTTCGTGGTAGACGAGGGGGCGCTGCGGCGGCGGCTCCTGCACGATCGTGAATGCCGCGGCAACCGCCGCCTCTTCTGCGCGCTCGCCGTGGACGTGCGCGAGAACGTCGCCGGCGCATACGGCGTCGCCGATGCGAACGTTCGTCACGATGCCCGCAGTGCTCTCGTGCACGCTCAGCGCACGCGCGAGGTTGCCGAGCACAATACCGTCGATTTCGCCGACGTAGCCGGATCGCGGTGCGAGGGCATCGGCAACGCGTCGCGCGGGATGCATGCCTTCGAGCGACGCGCGCGATCCGCCCTGGGCCTCAATCATCGCCACGAACGTCTCGTACGCCGCGCCGGAGTCGAGCGCGGCCTCGGGCTTGCCGTCGGACGCGCTATCGCCACAGAGCGCGAGCATCTCGTGCACGATGCGCAGGACCAGCGCGCGAACGCGCCCGTCTCGCCGCGAGCCGCACAGAACGTCTCGCGCTTCGATCGCCTCGATTCCGGTGCCGATCGCGTGTCCGAGGGGCTCGTTCATGTCCGTGACGAGCGCTCGTGCGCCTCTTCCGAAGCGCGCGGCAACTTCGACGAGTTCGCGCGCAAGCGCTTGGGCCGCCGCCGGGTCGCGTACGAACGCCGCAGAGCCGCACTTCACGTCGAAGACGAATGACTGCGCGCCGCCGGCGATCTTCTTTGAGAGTATGGAAGCGACGATGAGCCCGGGGCTCGGAACGGTTCCGGTGCGATCGCGTAGTGCGTAGAGCCGTTTGTCCGCCGGAACGATTCGCTCCGACTGCGCGGCAATCGCGCAGCCGACCCGTTCGACTTGCGCGACGAACTCGTGCGCGGTCAGCGCCGTTCTCACCCCGGGAATAGCGTCGAGCTTGTCGATCGTGCCGCCGGTATGGCCCAGCGCACGGCCGGAGAGCTTCGCGACCCGCGCACCGCACGCGGCAGCAAGCGGAATCGCGACGAGCGAGACGACGTCGGAGACGCCGCCGCTGGAGTGTTTGTCCACGACGTGGAGATCGGCGGGAAAGGAGAGCGTCTCGCCGCTATCGACCATCGCCTTCGTGAGCGCGGCGGTCTCGGCGAGCGACATTCCTCGCCAGAGCGTCGCCATGAGGAGCGCGGCCACCTGCGCCTCGCCGACGTCGCCGGCAAGATACGCGCCGACGATCGCCTCCCACGTTTCCCCGTCGAGCTCGCCGCCGTCGCGCTTGCTCTCGAGCGCGCGGCGCATCGCGCTCTCATCGAAATGCATGAGCGCGTAGATACTACGCGCTCATGCGGGAACGCTGCTTGGTCGCAGCGCAGGCGCTCGCCGCTTAGACGTTTTTGACCGAGACGTTCTTGACTTCGATGCGCTTGGGCTGCGCCTTCGGGTGCAGCTTGAGCGTCAGCGTCAAGAGGCCGTCTTCGACCTTCGCCTCGATTGCGTCGGTGTCGATCTCCTCGGGAAGCACGACGCTGCGGCGAAACGAGCGCTTCTCGCTCTTCCCCGATGCCGTCAGAACGCCGTCCTCGACCGTCACCTCGATCTCGTCAGGCTTGAACCCGGCAACCGGCATCTCGACGTCGTAGCCGTTCTCCGTTCGCACGACCTCGATGCCGAGGCCATGGCTCCAGTTTCCAAAGAGCCGCAGCGGGTCCCAACCAAAGATATCGAAACCGTTGCGCGCGAGAGCACCTCGGTTTGCGGGCGCGATGTTGCTCATGCGGTTTCCTCCAATCTGCTATAATGTCCGGCCGGCCACTCCGGCCGTTAGCACTCTCATTAAATGACTGCCAATCTTCTCAACTCGTCCTCCCCTGCCGAGGTTGCGACCGGCGCCGCCCTTACGATGCGCCTCATCGCCGAGTCCTCGGCCGGCGGCGCCCTCGACCGGCTGGCTCGCGGGCACGCGGCGGCCCTCTACGAGGTCGCGGCTTCGGCTCGGCCGGCCGTTCTCGCCGCCGTCGCCGGCTGCAAGGGCGGGCAGACGCTCTGCATCGTACCGACCGCCGACGCGGCGGAGCGTGCGTACGCCGATTATCTTTATTACGCCGGAGCGCACGAGGACGCACCCGCACGCGTCGCGCTCCTGCGCGAGCGCGGTGAGTCGTTCGGTGCGATCGAGAGTCCGAGCGAGCGCAGCGCGCGCATCGGCATCTTCGAACGCCTTGCAGCCGGCGCGCCGCTCGCCGTCATTACGAGCGTCTGGGCGTTGCGCGAGCACGTCATCGCGCCCCAGCGTTTCGCAGCAGCATCGTTTGCGCTGCGACGTCGCGGCGAGACGGAGTGGGAGGTGCTGCTCGCGCGCTTGCACGAGATGGGCTACGAACGAGCCGACCTGGTCGGCGCGGTCGGAGAGTACGCCGTGCGAGGCGGAATTCTCGACCTCTTCGCCGCCACCGCAGCGCGGCCGGTTCGCTTCGAGTTCCTCGGCGAGACGATCGAGTCGATGCGAACCTTCGATCTGGAGACGCAGCGCAGCATCGCCGAGATCGAATCGCTGACCGTCGTTCCATGGAACGATGCGCCGGCGCATGGCGAGCACGCGACCGTGCTCTCCTATCTGCGCGACGACGCCGTCGTCGCGCTCGCCGAACCGGGTGCGCTCGCCGCGGCGGAACGCGCGCTCGACGAGGAGGAGCGCATCGAGGGCGCTGCGTCGCACGCATCGCTCGCCGATCTCGCGCCGGAGATCGCGCGCCGTGCAACGCTCGTTCTTCCCGGCGGTATCGAGCCGCCGCAGCCGCTCCCATTCGTTCCGGACGCGCCGAAATACGCACTCGAGTGCGTTCCCGCCGAGCACTTCAATCGTCAGATCGAGCTCTTCACGAGCGCGGTGCGCGAATGGATTGCGGCCGGCGAATGCGTCGTCATCGTCACGAGCGCGGTGACGCGCATGCACGAACTCCTCGCAGCTGCGAAGATCGATTCGCGTCGCGTCATCGTCGATTCCGGTTCGCTCGACGCCGGGTTCAGCGCGCCGCGCCTGCGCCTGCGAATCCTCGGCGACCGAGAGATATTCGGACTGCCGCCCAAGCGCGTCAAGCTTCGCGCGATCAAGGAGGGCGTACCCGTCACGCTCGCGGATCTGCGCGTCGGCGACTTCGTCGTGCACGCGGTTCACGGCATCGCGCGCTACGGCGGCTTGCGCGGCGAGACGATTCTCGGCGCGACGCAAGATTATCTCGACCTCGCGTTCGCCGGAACGGATCGCATGCTCGTTCCGGTGACGCAGATGCACCACGTCGCGAAGTACGGCGGCTCCGAAGGTGCCTCCCCGCGGCTCTCGCGCATGGGCGGCGGCGACTGGGCGCGGACGAAATCGCGCGTGAGCGAGTCGCTTTCGAAGATCGCCGACGGGCTCGTCGATCTCTACGCGCAGCGCGAGCTGGCGCGCGGACACGCATTCGCGCCGGACACGCCGTGGCAGGCGGAGATGGAGGAGGCCTTTGCGTACGAGCCGACGCCGGACCAGCGCAGCGCGATCGACGCGACGAAGGCCGACATGGAGCGCGCGCGTCCGATGGATCGCTTGATCTGCGGCGACGTCGGCTACGGGAAGACGGAGGTCGCGATTCGCGCGGCCTTCAAAGCGATCGCGGACCACAAGCAGGTGGCGCTCATCGCGCCGACGACGCTGCTGGCCGATCAGCACTTCCGCACGTTCGGCGAACGCTTCTCGAGCTTTCCCATTCGCATCGCTTCGTTCTCGCGCTTCTCGCAGCGCAAGGTCATCGCGGAGAACCTTCGCGCGCTCGCCGAAGGGAAGATCGATCTCGCCATCGGGACGCACCGGCTGCTCCAAAAGGACGTCGCATTCGCCGATCTCGGGCTCATCGTCGTCGACGAAGAGCAGCGTTTCGGCGTCATGCACAAGGAACGCCTGAAAGAGTATCGTGCCAGCATCGACGTGCTCACGCTCTCGGCGACGCCGATTCCCCGCACGCTGCACATGGCGCTCATGGGCGTTCGCGATCTCTCGGTGATTCGAACGGCGCCGAAGAACCGTCTCTCGATCAAAACGCTCGTCGTGCCCGCAGGCGACGCCGTCGTCGCGCACGCGATCGCGACCGAACTCGATCGCGGCGGGCAAGTCTACTACCTCCACAATCGCATCGACTCGATCCACGCGGTTCGCAACGCGCTCGCGGCGCTCGTCCCGAAAGCGCGCATCTCGGTCGCGCACGGACAGATGCACGAGCGCGAGGTCGAGCCGATTATGGAGGCGTTCGTCGCCGGACGGACCGACGTGCTCGTCGCGACGACGATCATCGAGAACGGACTCGACATCCCCAACGTCAACACGATGGTCGTCGACGATGCGGATCGCTTCGGTCTCGCGCAACTCTATCAGTTACGCGGACGCGTCGGACGATCGAACCAGCAGGCGTACTGTTACCTCCTCTACCAAGGGCACAAGGCGCTCTCGGAAGAGGCGCAGGCTCGGCTCGAGGCGATCGTCGAGTTCACGCACCTTGGCTCGGGAATGCAGATCGCCATGCGCGACCTCGAGATTCGCGGCGCCGGCAATCTCCTGGGCGCGGCGCAGTCCGGGTTCATCGCGTCCGTCGGATTCGATACCTACTGCCAGCTGCTCGCCGATGCGATCGCGCAGCGTCGCGGCGAGCCCGCGGCGCTGCAGGAGCGCGGCGAGGCCGTCATCGACGTGAAGATCAGCGCCTTCATTCCAAACGACTACATCCCGCAGGTCTCGCAAAAGATCGCCGTCTACCAGCAGCTGGCAAAGGCGCGCAACGAGGCGGAGGTCGACGATATCGCCGCAGGGCTGCGCGACCGCTTCGGCACCTTCCCGGCGCCGCTCGAACGGCTCATCGAGCTGACGAGGCTTCGGACGATCGCGCTGCGCAAGCGCGTCACGCGCGTCGTCGTGGACGAGAGTCGCCTCACCATCGGTGTGGGAGCGGGCTTCGAGCCGCAGCCCGCAATGATTCCGGCCTTCCAATCCCTCACGAAGAACCGCTTCCGCTTCGGCGAAGGAAGCGTCGTCGTCGACCTTCCGAAGGCGCCGCCGGCAAAGGGGGCGCAGGAGCGTTGGATGCCGCTCCTTCGGAAGCTTCTCGAAGCGATGTAGCCGCGGGCGGCGGGCTTGCAAGGGGCTGCGGTACGCCGCGGGGAACCCAGCGCGGTCCTTTTCCCCTCCCAAAATTGGAGTTATACATTCATGTCCAACGCTCTCCGCATCGTCGCGGGATCGATCACGCTGCTCCTGTGCGCCACGCTCGCCGCGTGCGGCGGGAGTTCCGTCGCAACCGTCGACGGGCAGGCGATTTCGCGCCAGCAGTTCGACCAGCGGCTCGAATCGACCCCAATCGCGCGCAACGTTCTGCAGCAGATGGTGCAGGAAGCGCTCATCAACCACTACGCGTCGACCAATCACATTGCGATCTCGAACGCCCAGATTGCGGCACGTGAGAACGAGCTCAAGGCGAACTACCCCGACGACGCGTGGACGCAAATGCTCGCGGCGCGCGGCATCACCGAAGCGCAGGTGCACGATGCACTGCGCCTGCAGCTCATTCTCGAGACGGCCCTCAGCAGCCATCTGAACATCACGGACGCGCAGATCGCGCAGTACTTCAACGCGCATCGCGCCGCATTCGACACGCCGGCCGAAGTCTGCGCGAGCCACATCCTCGTTCCGGATCTCGCGACCGCGGACAAGGTCGAGGCGCTCTTGAAGGCACGAGGGAACGGCGCGTTCGCCTCGCTCGCGCAACAGTACAGCGTCGATCCCGGCTCGAAGACCCACGGCGGCAGCCTCGGCTGCTTCCGCCACGGGCAGATGGTCGCGCAGTTCGATGCCGCGGCGTTCTCGCTGCCCGTCGGAAAGATCAGCACGCCGGTGCACACGCCGTACGGTTATCACATCATCCTCGTCACGTCTCGCCAGCCGGCGACGCACGCGACGCTCGCATCGGCACGCAGTCGCATCCTGCTCACGCTGCAGCAACAGCAGGTCCAGCCGCTGATCCCACCGTTCCTCCAGGGACTGCAGCAGCAGGCGAACATCGTCGTCAACGACCCGCAATATGCCGGCCTCTTCCCGACGCCGGCACCCGCGTCGCCCGTAACCGCCGCACCGGCTCCTGCGTCGGCCGCGCCGGCGCCCGCGCCGAGCACGCATTAGGTCCTAGGAGGGTACGAACGCCGCGCGTGAGATGCTCGTCAAGATTGTCGGACTCGGACCCGGTGATCGGCGGCTTCTCACGTTCGGCGCTCTCGACGCCCTCGTTACCGCCGGCCGTGCGGTAACGCTCCTCGCGCCGCGCGAACTCGTCGAGCACCTGTGCGCGAGCGGCGTCGACATCGACGCATCCCTCGTCATCGACGAGGCGCTCGTGGTGCGCGGCGGCAGCGATGCAATCGCCGCCCTGTGCGAGCGACTCGACGCGCCGCGCGCGGATGACCGCCGCGACCTCGCCGTCGGCGTCCTCGGCAATCCGCTCTCCGACTTTCCCGGGCTTCCGCCGCTTCTGCGAGCGTTCGATGCGCGACGCATTCGCGTGGAGATCGTACCTGGGATGCCGCGCGCGACCCTAACGGAGACCGCGGCGATTCCTCTCGTTCCGCTTCCGGCGCAATCGGCGCGCTACACGTGGGCGGACCTCGTCGAGGTCATGGCACGTCTGCGGCTCGGATGCCCGTGGGACCGCGAGCAGACGCACCGTTCGCTCGTTCCATACCTCATCGAAGAGACGTACGAAGTCGTCGAGGCGATCGAGGAAGCGCCTAGCGAAACCGCGGCGCAGCACCTCTGCGAAGAGCTCGGCGATCTCCTCCTGCAGGTCGTCTTTCACGCGCAGGTTGCAAGCGAGAGCGGCGCCTTCACCGTCGCCGACGTGATCGACGCGCTCGCGAACAAGATGGTGCGGCGTCACCCGCACGTCTTCGCCGACGCCGTCATCGAAGACGTCGACGCGCAGTGGCGCAGTTGGGAACGGCTCAAAGCGCAGGAGGCGACCGGCAAGCGGCGTGCGAGCCGCCTCGACGGGATTCCGCGCCGTCTCGGCGCGCTCCAGCGCGGTCAGCGCATGCAGGAGAAGGCCGCGCGCGTCGGGTTCGACTGGCGCGGCACCGACGGCGTGCTCGAAAAACTCGCGGAGGAGGTCGGCGAGCTTGCACGGGAGCGCGCGAAGGAGTCGAACGACGCCCGCGTGCGCGACGAGTTCGGCGACGTCCTCTTCACGCTCGTGAACGTCGCTCGGGTGCTTCGGCTCGACGCGGAGGGCGCGATGCGCGGCGCGAATGAAAAGTTCAAGCGGCGCTTCGAGCACATGGAGCGCGGCGCCGCCGAAAGGAACGAGGCGATGAGCGATCTCACGCTCGAGCAACTCGAGGAGTTATGGCAGCAGAGCAAGGCGTTCGAGCGCTGATTCGGGTACGCATGAGCGCGGCCGACGCGCACTACGGCGGGAACCTCGTCGACGGCGCGCGGATCCTCGCGCTCTTCGGCGACGCCGCAACGGAGCTCATGATTCGCAGCGACGGCGACGAAGGGCTCTTCGCAGGATACGAGAGCGTCGAGTTTCTCGCGCCCGTGCGCGCCGGAGACTACATCGAGGCGACCGCGGAGATCGTCGGCGTCGGCAATCGCTCGCGCACGATGCGCTTTTTGGCGCACAAGGTCGCGCAAGCGCGACCGAACGTTTCACCGAGCGCCGCCGAAGTTCTCGCGGAGCCGCTCCTCGTCTGCCGCGCAACCGGAACCTGCGTCGCCCCCAAACAATAAGACAGACGCCGCCGGTTCGACTTCGCGCCTGCGGAGCCGGAGCCGGTCCCGAGCGTAGCCACCGAAGGTGGCGGAGTCGAGGGGCTCACCATGACACGGCTTGACGCAAATGCCGCTGGTTCGACTTCGGCGCCCGCGCCCGAAGCTTGCCCCGACCGCGCTGCTGCTACCGTGTCATCCCGAGCGTCGCGTGCAGTACCCGTGTCATCCCGAGCGTCGCGTGCACGTAGTGCGAACGGAGTCGAGGGACGAGTCAGCGTTACACCAAGCGTTCGTGCGTGCGCTTCTTCCAGTAGAGCGTGTAGTAGCGGTATTGGAGCAGGACCACGACGATGAACGAGATCGGATAGCCCATCCAGACGCCGTCGAGCCCGACTCGGTGCATGAGCAAATACGCCGCCGGTACCTCGACGCCCCAAATCGCGACGATGCCGTTGATCGTCGGCCAGAGCACCGTCCCGCTCGAACGCATGACGCCGCTCATCACCGAGCTATTTCCGAAGAGGAGGTAACTCCAGAGCGTGATCATGAGCAGCGTGTGCGCGATGTCGAGCGTGTGCGGGTCGACGATGAACCAGCCGATGATATCCCACGCGAAGACGTAGCAGATCGCGATGATGACGCCGCCGATGACGTAGTTCAGCATCACGGCGTTGCGCACGACGTGCTTGAGCATGTCTTCGCGGCACGCGCCGATCGATTGCGCGCCGAAAATCGACGCCGCGATGCCGATCGAGATCGCGGGAAACTGCACGTACGAAACGACGAGGTTCACCGCGCCGTACGCCGCCGTCGCGCTCGATCCAAAGCGGTTCACGAACGAGATGACGGCGATCTCGGCGAGCGAGACCATGATGACCTGAATGCCGGTCGGAACGCCGATCCGCAGCACGCTGCCGAGAATCTTCCAGTCGATCATCATGTCGCGCGCGGTCTCGAGGTCGAACTTCAAGGGATGGTTCACGAGGTGGAGACGCACGAGGAATGCGGCAAAGGCGATTCCCTGGCTGATGAGGCTCGCGACCGCGACGCTCACGACGCCGAGCTTCGGTAAGCCGGCCCATCCCGCGATGAATGCCGGGGTGAGGATGACGTTGAGAATCGTGCTGATCAGCAAGAACCAAAACGGCGTCGTCGAGTCGCCGGTTCCTCGCAAAAACGTCGTGTACGCGAGGTACGGAAAGAGAATGGGCGAGATGAGGAAGACGACGCGCGCGTACGCATCCGAGTTCGCGATGATGTTCGGCGGCGTGCGCAAGAGCGCGAGCATTCCGGGCGCGACGATGAATCCGACGACGGCGGTGAGAATCCCGAACATCAGCGTCGCGCCGAGAACCGTTCCGGCGATCTTCTTCACGCGATGCTCGTCCTTCGCACCGTACGCTTGCCCGATGAGCACGGTGCTGCCGCTCGCGATCCCGATGAGGAACGAGAAGAGCAGGAAGACGACGGGAAAGACGGCGGAGACGGCTGCAAGCGCGCTCGTTCCGATCATCCGTCCGAGAAAGACGGCGCCGAAGGTCTGCGACGCCGTTTGGAGCAGGTTGCTGAGGATGAGCGGAACGAGAAAGACGAGGAAAAGCAGCCACATCGGGCGCGACGTGTCGAAGATATTGACGCCTTGTCGTCGCGCCGCGCTCGGCTGCCCCATGATGGACGTTACTCCTGTGCGAGCAGTGTATAGATTTCTTTGCGGCTGCGATCGAGCATCTCACGTACGCGTTCGATCGTCTGCGGCTTCGCGGTTTTGCCGAGCTGTTCGACGGCGGCGCCGAGCCGTTCGAGCGCATCCTCTAACTCGTCCACCGGTTCCTCCTCCTGCGCTGCGCGCTTGAAAAATGACGCAACGTCGGCAGCGCGCTCGTGCAGCAGCGTCCGTCCCTTCTCCGTGATTTCGTACGTCCGCCGATCGCCGTCGCTGCGGCTCGTGACGTAGCCGGCCGACTCGAGGATGCTCAGGAGCGGATAGACCGAGCCCGGACCGGCATCCCAACCGCGCTCGCGGGCGGCTCGCATGAGATCGTAGCCGTGCCGCGGCAGGTCGGAGAGCATCTCGAGGACGACGAACTTGAGAATCCCGCGTACGCGACCCTTGGACCGAGCGCGGTTCCGCTCGCGGTGCCACTTATGCATAATTTGACTATATATCGATATATCGCAATGCGTCAAGATACCCCGTGCGGATAGACAAGTTTCTGAAGGTGGCCCGCTTGGCTCGGCGCCGCTCCGAGGCTCACGAGGCGCTCGTTCACGGACGCATCCTCAAGGGCGGCGTTGCCCTGCGCCCCTCCTACGTGGTCAAGGTCGACGACGTTCTCGAGATCCTGTACGCGACGCGGCGCGTCGTGGTGCGCGTGCGCGAGGTGCCCCTGCGGGTGACGCCGTCGCTGCGCCCGGCGGAGCTCTACGAGCGCCTCGAGGTGACTGGCCAGTGAACGCGCTCGGCCCCGACACGAAGGACGCGCTCGCTCGCGAACCTGCCGGAGACCGGCGCGCCCGCGACGCATTCGCGCACGCGCTCGCGTTCTACGGCGCCGACGCCGCAGGCGCCGCGTTCGTCACGCACCGCAACAGCGTTGCGAGGCTCTTCTGGTCGCTTCTGGACGATCGTAAATCCGCCGCGATCGCGGCGACTCCCGGCAAGCGCCTTGCGAGACTAGCGCGTTTTTCGATTGCGCTGCCGCAGGGCCTGAGCGTCGAGCCCGCGCAGTCCGCGCGGCGCGGAGATCGCCACCTCGAGTTGCGTGCCGCGTTTCTCGCATTCGGAACGATCTCGGTCAACGCGAGCGGCTACCATCTCGAGTTCGCGCCGCCGGATGCGCGACGGCACGAGCGCCTCAGACGGCTCGTCGCCGCGCTCGATCTCCCGATGCGCTCAAGCCGCCGGCGAGGACGGCCGCTCGTCTACATGAAGGACTTCGACCGCATCGTCGACGCACTCGCGCGCATCGGCGCGCACGAAGCCGTGCTAGCGCTCGAGGACGTGCGCGCACTGCGTGAGACGAAGAACCGCATTCATCGCCTCGTGAATACCGAGACCGCCAACCTCGCGCGCAGCGCGCGCGCCGCGGCGATCCAGCGCAGAACGATCGCGTACGTCGACCGCGTGCGAGGGCTCGCGCGGCTTCCGCGCCCGCTGCGCGAAATCGCCTCGCTTCGAATCCGTTACCCGGGCGATTCGCTCGCAGAGCTCGGCCGCCGCTGCAACCCGCCCGTCGGCAAGCCGACCGTCGGCAGCCGCCTGCGAGCCCTCTCTCGTATCGCAGCGCGCTTGCGCTCGGCGCAGCAGGGGGAGCCGGTCGCAGGCCGGTAAACCGGCGCATGCGCATCGGAATCAACGGCTTCGGCCGGATCGGAAGAAACTTCGCAAAAGCGCTCCTCGAGCGCAGGCCGCAGATCGAGATCGTCGCGGTGAACGATCTGACGAGCGCCGCCGAATGCGCGCATCTCTTCAAGTACGACAGCAACTACGGAACGTATCCCGGCGAGGTGCGCGCGCAAGACGACGCGATCGTCATCGACGGCCGCCGAATCGCCGTTCTCGCGCAGCGCGATCCCGCGTCGCTTCCATGGCGCGATCTCGGGGTCGACGTCGTCGTCGAGTCCACCGGCCTCTTCACCGATGCGGCGAAGGCGCGCGCACACATCGACGGCGGCGGCGCACGCAAGGTCATCATCTCGGCGCCCGCAAAAGGCGAGGACGTTACGCTCGTGCTCGGCGTGAACGACTCGCAGTACGATCCGGCACGTCACAACGTGATCTCAAACGCCTCGTGTACGACGAACTGTCTCGCAACCGCGGTGAAGCCCATCGTCGACGCGCTCGGCTGGGTGCGCGGGTTCATGACGACGATCCACTCGTACACGAACGACCAGAACATTCTGGACGCGCCGCACAAGGATCTCCGCCGCGCGCGCAGTGCGGCAACGAACATCATCCCGACGTCGACCGGCGCGGCGAAGGCGCTCTATCTCACGATTCCCGAGGTCGAAGGATGCTTCGACGGATTCGCACTGCGCGTTCCGACGCCCACCGTGTCGATGATCTACCTCGTCGCCCAGGTGCGCAAGGCCGTGACGCGCGACGAGCTGAACGCCGTCCTACGCAGCGCGTCGCAGAAAGAACTCTCGCAGTACGTTCGCTACTGCGACGAGGAGCTCGTCTCGAGCGACTTCAAGCGCTCGCCGTATAGCGCGATCGTCGACGGCAAGCTCACGAACGCGAACGGCGATCTCGTTCAAATCGCGGCGTGGTACGACAACGAGTGGGGATACTCGTGCCGCCTGGCCGAGCTGACCGCGATGGTCCTGGAACGCCTGCCCTCGCAAACGCCTGCATAGGCAGGCGATGCGCACGATTGCCGACCTCGCGGTCGCGCACAAGCGGGTATTGCTGCGCGAGGATCTCAACGTGCCGCTCGAGCCGGGCGATCCGCCGCGGGTGCTCGACGCCACGCGCATCGACGCCGCGGTGCCGACGATCCGCAGTCTTCACAATCTCCGCGCGAAAACGATCGTTCTCTCGCATCTCGGCAGACCCAAGGGACGCCCGGTATCGGCCTTGTCGCTGGAGCCGGTGGCAAAAGCCCTGCGTGCCGCTCTGGGGCTCGACGTCGCGTTCGCGCACGATTGCGTCGGCGACGAGGCGCGCGCCGCGGTCGAAGCGCTTTCGGACGGCGGCATCTTGTTGCTCGAAAATCTTCGCTTCCATCCCGAAGAAGAGCGCAACGACTATGGCTTCGCGCGCGAACTCGCGGCGCTCGGCGACTGCTACGTGAACGACGCATTCGGCACCGCGCATCGAGCGCACGCGTCGACGGAGGCGCTCGCGCATCTGCTCCCCCACGCCGCCGGACCGCTCATGCTTGAGGAGCTCGCGGCCCTCGAACCGCTCCTGCAAACGCCGCGCACGCCGTACGTCTGCGCGATCGGGGGTGCGAAGGTAAAGGACAAGATCGGGGTGCTCAGCGCGCTCGCGATGCGCGTGAATGCCTTCTGCGTCGGCGGCGGCATGGCAAATACGCTGCTCGCGGCGCAAGGAGCCGACGTCGGGAAATCGCTGCGCGACGACGATCTCGGGCCGGCGCGCCGTATTCTCGAGATCGCAAACGACCGCGGCGTACGCGTTCATCTCCCGGTCGATGCGGTCGTTGCGATCGATCTCGACGCCCCGGCGAAGACCGCGCGCATCGGCGCGATCGGCGACGCCGCGATCTTCGACATCGGCCCCGAGACCGTGAACGAGTACGCGAGCGTCGTCGGGCAAGCGCAGACGATCGTCTTCAACGGACCGATGGGCGTATACGAGCGGCCCGCATTCCGCAGCGGGACGAAGGGCGTCGGAGAGGCCATCGCGCGTGCGACCGAGGCGGGCGCGACGAGCGTCGTCGGCGGCGGCGACGCGGCAGCCGCGGCGCATCTGCTCGGCTTCGCCGACGCGATGACCCACGTCTCGACCGGCGGCGGCGCGACGCTCGAGCTGCTCGAAGGCAAGACGCTTCCCGGCGTCGCCGCGCTGCAGACGTGAGCGCGCTCGTCGTCGGCAACTGGAAGATGAACGAAACGGCGCGCGAAGCGACGGCGCTCGCACGCGGAATTTGCGAACGACTCGGCGCCTCGCCGCCGTCGCACGTGCGCGTCGTGATGGCGCCGCCGTTTACCGCGCTCGCGGCCGTCGGCGAAGCGATCGCGGGAACGCCGATCGCACTGGGCGCGCAGGATCTCTTCTGGAAAGACGCGGGGGCGTTCACCGGCGCGATCTCCGCGCCGATGCTCGTCGACCTCGGCGTGCGATACGTCATCGTCGGTCACTCCGAGCGCCGCAGATACTTCGGCGAAAGCGATGATGACGTGCGGCGCAAAACCCGCGCGGCGCTCGCACACGGCTTGCAGCCGGTCGTTGCCGTCGGAGAGACGAGCGAGGAGCGCGATGCCGGAATCACCGACGAGCGCGTCAGGACGCAGGTGCGCGCCGCGATCGACGCAATCGCGCCCGGCGATCTTCGGCGCATCGCGATCGCGTACGAACCGGTCTGGGCGATCGGCACCGGACGAAGCTGCGAGCCGGCCGAAGCCGATCGCGTGATGCGCCTCATTCGCGTATGCGCGGGAGGACTCGAGGATCTTCCCGTGCTCTACGGCGGGAGCGTGACGCCCGCGAACTTTCCCTCGTATCTCGCCTTCGACGGATGCAGCGGCGGCCTCATCGGCGGTGCGTCGCTCGACGCGCAGGCGTTCGCATCGATCGTGCGCGCGGCGTCAGAGCGATGAAGCGGCGACCGCTCGTGCTCGCCGTTCTCGACGGCTGGGGCTGCCGGCAGGAGCGGCACGGCAACGCGATCGCGGCGGCGCGAACGCCGCATTGGGATGCGCTCTTGCAGCGCTATGCTCACACGCTGCTCGACGCCTCCGGCGAGCCCGTCGGGCTGCCGAAGGGAATTATGGGCAATAGCGAGGTGGGGCACCTCAATCTCGGAGCGGGGCGCGTCGTCGAGCAAGGCGTCACGCTCATCGACGAAGAGATCGCACGCGGCGAGTTTGCCAAGAACGAGACGCTGCGCAAGGCCCTGGGGCATTGTGTGAAGAGCGGCGGAACGCTCCACCTGCTCGGGCTTCTCTCCGACGGTTGCGTTCACAGCTCGATCGCCCATCTCTTCGCACTCTGCGATGCAGCCGCCGCAGCGCACGCGGGCATCGCCGTGCACGCCTTTCTCGACGGACGGGACGTTCCGCCGCGCAGCGCGCTCGATTTCGTCGCGCAACTGCAAGAGCGGCTCGCAAAAAGCGGGCAATCGGGCGCGATCGCGTCGGTCTGCGGCCGTTACTACGCCATGGATCGCGACAAGCGATGGGAGCGCACCGACGCCGCCGCTTCGATGCTCTTACGCGGGCAATCGCCGTTTCACGCGGCGAGCGCTCGCGAGGCGATCGAAGCAGCGTACGGGCGCGGCGAGGACGACGAGTTCGTGCGGCCCACGATCGTCGATCCGGCGCGCCGCATCGAAGACGGCGACGCGTGCGTCTTCTTCAACTTCCGTCCCGACCGCGCGCGGCAGCTCACCTCGCGCTTCAACGAGGCGCTCGACGACGGCACCTGGCGCGACGGCCTCTTCGCGACGATGACGAAGTACGACGAGACGTTTCCCAATGCCGTGCTCTTTGGTCCACGTCCCGTGCGCGATACGTTCGGCGACGCGCTTTCGCGCGCCGGACTGCGTCAGCTTCGCCTCGCCGAGACGGAGAAATACGCGCACGTCACGTACTTTTTCAACGGCGGTCGCGAGGAGCCGCTGCCGAAGGAGGAACGCGAGCTCGTCCCTTCGGATCGATCCGTTCCGACGTACGACCTCGCGCCGAAGATGCGGGCGAAGGAGATCACCGATTTTGCGATCGCGAAGATCGGGGCACGAGCCTACGACGCGATCGTCATGAACTACGCCAACGCCGACATGGTCGGCCACACCGGACGATGGGAACCGACGATCGAGGCGGTCGAGACGCTCGACGAGCAGATGGCGCGCTTGCACGAAGCTGTGGATCGCGCCGGCGGCATTCTCGCAATCACGGCGGACCACGGAAATGCCGAGGAGAAAATCGATTCCGACGGCAATCCGCTGACGGCGCATACGACGAACCCGGTTCCGTTTCTCATCGCGGACGGTAACGTTCGCGCCTTGGCCGATGGCGGAAAGCTCGGCGACGTCGCGCCGACCTTGCTCCATCTGGTGGGCCTGCCGGTTCCACGTGCGATGACCGGCAGCAATCTGCTCGCGCCGTGCTGAGCCCCTCTGACCGCGTTGCTCTTGTCACTCCGAGCATAGCGAACGTAGTGAGCGGCGTCGAGGGGCCGACGGCCGCAAGGCGAAGCCAAGCACGGTCGTGAGCGTGGAGAAAGATGCGACGCTGATTCGCGAGACCGCCGGCGGAGACGTGGAGATCGCGCTCGTCCTCGGCAGCGGGCTCGCCGCTGCGCTCGGCGCAAGGTTTGAGCGGAGGGCGATCCCCTATTCCCAGTTGAAATCGCTTCCGTTCTCGCCGCTGCCGGGACACCGCGGCGAGGCGCTCGTCGGAACGTGGAACGGACGGCGCGTTCTCGCATTCTCCGGGCGCGCGCACCTCTATCAAGGGTTCGCCGCCTCGCAGGTCGCGGCGAACGTGCGCATCGCAAAGGCGGCTGGTGCGCGCACCGCGATCCTCACGAACGCCGCCGGCGCACTCAACACGGAGTATCGCGCGGGCGACCTCATGCTTCTGCGCGACCACGTCAATCTCACGGGACAGAATCCGCTCGTGGGCGCGGGCCTTGAAAATCCGTTCGTCGACATGCTCGACGCGTACTCTCCGCGCCTTCGCGACATCGTGCTCGCAGCGGCGACGCCGGCGCATCGGCTGCGCGAAGGCGTCTACGTCGGCTTGCTCGGTCCGAGTTATGAAACCGCTGCCGAAGCGCGCTATCTGCGCGGGATCGGCGATGCGGTCGGCATGTCGACGGTGCTCGAGACGATCGCCGCGCGCGCGCTCGGCATGGAGGTACTCGCGTTCAGCCTCATCACGAATGCCGCCGGCGCGCAGACGACGCACGAGGAGGTCACCGCGGTTGCGAACGCGAGCGCCCCGCACCTCGCGGAGATCGTCGAGAAAACGATTGGAGCACTCGACTCCAAGTAACGAGTTGACGCTCGTCGTACCCTCGGTGGATCGGCTGGCGAGCTACGCCGGCGCGCTGGAACGCGGCTGGTCGCCCGACACGCACCGGCCGGAGAGAGCGCGCGAGGAACTCGATGAGATCGCTCGCGATGTCGCCGCATTTTTCGCCTCGCTCGACGACCCGCTCGCCGCAGGCCCGCCGATTCGCCTGCGCGACGGCTCGCTCGTACCGCGTCTTCCTGGATTTCACCGATGGATGTGGGATGGTGAGTTCTGCGGCGACATCGGTCTGCGATGGGTTCCGGGGACGGCTTGCCTGCCCGACACATGCCCCGGTCACATCGGCTATGGCGTCGTTCCGTGGAAGCGCGGCCGAACGTACGCAACGCGTGCGCTCGCGTTGCTTCTGCCGATGGCACGCGACGTCGGACTTCCGCACGTCGACCTCGTCACGGAGCCCGACAACGATGTCTCGCAGCGCGTGATTCTCGCAAACGGCGGAACCCTCGTCGAGCGATTCACCCGTCCGGCGCATCTTGGCGGCACGCCGGCGCTGCGGTTTCGAATTCTTCTTTCGTAAGGCGCGAAGCCTACCACGAAGCGGCGCAGTGCTCCAGCCATACGGCGTCTCCCGCCGTTGGCTGGTGGTGAAGCGCCGCATCGCCCGCAAGGGCGATCAGGAGTCATCGCTTTCCACTCCGGCTTGGCCTTCGACG
>JBOHTS010000066.1:0-19115 GCA_050733755.1 Candidatus Tyrphobacter sp. | reverse complement strand
GAACGGCAGGTAGCCGCCGACGCCGTTTCCGGTCGACGGTCCGTAGGACTCGGTTTCCAGCGGTCCGCCGATCGGCGAGACGCCGTTTGCCGTCTTGTCGTACTCGCTCGAGCCGACGTACCAGCCCTCGCCGTTCGCACCCCCCGGATACGAGCTATTTACCGCGTATCCGCAGATGAGATTACCCGGAGCGTAGGCCGTGCTCCACGGTTCTTTCGAGCCGCCGAAGCACGTGTGCCAGAGCGAAGCCGCGGTCAGCGTCAGGCGGATTCGCGGCGAGACATCGTAGCTCGCCATGATATTCCCGACGATGATCGACGGTTCGGTGTACTGACCGATGGTTGCGAACGTTCCCGTCTGAGGATTCGGAACGTAGAGGTATCCCCACGGCGAGATGCCGCCGACGCCGGTAGTCGTGTAGTCGCAGTCGAACGGATTGTTCGTCGTCGCGACGCCCGTACCCAATGGGCCCTGGTTCTTACCTATGACCGAGCACTCAACCGGGTCCATACCGTCCGCATCCATGGGAGACCCGTAGTGGGCGCCCGACTGGAACTGAAGGCTCGGCGTGATCGCGAAGCGATCGTGACGCCAGTTCAGGATCACGTTCGCCGAGTACGGCGAATAGAACCCATCGGCTTCGACGCCGTACGCGGGTCCGAAGTAGAGCGGCAGCCCGACTTCGGAGCCGGGGTACCAGCCGTTCGGATCGAGCGTCGGCTGCGGCGCATCGTTGTAGTAGGGATTGAGGACCGTGTTCTTAGCCGCTGTGCTGCACGTCGTCCCGACGCTTGCGGTGGCGAAGCCGAACGTATAGCACTGCGAAGCGCCACCCGCCGCTAGTAGCGCCGGATAGTCCTTATCGCACATCGCGGTGTTGCTCGCATAGAAGGTCTTCGTGTAGCAGTTGTAGGCGTTGATTGCCGTGTTCAACTGATCGACGATCGACTCTCCAAGCAGCGACTTGAACTGCACGTCCGCGTTCACGTACGTGAAGTTGATCTCACCCGAGAACCCGTTGGCGGCGAAGTCGCCGGCTTGGAGGGATGCCTCCACGCCGTAGTCGCGGTAGTCGCCGACCGGGATTTGGGTTACGTAGCCCGCGCCGATGAAGTACTGCTGCTCCCAGTTCGACGACGTGTCGTAGTAGGGGCTGATCTTGATCGACACGTCGGTGCCGCGGAAGTGGTGTTCGAACGAACCGCTGTACTGCCCCGACGTCTCGCCCGGGATGGCGTGGAAGGGCGACATGATGCCGAAGAGCATGAAGTTTGCCCATTGGCTCGTGTTGTTACCGTTGGTGTTGAAGTACTGGACCGAAGCGGTAAGCGGCGGTTCCGCATAGCGCCCGGCCGAGAAACGCCAGACGGTGTCGGGATCCGAGGTGTACGTCATCGCAAACCGCGCTTCCCAGTAGTGCATGTCGTAGCTGGGCGGTGAGCTGACGTTAAAGAATGGATGCCCGCCCTTGCCGTCGGGATGCACGTATGGAGCGGTGCACGTCGCAGTGAAGACCGGTCCCGGCGGCGGAGCAATGCCAGGCCCCAGCGGCGTCAGTTCGGGAATATCCGTGCTCGGGTTGACGCACGTATAGTTGTCGATCTGATCCGCGTAGAAGTCGTTCTGGACGTTGTTCGTGTTTGGGAGCAGGTAGTCGTAGTTTTCGTACCGGCCTGCGAGGTCGAAGAGCCACTTGTCGCTAGGACGGAACTCCTCAGAGAGGCTCGCATTCGTGAACACCGGCTGCACCGTGTTGTACGATGCACTGATGTTACCGTTCCAGAGCGTCGAGTAGCGAGCACCGTTGGTCAGAGCGGCGCCGACGATCGGCGTTTCGCCGCAGGTGACGTTGAGGTATGCGGTGTTGCCGGGCCCGAAAAAGCCCGTCGATTGGGGACAGCCGGTCGCATTCTGGGACCATGTCCCGCCCGGCAGGCACGGCTCGGCTGCGCCCGATGCCGGGTCGTAGCACGTGAAGGCGCCGCCTTTCTCGGAGATGAGACCAACCGACGAGGACTGCACGCACGGATCGTTGACGCCCATGTTCGGAGAACATCCGGCGAAGGCGCTGAGATAGGTGTACGGCACGAAGCCCGTATTGTTTTCGCGGACCGTCGTTGCCGTGGTGTAGTTGAAGTTGAACTGAAGGAGGTTCTGGTCGTTGACCTGATCCTCGAACGCGAGCTGCCCGCCATCGGTATGGGTGATGAGGTTGTAGTTCGGACTAAGTCCCGCGGACGGGCCGTCGAAGTACGCATACGCGGATGCGCCGCCGCCGTCTTCCGTCCAATCTGAGAACATCGAGTAGGCGTAGATGCGCAGATTCGCGTTGTCGCCGAACGGATGGATCCATTGGATCTTCACCGTCCCGACGTCGTTGTGGTAGAGGTCGTTATAGTCGTCTGGATACTGCGCGAGGAAGCCGCGGTCCGTGGGCATGTTCGGCTCGAAGTACTCCTGGTAGGGAGTCGCCCCGGTTCCGGCCACGTTGTTGACGCTCGTACCAAACGGAAGGTTATAGTCGATCGAATCCGAGTAGTCGGGATAGTTGACCCCGGCGGCATACGGTAGGCCCGAAGCATCGAGCGTGAACTGCGCGACTCCCGGTCCTTCAGCGCTCGGCGAATCGACGAAGAACGTCTGCAACGCAGAGTCCTGCCAGAGAACCTGGAAGTCGTCTCGCTGCCCGTCGCGGCGCGGAATGCCGAAGTGCAGGTTTATAACGTTTTCACGATCGGTGATGTACGGTGCGCCGCCGACGCCCGAGTCGTAGGAGAGGCAGCCGGTTTCGTGCGATGCGGCGGGGACGCCGCCGGCATAGCCTAGGTTGGGGCCGTTGCAGAACGTTTCGACCGATTGGCCCGTTGCCGAGATAAGGCTTGCCAGAGGCGCGGAGTAGCCTGCAAAGACTCCGCCAGGCTGCGTGTACTGCGCGCAGTTCTGCTGGTTGCACAGACGCGCGGCCTGATCGTAGCCGCTGATGCCCACGTAGTACGAGAAGTTGCGGTCCGGCGTCGCGCCGCCCGCTTCGAACTTCGCCTCGTGGTAGAAGGCCTCGGTTGCAAGGCCGGCCGTGAAGGTCGCGTATCCCGGATAGGTTCCGGTCTTGATGACCTGGTTGATGAATCCCGAGATGCCGCTGCTCGATACCGACGACGGTCCGCCGCTGGTGTAAACCTGCAGCTCTTGCAGGCCGAGGCTCGACTCAGTCGACGTGTTGTACTGGTCGAACGCGCGGTTGACGGGAACGCCGTCGTATTCGAAGCCGGTCGTGAACGGATTCTCACCGTGGATGACGACCGACTGATTCCAGCCCATGCCGCCGGTTCCGACGGTAAGGCCCGGCACCGACGAGATCGCCGAGTAGGCGCTCTCGAGGTTGCCGCCGCCGCCGAGACCCGTCTCCGACGAGATCTCAGAAGGCGTGACGTTGTAGATGTCGCCGCCGACGCCCGGCTTCACGAGGGCCGCGGCGGTCACGTGACCGTGCGCGATAACCCTGATCGCTCGTGGCGTAACGATGACGACTTGCTGCGTCTGGTCGGCTTGAATCGTTTCGCCGGCAACAGACGTCGTGCGATATCCGTCCTTTTCGACGGTGATCGTATATGTGTCAGGTCTAAGCACAAGGAACGTAAAGTGTCCATGTGCGTCCGTCGTTGCGGTCGCAGTCTGCGACGGTGAGGCTGCCGTGACGGTTGCGTCTGCAACCGGGGCTCCTCGATCGTCGTTAACGACGCCCGCGATGCCGCCGGTCGTTCCCGCCAGTGCCCATGTTCCCTGGAGCAGGAAGCCAACCGATAGCATTGCGGCAAATGCCACACGACGGAGGGTACGTGATGAACGCATTACCTAACCCTCAATCTGTTTTCAAGAAGTGATATGACGCCGCAAAGGTCTCCGCGGCCGGCGATCTTTCGCCTTGCGCAGATTCCCAGGCAACGTTAAGGCACTCCGTTCGGGCGGCGCCCCCCTGTTCCTTTAGGGGGTGAAAATAAGCGGGCAGGCCTAGCCGGCGGACGCCGGAGCCCTGGCCAGAAGAGCCGGTATCGCCGACGGGCGCGTCGCGACCCTGACCCCGACCGCCTCGAAGGCTGCCACCTTCCCGGCAGCCGTCCCGAAGCCGCCCGAGACGATCGCTCCCGCATGGCCCAGCGACTTGCCCGGCGGCGCGTTGCGCCCGCCGACGAAGGCGACGACCGGCCTGCCGGCGAGGTGCTCGCCGATCCAGGCTGCGGCCTCCTCCTCGGCGCTTCCGCCGATCTCGCCGCAGATGACGATGGCATCGGTCTGCGGGTCGTTGGCGAACTCCCGCAGGCAATCGACAAAAGTCGTACCTGAGATCGGGTCGCCGCCGATGCCGACGCAGCTAGATTGCCCGAGGCCCGCGCGCGTGAGGGCGTCGACGACCTCGTAGGTGAGGGTGCCCGAGCGCGAGATGAGCCCGACGCCTCCCTCGCTGAAGACATGGCCGGGCATGATGCCCACCGAGGCCTTCCCCGGCGAGATGAGCCCGGGGCAGTTCGGACCGATGATCCGCATGCCCGGCGTCGTCCCCACGACCTTGAGCATGTCGTGGACGGGAACGCCCTCGGTGATGCAGACCGCGAGCGCGATTCCGGCCTCGTGCGCTTCGAAGAGCGCGTCGGCGGCGAACGGCGGCGGCACGAAGATCACGCTGTGCGTCGCGCCGGTCTCGCGGACGGCTTCCTTTACCGTGTCGTAGACGGGAAGACCGTGCTCGCTTTTTTGTCCGCCCTTGCCGGGAGTCACGCCCCCGACGATCTGCGTTCCGTACGCGAGCATCCGCGCGGTGTGATACGAGCCTTCGCTCCCGGTGATGCCCGCGACGATGACCTTGCTGTTCCGATCGAGGAAGATACTCATTTTGCCAACTCCACCGCGCGAGCGGCGCCTTCGTCCATCGTCTCCACCGGCGTCATGCCGGCGGCTGCGAGAATTGCGCGGCCCTCTTTTTCGTTCGTGCCCGTGAGGCGGATGACGAGCGGAACTTTGCGCGCCTGCGTCTGCTGCACTGCCTCGACGATACCGCGCGCGACCTCGTCGCCGCGCGTGATGCCGCCGAAGATGTTGATGAAGAAGACCTTCGCGCCGGTGTGATTCATCACGAGCTCGTAGCAGTTGCGCACCCGCTGCGCGTTCGCGCCGCCGCCGACGTCGAGAAAGTTCGCGGTCGCTCCGCCCGCGCTTTCGACCGCGTCCATCGTCGCCATCGCAAGCCCGGCGCCGTTCGCGAGCGTTCCGACGTTACCGCCGAAGCGGCGAAAGTTTCGAATGCCGACGCCGGCCTTCGCCGCGAGCGTCTCATCTTCGTCGAGCGGAAGCGAGGTGCGCCATTGCGCGAACTCGGCGTGGCGAAAGAGCGCGTCGTCGTCGAGTTCGACCTTCGCATCCGAGGCGATCACGCGTCCGTCTTGCGTGAGCGCGAGCGGGTTGATCTCGACGAGCGTCGCGCCGTAGCGAAAGAAAAGGTCGTAGAGCGCGCCGGCGATCGCGGGAAAGGCCTTACGATATCCGGCATCGAGGCCGGATGCGAAGGCCAACTCGCGACCGATATACGGCGAGTATCCGGCGGCGGTGTCGATGAAGTGCTTCGCGATCGACTCGGGGTGTTCGTGCGCGACCTCTTCGATCTCCATGCCGCCGAAGGCGCTGCAGATGAGCGCCGGACGCCGCTGCGAGCGATCGATCGTAATCGCGCAGTAGGCTTCTTTTGCAATCGCAAGGCGCTCTTCGACGAGCAGCGAGTGCACCGGCTCGCCGTTTGGATTCTGGCGATTCGGCGGCATCGGCGTCGCCATGATCGCGCGCGCGACCGTTCGCGCCTCCTCGGGATCGTCGGCAAACTGAATCTTGCCGGCCTTGCCGCGCCCGCCCATGAGCACCTGCGCCTTTACGACCCATTGGCCCGGGTGCGCTTGCACGAACGCGGCCGCGTCTTCGGGATTCGTGCAGTGCTGCGATCGCGGCACCGCAATGCCGCAGCGCCGGAAGAGTTCCTTCCCTTGATACTCCATGAGGTTCATCGTGTGCCGTAGGGATTACGCGAATACGCTGCCGACCCTGCTCCGTTCACGATGACGGTGTAGTGCGCTCCGGCACCGCGATGCGTCAGGAGATCGTAGTGCGAGCCCGGCACGAAAAGGTGCGTCACGCGCACGGCATAGAGCAATGGCCTTCCGGGTGCGACGCGCAGCGCTCTTCCGTCGCTCAAGACGTATACCCCGCGCATTCGATAGCCGCGATCGGGACCTTCGAGGAGCGTCGCCACGCCCGCGCGATCGACGACGAGCGCACTCCCTTCGTCGATGCCGAGACCGTACCGAACGTGCGCGCGCGCCATGAACGCGGCAAGACGTCCGAAGCGGTTGCGCCGCGCGAAGTGCGTATCGGTGATGGTCTGCGCGAGCGCGGGCCATGCAAAGAGGTGCCGCGTAAAACTGATGGCGGCCTCGTACGGATCGCGCACGGCATCGGCCGTTGCAACGTCTTCGTCGCGGGGAAGAACGCGATCGGCGGCGACCGAGTCGAAGATGACGGCGCCCTGGATTGCGAGGCCGGCGCTCGTTCCTCCAACGACGCCCCCGCGTGCGTAGAGGCGCTCGATTGCGCCGATGAGGCGCGTGCCTTTCCAGACGACGTACTGCGCCTGGTCACCGCCTTCGAAGAACACCGCATCCGATGCATCGACGACGGCCGCCGCCCGGTCGATTGCACTGCGCGGCGCGCACGCCGGAAGGTAGAGCGTGCGCACCGACGCGAAGCGCGCCTGGTGCATCGCCCATGCATCGTACGCGGCGTCGGGCTCCGCGGTGAGAACGAGAACGTTGCCGCCGCGCTTCGCGTGCCCGCCGACGAGCGTATCGTGCATCCATCGCCACCCCGCCCCGACGTCCTCACCGCCTCCATCGAGGAAGAGGCCGGGGCCCCCAAGCGCAGCGCGCGTTTGCACGAACGCTCCGGCGCCGGCGGAGAGATGCGGCATGCACCCAGCCGCAATCAGCGCAAGCGCCGCGATCATTGCTAGATCTTGATCTGCAGTTGAAAGTAGACCTGGAGCGGCAACGGCAGGTTCAGCGAGTTCACGTCGCCGTACGACGGCGAGAACGGCTGCGCGAAGTACGGATTGAGCGGCACGCCGTTCGCGGTGACGTCGTTCGGCGACGCGCCGTTGAAGTAGTCGCTGATGTAGAACTTGTTGTACCCGTAGCCGCAGACGTATTCGTTCGGCGGATACTGCTGCGTCCACGGTTCGACGGAGCCGCCGAAGCAGCGGTTCACGAGATTTGCGACCGTGACGAATGCCGTGACGCGCGGGGTGAGGTTGTAACTGACCCGAAGGCCCACATTGAGCTGCCACGGCTGGCGGAACTCACCGAATGTATCGAACGCGTGCGTGTACGGATTGGGAATGTAGAGCGTGCCCGGGCTCGTTCCGTTGGCGCCGACCGCAGCGAGGCTACACGACGTGTAGTCCGCGGTGAGCGGGTTTGCCGCTCCGGGGATACCCTCGCTGCCTTGGTTCGAAAAACAGGTTCTCGGATCCAACCCTTGGACGTCGGCCGGCGTTCCGTACGACGCGCCTTCGTTCAGCGAGAGCGCCGGCGTAATCGCGAACCGGTTATGCCGGTAGTTCAGCACGAGTGCGAGCGTGTTCGGCGAGACGTACGGATAGTCGAGTCCGCTGTCGTACCAGCCGAACTTGTCCAGCAGCGGCTGCAGCTGCATCGCGTAATACGGATTGAGAATCGACGTCGGCCCGCACGCCGGATCGGGGGTTCCGTTGCCGGCGTTCGTATAGCACGGCGCACCGCCGCCGGCTTTCGTGAGGGCGTTGAAGTTCTCGATATCCTGGTTGTACGGATCGACGGGGTTGATATCCGTGCCCACGTAGTTCGCCCACATCTCCTTGGAGTTCGTGTACGTGTACGAGAGAACGCCGGCGAAGCCGTTCTCGCTGAAGTCGCCCTTCGTGATCTCGAGCTCGAGGCCGTACGTGCGCTGCGTTCCCGAGTTGAAGGACGGCGAAACGCCGAAGAGCGTCGGGATGTTCACGGTCTCGTAGAGCTGGTTCGTCGCCCAGCGATAGTACGGCGTGAGCTTCATCGCGACGTTGCTGTTGCCGAAGCGGTGCTCGAGCGAGAAATCGAAGTTGTCGGAGAACTGCGCGAGCACGCGATGGAGCGGCGTCGTGAAGCCGAAGGGCAGAAAGCCGATGAGCTCGGCAGCGAGATTCGGCTCGACGCTGTCGTACTCGACCTCGTAGTTCTGCGGCTCTTGTGCGAACCGGCCCGCGGAGAAGCGCAGCACGGTGTTGCGGTCGAGCGTGTACGTGACGCCGAAGCGCGGCGAAAAGTACGACTGAACGTAGTCGGGTGGGATGACATCGGAGAGATAGAGGTGTCCGTTCGCTCCGTCTGGATGCACGCTCTGCACGCTACCGACGAGCGGACACGAGAACGAGACGTACGGCGACACGTTTCCGAGAAACTGCGGAGGTTCGGGCACGATCACCGGCTGCAGCGTCTGCGGATCGTAGCAGAACTCACGTCGCGCGGCGGCGTACCAAAAGTTCGTCCCGGCGTTGGCGACGGGCGTGAGATCGAACTCGTCGCGATCTTCGCGCACGCTCGCCGAGACGTCGAGCGCGTCGTTCGGCCGCCACTCGTCTTCGAGCGATACGGTGGCGAACTTCGGCGTAATCGAGTTGACCTCGGCCTGATTGCCGGTGTACGTCAGCTCCCAACTCGCATCCGACGCGCACGCGCCCGCCGGGATCGGCGCGTTCGGCCCGCCCGAGCAGTTTTGATTCTGCGGCAAGCCGCTCGGATCGTCGTACGACATCGTCGGATACTCGAACGTTCCCTGCGTGATCGGATCGTTGCACGGCGCCGGCTGCCCAGCGTTGACGAAATCGACGCCATTTGCGAGCGTGCCGCTGTAAGCGGCGAAACACTGCGTGCCGTTCGTGAGACTGCTCGTCTGCCACGTTCCGGTGTTGAAATAGTTGAAGTTGTAGTACCGCAGCGTTCGCGACGTGACGTAGTTGCCGGTGAAGAGTATCTGGTTCGTGTCCGTCACTTGGTCGGCAAACTGGAGTTCGCCGCCGCTCGTGTGGGAATCGACTTCATAATCGTAGTTCGTCGCACCGAGGTTGAGGCTCCCGTACGGTCCCGTGATGCCTTCCTGGATCGGGCCGCTGCGGTTCGTGTTCGAGTAGAACGTGTACCCGAACGCGCGCAGGTACGCATTCTCGCCGATGTCGTGCTGGTACTGGATCTTCACGATGCTCGCTTGGTCCCAGCGTCCGTCGCGCTCGTCGCTGGGCAGCGTCGCGTACGTGTTCGCCGGACACGCATCGGGAATCGGGAGGGGAAAGTCGACTTCGCCGGTTTGATTCACGCAGTCGTCCGTCGGCGAGCCCGGAAAGCGATACCCGATGACCGGCGTCGTCGCGGGAGCGAGGAACTGCGTGCCGGTTGGATACGTGTAGAAGTCGGGCCACTGCGGCGAATAGAGGTAACCGAGGGCGGGATTCTCGAGCGTACTCACGAGCGGGCCGATGTCGTTCACGCTGCTGTAGTATTGCGTGAAGACTGCGGAGTTGCTGTAGAGCAACTGCACGTCGTCGCGATTGCCGTGCTTGCGCGGAATTCCGAAATGGAGGTTGACGATCGTCTCGCGATCGGCGATATTCGAAACGCTGTCCAGCTGCGGATCGAGCACGTCGAAGCACCCGGGATCCGCGTATGGCGGCGTCGCTCCGCTCACTGCGGGATTGCTGTAGAAGTTCGTGGGGTTGTCGTTGTTGCACGTCGGGTAGACGGCGGGCCAGAACGGAAGGTTCGTCGTGATGTTGTCCGCATAGGTGATGGGAAACTCGCCAGTGAGTGTTGCGCCGTTTGCATTCGTCAGGTAGCGGAAGTCCTGATCGATGCCGCTCAGGCCGACGTAGTACGAGAAGTTCCGGTCCGGCGTCGCACCGCCGGCCTCGAACGAGACGTCGTGATAGAAACTCGGCGCTCCGAGGCTCGCAGTAAGCGTCGCATAGCCGGGATACGTTCCCGTCTTGATGACCTGATTGATGAATCCGGCGAGGCCAGTTGCGTTCGCGCTCGCCGGCCCGCCGCCGGCGTAGATTTCGAGCTCCTGCTGCCCGAGCGTCGTCGCCGAGTACGATGGATAGTTGTCGAACGAACGGTTCACCGGAACGCCGTCGTACTCGTAACCGATCTGATCGTAGAAGCCGCCGCGGATGTAGACGGTCTGGTTCACGCCCATCTGGTCGGGCGGAACGTAGGCACCCGGCATCGCCGCGATCGCGGAGTACGCATTGTTCAAACCGCCTCCGCCGCCGAGCGGCGCAGCCGCAGCGGCAAGGGCGGGATTCACCGAGTAGACGTCCGTCGTCGTGCCGGGTTTGACCGGACTCAGAGAGCTCGTGCGCGCGCGTGCGATGACCGCGAGGCTCGGACGCATGACGATTGCAACGACTTGCGACTGCGCTGCAAAGACGCTGATCCCCGAATCCGAGACGGGCTCGTAGCCTGCCTTCTGCGCCGAGAGCGTGTACGTGTCGGGCGCCAGCGAGAGGAACACGTATTTTCCGGATGCATCGGTCGTCGCGCGTGCCGTCTGCGACGGCGAGGTCGCCGTGACGGTGACGCCCGCCATGGGCGCGTGCGTCCGCGCGTCGGTCACCGTACCGGTGATGCCGCCGGTCGTTTCAGAGTACGCCGGCACGAGCGGCGCGAGTGCGAACCCGAACGCAAGCGCCGCGGCGACGCTGCGGTACCAAAAGCGAAAGCGCTCCATCTGCCTCTCCTTGAGGCAGACTCTTTATGGAGCGGTCAGGCAAGCCCTCTCAGCGGCTGCCGGGCACCTCGCACGACTCGAACGCGACGTCGTAAATGCCGAGCCCGGCTGCTTGGGGCGAGAGGCGCAGTTCGGTCCCCGGCGAGTAGCGCGCGTTCATGATGACGTCGTACGCCCGAGGCGCGTTGACGTCGACGTACGAGCTGCCGTTTGCATCGTAGCGAAGATCGGGCCCTGCGTCGTCGCGTGCGACGGGCCTGCCGTCTTGCGTGACGGTAACGCGAATCGGATTGCCGTCGATCGGACGCATGACCACTTCCACTTGAATCGCGTGATAGCGCAGCGCAACGTATCCGTCGCCGCTGCCTGAGATCGCCGCGTCGTGCGTCAGGCGCCAGCGCCCTTGGAGATAGATCGCGCCGTCGGTCGGATCGCCGGCGTCGTCTCGGTAGAGGAGATCGCGCGCGCGGTCGCCACTTGCGGGATTCGCAACCGGATTGCGATAGAAGATGATCTCGGCAGTCTTCGGATAGCAGACCGCGCCCGGCTTGTCGTAACTATCTTGCGGCAGCAGCGCCATGAGCGCGGGAAGGTGGATATCCGGGTGTCCGACCTTGAGGATGCGCTGGATCCTGTCCTCGGTCTGCTGATACCCGCCTTCGCCTTCGAAGCTCTCGATGAGCTGCTCGTTCGGCGCGAAGAGAAACTCGTGCGGCCATACGTCGTTGTGATAGCGATTCCAGATGGCGTTGTTCGCGTCGATCGCGATGGGCCAGGTGATGCCGAGCCGCCGCGCGGCCGCTTCGACGTTCGCGCGATCGCCGGAGAATCCGAACTCCGGCGTCTGAACGCTCACGATCTCGAAACCGTACTTGTGATAGCGCTTGTACCACTCTTTTAAATACGGCAGCGTTCTCAGGCAGTTGATGCACGTGTACTCGAAGAAGTCGACGAGCACGGTTTTGCCGCGAAGATCGTCCGGCGTCAGCGGCGCGCCGTTCACCCATCCGGTCGCGCCTTCGAAACTCGGGATCCCAATGCTGTTAATCGCCGGCTGCGCGCGCAGCAGCGGCGCGCGCACGAGCGCGGCAACGCAAGCAAGGGCAACCACGGCAGCGGCAATTTTCGTCAGACGCATAGCACCGCATCGCTTTCGCCACTATGGCCCCGCGCCACTGCCCGTGTCGGCACTGCCGGTGTCATCGCGGGCGTAGCGAGCGCGCTACCGCCGGTATCACCCCGAGCGCCGCGAACAGCACCGCCGGTGTCATCCCGAGCGCAGCGAACGAAGTCGGACCGACGAAAGCGCTACGTCGCGGAATCCGCATTCTTCGCAAGAGCGCTCTCCTTTGTCGCAACCCTCGTCGTTCGACGCGTCGGGGACAGCCGACCCGACACGTCGCGTCCGGGTTCGATTCCGGGCGCTGCAGCCGCACCAGTGGAGTGCTGTTGTGAAGTCGCCGCAGATGTGCTAGGGTCGGAGCGTGTCGGGCCGGCAGCGCACGTCGAAGCGCGCGAGACGTCGCAGTAGTGCGACGCCTCGTTTTCCTTTTTTATAGCCGCGTCACGAGCTCGGTTTTTGACAAAGGCCCCCAAAAATCGCCGGTATCCGCTATTTCTGCCTCGCCTTTTGCGCACCAGCGTTCTTTCCTCGCGCTTACGGTGATGCGCCCTTGCCCAAAAGGGAGCGTGCGATGATGATCTGCTGAATCTCCGAGGTTCCTTCATAGATTTCGGTGATCTTTGCGTCGCGGTAGTAGCGTTCGACTGGAAACTCCGCCGTGTATCCGTAGCCGCCGTGAATCTGCACCGCCTCCGCCGCGTGCTTGCGCGCGGCCGTCGACGCGAAGAACTTCGCCTTGCTCGCCGCGGTTGCAAACGCGTCGCCGCGGTCCGCAAGCGAAGCCGCTTCGTGAACGAGCAGGCGCGCGGCCTCGAGATCGGTCGCCATCCGCGCGATCTTGAACGCGACGCCTTCAAATGCGCCGATCGGTTTGCCGAACGCGTGGCGCTCCGATGCAAACTTCACCGACTCGTCGAGACACGCCTCAAGGATACCCGTCGCCTGCGCGGCGATACCGATGCGGCCGCCGCAGAGCGCCGTCATCGCGCCGGTGAAACCGGTTCCCTCCGCGCCGAGGCGTGCGTTCTGCGAAACGCGCACGTCGTCGAAGGCAAGATCGCACGTATCGCTCGTGCGAACTCCTAGTTTCTCCGTAACGCGCTCGATGTGAATGCCGGGAAGTTTCGGATCGACGAGAAACGCGCTGATGCCCTTCGCTCCGGGACCGCCCGTCCGGAACATCGCCATGATGACGCCCGCGTAGCGCGCCGTCGAGCACCATTGCTTGCGCCCGCGCAGGATATAGAAATCGCCTTGCGAGGTCGCGGTCGCTCGCAGGCTCGCGGCATCCGATCCGGCCTCCGGTTCCGTCAGCGCGAATCCTGCGATGCATTCCTGCGCCGCCAACTGCGGCAGCCAGCGGTCTTTCTGCTCCTGCGAGCCCAAGAGTTTGACCGCCGCGCTCACCATCGAATGGACGCTCACCGTGGTCGCGGTGCCGGCGTCAAAGCGCGAAAGCGCTTCGATTGCGAGGGCATACGCGACGTACCCCGCGCCGCTTCCCCCGTGCTGCTCGGGCACGAGCATGCCCATCAGGCCCGCACGAGAGAGCGTCGAGAAGACGGCGCGCGGAAAGTGGTGCTCTTTATCCCACGCGGCGATGTTCGGCGCAATTTCTTTGCGCGCGATCTCGATGGCAAGATCGCGCACCGCCTGCTGCTCGGACGTTATCTGCATGACGCCGGTCCTTCGACTTCGCTCACCGCGCTCGTGGAGCCTGTCCTGAGCGCGTCGCCTAGCGCGCTCCCTCGACTCCGTTCGCTGCGCTCAGGATGACACCATCGGCGACGCGGACCTCATCAGTACTCGTAGAAGCCGCGGCCGCTCTTCTTTCCCAAACGTCCTGCGGCGACGTACTGCGCGAGCAGCGGGCACGGGCGGTATTTCGAATCGCCGAAGCCGTCGTGTAAGACCTCCATGATCGACAAGCACGTGTCCAGGCCGATGAAATCGGCGAGTTGCAGCGGTCCCATCGGATGGTTCATCCCAAGCTTCATCACGGTGTCGATGTCTTCGACCGACGCGACGCCCTCGTAGAGCGCGTAGATCGCCTCGTTGATCATCGGCAGCAGGACGCGATTGGAGATGAAGCCCGGAAAGTCGCGCACTTCGACCGGCGTCTTGCCGAGTTGCTGCGCGAGGTCGCGCACGAACTCGAACGTCTGCGCGGACGTTTCAAGGCCGCGAACGATCTCGACGAGCGCCATGACCGGCACCGGGTTCATGAAATGCATCCCGATGACGTGTTTCGGACGCTTCGTCGATGCTGCAAGCCGCGTGATCGAGATCGAAGAGGTGTTGCTCGCGAGGATCGCGCGCTGCGCGACGTGCTCGTCGAGCGCGGTGAAAAGATCGAGTTTCGTCTCCAGATGCTCGGTTGCCGCTTCGATCGCGATGTCGGCATCGATCTCGCCCTCGAGCGCGGGGAGCGGAGCGATCCGCGCGAGGGTTTCGTCGCGCTGCGCTGCCGAGATCCGCGATTTCTCGACCGCGCGATCGAGATTCTTTGCGATGACGCCGACGCCTGCCTCGATGAACTGCGCGCTGCGGTCATTGAGAAGCACCGAGTGGCCGTGCTGCGCGCTTACTTGCGCGATGCCCGAGCCCATCTGCCCCGCACCCGCGACGAGGATCTTCACTCGACTTTGAGCAGGAGCGCGTCGCCTTGGCCGCCGCCCGAGCAGATCGCCGCGACGCCGATACCGCCGCCGCGCTTGCGAAGCTGGTTGACGACGGTCATCGTGAGCCGCGCGCCGGACGCGCCGACCGGATGCCCCATCGCAACGGCACCGCCGTAGCGATTGATGCGCTCGACGTCGAGGCCGAGATTGCGCGCCGATGTGATCGCAACCGTCGCGAAGGCTTCGTTGATCTCCCAGACGTGAACGTCGCTCGCACGCAGCCCGTTCTTGTCGAGCAGGCGCTGCGCCGCCATCGCCGGCGTCAACGCGATGTACGGCGAATCCCACGCCGCGCTCGCATGATCGACGACGTTCGCGAGCGCGTGCAGACCGCGTTCGTTCGCATATCGCTCGTTCGCCAGAACGAGCGCCGCCGCACCGTCGTTCACGCCGGGCGCGTTGCCGGCGGTAATCGTTCCGCCCGCTTCGAGCGGCTTGAGTTTCGCGAGCGCTTCGAGATTCGCGTCGGCGCGCACCGCTTCGTCGCGCTCGACGAGCGTGCTCGGCGCGTCGCCGGTGACGAACGGCGCATAGCGTTCGTACTGCAGCGTGAATTGCTCCGACGGCTCGTGATCCCACACCGCGCTGCGTCCCCCGACTGCCGCCGGAACGCGTATTTCGCCGCGGCGCGGCAACGTCTCGACGACGACCTTGCCCTTCGCTTTGCTCGCAACGCGCACGGGCACGATCTCATCCTTGAAGTCTCCCGCTTCGTGCGCCGCGTGCGCGCGCTTGTGGCTTTCGAGCGCGAAGCGATCTTGCTCTTCGCGCGAGAGTCTCAACTCGCCGGCGACGATCGACCCTTGCGCCGCCATCGTCATGGGAAAGTATTGATCCCACAGACCGTCGTAGATCATCGAGTCGACGAGCGTTCCATCGCCGAAGCGATACCCGAAGCGCGCGTCGCGCAAGAGATACGGAGCGTTCGACATCGACTCCATGCCGCCGGCGGCGACGAGGCGGTGCGCGCCCGCATCGATGCCGCGCATCGCGTGCACGACCGCGATCATCCCCGACGCGCAGACTTTGTTCACCGTCTCCGCCGTGACGCTCTTTGCGAGCCCGGACTTGAAGAGCACTTGGCGCGCGGGATTCTGTCCGGTACCCGCCTGCACGACGTGTCCGAAGACGACGTGCTCGATGTCGGACGGGTCGGCGCCCGAGCGCTCGAGCGCACGAACGAGCGCTGTGGCGCCGAGGGTCGTTGCCGGCAGCGACGAAAGCGCGCCGCCGAGCCTGCCGAACGGCGTGCGCGCGAAACCGACGATAACGGTGGAACTCATGCGCAAGCCTTCTCCCGCAGCGAGCGCGAGGCCTATGCCGCGATCGACTTCAGCGCCAGGAGCGCGAGCATCGCGCCGAAGGTAACGAGCGTCTTGCTCTCTGCCTTTGCGATGACGCTTGCGTCCCATGTCTGCGTTCCACCCGGCGCGGGGTCGAGCTGCGGCAGCACGCGAGGCACGCGCGCGCAGTAGCGATCGTACTCCTCTCCAAAGCGCTCGCGCAGATATCGTTCCTCGTGCGGAACGATGACGGCGTAGAGTCCGATCATCGCGCCGAGCGCTCCCGCGGCGAGCGCGCAGCGCGCCGGCAGCGAGTTCTTGCCGGTAAAGGCCATCGTGAAACCGAGCGCGGTAACGAAGTTGCCGAGGTAGAGCGGATTGCGCACGTACGCGTACGGCCCCGACGTCGTGAGCTTCGGCGCGGTCACGCGATCGCCGCGCGTCGTTTCGCCGGAGTAACCGACCGCCCAGCAGCGCAACAACTCGCCGGCGATCGCCGTTGGAAGCCCGAGCGCGACGCCGAAGGCGCTCGGTTTTCCGAACGCACCGAGCAACGCCGCCGGCGCGGCGAGCAAGAGTCCGCGATTTGCAAAGATGAAGGCTTGCAGCTCTTCGGAGAGCGGATCGGTCACGACCCAAGCCTGTTACGCGCGTCGTCGTAAATGTCCCGCAGCGATTGCTCGAGAGGGACCTTCGGCTCCCAGCCCGTGACGGCGGCAAGTTTTGCATTCGATCCCACGAGCAGCGGTACGTCGGCCGGTCGCAGCCGCGCGGGGTCGGTGCGGATTTGCACCGGAACTCTCGCGATGCGCACGAGCGCCCCAACGAGATCGCGGATGGCAACCGCGCTCCCGCGACAAACGTTGTAGATCTCGCCGCGCCCGCCGCTCTTCGCAAGCGCGACGTACGCGCGAACGACGTCGCGCACGTCGAGCACGTCGCGCTGCGCGTCGAGGTTTCCGACGAGCAGCACCGGCTCGCCGCCGGCGGCAATGCGCGCGAGATCGTGTGCGAACGACGCAACGGCAAAGCGCGCGTCCTGCCCCGGCCCGATGTGATTGAATCCGCGCGTGATCACGACGTCGCCGCCAAGTGCGTGCATCTCGCCCAGGAGAAGCCCTTCGGCGGCGGCCTTGCTCGCCGCGTACGGATTTCTCGGCTCCGGCGCGAGCGTTTCGCGCAGCGGCATCTCCGACGGATCGCGCGCGCCGTAGACCTCGGAGGAGCTCGCGAAGAGCAGGCGCGGCATTCGTTCCTGCTGCGCGTACGCGCGCATCGCCGACGAGAGCGCCACGGTACCCGTGACGTTCACTTCGTACGTCTCCGTCGGCGCGCGCAGCGACTGCGGAATGAAACTCTGCGCGGCGAGATGAAAGACGACGTCGGGCCGCGCCGCGCCGAGCGCTTCGTCGAGCGACTTCCTATTCGCGAGATCGAGTCGGGTCTCGACGTTTTCGTCGGAGGGGCCGCCCGCGGCGAAGGTCACCCAGCCATCGCCGCGCAGCGCGGCGACGAGATGGCGCCCGACGAATCCGCCCGCGCCGGTTACGAGCGCACGCACGTTCGGATTACCTCGGTTGCAATCGCTCGAGGTCGGCGCGTACCATCATCTGCACGAGTTGCGAGAAACCGACCGTCGGCTCCCAGCCCAGCGCGCTCCTCGCCTTGCTCGCGTCGCCGGCGAGCACGTCGACCTCGGCCGGACGCACGAACGCTTTATCGATCGCGACGTAGCGCTCGTACTCTTCAATCCCGGCGGCTTCGAATGCGGCCGCGACGAACTCGCGAACGCTGTGCGTCTCACCGGTCGCGACCACGTAATCGTCGGGCCCCTCCTGCTGGAGCATGAGCCACATCGCGCGGACGTAATCGCCCGCAAAGCCCCAATCTCGCCGTGCGTCCAGGTTCCCCAGGCGCAGTTCCTTGGCAAGGCCGAGTTTGATCCGCGCGACGCCATCGGTGATCTTGCGCGTGACGAACTCCCGCCCTCGACGTGGGCTCTCATGATTGAACAGGATGCCGCTGCACGTAAAGAGGTCGAACGACTCGCGATAGTTCACCGCGATCCAGTGTCCGTAGACCTTCGCGACGCCGTAGGGACTGCGGGGATGAAACGGCGTGTTTTCACGCTGCGGCGACGAGTGAACCTGGCCGAACATCTCCGAGCTCGACGCTTGATAGAAACGAATGCTCTTATCGACCGCGCGAACCGCTTCGAGCATGCGCGTAACGCCGAGCGCGGTGAACTCGCCGGTGAGCACCGGCTGATCCCACGACGTCGGCACGAACGACTGCGCGGCGAGATTGTAGATTTCGTTCGGACGAACGCGCTCGACGATTGCGGTAATCGACGCTTGGTCGAGGAGATCGCCGGAGACGAACTCGACGTCGCCGGCAATGTGCCGGATGCGCTCGTGAACGTCGGTGCTCGTGCGGCGCGTCATGCCGACGACGCGATAGCCCTTTTCGAGCAGCAACTCCGCGAGATACGAACCGTCTTGCCCGGTGACGCCGGTTATGAGCGCGGTCTTCACGGACGCGACATCCGCGTTGCGATGAACGATGCGACCTCGCTGGGAAGGGTGCCGCGGCCGAAGCCCGCGTCGTAGCCGAGTTCGGCTGCGAGGAGGTTCGTCATGCGCGGCCCGCCGCAGATGAGCAGGATGCGGTCGCGAATGCGCTCGGCTTCGAGCAGATCGGATAACGCGGTGAGATTCTTCACGTCGCTCCGCTTCTGCGTCACGACCTGCGAGACCAGCAGCGCGTCGATCTCGCGCTCCTTCGCAAAGCGCACGAGCCGGTCGACGGCAACTTGACTGCCGAGATTGAAGACCTCGAACATCGCGTAGCGTTCGAGGCCGTAATCGCCGTGGTAGCCCTTCATGTTCAAGATCGCATCGATGCCGACGGTGTGCGCGTCCGTGCCGATGCAGGCGCCCGCTACCTTGACTTTGCGTCCGAGATGCTCGCGGAGATAGGCATCGACCTGCTCCATGCTCATCTTCGGCCGCTTCACGCTCGCGGCGGGAATCGAATCGAGATCGACCCCCTTCGGCGTCGCGCCGTATACAATGAAGAAACTGAAACCGCTCGCGGCCGGGCGCCCCTCTGCAACGTGAACGTCGCGCAAGCCCATGGCGACCGCCAGTCGCCGGGCGGCTTCGTCGGCACGCTCGCTCCACTCCATCGGCA
>JBOHTS010000065.1:0-67620 GCA_050733755.1 Candidatus Tyrphobacter sp. | reverse complement strand
CTCATTGGCGCACTGCTCGCCGAGATGAGCGAAACCTGGCAAGAAAAGATCTACTTCGACATGGGCGACTACCATGAGTGGGTAGCCGAACGAAAAGAAGCTAAGAGAGAGAGGACGAGGGCGGCGTAACCGCCGACTTAAGCCGAGCCGAATTTACAGCAGATCTGGGACTTGACTTTGGTTGTACGCGGCCCAATCTTGAGCGTACGTGGGCCTTGCGGGACCGCCGCCAATGGGGCTATGCTGTAGGGCGGACACGGAGCTATTACCTCCTGTCTCGGCCGCCTAGGTGGTGCTATCACCTAGGCGGTGCAGTAATGGAGACCCGGGACGGATGTGCGCCGTCGCGTCGAGGGGTGCTATCCCTCTGCCTTGCTTTCTTGGCTACCGGGTCGTACAGGGGGCGGCACGCCGCCCGCTAACCGTTCTAGCAGATTAAATATAACCTCTAAATATCTGCCGTGTCAAGGTATAGTTAGCCTTGACTCTAGAGATATCTATCTGATAGGATAACTGTAGGAAGGAGGCCGGATGGCCACTAGAGAGCGTAGTCCTAACTATCCCGGCTTCAGCCTGGACGCGGCAGTCCAGATGCTCACCGATCTGTATAAGAGCGAGCATAGGGCGGCCGTGCCGACCGAGGTAGCAGCCAAGGCTCTGGGGCACACGGGCGTTAGCCAGCGGGGGCGCCTGAGCGGGCCTGCTCTAGGCAAGCTCGCAGCGCTCAGGCAGTACGGACTGGTAGAGACCCCTTCCAAGGGCAAGGTCAAGGTAGCGGACAGCGCCCTGGATTTCGTGCTGCACGGCCCAGACGAACCGGAGTATCGGAAAGCAGCCCGGATCGCAGCCTTGACGCCGACCATTTTCGCGGAGCTGTATCCGGAATATGCGAAGGCTTCGGACAATGCTTTGCGGGCACGTTTGATCAAGGAGCGGCAGTTTTCCACCGAGGGCGCGAATCGCTTCATTAAAGCCTTTCGAGATACTTTGGCGTTTGCCAAACTAGGTGGCGAGAGTTATAATGAGCCAAGGGAGGAGACTCGCACACCTGGTTCTTCCTCGAGGAGCGTCATGGACGATGCCTTCGCGGCGACCTTCGATGAGAGGGATGCGAGGATGGCCTTTAATTGGCTCTTGCCAGGCGGAGTGGCTGCAAATCTTGCCTTTCCCGGTAGGGCTCCCACCCCGAAGGCTATCGATAGACTGATCGATTATCTCAAATTTATGAAGGCTGATCTGCCGATCGAGGAACCCGAGCAGAGCGCGGACCACCTGACCGGCGACGAAGCTAACTCTTAAAGCACGCTGAGCCTCCTCAGCGTAATCTCATTGCAATCTAGAGCCTCCCGTGGTAGGCTCAAGCCGTAAATACGCACCGTTGTCCCTGAGCTTCTGCTTTGGCACAACGGTAAAAATGTTGGGGGCAGACCCGAAATGGGTCGGTCCCCAATTTTCTTTCTGAGGAGTCGGAGGCAACGCAAAGGCGGACACCATGGCGAACCAGGCAGCAATTTTCATAGACGGGGGCTATCTGGCAAAAGTGCTTCAGCACGAGTTCGGATCAGCGCCGGTTGACTTTCTTAAGTTGGCCATCAAAATGGCCGGCGACGACGAGCTATTCCGCGCTTACTACTACAACTGTCTCCCCTACCAGGGGACCAATCCTAACGCTGACGAGCGGGAGCGCTACAGCAGAGCGCGTCGATTCATGGACGCCCTTGATCGCCTGCCGCGGTTCGAAGTGCGCCTTGGGAAACTCGCCGCTCGCGGCATCGACCCCGTGACTCGGGCCCCGCTTTTCCAGCAGAAGCGAGTGGATATCATGCTCGGGGTGGACCTCGTTCTGTTGGCTGCAAAGGGCAGAATCCACCGCGCTGCTCTGTTCACGGGCGACAGTGACTTCATTCCCGCGGTGAAGGCAGCGAAGAACGAGGGGGTCCATGTGCACCTGTTTCACGGAAACAAGGCCGAGGTGCACGACGAAATCTGGACCGCGGCGGATGATCGGACCCAGGTCGACGCAGGGTTCATCCAGGAGGTGCGTTTCGAACGCCGTGTTCCGCTGAACCCTTAACCGGGCAAAAAGTTGTAATCGGGCAGCTTGCTTTTACTCGGGCAAAGCCGGGCTCCGGCGGCTCCGGCGCTTGCACTCGCTCGGGTACTCTGCTAATATCGCCTTGGCGCTCTCGTCCCGAGAGTGCTAATCCCTAGATTCGTTAATTATGGAGGTTTTCCGTGAATCTCAAGCCCTTGGGCGACCGCGTCGTCATCGAGCACGTGGACCAGGATGATAAGAGCTCCGGCGGCGTGTTCCTGCCCGACACCGCCAAAGAGAAGCCCCAGGAGGGCATCGTGCGTGCTGCGGGCACCGGGCGCGTGACCGACGACGGCAAGACGCTTGCGATGAACGTCAAGGCCGGCGACCGCGTCATCTACTCCAAGTACTCGGGGAGCGAAGTGAAGATCGACGGCACCGAGTATCTCATCGTTTCCGAAAAAGACGTCCTTGCGATCGTCGACAAAGTTCCGGTCGGCGTCTAGTTAGAGAAAGAGTGAATTGAATCATGGCTGCAAAGCAAATCGTATTTGACGAAACCGCGCGGCGTGCGCTCGAGCGCGGAGCGAACATTCTCGCCGACGCGGTGCGCGTCACGCTTGGACCGAAGGGCCGCAACGTCGTTCTCGACAAGAAGTTCGGATCGCCGACGGTTACGAACGACGGCGTGACGATCGCGAAAGAGATCGAGCTCGCCGACACGTTCGAGAACATGGGCGCGCAGCTCGTGAAAGAAGTCGCGAGCAAGACGAACGACGTCGCCGGCGACGGCACGACGACCGCAACCGTTCTCGCGCAGGCGATCATTCGCGAAGGCCTGCGCAACGTCACTGCGGGGAGCAATCCGCTCCAGATCAAGCACGGCATCGAGAAAGCCGTCGAGGTCGCGGTGAAAGAGATGGAGACCTACGTGCAAAAGGTCGACACGAAAGAGAAGATCGCGCAGGTCGCGTCCATCTCGGCAAACGACAAAGAGATCGGCGACTTCATCGCAGAGGCGATGGAGAAGGTCGGCAAAGACGGCGTCATCACCGTCGAAGAGTCCAAGACGCTCAAAACCGAGGTCGAGACGAAGGACGGCATGCAGTTCGACAAGGGCTACATCTCGCCGTACATGGTCACCGACAGCGAGCGTATGGAGGCCGTTCTCGACGATCCGTTCATCCTCGTGACCGAGCGCAAGATCTCGGCGATCGCCGACATCCTGCCGCTTCTCGAGAAGGTCGTGCAAGTCCAGAAGCCGCTCGTCATCATCGCCGAAGACGTCGAAGGCGAAGCGCTCGCGACGCTCGTCGTCAACAAACTGCGCGGTACGTTCACGTCCGTTGCGGTGAAGGCGCCGGGTTTCGGCGACCGCCGTAAGGAGATGCTCAAGGACATCGCGACGCTCACCGGCGCGACGGTCATCTCCGAAGAGCTTGGGCTCAAGCTCGACAAGGTGACGCCCGACCAGCTCGGACGCGCGAAGCGCGCGACGATCACGAAAGAAGAGACGACGATCGTCGATGGCGCGGGCAAGCAGGCCGACATCAAAGGGCGCATCGAGATGATCAAAAAGCAGGTCGAAGATACCGACTCGGACTTCGATCGCGAGAAGCTCCAAGAGCGCCTCGCGAAGCTCTCGGGCGGCGTCGCCGTCGTGCAAGTCGGAGCGGCGACCGAGACCGAGCTCAAAGAGAAGAAGCATCGAATCGAGGACGCGCTCTCGGCGACGCGCGCGGCCGTGCAGGAGGGCATGATCCCCGGCGGCGGCAGCTCGCTCGTGCACGCGATCAAAGCGATCGACAAACATCTCGCAGAGCGCGGCGCGAAGACGAACGGCAACTCGACGACCTGGGCGGACGAGAAGATCGGCATCGACATCGTGCGCAAAGCGCTCGAGGAGCCGCTCAAGCAGATCGCGTTCAACGCGGGTTTCGAAGGCTCCGTCGTCGTGAATACGATCAAGGAGAAGTCGGCACCGCACGGCTTCGACGCGATGACCGGCCAGACGGTCGACATGTTCAAGGCGGGAATCGTCGAGCCGTTCAAAGTGACGCGCTCGGCGCTTCAGAACGCCTCGTCGATCGGCGCACTCATCCTCACGACCGAGACGCTGATTGCCGACAAGCCCGAGCCGAAGAAAGAGCCGGCGATGGCCGGCGGCGGCATGGGCGGCTACGGCGACATGATGTAGCCGCTGCGGCGTTCGCGAAACGACGCAAGGGTCCGGCAGCGCTGCCGGACCCTTTTTTTACCCTCGAACGCGGAGTAGCCGTCCGCCGGCACGGCGAAAGTCCCTCTCCCACCCGTTTAGGAGAGATGGTGCCCGGCCCCACAGTCAACGATTTTACGATCCGCGTCGCAACGGTCAACGGCTCCGGAAGTCAATCCTCGAACCTGACGTTGAGCAACGCGATCTTCCGCCTTGGCATCCCGGTCGCGCCGAAGAACATCTTTCCCTCGAACATCGAGGGTCTTCCGACGTGGTTCGACGTTCGCGTCACGTCAAAGGGCTACGCGTGCAGAACGCGCGACGTCGACGTTCTCGTCGCGCTCAACGCGACGACGTGGCGCGAGGACGTCGCAGGCGTACGCGCGGGCGGGCTCGTGATTCACGAGCGCGCCTATCCCGTCGAGGGTGAGACGAAGCGCGACGACGTGACGTACTATGCGGTGCCGTTCAACGAGATCGGACGTAAAGAGTTTTCGAACGCCGATCTTCGCAAGTATCTCGTCAACATGATGTACGTCGGCGTACTCGGCGTTCTTCTCGGCATCGACGAAGCGACGATCGAGGCTGCCGTGAAGACGCAGTTTCGCAACAAACCCGCTGCGGTCGAGACGAACATGAACGCCGTGCGTCTCGGCGAGGCGTTTGCCCGCGAGAATCTGCCCGCGCAAGAGCGCTTTCGGCTCGAGCGGATGAGCGCAAAGACCGACGGCACGCTCTACATGGACGGCAATCGCGCCGCCGCACTCGGCTGCATCATGGGCGGCTGCACGGTCGCCGCGTGGTACCCGATCACGCCGTCGTCGTCGCTCTGCGAATCGTTCATCGCGCTCGCCGAAAAGTATCGCGTCGATCCGAAAACCGGCGAGAAGCGCGTCGCGATCGTCCAAGCGGAGGACGAACTGGCGGCCGCAGGCATCGTCTTCGGCGCGGGGTGGGCGGGAGCGCGCTCGATGACCTCGACCTCCGGCCCGGGCATCTCTCTCATGGCCGAGTACGCGGGCTTCGCGTACTACGCGGAGATTCCGGGCGTCATCTTCGACGTACAGCGCGCCGGGCCGTCGACGGGGCTGCCGACGCGCACGATGCAGGGCGACCTCGCCTTCGCGTACACGCTCTCGCACGGCGATACCAAGCACGTCGTGCTCCTTCCCGCGACGGTCGATGAGGCCTACGCGTTCGCGATGGCGGCATTCGATCTCGCCGCGCGCTTTCAGACGCCGATCTTCGTCTTGAGCGATCTCGATCTCGGCATGAACTCGTGGATGACGAAGCCGCTGCCGTATCCTGAGAAGCCGTTCGACCGCGGCAAGGTTCTGAGCGCCGACGACCTCTCGCGGAACGGAGCGTGGGGTCGCTATCGCGACGTCGACGGCGACGGCATTCCGTATCGCACGCTTCCCGGAACGAATCATCCGAGCGCCGGATACTTCACGCGAGGAACGGGGCACGACGACGAGTCGCACTATTCGGAGAAGCCGCGGGTGTGGAAGGCCGGACTCGATCGCCTCGTGCGCAAGCACGATGCGGCGCGCGCACAGGTTCCGCAGCCCGTCGCCGACGACGCCGGAAACGAGGCGGGCGTCATCGCGTACGGAACGACGCATCACGCAATCGTCGAGGCGCGCGACATCCTGCGAGCGGAAGGGCTCGACGTCGACTACCTGCGCGTGCGCGCGTTGCCGCTCGCGTCCGATGTCGTCGCGTTCGTCGAGCGACACGAGCGCGTCTACGTCATCGAGCAGAACCGCGACGGGCAGCTCTACACGATTCTGCGCGGCGAGCTCGATGCCGCGCTCGTCGGCAGGCTTCGCTCGATTCGCCACTACAACGGCGTGCCGATCGACGCGCTTGCGGTCGCGGATCCGTTGCGCGACCGGGAACGCGACGCGGCGCCGGCGCGCGTGAAGGAGGCGGTATGACCGTCAACATCATCGGGATGCCCCGCGACGTTTACAAGGGGCTGCCCACGACGCTCTGCGCCGGCTGCGGCCATAACTCGATTACGAACCACATCATCAAGGCGTTATACGAGTTCGGCGTCCCGCCGCATCGTCTCGCAAAGATGAGCGGTATCGGATGCTCCTCGAAGACGCCGGCGTACTTCGTCGATCAAGCGCACGGATTCAACGGCCTGCACGGCCGCATGCCTTCGGCCGCGACGGGCGCGAAGCTCGCGAACCGCGATCTCCTCGTTCTCGGCATCAGCGGCGACGGCGATACCGCGTCGATCGGCCTGGGGCAATACTGTCATCTCGTGCGGCGCAACCTCGACTGCACGTACCTCATCGAGAACAACGGCTGCTACGGCCTCACGAAGGGACAGTTCTCCGCGACCGCCGACACCGGTTCGAAGCAGAAGAACGGGCGCGTGAACGACTACGCAGCGATCGATCTTTGCGGCCTTGCGATCGAGTTGGGCGGGACGTTCGTCGCGCGCTCGTTCTCGGGAGACGGCAAGCAGCTCGTGCCGCTGCTCGAGGCGGCGTTCGCTCATCGTGGAACGGCCGTTATCGACATCGTGAGCCCGTGCGTCACGTTCAACGATCACGTCGGCTCGACGAAAAGTTATGCGTACGTCAAGGAGCACGAGTTCGCGCTTCACGCGCCGGATTTCATCGTTGCGAGCAAAGAGGTCGTCGCGGATTACGAACCGGGAACGGTGCGCGACATCGTCTTCGACGACGGCTCGCACGTGCTGCTTCGCAAAATCGATCGCGACTACGATCCCACGAGTCGCCTTGGCGCGCTGAACGTCATCCACGAGACGCGCACGCGCGGAGAGCTCGTCACGGGCCTGCTCTTCGTCGATACCTCGGCGCAGGATCTCTGCGCCCGCGAGAGCATGGCGAGCGCGCCGCTCGCCGGCCTGGGCGAAGAGGATCTGCGAATCAGCCGCCACGACTGGGAGGCGTTGACGGCACCCGCTTGACGGCGTCGCGCCGCGCGAAGAAGAGGTAGACGGGAACGCCGGCGACGACGACGCCGAGCGTCACGAGGAAGTTCGGCAGCGACGATGCGTAGCTCGTCAGCGTCACGACGATCGCGACGACCGCGAAGACTCCCGTCGTCAGGATCGGCAACGGTGCGCGAAAGGGTGGTGCCGGAGCGCCGCGCGCGCGGTCGCGAGCGCGGAAGATGAAGAGCGCGATCGCCGAAAGCGCAAAGAAGAGGTAGTCGATCCCGATGACGTAGCCGAGGATCTGCGCGTATCCTTTCGAGAGCGTGATGACGATTGCGATCGCACCTTGAAGCGCAATCGCCACGACGGGAACGCGCGTGCGCGGGTGGAGCCACGCGATCTGCGGCACGAAGACGCCGTCGTCAGCCATCGCCGCGTAGACTCGCGGCGAGACGAGGATTTGGTTGCTCAAGAAACCGAGCGTCGAGAGAACGATGAGACCGGCGATGAGCTGCGCGCCGCGGGCTCCCATGAACGCGCGCAGTACTTCGGATGCGGGCGCGTTCGTGTGCATGAGGCCGTACGGCCCGAGCACGCGGATGCAGACGACGTTCACGAGCACGTAGAGGACGATCACGCCGCAGACGCCCCAGAGCATTCCTTTTGGCAGCGAACGCGCCGGATCTTTCATCTCCCCGGTCATGAAACTCGACGTCTGCCAGCCGCTGTATGCGAAGAGCACGGCGATCAACGAGACCGCCATCGCGCCGAGAAGCGGCAGCGTCGATCGCACGGGCAGCCCCGGAACGCTCGCGGCGGCTGCGGGGTGGGCGAGAAAGCCCGCCGCGATGAGCGCCGCAATCGCCGCGATCTTCAGCACCATGAACGCGTTTTGGAGCCCGCTCCCTTCGCGTACGCCCAGGCAGTTCACGATCGTGAAGATCGCGAGCACGACGACGGCGGGAACGGTTGGGTCGACGTGCAGCCCGGTAAGCGGTGCGAGGTAGCCGGAGAACGTGATCGCCGCAGCGGCCATTCCGCCGCTCTGCGAGACGAGCAAGAGCGTCCAGCCGTACATGAATGCAACGACCGGATGAAAGGCGTCGCGCATGTACGCGTAGAGTCCGCCGTCGCGGGGATGACGTGCGCCGAGCTCTGCGAAGACGAACGCTCCCAGGAGCGCGACGACGCCGCCTGCGATCCAGATACCGAGCATCGCCCACGCGCCGTGGAGGCTCTGTGCGACGACCGAGGGATTGCGAAAGATGCCCGATCCGATGATGCCGCCCATGACGATGAGCGCCGCGTCACCGGCGCCGAGGCGCCTACGCAAGGTAACGTTCGGAGGTCGTGCGCTGCTTATGTGAAACCCTCCGGCATGGTGATTCTGCTCTTCGCGGCGCTGCTCGCTTTGCAGATCGTAGCGCAGGCTGCGCCCCCGCCCGTCATCACGCCGGCACCGGCGATCGCACCGGACGTTCTCAATAACGGACCCTGCCTGGATTCACCGCGCGCGGTGCCGCATGTCCTGCAAGAGCCGGTCGTTCGCGAGATGCAGATCGTGCGCATCGATCGGGTCATTTCGACGAGCACGATGACGCGCGACGAGCTCATCGGCTTCCTCTACACGACGTCGGACGGAACGACGTGGCTCGGCCAGCGCCTGCCCGAGTTCATGTCCGGCGCGAACGCTCGCGAGATCAACCACGTCCTTGCGGCGACGCGCCTCTCGCGTGTCGAGCCGCTCGCCTTTCCGCCGACGACGCGCTACGGCGTTCCGGTACGGGCGGCACAGTTCTTCCGCGTCGAGATTCCCCAGCGGGCGTTGCGGCCGCTGAGGGTTCGCATCGAGCCGTGCGTGGAGTGGCCGCACGGGCGCCCGTTGCCCGACCCCTCGTTTTAGGCGCATCTCCGAGCGGGCAAAGCGGGTATTGTAGAAGCGATGGATTACTTGGTCCGCTCGAGGGTCTCTTTCGAGCCGAACGCCGACGTCTTCGTCGATGACGAGCGCGGTGCGGTCATCGTTACCGTCGAGGTTGCCGGGGCCGATCCCCAGAGCCTGCGCGTCCGCGTCGACGACGAGCGCCATCTCCTCATCCGGGGCCTGCGGCCGCGCTCGCAGACCCGAGCCGGCTCGTTCGTGCAGAAGGAGATCGCGTACGGCGAGTTCGCCAAGCGCGTCTATCTTCCGGTCGCCGTCGAGTTCGAGAACGCCGGCGCGACCTTCTCCGATGGCGTCCTCACGATCGTCCTCGCGCTCGCACAGACGCCGTATCGTCCGACCGAGCGCACGGAGATCCACATGATCGTCAAACGAGTTCCGGTCTGATGCCGGCGAAGTCGGCGCGGCCCGCCGCGTCCCCATCGATCGGCGTTCTGCCGTTGCAGGACGCCGTGCTCTTCCCGAACACGGCGATACCGCTTGCGGTCGTGAAGAAACCGGGCGTTCAACTCGTCGAGGAAGCATTGCGCGAGGGAAAGAGCATCGGGCTCTGTCTCTTACGCGATCGGGAGATCGAGAATCCGGCCGCCGAAGATCTCCATCGCATCGGAACGGTCGGCGTCATTCAAAAGATGCTGAAGGTTCCCGACGGAACGCTGCGCTGCATCGTTGCCGGGCAACAAGTCTTCCGCATCGAGCAGTTCCTTCAAGAACAGCCGTATATGATCGCAACGTACTCCGAGCTCTCCGACGTCACCGTCGAGAGCGAGGAACTCGTCGCCATGCAGCGCAATCTCGCGGGACTCTTCCAAAAACTCCTCTCCTTCTTGCCGCAAGCGCCGCGCGAAATGGAGATGGAAGTGCAGAACATCACCGACCCGAACGTCCTCTCCTACTTCGTCGCCTCGACGATGCGTCTCGACACGGCCGATCGTCAGACGATCCTGGAGGAGCGCGACAGCGGCAAGCGGATGCGCAAACTCACGATGCTCCTCACCAAGGAACTCGAGGTCGTCGAGCTCGGACACAAGATTCAGAGCGACATCCAGCGCGAGATGGAGAAGAATCAGCGCGAGTTCTATCTGCGCCAGCAGTTGCGAGCGATTCAAGAAGAGCTCGGCGAGGTCGACCCGCAGCAAGCCGAAGCGAACGAGCTTCGCAAGAAGATCGACGACGCAAAACTTCCCGAAGAGGCGCGCAAAACGGCGGACCGCGAGCTCGAGCGCCTGACGCGCGTCCCACAAGCCTCTCCCGAGTACAGCGTCATCCGCACGTATCTCGACTGGCTCGTGCAGCTCCCGTGGAACGAAGAGACGCCCGATCATATCGACATCGATCACGCGCGCGAGATCCTCGACGAGGACCACTACGATCTCGACAAGATCAAGGACCGCATCGTCGAGTATCTCGCCGTCGGAAAGTTGAAAAAGCGTCTGAGCGGCCCCATTCTCTGCTTCGTCGGGCCTCCCGGCGTCGGCAAGACGTCGCTCGGGCACTCGATCGCACGCGCGATGGGCCGCAAGTTCGAGCGGCTCTCCGTTGGCGGCGTGAGGGACGAAGCCGAGATTCGCGGCCATCGGCGCACGTACATCGGCGCGATGCCGGGGACGATCGTGCGCTCGATTCGCGACGCGGGAACGAAGAATCCGGTCATGATGATCGACGAGATCGACAAGGTCGGCGCGGACTTCCGCGGCGATCCGCAATCGGCGCTTCTCGAAGTGCTCGATCCCGAGCAAAACGTGAGCTTTCGCGATCACTACCTCGATCTGCCGTTCGATCTCTCGCACGTGCTCTTCATCTGCACGGCGAACACGCTCGACAGCGTCTCGCCGGCCTTGCGGGACCGCATGGAGATCATTCAGCTTCCGGGCTACACCGAGCTCGAGAAGCTCCAGATTGCCAAGCGCTATCTCGTCGGCAAGCAGCGTGGGGCGAACGGCTTGAAGGACGTTCAGGCGCAGTTCGGCGACCCCGCATTGCGCACGATCGTCACCGAGTATACGCGCGAAGCGGGCGTTCGCAACCTCGAGCGCCAGATCGGAACGATCTTTCGCAAGGTCGCGCGTAAGATCGCGGGCGACGCGCGCTTTCGCGCGCGCATCAAGACCGCAGAGAACGTTGCCGAGTATCTCGGCAAGCAGCAGTTTTTCAACGAAGCGCGCCGGCGCGTCGCGTCGGTCGGCGTCGCAACGGGGATGGTCGTCACCCCGTTCGGCGGGGACATCATCTTTATTGAGACGCAGGCGATGCCCGGCAGCGGCAAGCTCGTTCTCACCGGACAACTCGGCGACGTTATGAAGGAGAGCGCGCAGGCTGCGGTCTCCTTCCTCCGTTCGCGGTGTGCGGAGCTGGGATTAGCCGAGGACTACTTCGCCAAGCACGATCTTCACGTGCACGTCCCCGCGGGCGCGACGCCGAAGGAAGGGCCTTCGGCAGGCATCGCGATCGCGACGTCGATCGGTTCGATGCTCACGGGCATCAAGGTCGATCCGTCCTTCGCGATGACCGGCGAAACGACGCTCACCGGTCAGGTGCTTCCGATCGGCGGCCTCAAAGAGAAGGTGCTCGGTGCGAAGCGAGCCGGGATCTCGAAGGTGATCTTCCCCAAGCGCAACGAGGTCGATCTCGACGACATTCCCAAGGAGATTGCCGAGACGATGGAGTTCCATGCCGTCGAACAGCTCTCCGAAGTCTTCGAGTTCGCGCTGGGCAAGCGCATCATCGCACCGACGGTCTTCGAGAGCGGCCGTCGCGAGAACAACGTCGTGCCGATGCATCGTAACGGCGCGCAGAAGCGCGCGCGGATCCATCGGCACGCCGTACGCAAAGAACGCCGCTAAACGTTCTCGCGCTGAAGGATCGGGTCGACCAGTGGCCGCACGAGCGCGGGCACTTTGCTCTGAATCGCGGTGTCCACGCGTTGGTTCTGCTCCTGCAGCACCGCGACGAGGTGCGATTTGTGAAGGTCGGTGCGGACCTCCGTCGTGAGTGGAAAGAGCAGCGCGACGAAGAGCGCGACCCACAGAAGGATGACGCCCTTGCCGAGACCGATGATTCCACCGCCGATCGCATTTCCCGCACCGAGCGCGGGAAGATGCGTGTAGCGGCCGATGAGCCAGAGAAGCAGCATGATGATGCCGTAAACGATGACGCCCGTCACGACGATTCCCGTGATGTGCGCCGAGCCGGGATTCATCTTCGCCCCGTTCTCGAAGAGCGAATCGAAGAACCCGTTGTAGTAGAAGGGCGCTGCAACGGCAAGCACGACCGCGACGACGCCGCCGAGCTCCGAGAGCAGTCCACGGGCGAATCCCTTGATTGCCGCGATCGCCAAGATAGCGATGATGACGACGTCGGGCCACCCAACATATCCATTCATACGCGTACGATAGCTCCCAATCGTTCGTAGAGCGCTTGGACGGCCCGGGTAACGGCGGCCTCCGCCTCTTCGTCCGTTATCGTGCCATCGAAGCGGCGCATCGTAGCCCGCAGCGCTAAGCTCTTACGACCTTGCTCGACCTGCGGACCGCGATACTCGTCAAAAACACGCACGGCCGTACAGATATCTCCGATGGCGTGCGTTGCCGTCTCTTCGACGCTGCGGGCGCTTACCTCTGCTGCCACCGAGAGGGCGAGGTCCCGGTAGGTTGACGGGAAGCGTGAAGGAGGCCGGTAGCGCGGGGTCTCGGCTTGCGGGAGGCGATCGAGCCGAATCGTGCCGGCATAAAGGGCGAGACCGCCCAGGAGGCGCTCCTCCCGCGGATCGATCCGTCCGAAGACGCCGATCTCGCCGCCATCCAGAAAGAGTGCGGCGCACTTGCCGGCGTGGAGCGGGGGACGCTCTGCCGGCGCAACCAGCGGCGTACGGCCCGTAAGCTCGCGTACGAGCGCTTCGATATCTCCCTTGACCGCGAGAAACTCGGCATCGCTCCACGGCGGCTCTTCGCGTGCCTGCGCCGCGACGGCGAGGCCGAGCATGGAACGTTCGTCGATCGCGCCCTCGTGCGACGAGAAGACGTGACCGATTTCGAAGGCTCGGTACGGCGCGCCGGCGCGCGCGACGTGCGCGACGAGTGCGGGCACGAGATCGGTTCGAAGATACCGCTGTTCCTCGGAGAGCGGATTGCGTAACTCGACGGCGGCGTCGCCGGCGTCCCTTCCCAACGAATACGTCAGCACCTCGTGATATCCGATCGCGGCCATCGTTCGCGCGATCGTTCCCTCTCGCTCGTACTCCGCGCTGGAAATGCCATGCGGCGCGACGGCAGGCATCGCCGGTTCGATCGCGTCGTATCCTTCGATGCGGGCGACCTCCTCGACGAGGTCGGCAGCGATCGTCAGGTCGCCGCGCCACGGCGGGGGCGTTACCCACAACGTCTGGGCATCGTCGCGAACGCCGCACGCAAGCGCGCGAAGATGCTGTGCGATGCGCGCGGCACCGAGATCGATACCGAGGAGTCGGCGCACCTCCCCCGCGCTCAGCGCGATCTCGCGCGAGCGAGCCGGTTCGCCTGCGATGACCGGTGCAAACGCGCGCGCGCCGGATTCGACGAAGAGCGCTGCGGCGCGGGCTGCGGCCATCTCGGCGAGCGCGGGCGGAACGCAGCGCTCGTGACGCGACGACGCTTGCGTTCGCAATGAGACGAGCTGTGCGGTGCGCCGCACTCGCGCGCCGTCGAAAGCGGCGGCTTCGAGAAGAACCGCCGTCGTGTCGGGAGCGATCTCGCTGCTCGCTCCTCCCATGACGCCTGCGAGGCCGAGCACGTGCTTCTCATCGGCGATGACGAGCGCCGCCGGTTCCAACGTGTGCTCGACGCCGTCGAGCGTCTGGAGACGTTCGCCGCCGCGCGCGTCGCGGACGATGAGACGTTGGCCCGCAACGCGGCGCGCATCGTAGAGATGGAGCGGCGCTCCGACTTCGAGCATGACGTAGTTCGAGACGTCGACGATGCTATCGATCGGGCGCACGCCGCAGAGCGCGAGCCGTACGCGCATGCGCGCGGGCGCGGGCGCGACGCGAAGACCCTCGATGCGTTGGAGAACGAAGCGTACGCAATCGCTCGATTCGAGCGCGATGCGCGGCGGGGGCTCCGCCGCCGCGACGCCGGGGTTCTCGAAGGAGGGAAGCCGCAGCGCCGAACCGGTCGCCGCTGCGAGTTCGCGCGCGAGGCCGATCACCGACATCGCATCGACTCGATTGCTCGTCACCTCGACGTCGAGAACGTCGTCGCGCAGGCCGAGTAACTCGACGCAATCGCCGCCCAGAGGGAGCGATTCGTCCAAGATCATGATGCCGTCTTCGAACCACTCCGGCGGCAGCGCGAGCTCGCCGGGAGAGCAGAGCATTCCCTCGGAGGCGATGCCGCGCATCGTGCGGCGCGCAATGGTGAGCTGCGGGAGCCGCGCTCCGACGCGCGCGACGGGAACGGTCTGTCCGGCCGCGACGTTCGTGGCGGCGGTCACGATCGTCAGCGCGTTGCTCTCGCCGATATCGATCGTGCAGATTTGCAGGCGGTCCGCGTTCGGATGCTTCTTCTGCGTTGCAATCTTTCCGACGACGACGCCGTCGATGCGGGGGCGGCGTTCGACGTGCGCGACCGGAAAGCCCAGCAGCGCGAGACGATCGGCAACTGCTTGCGAATCGGTTGGAAGATCGACGTACTCGCGCAGCCACGAGATCGGAACGTTCATCGCTACGAGAGCGAGCCCAACTGCTCGGAGAACTCGGGCGCACCGTCGACGAAGCGGCGGATGTCGTCGACTTCGTACCGCGCCAGCGCAAGGCGTTCGGCGCCGAAACCGAACGCCCAGCCGCTATAGCGTTGCGGGTCGTATCCCACCTCGGCGAGCACGTTCGGATGCACCATGCCGGCGCCTCCGAGCTCGATCCATCCCGAGCCGCCGCACATGCCGCAGGCCGCCGCTTGCGCGCGGCACTTCGGGCACGTCGTGTCGACCTCGGCGCTGGGCTCGGTGAATGGAAAGAACGACGGCCGAAATCGCACGCGCTGGCTCGAGCCGAAGAGATAGCGGCAGAGTCCCGTCATCATTCCCTTGAGGTGCCCGAAGTGCACGTCTTGTGCGACGAGAAGCCCTTCGATTTGATGAAACTGAAAGAGGTGGCGGGCATCGACGGCGTCGCGCCTATAGCATCGGCCCGGCGCGACGATTGCGATCGGCGGCGCGTGGAGTTTCATCGTTCGGATCTGCATCGGCGAGGTATGCGGACGCAGCAGGAGGTGATCGTCGATCCAAAAGGAGTCGAAGCCTTGGCGTGCCGGATGGTCCGCTGGAATGTTCAGTGCGTCGAAGTTGTAGTACTCCGGTTCTGCCTCCGGACCGAGCACGACGGCGAAACCGTGCTTGACGAAATACGTGCAGGCGTCGTCGATGATGCGGCGGATCGGATGGAGAGATCCGAGCACCCGGCGGTGGGACGGAAACGTGACGTCGATTCGCTGCTCGAGCGTTCGTTCGATCTCGCGTTGCGCGAGCGACGTCTGACGCGACTGCAGCGCTCGTTCCATGGCCGCGACCGCGTCGTTGATCGCTTTGCCGGCGCCGGGCCGGTCGCCGGCAGGCAGGGAACCGATCTCGCGGCGGATATTCGTCACCTCGCCGCTGCGGCCCAGATACCGAACTCGGACCTCCTCCAAGGCCTGCTCGCTCGCGGCTCCGTCAATGGCGGCCGAAAACTCGGCCTCGAGCCTAGAAAGGCCGGTCAGATCGTCCATAGCGTGAAAAAGCCCGGCATCTCTGCCGGGCGCTTTCTTGAAGGTTTACGAGACCTCTTGCGGGCTTCAGCTCGGGCTCGGAGCTGTATGGGCCCGTCGGTATGCCAGGTAGGCGTTGATCGACCCCGTTTGGGCGAAGAGCTTCCAGAAGAAATCGCACGTTGCCATCGGGCGTCTTGTCTCCTTCTCTGCACCGGATTCCGGCGCCGCCGCCGGACAGGGGTGAGTATATCACGCACCCCAGCGCCACGGTAGTCTTGACAATCGCGTGACAATCGCTCTCTGAAGGCACTATTTGGCCGGCAGCTCGCGCGCGCGGCGGCTCGCCTCGTAGAGCGCTATGGCTCCGGCGACGGCTGCGTTGAGGCTCTCTGCCCCCGCGGCCATCGGGATCGTGAAGAGCCGCTCGCAGATCGGCTTCCACTCACCAAGCCCTTGGCGCTCCCGGCCGACGACGATAACCGCCTTGGCCGGCATATCTTCCAGTCTTGAGCCCCCGGAAGCGTCCAATCCGACGATGGGCCGCCCGGCAAGCGAGGCGGCCTGCACGATCGCCGCGGAGGTCGCCACTGCGATCGGCACCCTGAAAAAGGACCCCATGGCGGCGCGGATCACCTTGGGGTGATACGGACCGACGGCGCCGGGAGCGAAGATCGCGCACCCGCCGAAAGCGTCGGCGCATCGAACGAGCGTGCCCGCGTTCCCGGGATCGGAGAGACCGGCCAGCACGATCGCGGCTCCCGGGCGTGCCAGCATCGAGTCGAGTTGGCACAAGGCGGTGGTCGCGAGCGCGTAGATTCCCTGCGGCGTCCGGACCGCCGAGAGCCGCTTGCCGGCGCGCTCGCTGACGATGAAGATCGGCACGCCTTGCTCGCGCAGCTCGGCTAGCAGCGGCTCGTTGTCGAAGGCAGGCTGCGTCGCGTAGATTTCGTGCGGCCGTACGCCGCTGCGCACGGCTTCACGAAGCAGCGTCGGTCCTTCAAAGAGATAATGAGGCGAGCCGTGGATGCCCTTGGCCGTCAGGAGCGCGGCGGCTTCTCGGATTCGCGGCGAACGGTCGCCGAGGCGGCGCTCCACGCTATCGTTGCCTGCTCGCGGCGGTCCGCGTCGCAAGAAAAGCGACGCAGGCGAGGATCGCCGCAATTGCATCGGCGATCTTGTCGTTGAAGTGACGTGGGAAGACGGCGTCTACGAAAAAGTTCATCGCGTAGACCGCCACGATCAGAAGAACGATGAAGTAGACGAGCCAGCCGACCTCGCCGAGGATTGAGTGCCTTTGCACCGCATCCCAGGATACCATGGACGGGGATACTCCACAGGTACTGCACTCCGAGCGGCTCTTCGAAGGACGCGTCTTTTCGGTGCGAAGCGACCGCCTTCGCTACGCCGACGGCACCGATCATCGGTGCGAGATCGTCGAGCACGCGCCGACGTATGGCATCATCGCGCTCTGCTCTCCACGCGAGCTCGTGCTCGTTCGGCAGTACCGCCACCCCGTGAGGCGGTTGCTGTGGGAGATTCCGGCCGGTACCGCCGAGCCGGGCGAGGATGCAAAGACGGGAGCTCTTCGCGAGCTTGCCGAGGAGACCGGGTACGCCGCCGCACGCATCGAGCCGCTCTGGAACCTCTACATGACCCCCGGCTTCTGCGACGAGCGGATGGAGTTTTTCGTCGCGCGCGATCTTCGCGCGGGCGCGCAATCGCTCGACGAAGACGAGCGCATCGAGGTCGGCTGCTTCGACGTGCGCGAGGCGATTGCGCTCTTCGAGCGCGGCGAGGTCGCCGATGTAAAGACTCTGCTAGCTTTGCACTGGATAGCCGCGCAAGGTGGTGAACTCGCCCCCGGTTCGGTCGATAGAAAGGGTTGACCGCACCCACCGGGGTGCATACCGGAGGTACATCGTGGAAGTCCCGGGTGACATCGACGCCGTTCTCAAGCGTATCCTGAGCGGCGCGAAGCCAAGTACGAAAACCCGCCGCGACGAGCACTCGGTTCTCGCGGCAGAAGATGAAGCGTACCTCGCTTCGCTCGTGGACGCCGTGCGCACGGGCCGGCGTGCCGTGCTCATCGTCGAAGACACCGACGAACGGCTGCGCTATATGTTCAGCAACGCGTCGCCGCCGGAAGCGGTCGCGATGCTCGGCAAGGTCACGGAAGCGACGGGTCGCCGTATCGCCGAGACCGACCTTTAAGAATCTCCTTCGCGTCAGGGATTGAACGACAGAGAGGCGATCTTTCCGTCGGGCTGCACCGTCATCTGAAAGTGTCGCTCTCCCTTCGCGAAGAGCACGAGAAACTCGTATGTCGTCCCGGCGCCGGATGAGGTGCTCGCGATGGGGACGAGCGCGCGGACGCGCCCGAGCGCACCGAGATCGGCCCGAACGACGAGATCGTCGCTGAGATACGACGAAAAGGCCGGCGTCAGCTGCGTACGATCGAGCCGGCCGCTTTGGAGCATCGCGAGAAGTTGCCGCGCGCGCGTCACGATCGCGTTGTCGAGGTGATGCCTTACCGGCGGAACGACGACGTCGAGAACTCTCCCGGCGATGCTCTCGGGAAGCGTCGTAGGCTCGTTGCGCGCGTCGGCGTTGACGAGCACGATCACCGCAACGTGTTCGTCGGGCAGAAGCGCGTTCATCGTATGGAAGCCGGGGATCTCGCCGTTTTGCCACACGAAGCGATGGCCGCTGCGGCGGTCGAGCGTCCAGCCCATGCCGTGCCGCACGAACGCGCTCGGAAGCGCCGGAGTGAACATATCGCGCACCGCGTCCACGCGCAGGAGCACGGGAAACTCGATGTCCCACTTCGCAAGATCGTAGACGTCGCTGATGACGCCCGCGCCGGCCCGAGGACGCGTTGCGCTCGGGCGAACGGGCACGAAGCGGCCGTTCACCTTCGTGTAACCGACGGCGTGGTCCGCCCCCAGGCCGGTGTCGCCGAACCAGAGCGATGCGTCGATGACGAGCGGAACGAAAATGTGCTGCTCGACGTAGTCCGAGAGCGGCTCGCCGGCAACTCGTTCGACGATGCGACCCGCGAGAACGTAGTCGAGCGGGTTCTCCGAATAGGCGGTGCCCGGCGGCGAGGAAGCGTGGCCGGCGACGTTCGGTAATCCGGACGTCCCGTCGAGAAGCTCGCGAATCGTCACGCCGCGCGCGGCGACTTTCGGCAGATACTTCGTTACCGGATCGTCGAGGCCGAGCTTGCCGTCTTGGGCCAGCAGGAGCACCGCGGCGGCGATAAACTGCTCGCTGATCCCGCCGAGCGCGAACTGCGTCCCCGGCGAGACGCGGATGCGTTCGCGAACGTTCGCAAAGCCGAAACCGCGAGCGTAGACGAGGCGCCCCGATTCGACGACGCCCACGGCGATGCCGGGCGCGCGATGCGACGCAATCTCCGCGGCGGCGATCGCATCGATGCGGTGGGCGGTCGCCGGGGTGAAACCGATCGCGGCGAAGAGAAGCGCCGCGAGCACTTACTTTTCGACCGCCTGCTTTGCCAGCGTCAGGAGATTGCCGAACGCTTTCGCGTCGCTCACCGCAAGATCGGCGAGCGCCTTGCGATTGAGCGTCACCCCCGACTTCTTCAGCCCGTGCACGAGCATCGAGTACGACAGGCCTTCGCGTCGCGCGGCCGCGTTGATGCGGCTGATCCAAAGCGACCGAAAGTCGCGCTTTCTAACGCGGCGATCGCGGAACGCATAGGCGAGCGACTTAAGGAGCGCTTCGTTTGCGACGCGATAGTTGCGCCGGCGGGAGGCGCGAAATCCCTTCACGAGCTTCATGACGCGCCGGCGATGCTTGATGCCTCCGACGCCACGTTTGATTCGAGCCATCGTCCTTCTCCTATACGAGGTACGGGATCATCGCGCGCATGCGCCGCATGTCGCTGGGCGCGACGGGCTGATCCTTGCGAAAGTGGCGCTTGCGCTTCTTCGACTTCTTGCTGAGGATGTGACCGCAACCGTCGAACTGATGGCGATGCAGAACCTTGCCGTTCGCCGTCACCTTCACGCGCTTGGCCGTTCCTCGATGGGTTCGAATCTTAGGCATTTGCTGGCTCCTTTTTCGAGTACTTCGGCGGGCCCGTAGGCACCGCACGAGGCGCTAAAATCATGAACATGTTCTTTCCTTCGAGCCTCGGCTCGCGCTCGACGATTGCAATCGGCGTCATGTCCTCGGCGATGCGATCGAGGAGGCGACGGCCGAAGATCGCGTACGTGATCTCGCGGCCCCGGAACATGATCGTTACCTTTACCTTGCTTCCGTCTTGCAAGAGTCGTTCGGCCATTCTCGCCTTCGTCTCGTAGTCGTGCGTCTCGATCTTCGGACGAAGCTTGACCTCTTTGAGCTCGAAGTGACGCTGCTTTTTGCGGGCGTCCTTGTCTTTCTTCGACTGTTCGTACTTGAGCCGCCCGTAGTCGCCGATCTTGCAGACCGGCGGCTGAGCGTTCGGCGAGATTTCGATGAGGTCCAAGCCCGCGATGCGAGCGCGTCCTTGGGCATCTTCGATCGGCATGATGCCGAGTTGTGCACCGCTTTCGTCGATGACGCGCACCGTGCGAATTCGGATTTGGTCGTTGACGCGAAGCGGTCGAGCTATGGCGATGCTCCCTCAGTGACGATCGTGACGCTCTTCCTCCTTAATCGACAAACAAAAAGTGGCGCTGCCGAAGCAACCCACTCGTGCGGAGCCGGCCGGCGGCTCCTCCGTGGAGTAACCGGATTGCCCGCGGGCATCCGGTGAGCATCGACCCCGCAGGGCCGTGCTGCTTCGGCTCCGAGAGCATATCAGGCACCATGGCGGGTGTCAACAGGGGCGCCGTCGAGCTCGCGCAGGCTCGCCGTGATGCTTTCGATGAGAAAATCCGTGGCCTCGGTATCGATGACGAGCGGCGGCGCGATGCGCAGAACGTTCTCGTGCGTGTCCTTCGCAACGACGCCACGCCGGAGCAACGCCTCCGAGAGGCTGCGCGCCGGTACCGAGACCTCGAGTCCGACGAGCAGTCCTCGTCCGCGCACTTCGCGCAGCAGCGGCGAATGCACGCTGCGAAGCGCGCCGAGGATTCGATCCCCCGCCTCGCGCGCGCGTTGCGGCAGACGCTCGTCGACGAGCGCGTCGATTGCCGCATGCGCGACGGCGCACGCGAGCGGATTTCCGCCGAACGTGCTGCCGTGGTCGCCGGGATGAAAAAGATCCATGATCGCGCGGCTGCTCGCGACGGCGGAGACCGGATAGTATCCCCCGCCGAGCGCCTTTCCGAGAACGAGGACGTCCGGCCGCACGCTCTCGTGGTCGCATGCGAAGAGATCGCCGGTTCGTCCGAGCCCCGTCTGCACTTCGTCGGCTACGAAGAGAACGTCGCGCTCGCGACAGAGCGCGAACGTCTGCGCGAGAAAGCCTTCGGGCGGTACGACGACGCCGCCTTCACCCTGAATCGGTTCGAGGAGCACGGCACACGTACGCGGCGTGATCGCGCGCGCGAGTGCTGCGGCATCGCCGAACGGCACGAGCGTGAATCCGGGAACGAAAGGCCCGAAATCCTTGCGGTACTGTGCGGTCGAGCTCGCCGAGATCGCGGCGATCGTGCGGCCGTGAAAGTTGTCGGCGAAGACGACGATCTCGGCGCCGTTCGCCGGAATGCCCTTCACTTCGTATCCCCATCGGCGTGCGAGTTTCAGTGCGGTTTCGACGGCTTCGACCCCGGAGTTCATCGGAAGCGCCGCTTCGTATCCCGTCAGCGCGGAGAGCCGCTCGAGAAAGAGCGGAAGGCGGTCGTTGTACATCGCGCGCGAGGTCAGCGAGAGCCGCTGTGCCTGCTCGACGAGCGCCGCTCGCACTCGCGGGTGCGCGTGCCCGTGATTGAGCGCCGAGTATGCGCTCACGCAATCGAGGTAACGGCGCCCGGCGACGTCCCAAAGCCAGACGCCTTCGGCGCGCGCTACGACGACGTCGAGCGGACGATAGTTGCGCGCTCCGTACTCTTCGTCTAACGCGATGAAGTCTGTGGCGCTCTGCGGCGCGCCGCGTTGTGTTACCATTCCCTCCAGGTTCCTTCCGATATGATACCCGCTTTAGAACGCCTGGTCGCCCTCGACGACGACGAACGCATCCCACCGGAGTGCCGCACGATCGTCCTTCGGCACGAAGAGCGGTCTCGCGAGGCCGTGCTGCTCTTCCACGGCCTCACCGCAGCGCCGGCTCAGTTTCGGCGGTACGCACGCGCTCTTTTCGAACGTGGGTGCAACGTCCTCGTCCCGCGGCTTCCGCTCCACGGCTATGCGGACCGGCTCACCCCGGCGCTCGCCGATCTTACGGGCGATGTACTCCGCACGTTCTCCGGTCGCGCGCTCGACGCTGCCAGAGAACTCGGGGAACGCGTTACCGTCGCCGGATTCTCTGCCGGAGGGACGCTCACGCTCTCGCTCGCGCAGAGCGAACGATTCGCGCGCGCCGTCGCAATCGCGCCGTTCTTCGGCGCCGCTGCGGTTCCGCGAATCGCAATGGATCTCGCGATGGCGCTCTGGCTGCGGCTTCCAAACCGGTTCGTCTGGTGGGATCCGATCGCACGAGAGCGTCAGGGGCCCGCGCACGGGTACCCGCGCTATCCGACGCACGCGCTCGCGCGGCTCTACGAGTTGGCAAGAAGCATCGCGAGAAGAGCGCGCGAACCGGCGACCGCCGACGCCGTTGCCGTCGTTCTGAACTGCGGCGAGGCGGCGGTCAGCAACGCGCAACTGCGCGCGCTCGTTGCGCGCTGGCGAGATGCGGGCGTGCGCGTCGAGCTCATCGAACTACGCGGCATGCCGCCGTCGCACGACATCATCGAGCCGGAGCGAAATCGCGCGCTCTCGGAACGCGTCTTTCCGACGATTCTCAACGCGATCCACCCGCGGTCGTAACCGGCATGCGCTGTCCGTGGGCGACGACGCCGGAGATGATCGCGTATCACGATGACGAGTGGGGCCGTCCCGTTCACGACGACCGGCGCCTCTTCGAGTTCTTGGTGCTCGAAGGCGCGCAAGCCGGCTTGAGCTGGAGGACGATCCTAGCAAAGCGCGCGCGCTATCGCGAAGTGTTTGCCGGCTTCGATCCCGAGCGCGTCGCGCGCTTTACGCCCGCCCGCGTCGAGCGCATCCTGCGCGATCCCGGCATCGTTCGCAATCGAGCGAAGGTCGAATCGGCGGTGAGCAACGCCCGCGCCCTTCTCGCCGTACGGCGCGAGTTCGGCTCGTTCGACGCGTACGTGCTGCGGTTCTCGGGGAAACGAAAGGCGCGCCCGCGCACCGTTCGCGACGTCCCGGCGGCGACCGAAGAATCGCAAGCGATGAGCAAGGATCTTCGCGCACGAGGTTTTCGGTTCGTCGGGCCGACGATCTGCTATGCGTTCATGCAAGCCGTCGGAATCGTCGACGACCATCTCGCGAACTGCAGCGTCGGCAAACATCTCGGCACGGCCGGAGGCAAGAGCGTAAAGCCGGGCCGACGCTCACGATAACCGGACAGGCTCCTACGAGCCTGTCGGGTTATGGCACATCTCCGTCTTCGGACCGCCTTTTGTCCGAATACTTCGTTGCTCATCGGTCACAACGCTACGGCGTTGCTCCCTCTTCGCGCCTCGTCTCCGAACAAAATTCGGCACCGAATCCGAAAATGGCCATAGCCCGACAGGCTCCTAGATATAGTCTTTGAGCGACGGCCAGATCGTCGCGAGCGGCTTGCGAACTCCGCGGCAGATCATGATGGGAATGTTCTGCTCGTACGACATGATCCACGGCGCGTCGAAGGTTGCCGCGCGCTCGCTCGATGCGAACAGGTGCTCGCGAGCGCCGCAGTCGCCGTTGACGTCGATGACGATGCTTCCGTCGTACCCGTGCGTTCCCCACAGCCAGTAGTTGTTGTGACCCGAGAGCGCCGGCGGCAACGCGTAGGCCGATCCGAAGAAGTCGATGGCGGCGGCCTCGCCGTAGTTGCTCGCGACGATTGCCGCTCGCGCGCGTTCTGGCGCGGGGAGCGAATCGTAGACGCGAGCGACCGTTGCTGCCAACTGCGGCCAGCCGTGCATGTCGGCGAAATCCTGCCCGATCGCGACGGGGCGGTGGTTTTCGGATCGTGCGCTCGTGTGGAGGAGCCGGCCGAGTTTGGTTTGGTATGCGGCGGCTGAAGCCTCGGGAAGAATCGGCTCTACGAGCGGGATCAGCCAGAGCGAAAGGATGACCGCGGCGAACGCGACGACGGGCCGCACGATTTGCGCGCGCGCAGTCCATCGTTCCACGGCAAGCGCGCCGCTGCCGATGAGGAGTGGATAGACGTCTGCCGGATAGTAGTTCTTTCCGTGGAGTGCGATCATCATGGCGATGAGGAGAACGAACGTCCATCCTACCCACCGCAGATTGCGGTTCAAGAACGCCGCGATGAGGCCGACGATCCATAGCGGTGCGAGGAGCGGGTTCGTGACGAATACCTGCTGCGCGACGTAGCCGAGCGGTGAGAGCACGACGTTCTTGCCGGCGATCTGCGCGTCGCGCAGAAGTTGCCACATCGGGAACCCGTGTGCTGCCTGCCATGCGAAGTTCGGAAGCGCGATGAGGAGTGCGAGCGCCATGCCCGCCGGAAACCAGCGCGTTGCGAAGATCGTCCGCGACGGCGAGAGCAAGAGACCGAGCAAGAGTGCGACCGCGAAGAAGATGACGCTGTACTTTGCCTCGCACGCCACGCCGAGGGCCGCGCCGACGGCGAGCCACCAGCGGGGATCGCCACCCTTCGCGATGCGCGCGACGAAGAGCGCCGCCAGCGGCCAGAGCCACAGGCCGGCCATGTCCGGGCCGACCTTCTCGCCGAACGCGCAGAGTACGGGCGTGAGCGCGACGACGATCGCGGTGAGAACCTGCGCGAACCTCCCGCCTCCCCACTGCGCGACGAGCCTGCACGAGACGAAGACGCCGGCGGCCGCGCAGAGCGCGGCGGTTGCACGTAAGGCAACGAGTGACGCCCCGAAAGCTTGCGACGCCGCGGCGACGAGCGGGATCAGCGGCGGCTGATCGACGTATCCGAACGCCGGATGGCGTCCGCAGATAATGAAATAGAGTTCGTCGCGGAAGAACCCGTAATGCGGATTCGCGACGAGATGAAAGAGAAAAGTGAGGAGCGCCGCTACGCCAGCGTAGGCAGCGGAAGCGACGGTCTCGTCGTGAGGTCGGGCCGTACCGGAACGTTGCGTGCGAGGGCCTCCTCCATGATCGCGAGTGCGGTATCGAGTTGCGGATCGCGCCCGTCGCGGTAATCGTGCGGCGCGATGTCGACTTCGTAGTCGGGATCCGTGCCGTAGTTCTCGACGGCCCAGCCGACGTCGCTGAACCAGAACGAGTACTCGGGCTGTGTCGTCAATGTTCCATCCACGAGGTGATGGTACGGCTCGATGCCGATCACGCCGCCCCACGTGCGCTTTCCGACGAGGGGGCCGAGCTTGTAGAGTTTGAAGCAGTGGCTGAAGATGTCGCCGTCGGAGCCCGCAAACTGATTGGTGATCGCGACGATCGGTCCGTCGACCGACTCCGGGGGGTAGGGTAGCGGCGCGCCGTATCGGGGAATGTCGTAGCCGACTCGCTTGCGCGCGAGCTTTTCGAGCAGGAGCGGTGAGACGTGGCCGCCGCGATTGTAGCGTACGTCTACGATGAGGCCGCCGCGATTGAACTCGCTGAGGTAGCCGCGGTGAAACTCGGCGAATCCCCACGGTCCCATGTCGGGAATGTGGATGTAGCCGGCCCGGCCGGCGCTGCGTTCGTGAACGTACGCGCGCTTTGCGTCGACCCACGCGCGGTAGTGGAGTTGCGCTTCGCTCGCGAGCGCCTTCACCAGCACGTTGCGCTCGTGCGCGCGTCCGCGGCGCACCGTCAGCGTCATCTCGCGTCCGGCCGCATTGACGAGAATCTGATCCGGCCTCACGCCTCGCGAGAGACGGCGCCCGCCGATGGCAAGGAGAAAATCGCCGGGTGCGACGTCGAGTCCCGGCTCCGCGAGCGGCGAGTCGACGTCGCGGTTCCACGAATCGCCGCGATAGATGCGGTCGATGCGATAGCCTTCTTCGGCTTCGTCCCACGCGAAATCCGCGCCGAGAAATCCGCGCTGATATTGATGCGGTTCGCGGAAGTCGCCGCCGAACTCGTACGCGTGCGACGTGCCGAGCTCGCCTTGCATCTCCCAGATGAGATCGGAGAGTTCGGTGCGTGTGCGCACGCGCTCGAGGAGGCCGTGGTAACGATCGTAGACGCGATCCCAGTCGATGTCGCTCATGTCCTCGACCCAGAACTGCTCCGTCTGCAACCGCCACGCTTCACGAAACATCTGCCCCCACTCATCGCGAGGAACGATCTCGACGAAGGCGCGCTCCAGATCGAGCCACCCGGTCTTGCGTCCCGGCTCCGAAGCGGGTTTTTGCTCGTCGTCCACCTCCGGAAGGTCGGCGAGAGCGTCGATCGCGCGCAAGCGCTGTCCGCTGCGATAGAGCAGGGTGCGTCCGTCCGCACCGAGGCGAACCTCGCCGACGTCGGTTGCGATCGTCGCCGAGCGCTGCTGCTCGAAGTCGAACGCGATGAGCGAGCCGTGCTCCTCTCGGTCGTCATCCGCCGGCGGAAACGGCTTGATCCCCCGAACGGCAAAGCGCGTGAAGAGAACGCGTTCGCGCGTTGCGACGATCTGTTCGTAGTCGCCTTCCTCGACCGGAAAGCCGAGCACGCGTCCGGCAATTCCGTCGAAGTCGATGCGAACGTCGACGGGAGCGCTCTTCTCGTCACCGTGCTCGCCGTGCTTGTCGTGATCGCGGTGGATCGGATGCGGTTTCGGCACGAACGGCGATGGCGCGTCCGCGCGCAGCGTCAGAACGAACGGCCGATGTGCCTGCGGAAAGCTGAGATCGAACTGGAGCGCGTCGTAGACGGGATTGAAGTCGCGCGTCGAGATGAAATAGAGATAGCGTCCGTCCGGGTCCCATGCGGGCGAGAGGTCGTCTCGCAGCGGCGCCGTGACGTCGTGCACGCGTCCCGATTTCACCTTCGCGATGCGAACGATCGACGTTCCGGGAGCGGACGACCACGAGTACGCGAGAAACCGTCCGTCTGGGGAGAAGGCAAGCCCGGTGATCCGCCGCGCCGGACTCTTATCGATCGTGCGAAGCTGCTTGTCCTCGAGATCGAGAACGCAGAGTTCGTACCGATGATTGGTGAACGCCACCACGTCCTTTGCGGGCGAGGCGGCGAGTTCCGTAATGCGTCCTACGTCGCCGCTCGTCACGAGTTCGGGCGGCGCAGCGGCGGCGGCGTCGTGCACTTCCAGCTGCTCGTATCCGCTGCGATCGGTGACGCAGATGAAGCGCGTTCCGTCGTGCAGCCACTCGGACAAGCGATATCGCGCGCGGCTGCCGATGCCGTGTGCGACGACGGCGCCTTCGAAGAGCGGCAGCGTCAGCGGTTGTCCGCGCGCGACGAGCGCAACGCTCGTGCCGTCCGGACTGGGCGCGAAGTGGTCGAGCGACTCGCCCGCGTTCTCGAAGCGGCGCGTCGTCTGCGGCGCGGCGGAGTGCGTCTCGATCTCGACCTCGTGCAGTTCGCCGGAGTCGGCGTCGTATCGTACGATTCGCCCGCCGCTCGAGTAGACGACGTGCGAGGCATCGGCCGACGGGAAGCGGGCGTAGTACTCATTTTCGTGACTATGGCGGCGCACGTCGCCCCCGTCGGGCGCGCACGAATAGATGTTTGCGATCCCTTCATGGTCGGAGAGGAAGAAGATGCGCTCGTCGATCCACATCGGCCACGTCGGGTTTCCATTCGGAAGAGGGAGGCGCGAAAAGTTGCCGTCGCGCTCCCCAACCCAAATCTCGCCGGAGGTTCCGCCGCGATAGCGCTTCCAGCGGGCGGGATCGACGGCGTTGCGCCCGATCGCAAGGCTTCCGCCGGGGCCGAACGCGATGCTCTTGGCATGACCGAACGGCAACTCGACGGCCGGGCCGCCGTCGAGCGGGACGGAGAACGCGCGCGTGTCGTTCGGATACCAAGAGCCGGGATTGGCGATGAAGAGGATGGAGCGGCCGTCTTCGCTCCAGCCGGCGGTCCAGGCCACCGTGCTGCCGAGAAACGTGAGGCGACGCGGCTGCCCCCCTTCGGCGGGCATGACGTAGAGCTCGGGATGGCCTTCGTCCGTCGACGTGAACGCGATCCACGAGCCATCCGGCGAGATGCGCGGAAACGTGCAGCTTCCGAAACTCACGGTGAGGCGGGCGGCCGCTCCGCCGCCTAGCGCTGCGCTCCAGAGGTCGTCCTCGCAGACGAAGACGATGCGGTCCTGCGAGACTGCCGCGTACCGGTAATAGCCGTCACTCATATCCGCCCCCGTCCTTGGCTACTGCGGCCCTCGCCTCCGCCGAGAGGCTTGCGCTTGCGTTCACTTTGTAGTACAAAGTAAATGATGCTGCAGCCTGCGGTACTCGCGCAGCCCCCCGAGCACGTCGCCGTTATCATGGACGGCAATCGGCGATGGGCGCGCGAGCACGGTCTTCCGATCGCGCAGGGGTACCGGCGCGGCGTCGTCGCGTTACGGGCCGCGGTCAAAGGCGCGATCGAGACCGGCGTCTCTCGCTTGACCGTCTACGGCTTCTCCACGGAGAACTGGACGCGCAGCACGCGCGAAGTGGGGCTCGTCATGCAGATCTGTGCCGCGTGCGCGCGAAGCGAGAAATCGTCACTCCTCGCGCAGGGCGTTCGCGTCGAGGTCATCGGCGATTTGGACGCCTTCGCGTTCCCGGCGCGCTCTGCCGTGCGCGACCTCGTGAGAAGCACCGCAGAGAACGGCCGCCTCACGCTGACGCTCGCGCTGAACTATAGTGGGCGCGCGGAAATTCTCCGCGCCGTGCAGGCGATCGCGAGCGACGTTGCCGCGGGACGGCTGCAGTCCGCAGAGGTTTGCGAGCGCGAACTGCGCGCGCGCATGTACGCACCGCACGCGCCGGATCCGGACCTGCTGATACGAACCGGCGGCGACCATCGCATCTCGAACTTTCTGCTCTATCAGGTTGCGTACACCGAGCTGTTGACGTTGCCGATCATGTGGCCGGAGTTTGCCACGAACGACTTCGTCGATGCGGTCCGCTCGTTCTCGCAGCGCAGCCGCCGTTACGGATCTTAGGAGCCTATCTCCTAGCGTCGCTCGCGGCGAGGAGCTGCGCGAGCGCGGTAAGGATCGACGACTCGTTCTCGAGTTGCGCGACGAACGGCACGGACGTCGGGGTCTGCGTTCGCATTTCGAAGGGCAGCATCGTCTCGGGTTCGACGAACGGCGTCGCGCTTTGCCCGGCAATCGTGCGAAAGAGCAGCTCCGCATAGAGCGCGTTCGCCCAGCCGAAGTCGGAGCGCGTGTAGCGCCAGTAGCCGCCGACATAGAAGCTCTCGTGAATGAGGCCGTCCATGCCGTCCGTCTGTGCGAGCGTCGTGATCGCGGTTGCGATTTCGAGCGAGGACGTCGACGTCAGCGCGCGTCCGATGATCGCGAGGGGCCAGACGTTATCGACCGGCGTATGGTCGCTTCCTAGGCCGCTAGCGTAGCGGCCGCGATAGTAGTACGGATTTGCCGTGCTGAGGACGAAGTTACGCGTCGTCAGATACGTCGGATCGAACGCCGAGCACCAGCCGATGTACGGCAGCGTGAGAAGATCCGGGATATTCGCGTCGTCGATAAGCAGAGCGTGACCGAGCCCATCGACTTCGTACGCGTACATCCATCCTCCGTGCGCGGCATCGTAGATGCGGCCGTACCGAAGGACGCCGGTCTCGACGCGCTCGCCGAGCTCCGTTGCGGCCGATGCGAGCTTCGCGTCGCCGTACCCGATCGATGCAAGGGCCGCGGTCTCGCGCATCGCGACGGCCGCGAGTGCATTCTGTGGAATGTTGAAGCGATAGTAGACGGGATTGTCGGAGGGGCGGAAGGCGCTCCAGATGAGTCCGGTGTTTGCGGCGTACGCATTCCGCGTGAAGACGCGGTAGGGATAGACGTAATGGCTGCAGCGCGCGTGGCGCTCTTCGCACTCGTACGTCGCGACGATCTGCCGCAGCGCCCGATGCAGATCATTCGTGAAGATCGAACGATCGGAGGTCGTCTGCCAGTATACCCAGGCGAGGAGGACGGGCCAGGCGAGTGAGTCGACCTCCCACTTGCGCTCCCAAACGTGATAGCTTGCTTGAAACGCGTTCGCGTACGGATCGGCGAGAACGTTCTTCGCGTCGCGCTCGATGACGCCGGCGATCCGGTTTCTCAGCGCCGGAAACGCCGGCTCGAACCGGATATACGGAATCGTCTGCGCCGACGAGTCGCGCAGCCACATTGCCGGAATGTCGCCGGTCTGCACGTACACCGTGCCGTCAGGCTCGAAAAAGAAGTCGGAGAAGAGCGTGTGAAAGAGCGTTTGCGGCTCGATCGCTCTGTGGCGGCCGCCGGTGAGCGGCACGATGAGCGTGGACGCGCGCGCGCCGATCGGCGCGACGACGGCTGCGGCGGCCATCAGCAGCGCGATTGCGATCGTGCTGGTAAGAGTCACCGCGAGGAGGCGTCGTCGAGAACGCTCTGCGCGAGCGGCCCGAGGTCCACCGCGTCCTCGTTGCAGAGGAGTACGACGCCGAGGCGCTCTTGCGGAACGATTGCGACGAACGCCGAGTAGCCTGCAACGTAACCGCTATGCCACGCGCCGCGGTGCGTTCCGATCCGGCCGCTGGAGAATCCCATCCCGCCGAGCATGCGCGCGAGATTTGTGGCATCGACGACGCGCAGCGAGAGAAGATCGCCGATCCAGCGCGAAAGGTCGAGAACGTTCGACTCGAGATTCGCCGCGCCGAAGCCGAGCGAACCGCTCCCCGGCGCGACGCTTCCCTGCGCGCGGCCGGCTTCATAGAGAAATGGACTCCAGCTCGCCGTGGCGGTGAGGTGCAGCGGCCGGAGAAGATCGCGCTGCAGCCATCGCGCGAGCGGCATTCCGGTGACGCGCTCGACGACGAGCCCGAGGAGTACGTAGTTCGTGTTGCTGTACTGCCGCCGTGTTCCGGGAACGAAGAGCAGCGGCAGTGCGGCAACGCGACGGACGAGCGCTTCCGGAGAGACGGGGTCGCGCCGGGCGCGATCGAATCCCGGCAGCTGCGCGTAATCGGGAACTCCGCTCGTGTGGTTGAGGAGCTCTTCGATCGTGACGCCGCGTGCGTTCGCGTACCACGGAACGTAGCGGTCGAGCGAATCGGCTAGCGAGAGACGCCCGTGCTGTGCCAAACGCAGGACGGTCGCCGCGAGAAAGGACTTTTCGAGCGAACCGATTGCAAAGATCGTCGCGGGGCGAACCGCGATCGACCGCCTGCGGTCCGCGAATCCGTAGCCGCGAGCGTATGCGAGCCTTCCATTGCGAACGACCGCAAGCGACAGGCCGTCGATGTGATGGCTGCCGACGACGATGCGTACGATCGCGTCGATGCTCTGACGCTGCGGCATCGAGAGCGCGGCAGCGAGAAGCAGAGCGTGCATGCACGCCGCGTTCGCGGACTGCTCGAGCAGGTCCGCTCGGGGGGCAGCCGCAACCTTCGCACTCCGGTGACACAAGCGGGCAGTGCCGAACTGATACGACGCTTTCGTGCGGGCGAGCCGCGCGCGCTCGCGCGCGCGATCACGTTCTGCGAATCCGGCATCGGCGCGCAGGTCGTGGCCGCGGTGCACGAACGTGCCGGAAACGCGAGAACCGTCGGCATTACCGGACCTCCCGGCGTTGGGAAGTCGACGCTCGGTGCGGCGCTCGCACGTACCGCGCGCGGATATGAAAAGAGCGTCGGCGTCATCTCCGTCGATCCGAGCTCGCCATTCTCGCACGGCGCACTCCTGGGCGATCGAATTCGGCTCGCAGAGCATTTCACCGATCGCGGCGTCTTCATTCGGTCGATGGCGACGCGCGGACACTTCGGCGGGCTCGCCGGCGCGACGGCGGATGCGGCATTGCTCATGGATGCGTTCGGTCTCGAGTTCGTCATCATCGAGACCGTCGGAGCCGGGCAGAACGAAGTCGAAATCGCCTCGCTCGCGCAGACGACGGTCGTCGCGCTGCAGCCGGGAAGCGGCGACTCCGTTCAAATTCTCAAAGCCGGCATCATGGAAATCGCCGACGTTTTCGTCGTGAACAAGAGCGACCACCCGATGGCCGATCTCTTGCGGCGTGAGATTAGGTCGATGCTGCAGATGGCCGGGCATGCCGGCTGGGTTGCGCCGATCGTCGCGACGCAAGCGGTACGCGGCGACGGAATCGACGAACTCTGGGCCGCGCTCGAACGGCACGCGCTCTACCTGAAGGAGAGCGGAGAGTTCGAGCGTCGGCGCCGCGCGCGCTTCGCGCATCAGGTGCGCGCGATCGCGGCCGGCCGAATCGAACGGCTCGTCGAGGGTGTCGTCGCATCGGACGGCGCGACGGACGGAGATCCGTACGCGGCCGCGGAGCGCGCGGTGCGCTCGCTGGGCATTAGGGAATGACCCTGGGTGGCGCGGCGTGAACCTCTAGAGGCTGTGGCAAAGACGATCGAGCGGACGGAGCCGGCTCGGGGTGACGAGCAAGCGGCGGCCGCGCTCCGAGCGGAGCCGGGGTCGGGCGCCGTCGACCGGACGATCTCCGACGTTCCTCTGAAGACGGTCTATGGGCCGCAGGACGTCGCGGGGCTGGATTACGCGCGAGATCTGGGAGATCCGGGAGCGTACCCGTACACGCGCGGGCTCCATCGCAACGGCTATCGCGGCCGTCTTTGGACGATGCGCCAGTTCGCGGGATTCGGAACGGCGCGCCAGACGAACGCGCGGTACAAGTTTCTCCTGGCACAGGGGCAGACCGGACTCTCGGTCGCCTTCGACATGCCGACGCTCATGGGGTACGATTCCGACGCGGCGCAGGCGCGCGGCGAGGTCGGTCGCTGCGGCGTCGCGATCGACTCGCTCGACGACATGAGCGCGCTCTTTGAGGGAATCGACATGGGCGCGGTGACGACGTCGATGACGATCAACGGTCCCGCGGTTATCGCGCTCGCGCAGTACGTTGCGGCGGCGGAGCGGCAGGGCGTCGCGCGTGAGGTGCTCGGCGGCACGGTGCAGGCCGATATTCTCAAGGAATACATCGCGCAGAAAGAGTGGATCTTTCCGCCGCGTCCGCACATGCGGCTCATCGTCGACATGATCGCGTTCTGCACGCAGGAGATGCCGAAGTGGAACACGATTTCGATCTCCGGCTATCACATCCGCGAAGCCGGCTCGACCGCCGCGCAAGAACTCGCCTTCACGCTCGCGGACGGATTCGCATACGTCGAAGCCTGCATGGCCGCCGGGATGGACGTCGACTCTTTCGCGCCGCGCCTCTCGTTCTTCTTCAACTCGCACATCGACTTCTTCGAAGAGATCGCGAAGTTTCGCGCGGCGCGGCGCATCTACGCTCGCCGGATGCGCGAGCGGTATCGCGCGCGAAACCCGCGATCGTGGCAACTGCGCTTTCACACCCAGACCGCCGGCTGCAGTGCGACGGCACAACAACCCGAGAACAACGTCGTGCGCGTCGCCTACGAAGCGATGGCGGCGGTCCTGGGCGGTACGCAGTCGCTCCACACGAACTCGATGGACGAAGTGCACGCGCTGCCGACACAGAAAGCCGTCGAAATCGCACTGCGAACGCAGCAGGTTCTCGCGTACGAGACGAACGCCGGCAACGTCGTCGATCCGCTCGGCGGTTCGTACTTCGTCGAAGCGGTCACCGACGAGATGGAGCGCCAGGCGCTCGCATACTTCGACGAGATCGAGTCGTATGGCGGCGTCGTCGAAGCGATCGAGGCCGGATTCTTCCAAAAGGAGATCGCCGAAGCGAGCTATCGCTACCAGCGGTCGATCGAGACGAAGGATCGCGTCGTCGTCGGCGTCAACGCGTTCGAGAAGGACGACGACCTCGAGGGCATCGAGCTTCTTCGCATCACCGAAGAGACGGAGCGCGAGCAAGCCGCCGCGGTGAACCGCGTTCGCGAGTCGCGCAACGCCGAGGCGGCCGGCGCGTCGCTCGAGCGTTTGCGGCGTGCATGCGCCGATCCGAAGGACAACGTCATGCCGCACCTCATCGCGTGCGTCAATGCCTCGTGTACTGAAGGCGAGATCGTCCAAGCGATGGTGGACGTCTACGGACGATATGTGGAACGGAGCGTATTCTGATGATCGAAGAACGGAACGAAGTTCGCCGCCGGCGATTCCGCCGGACGCTCGCGGAAGTGAAGCGCAAACTCGAGGAAGCGCTCGCCCTGAGCAAAGCGCCCGCGCACGTCGTCCCGCTGAGGCCGCCTAGTGGCCGAAGCTGAGCGCGGTACGCGGCCCCTGCGAGTCATCGTTGCAAAGGCGGGGCTCGACGGTCACGACCGCGGCGCGAAAGTCATCGCGCGGGCGTTGCGCGATGCGGGCATCGAGGTCATCTACACGGGGTTGTTTCAGACTCCCGAGCAGATCGTACAGACCGCGATTCAAGAAGATGCCGACGGCATCGGCCTCTCGATTCTCTCGGGTGCGCACATGACGCTCTTTCCGCTCGTACTCGAGCAGTTGAAGCTGCAGGGAGCCGGCGACGTCGTCTTTTTTGGCGGCGGCACGATCCCGCCCGACGACGTCGAGGCGCTCAAACGGTTGGGCGTTCGCGAGGTCTTTACCCCGGGTGCGCCGCTGCAGAACATCGTCGATTTCGTGAAACGCGAATGCACGAGGCGCGAGCTCGTTAATTGAAGGCGCGAACGCGCGTCGCTCCGTCACCGACTGGCGATCCGCACGTTGCGACCGCCTATGCGGCGCTCGTCAATCTTTGCGTCGCGCGCGGCGCGAGCGGCGCATTCGTGCTTCGCATCGAAGACACGGATCGCACGCGAAGCGAGGCGCCGTTCGAAGCGGCGATCTTCGAGTCGCTCCGCTGGCTGCATCTCGAGTGGGACGAAGGCCCCGACGTCGGCGGACCGCACGCGCCCTATCGGCAGAGCGAACGGTCGGCAATCTATGCGGAGCACGCCGAGCGGCTCCTCGCCGGTGGTCATGCGTTTCGATGCTACTGCTCGCCGCAACGCCTGGAGGAGATGCGCGTCGCCCAACGAGCCGCGCACGAGCCGCCTCATTATGACGGCTCCTGTCTTCGCCTCAGCGAGGCGGACGTTGCCGCGCACGAACGCGCGGGCGATCCGTCCGTCGTGCGCCTGCGCGTCCCGGACGAAGGAAGCTGCGTCTTCGAGGACGTGCTCCGCGGGCGCATCGAGGTCGAATGGAAGAGCGTCGACATGCAGGTTCTCGTGAAGTCGGACGGCTTTCCGACGTACCATCTCGCGAACGTCGTCGACGACCATCTCATGGAGATCACCGACGTCGTGCGTGGCGAAGAGTGGATCAGCTCGACGCCCAAGCACGTGCTGCTCTATCGTGCCTTCGGTTGGGAACGGACGATGCCGCGCTTTTGCCATCTGCCGCTCTTGCGCAATCCGGACAAGAGCAAGCTCAGCAAGCGGCGCAATCCGACGAGCATCCTGCACTACCGCGCGCGCGGAATTCTTCCCGAGGCGCTCCTCCATTTTCTCGCGTCGCTTGTCGACGCGCGCAACGATGAAGCGCTTCTCACGTGCACGTCGTGCGACGAGATGATCGCGCGAATGGTCGGGAACTTCGATCTCGGCGCCATCGCGCTCGGCGGCCCGGTCTTCGACCTGGAGAAACTGCTCTGGCTCAACGGACAGCATCTCCGGCGTCACACGGTCGCGCAGTTCGTGGAGATCTTGGACGGGTGGGGCTATACGTGGCCCGAGACGATACCTCCACAGCACCGCGAGCGGATCGCGCAGCTCGCGATGAGCCGCATCGGCGCGCTCGACGAGTTCGCGGGGCTCGTTGCGTTCTTCGCCCACCGGCCCGACGTATCGAAAGCCGATCTCGAACTTCCAAAGCAGCCGGCGGCGGTCTCAAAAGAGGCGCTCGAGCGCGCGCTCGCCGAGTTGCCGGTCATCGATGCGTGGCACGCGGCGCGGATCGGAGAGACGCTGAAGAAGGCAGTTGCGGACGCCTGGCCTAGCGGGAGCGTGCGCTTCCGCGACGTCGTGCGCGCCTACTACGTCGCGGTGACGGGAAGTCCGACGTCGATTCCACTCTTCGATGCGATGGAACTCCTGGGCAAGAACGAATCGCTCAAGCGCCTTGAAATCGCCGTGGAGCGGCTCCATTGAGCGCGCCGCGCGCGATCGTCCTCGCGGCGGGGAAAGGAACGCGCATGCGCAGCGCGGTGCCCAAAGTGTTTCACGAGATCTGCGGACGCCCGATGATCTGGTGGGTTCTGCAAGCGCTGCGCGAAGCCGGTATCGCCGAGATCGTCGTGGTTGCCGCACCCGAGATGCACGAGGGATTCGCTTCCTTCGACGGTATTCGCGAGGTCGTCCAGCGAGAACAACTCGGAACGGGGCACGCGCTGCGGACGGCGCTCGACGCGATCGAACCCTCGGCCGGCGGTCGCATCCTCGTCGCGAACGGCGACATGCCTCTGGTGACGCCGGATATCTTCTCCGCGGTGAACGACGCGCTCGGCACGGGTGCGATAGCGCTCGTGACGCTGCGAGCGCGAGGCTCCGATTTCGGGCGCGTCGTGCGCAGCGGCGACCGCGTCGAGAGGATCGTCGAGGTGCGCGACGCGACGAGCGGCGAACTCGAGATCGAGGAGTGCAACGCCGGGATCTACGCGATCGGCGAAACGAAGGCGCGCGAGGCCATCGCGCGGTTGCGCAGCGAGAACGCGCAGCACGAGTACTACCTTACCGATGCCGTGGAGCTGCTCGCCTCCGCCGGCGAGCGGGTGACGCCGCTCCTCTACCCGTCGGCACGCAACCTTCTCGGCGTGAACGATCGCAACGAACTTGCGGCGGCGAGGTCGGTCATGAACGAGCGGCTCTGTGAGGAGCACATGCGGCGAGGGGTTACGATCGTCGACCCGGCGACGACGTATCTCGAGCCGGAGCTCACGATCGGCTCCGACACCGTCCTCTATCCGAACACGTCGATCGGACGCCTCTCCGAGATCGGATCCGGCTGCACGATCGGACCGAACTCGCGGCTTTCGAATGCACGGATCGGTTCTCGGGTGGAGATACGCGAGAGCGTCGTTATCGACAGCAGCATCGGTGACGGGTCGCACGTCGGCCCGTTCGCGCACGTTCGCGGCGAGTGCGTCATCGCAAACGACGTTCGGATCGGCAACTTCGTCGAGATGAAGGGTTCGCGCCTCGCGGCCGGCGCGAAGGCGAGCCACCTCTCGTACGTCGGTGATGCGACCGTCGGCGAGGACGCGAACATCGGCGCCGGCACGATTACGTGCAACTTCGATGGTACGAGCAAGCACCGCACGACGATCGGCAAGAACGCAATGATCGGCTCGAACTCGTCGCTCGTCGCGCCGGTCGAAATCGGCGACGGCGCGCTCACCGGCGCCGGGTCGGTCGTGACGAAGGACGTTCCCGCCGGCGAGCGCGTCGCAGGCAACCCCGCCCGGCCTCTGGCGAAAAAGTCCTAAATCGCGCTGCGGCGCGCACTCTGAGGTCATGGAGGCCTTCTTCACACGCCTCGTCGCGGCGGCCCGACGCAAAAGCGGCGACGTCTTGCAGGTTCTCTTCGAGTCCGCGCGCGCGTGCGAACCGGCAATCGACGCCGCGCTCTTCTTCGAGCCGCTTGCCGACGCGTTCGCCTGCATTCACTGCAGCGGCGCGCGCGCCGAGTACTTTTCCGTCCTGCGCCTGCAGCGGCGCGGCGCAGGGCTTGTGGTCGCAGCCGCGCTCGCAGGCTCGCCGCTGACGCTCAAAGCACCCGCGGATCGCGTCATGCCAGGCGACCGCGGCGCGATCGCGATCCCGTTCGTCGCGGACGGCGACGTGACGGGAATCTGGTACGCGTCGTCGGCAGCGTCGCCGCACCTTGCGGCAAACGAACGGATCGTCGCGCTCGCGTCCTGTGCGTGCGAGGCGTACGCGCTTGCGCTGGAACGGGAGCGAGACCGAAGCGCGGCGACCTTCGACAGCCTTACGGGCGTCCTCACACCGCGTGCATTTCGAAGTTTTCTCGTGGACGTCGTAGGAAGCGCACGCGACGCCGTTCTCTCGCTCTGGTTCGTCGACACCGACAACTTCAAGCAGGTAAACGACGAGTGCGGGCACGAGGCGGGCGATCTCGTCCTGCAGAGGATGGCCGCGCTCCTGCGCGCGCACGCCGTTGCGGAGCGCGACCTGGTCGGGCGCAAAGGCGGCGACGAGTTTTGCATGCTCGTGCGAGGCGTTCGTAAGATGCAGGCGGTCGAGCGTGCGCGAGACTTCTGCGACGCCGTTCGCGCCACGGACTTCGGTCACTCCGTGCGAACGACGGCGAGCGTCGGCGTTGCCGCCCTTCCCTTCGACGCCTCCGATGCCGCGTCGCTGCTCGAAGCCGCGGACGCGGCGATGTATCACGCGAAGCGCGCGGGACGCGATCGTGTCGCCTATGCCGCCGGAGGCGCAGGCTTCGCTTTGTATGAATAAGGACCGCAATGACGCTTGCGGTCCTCGTCGCCGCCGTCGACGCGCTCGACCGGCACGTCGATGCCCTGACCTCAGCGCAGCTCTTGGCGCGGCCGCTGGCGGCGCTCGTCGACGCGCAGCGCCAGGCTGCGGGAGCGCGCCTTCTCTCGCTTGAGTTGCCGGGCTGGTTTGCCGGAATCCTCGCGCAGGCGTTCGTGCTCTTCTACTACTGGCGCTCGGGCGGCGCCGCACGCTGGCGGGAAGCGCTGACCCGACGCCTTCATTCGGCCGGGGCCGTGCGCTTTGCGTTCGGTGCGACGCTCGCGCTTCTCGCCCGAGCGGCCGCCGTCATTCCGTCGTTTTACCTGTGGCGTGTCGACCGCGTCATGGGTCTTTCGCACGCACTCACGCGCGTGTGGGCGTACGAGTACGTCCTCGGCACGGCGATCGGCATGATCGTCGCCGGCATCATCGTCGCCGTCGTCTTGTGGGTCGTGCAGCGGACGCATCAGTGGTATCTCTACGCGATCGCTGCGATCGTCGCGGTGTCGCTCGCGGGGGCAATCCTCAATCCGTTCGTCGTCGCTCCGCTCTTCGAGCGCTACGCACCGGTGCGCGGGGCGCTCGGCGCCCGAGCTCGCGCGTTTGCCGGCGAACACGGCTATCCGACGATTTCGATCCTCGTGCAGCGGCGCGTCGATCGCGTCCCCGAGAGTGCCGCCGACGTCCAGGGAATGGGTGCGACGCAGCGCATTGTGCTCGCGCAGAGCATCGTCGTCACCGCGACCCCGGGCGAGATCGATTACTACGTTGCCGAAGCGATCGCGGAACTCGACGCGCACGACCCTCTGCGTCTCGCCCTCATCGACGCCGCCATCGCCGTCGTCGGGATCGCAATCGCGGTGATGGTCGCCGATCGGATTCCCTTTCGTCGCGACGACGATCCGATCTCACGCACGACGCTCGTCGGCGTGTTGCTGGCCCTCGTCTATATTCCCGCGGTGCTCGTCGACCACAACGTCGTCGCCTCGATGCGCTTGCAGAGCATTCAGAGGGCGATCGCGATGACCGGCGATCCGGCGTCGGCGCTGCGCGCGCTCGTTCGCGCCGGCGACGAGCGCGTCGAGCAGGTCTGCCCCAGCGCCGCTGGGCGAATCTTCCTCTCGCGTACGCCGTCGCTCGGCCAAGACGCATCGGCGGTCGGAAGCAGCAGCGGCTGCACGAATCCTTAGGGCCCGGCTACGATCGAGCGTTCGTCTGCCACGCGTTTGCGAAGCGCATTGCGGCGCCGATCCCTTCCGCAAGCCACGCTTCGACCGAATCCGCGGCGGCTGCGACGATTTTGGGCAGCGCGGCGCGCTCCTCGTCGTCGAACGGCGTGAGGACGTGATCGATCGCGTCGTCGTACTTCGGCCGCCCGACGCCAATCCGTAGGCGGGGAAACCCGTCGCCGATCGTCGCGATGATCGAGCGCAGACCGTTGTGCCCGCCATGCCCGCCGCCCGCGCGCAGCCGAAGCTTTCCGAAGGGGAGATCCATGTCGTCGGCGATGACGAGCACGCCTTGCGGCGGCGTTCGATACCACGACGCGATGAGGCGAACGGGCGTGCCGCTAAGGTTCATGTACGATGTCGGCTCGACGAGGATGGCGTCGTGCTGCACGTCGAGGGCCTGGCGCGCGGAGTCCTTGTTCTTCCAACGCGCGATCTGCCATCGTCGCGCGAGTTCGGCGGTGACCGTCGCGCCGAGATTGTGCCGCGTTCGCTCGTACTCGCGGCCGGGATTGCCGAGGCCGACGACGAGTCGCCGGGTGGCGCGGCCTCGCACGCGCTACGGCGTGCTTTCGGCTTCGGGTTTCTTCTCTTCCTCGCCGATGACTTGCGGTTGCGCCTCCTCCGCGAGCGTCGGTGCCGCTGCCTCTTCGAGTTGGTGCGCGGTCTTCGATGGCTCGACCGCGAGAACGACCGTGTCGCTCGACGTCACGAGCGCGAACGACGCGGGAAGCGGAAGATCGCCGGCGACGACGTGCTCGTGGATTCCGAGTTCGCTCACGTCGACCTCGATGCGCTCCGGCAACGAGTCGACGGGTCCTTCGATCTCGACCTCGTGGAGCAGCGTGTCCATGACCCCGCCGAAGTCCCGCACGCCGCGTGCCGTTCCCGTCGGCACGATGCGCACGCGCGTTCGCACGTTTTCGTGTGCCGAGACGCGCAGCAGATCGGCGTGAATGATGCGCCGAGAGACGGGGTCGCGCTGGACCTCGCGCACGAGCGCCGTATCCTTCGCGCGTCCGCCGTCGGTGAGCGTAATCATGCCGGTGCGGCCGCCGTGCCCGAGGAGATCCTCGAACGCTCGCAACTCCGCCGAGAGCGACTCCGGATCGCTGCCGTGTCCGTAGAGGACGAGCGGAACGCGCCCTGCAGAGCGCAGCGCCCGCGCCGCACTCGTGCCCTCGCGCTCGCGCCCTTGCACTGCGAGCGTCAAATCCTTTGCTGCCACGATGTCCTCTCCGAAGTTCAACCGACGGGCGCGGGCTTGGGAGCCGGGCCGGCGATGTCGAGTGGTGTGATGTCGTCACCGAAGAGTTCGGAGACGGAACGATTCGCCGTAATTCGCGAGATCGCATCCGCGAACGTCTGCGCGATGGAAAGTTGGACGAACTTCTCGTGCTGCGCGGCATCGCCGAACGGAATCGTGTTCGTGACGACGATCCGTTCGATCGCGGAACTCTCGAGAACGCCCACGGATTCTCCGGCGAAGATCCCGTGCGTCGCGACGGTGAGAACGCGCGTGGCGCCCCGTTGGCGAATCGCCTGCGCCGCCTTATCGAGCGTGCCGCCGGTCGAGATCATGTCGTCGACGATGATCGCGGCGCGTCCGTCGACGTCGCCGACGATCTCCGCGACCTCGTTGACGTCGGGCTCGGGGCGTCGTTTGAAGACGATCGCGAGCGTGCTGTTCAAGCGCTTTGCGAAGAGCTCCGCGCGGTGGACGCCGCCTGCATCGGGCGAGACGACGACGATGCGGTCGTCGCAGAGCCCTTCCTTCTTCAGGTAGTTGCAGAGCGTCGGCATCGCCATGAGGTTGTCGACGGGGATATCGAAGAAACCCTGAATCTGCGCGGCGTGGAGGTCCATCGTCACGATCCGCTTCGCGCCGGCGACCTTGAGGACGTTCGCGACGACCTTGGCGGAGATCGGCTCGCGGCCTTTCGTCTTCTTGTCTTGCTTTGCGTAGCCGTAATACGGAATGACCGCGGTGATCCGCGATGCCGACGCGCGCCGCAGCGCGTCGATCATGAGGAGTAACTCCATGATCGAGTCGTTGACGCCGTTCCCGTTCGGTGCTTTGCAGAGCGACTGAACGACGAACACTTCGGAGCCCCGGACGTTCTCCTGGATCTCGATGCGCGTCTCTTCGTTTTTGAACTTCGAAACGAGCGCTTTTCCAAGGTTGACGCGCAAGCGCTTGGCAATCTCTTCTGCCAGCGCACGGTTCGAGTTTCCGCTAAAGAGCAGAGCGCTCACAAGGCCTCTCCCGCCATCCCAGCACCAGGGTTCGGTCCCGAAGGCGGCGCACCTTGTGCGCGAGGTTCTCTGCAATGCCCCGATTCGAACTCGTCGCGCCGTACGCTCTAGCAGGCGACCAGCCGAAGGCAACCGATGCGCTTGCGGCCGGCGTGCTGCAGGGCGACCGGTCCCAGACGCTCGTCGGCGTCACGGGCAGCGGGAAGACGCTCGCGATGGCGCGCGTCGTCGAGCTCGTGCAGAAGCCGACGCTGGTCCTCTCCCACAACAAGACGCTCGCGGCGCAGCTCTGCGCCGAGTTTCGCGAGTTCTTTCCGAAGAACGCGGTCGAGTACTTCGTTTCGTACTTCGACTACTATCAGCCGGAGGCGTATGTTCCGTCGACCGACACGTACATCGAAAAGGATAGCTCGGTGAACGAGGAGATCGAGCGCCTCCGACATTCGGCGACCCAGTCGGTCATCACGCGGCCCGACACGCTCGTCGTGGCGTCCGTCTCGTGCATCTTCGGGCTGGGCTCGCCTTCCGATTACATCGAAATGTCCGTGTCCGTGCGCGTCGGCGACGAGATCGATCGCGATGCGTTCTTGCGCAAGCTCGTCGACATGCAGTATCGGCGAAACGATCTCAATCTCGTGCGCGGAACCTTTCGCGTTCGCGGCGACGTTCTCGAGTTCGTCGCCATCGACGAAGAGCTCGTCCATCGCATCGAGTTCTTCGGCGACACGATCGAAGCGATCAACGTCGTGAACCTCCTCACGGGCGAATACGTCGAGAGCAAGGACGGTCTCGTCATCTTTCCCGCGAAGCACTTCATCACGCCCGAAGAGAAGCTGCAGCGCGCGATCGTCGCGATCGAGGCCGAGCTCGACGAACGCCTACGCGAGTTTCGCTCGCACGGAAAACTTCTCGAAGCGCAGCGGCTCGAGCAGCGAACGCGGTACGACCTGACCATGCTCCGCGAGGTCGGCTACTGCAACGGCATCGAGAACTACGCGCGGCACCTCACGGGTCGCGAGCCGGGAAGCACGCCGTGGTGCCTGATCGATTTCTTTCCGAAGGAGTGGCTCATCTTCGTCGACGAGTCGCACGTGACGATTCCGCAGGTCCACGGAATGTACGGCGGCGATCATTCGCGCAAACTCGTTTTGGTCGAGCACGGTTTCCGCCTGCCGAGCGCGCTCGACAACCGCCCGCTCACCTTCGAGGAGTTCGACGGGCACATCGATCAAGCGGTCTACGTCTCGGCGACGCCCGGGGCGTACGAATTGCGAACGTCGCAAGCCGTCGTCGAGATGATCATTCGTCCGACGGGACTCGTCGATCCCGAGGTGGAGGTGCGCCCGACGCGCAACCAGGTCGACGATCTCATGGAGGAGATCGCGCAGCGCGTGACGCGTTCGGAGCGCGTGCTCGTGACGACGCTCACGAAGAAGATGGCCGAAGACCTCGCGGAGTATCTCGTCGAGATGGGCTTGCGCGTGCGCTATCTCCATAGCGAGGTCGACACGCTCGAGCGCATCGCGATCCTGCGCGATCTGCGCGCCGGGGTCTTCGACGTGCTCGTGGGCATCAATCTGCTTCGCGAGGGGCTCGACCTTCCCGAAGTCTCGCTCGTCGGGATTCTCGACGCCGACAAAGAAGGCTACCTCCGCAGCGAGACGTCGCTCGTTCAGACGATCGGCCGGGCCTCGCGACACGTCGACGGCAAGGTCATCATGTACGCCGACGGCGTGACGGAGTCGATGGCGCGCGCGATCGGCGAAACGCGCCGGCGGCGCGAGATGCAGCTTGCGTACAACGCCGAGCACGGCATCGAGCCGCGCTCGATTCGCAAAGAGATCCGCGATATTCTCAGCATGATCGGCACGCAAGAAAAGTCCGGCTCGGCGCGCAAGCGCGCGGAGCGCGTGCCGCGCGAGATCGCGCTGCGGACGATCGCCGAGCTCGAGCGGCGCATGCGCGAACATGCCGCGAGCCTCGAGTTCGAGCGCGCCGCGGCGCTGCGCGACGAGATTCTCGAACTGCGCAGGCAGGTCGGTGGAAGCGAATCGCTCCTCCTCGGCGGGAAAGCGCCGAAGATATTCGATCGAGCGCTCGAAGAACTCGTCGGCGGGCGCTAACCGTAGAGATAGATCGCGTTGGCGATCGCGCCGAGCAGCCCGCCGAGGATCGCCTCGCCGTCGGCGTCGTGCGCAATCGGAATCGTGTTCACGTAGAGGCAGAAGGCGATGTGGTGGCCGCTGCGCGTCGTCACGTATCCGGCGAGCCCTTTGCTGTAGATCGCGCCGTGTGAGAGCAGGTTTCCCCACGCCCACGTACCGGTCTTCGCGTGGACTCTACCGCGTCCGGGCGCGTGTCGCTCCACGTCGGCGAGCGTTCCGTCGACGCCCATGATCGGCAGCGACCCGTAGAAATCGCCGTACCACGGCTGGCGGCGGACCCACGCAAGATACTTCACGATGAACTCGGGCGCGAACCAATCGTTTGCCCCTTCGCCGTCCGACTGCGCGGCGCCGGAGAGATCGAGCCCCGCGCGGCGTAGGAAGGCCGCTTCGACGTCGAAGCCCGCTTGAAGCTGGTCGTGCGTCGCATGCGCGCCGTAAACGCCCAGGAGATACGGCATCTCGGCGGCGTGAAGGTTGTCGCTCACCTTGAGCGTGACCTTGACGTCTTCACTCAGCGGTGGTGAGACGTGTTGCGCGACGAGATTTGCCGGCGTGTACGACGCAGCATACGCGGCGCGATCGAACGGAGCGTCGACGGGTGGATCGGCGATTGCGACGCCCGCGTCGCGCAGCGCAAGCGAGAACGCATCCTCCGCAAAACGCGGCGGATTGCTCACGCGATATGCATAGAGCGTCGGCTTGTCCGTCACCTTCACCGTTCCGGAGATCGTGACGATCTTACCGCCGTGCCCGTCGCCGGCGTCGTTCATCGCAAGCGTGTCGTCGACGTGCGCGCCGGCAGTCGTGGCGGTATCGACGAACCGCGCGTACGGCGTCTGCGGCGAGATCGACACGACCGTCGCGGGATCGCCGACGCGCGCTCCGGGAGCGATGATGACGTCGACGAGATTGTCGTTGAGAATCATGGGATCGATCTCGGTTCCGGTGCCGCCTTCGGCTCCGCCGTCGGGAAAGAGCGATGCGTCCACGACGACGCGCCCGGTGACGCGGCGAATCCCGCGTGCCGCGACTTGCCTGGCAAGGTCGCGCAGCACGGCGACCGGATCGCCGGGCACCGCTTTCGTCTCGGGCGAGCCGTCGTATGCGTGATCCTGATTCTCGAACGCGAGCGTGCCGTTGGGCTGAATGCGCTGCGAGATATCGGGGTCGCCGGAGGCGACCACAACGAGATCGCCGTCGAGCACGCCGTCGTTTACGGGACCGGTTCGGTAGACCGGCGTCGTGAAGCGGAAGTTCGGGCCGAGCACGCCGAGCGCGGTGCCCTCGGTAAGCGTCTTCGTCGTCGAGGCGGGGACGAAGAGCCGGCGCGCGTTGAGCGCGTAGATCGTGCGGGCGTCGTCGAGGTCGTAGACCGCGATGCCGAAGAATCCCCGCGTATACTGCGGGCGCGTTATGAGGTGCCCGATCGCCTCGCGCAGTCGGTCCGTCCCTCGCTGCGGCGACGGAGCGGCTGCAAGGAGCGCGGCGCAGGCCGCAATTGCACAAAAACCACGAAGAGTACGCATCTCAAGGACGAAGTTAGCCGGCATGCTCGCCTCCATCCTGCTCTCGACCCTGCTCGCGCAGGCGCCCGCCGCCGCTGCGCCGGCCGCACCGCAGCCCAATGCGGCGGTAGACGAACGCGCGCGCGAGTGGTTTTCGCGCCTTCAATCGGGACGCATCGATTATTCCCAGCTCGACGCGCAGGCGAGCGCACCGCTGAACTCCGACGTGGTGCTCATCATCTCGACGAACTGGAGCGCTCTCGGCAGACCGGTTGCGTTCGAGCAAGTGCATTCGCAAGCGCCGACGGTCACCGATCCCAACTCGGTCTACGTCTACCGCGTCACGTTTAAGAACGACGTCGCCTGCGATTTCTTCTTCGGCATCGATCCGCAAGGGAACATTAGCGGAATGCGTCTCGGCCCGCAAGAGTATTAGGAGCATCGAGGCAGTCCTCTTCGACCTCGACGATACGCTCCATGACGACACGTCGGCGTACCGTCGTGCTGCGGTGCGCGTTGCGAACGAACGGCTCGTCGCGCGCGGCGTTACCGCGCACGCGGTCGAAGCGGCGTACGTCGCGGAGGTTCAAGCATTTTGGCATCGCCTCGCCCCGGCGGATTTGAGCGTGCCGATGCGCGATGTTCGAAAGCGATTGTGGGCGCGAGCCCTCGCGCGTCTCGGCCTGGACGACGACGGCCTCGCCGCGGCGTGCGCGTCGGAGTACGAAGCGTATCGTCGAGAAATCTTCGAGCTCTATCCCGGCGCGCTCGATCTCTTGCAATCGCTGCGCGCGCAGGGCAAGCGCCTTGGAGTCGTCACGAACGGCTTTGCCGAGACGCATCACGAGAAGATCGCGCTCCTACAGATTGCCGACCTCCTCGACGCGGTCTTCATCGCCGACGAGGTTGGAATGCTCAAGCCCGATCCGCAGATCTTCGCGTATGCGTGTCGCGTCCTGCGCGTCGCCCCGGCGAATGCCGCCATGGTCGGCGACCGGTACGAGCGGGACATTCGTGGAGCGATGGAGGCCGGGCTCTTCACCGTGTGGGTGAACGTCCGCGACGAGACGCTTCCGGCAGCGGCGCCGCCGCCCGGCGCCGTCTGCGGTTCGATCGGCGAGGTCGGCGCGATTCTCGATGCCGCATCCGCGGCGTTGCCGCGCGGTTTGTAGGGGCGTACGCCATGCCGCTCGATTCCATCGTCATAAAAGGCGCGCGCGAGCACAATCTCAAGAACGTCGATCTCGTGCTCCCGCGCAACAAACTCATCGTCGTCACCGGCCTCTCCGGATCCGGAAAGTCGTCGCTGGCGTTCGACACGATCTATGCCGAGGGCCAGCGCCGCTACGTGGAGTCGCTCTCGTCATACGCGCGCCAGTTCCTCGGTCAAATGGAGAAGCCGGACGTCGATTACATCGAGGGCCTGTCGCCTGCGATCTCGATCGATCAGAAGTCGACCTCGCACAACCCGCGCTCGACCGTCGGAACGGTCACGGAGATCTACGATTACTTACGCCTTCTCTACGCGCGGATCGGCACGCCGCATTGCCCGGCGTGCGGGCGGGAGATCAGCACGCAGTCGAGCGAGCAGATCGTCGACGCGATTATGGAGATGCCGGAAGGAACGCGGATCACGCTCCTCGCGCCGCTCGTACGCGGCCGCAAGGGCGAGTACGCGAAACTCTTCGAAGAGATCGCAAAGGAGGGCTTTGCGCGCGTTCGCGTCGACGGCGAGATCAAGGAACTGCGCGCGGGCGCCGGCGCACCGGTCGCCCTCGATAAGAAGCGAAAGCACACCGTCGAAGTCGTCGTCGACCGGCTCGTGCGCAAACCCGATCTTCGCAAGCGGCTTACGGACTCGGTCGAGACGACGCTGCGGCTTTCGAGCGGCATCGTCGTCGCGCTGACCGACGAACGAGAGCAGACGTTTAGCGAAGCGTTTGCGTGCGTCGCGTGCGGCCTCTCTTTTGAAGAACTCGCGCCGCGCCTCTTCTCGTTCAACTCGCCGTACGGTGCGTGTCCCGCCTGCACGGGGCTGGGCGTCAAGACCGAGATCGACCCGTGGAAGGTGATCCCCGACCGCACGAAGTCGGTCGCGCAGGGCGCGATCGTTCCGTGGAGCAGGACGCTGGGCACGGGCAAGTATCCGTCGATGAATCCGTATTACAATCAGCAACTCGAGCGCGTGCTGCGCAGGTATCGCGCGCGCACGACGACGCCGGTCGAAGACCTCGGCGACGACGTTCTCGACGCCATCCTCTACGGAACGCAGCGCGAACAGAACTTCGCGTTCACGTCGCGAGGGGGAAAGACGTGGGAGTATCGCGCGACCTTCGAAGGCGTCGTCAACAATCTCCAGCGGCGGTATGCCGAGACGTCGAGCGAGCACGTCAAGGAAGACATCGAAAAGTACATGTCCTCCTCGGTCTGTGCGGTCTGCAAGGGTGCGCGGCTGAAACCGGAAGCGCTCGCCGTCACCGTCGGAGGCGCGAACATCGACGCGCTGACGCGGACGTCGATCGAGCGCGCGGAATCGTTCTTCGCGAGCGTCGTGCTGACGCAGCGCCAGGAGCGGATCGCGCATCAAATCGTCAAAGAGATTCGCGCTCGACTCGGATTCCTCACGAACGTCGGACTTGGCTACCTCACGCTCGCACGCTCCGCGACGACGCTTGCCGGCGGCGAGTCGCAGCGCATCCGCTTGGCGACGCAGATCGGCAGCGCTCTCGTCGGCGTGCTCTATATCCTCGACGAGCCGTCGATCGGGCTCCATCCGCGCGACAACGATCGCCTGCTCGCGACGCTGCGGACGCTGCGCGATCTCGGCAACACGCTCGTCGTCATCGAGCACGACGAGGACACGATGCGGACCGCCGACCTCATCGTCGACATCGGGCCGGGAGCCGGCGCCCAGGGAGGAGAGATCCTTACCGTCGGATCGCTCGAGGACGTCGTGCGCAATCCGCGTTCGGAGACGGGTGCGTACATCTCCGGGCGCAAGTTCATCGCGATCCCGCGACGCCGCCGCGAGCCGCGGGGCTGGCTCGAGATCAAAAAAGCGAGCGCGAACAATCTGCGCGGGATCGACGTGCGCGTTCCGATCGGCGTCTTCTGCGCGGTGACCGGCGTCAGCGGGAGCGGTAAATCGACGCTCGTCGACGAGGTGATCGTGCGCGCGATCGAAGCGTCGCTGCGCGGCGCTCGCGGCGGCGGTTCGTCGACGTATGCGAGCGTCAAGGGAACGCAGCAGCTCGACAAGCTCGTCGTCATCGATCAATCGCCGATCGGTCGTACCCCGCGCAGTAACCCGGCGACGTACACGGGCGCATTCGACACGATTCGCGAGATCTTCTCGCTCGTGCCCGAGGCGCGCGTGCGCGGCTACGCGCCGGGGCGCTTTTCGTTCAACGTCAAGGGCGGCCGGTGCGAATCGTGCGAAGGCGACGGCATCATCAAGATCGAGATGCACTTCCTGCCCGACGTGTACGTGCCGTGCGAGGTCTGCAAGGGGAAGCGCTACAACGCGCAGACGCTCGAGGTGAAGTATCGGGGAACGTCGATCGCCGACGTGCTCGAGATGCGCGTCGACGAAGCGGACGAGTTCTTCGAGCCCATTACGCGCGTGCACAACAAGCTGCGCACGATCTGCGACGTCGGCCTGGGCTACATCAAGATGGGGCAGTCGGCGACGACGCTCTCCGGCGGCGAGGCACAGCGCGTCAAGCTCGCAACGGAGCTTTCGCGGCGCGCGACCGGCCGAACGTTCTACGTCCTCGACGAGCCGACGACGGGACTCCATTTTGCCGACGTCCACAAGCTCCTCGACGTGCTCAAGCGCCTCGTCGAGATGGGGAATAGCGTCCTCGTCATCGAGCACAATCTCGACGTCGTGAAGAGTGCGGACTATCTCATCGATCTCGGCCCGGAAGGCGGCGACTTCGGCGGCACGATCGTCGGCGCCGGTACGCCGGAAGCGCTCGCGTCGAACGCGGATTCGTATACCGGCGCGTACCTCGCTGCCGTGTTGCGCGACGAGCGCGCGGTCGGGCATCACGTTCCCGACGCGCGTCGTCTCGCAACGCTCGAGGGCGAGAACCTCCGCGTCCTCGGCGACCTCGCAAAGAGCCGGCGTCCCGAGGTAGAACCCGAGCCGGTATGACGCCGCAGGAGCGCGCCGCCGATTTGCGCGCTCGGCTCGAAGAGGCGAACGTTCGGTACTACGTGCTCGACGCGCCGCTCATCGAGGACGCGCGGTACGACGCGATGCTTCGCGAACTCGTCAGCCTCGAGGAGCGGTTCCCCGAACTGCGTACCGCGGATTCGCCGACGCAGCGCGTCGGGGCTCCGCCATCGCAGCGATTCGCTCCGTACGAGCACGCGTCTGCGATGCTTAGCCTCGCAAACGCGGTCGACGAAGGCGAGTTGCGCGCGTTCGACGAGCGCGTGCGCAAGCTTGCCGCGTCGGACGTCGCGTACGTCTGCGAGCTGAAGATCGACGGCCTCGCCATCGCGCTTTCGTATCGAGACGGCGTCTTCGAGAAGGGCGGAACGCGGGGAGACGGACGCACGGGCGAGGACGTGACGCCGAACCTCCGTACGATCAAGAGTATTCCGCTGCGGCTGCAGCGCACGGCGAGCGTCGAGGTGCGCGGCGAAGCGTATCTTCGCAAGAGCGATTTCTCGACGTTGAACGAAGAACGCGAGCGCGTCGGCGAGGCGGCGTTCGCGAATCCGCGCAACGCGGCGTCGGGCGGACTTCGCCAGCTCGATCCGCGCCTGACGGCGCAACGCCGACTTTCGTTCTTCGCCTATGCGCTCGTTCCCAATGCCGCAACGCAGTGGGCGGCACTGCGGCAACTGACGGAACTTGGCTTCGCGGTGAATCCAAACATCGCGCGTTTCGATTCGATCGCCGAGGTCGTCGCGTACTGTCGGCAGTGGGAGGAGCGGCGGGACGAGCTCGACTACGAGATCGACGGCGTCGTCGTGAAAACCGACGATGCCGCCGTGCAGGAACGTCTCGGTTCGGTTGGGCGCGACCCGCGCTGGGCCGTCGCCTTCAAGTTCAAGCCGCGCGAAGCGCGCACGAATCTCGTGAAGATCGCGATCAACGTCGGGCGCACCGGAACGCTCAATCCCTACGCGATCCTCGAGCCCGTGCGCGTCGGCGGCGTCACGATCTCCAATGCGACCCTCCACAATGAGGATTACATAAAAAATAACGACATCCGCAGCGGCGACACCGTCGTCGTCACGCGCGCCGGCGACGTGATTCCGCGCGTCGTCGGCCCGGTCAAAGAACTTCGCTCGGGGAGAGAGCGCGTCTTCGTCATGCCCAAGCGCTGTCCGGTCTGCGGCGCCGACGCCTTTCGGCCCGAAGGCGAGGCGATGTCGCGTTGTACGAACGCGGCGTGTCCCGCGCAGGTCTACGAACGCGTCGTGCATTTCGCGAGCCGCGGCGCGATGGATATCGAGGGGCTCGGAGACGCCATGGCGCGCGAGCTCACGTCGCGCGCGATCGTCGAAAACATTGCAGACATCTACGATCTCGATGAAGAGAGCCTCGCGCGCGTTCCTCGCACGGGCGAAAAGTCGATTGCGAACCTTCTCGCCGCGATCGAAGGCTCGAAAGTGCGCGGGCTGACGCGCGTGCTCGTCGGGCTTGGGATTCGCTTCGTCGGCGAGCAGACGGCGGAGATTCTCGCGAGCGACTTCGGGTCGATCGAGGCCATCGAAGCGGCGAGCGAGGAGGAGTTGGAGCGCAGCACCGGCATCGGTCCGGAGCTCGCGCGCAGCGTCGCGCTCTTCTTCAAGCAGAAGGCGAATCGGGCGATGATCGAGCGTCTGCGAAGGGCCGGGGTGACGATGACGGCGGCCACGCGCAGGCGCGCCGCCGACGGCGCGCTCGCCGGAAAGACGCTCGTGCTCACCGGAACCTTGCCGACGCTCGGCCGCGAGGCCGCAACGGAGCTCATCGAGCGCGCGGGCGGCCGCGTTACGGGCTCGGTCAGCAAAAAGACGAACTACGTCGTCGCGGGAGACGAGCCGGGAAGCAAACTCGCAAAGGCGCAGCAGCTCGGCATCGAGATCATCGACGAGGATGGGCTCAAGAGCCTCCTGTCGTAAGCCTGCGCGCAGGAGGTTCCATGCACGCACGACCTATCGACCTGGCTGCATTTCGTACGCTCGCGACGATCTCGTCGCCGCGCGTCTCCCCGCACGGGCGGCGAATCGCTTTCGTGTCCACGATCGGCGATATGCGCACGAACGTGCGCATGAGTACGCTCGAGATCGTTGCCGCTACGGGTGGTTCGCCCCGCGCGGTAAGCGCGGCGAGCAGCGAACTCTCGGATCCGCAGTGGTCTCCGAACGGCAAAGCCATCGCCTACATCGATCGCGGGGATAAGGGGAAAAGCGAGATCTTCGTGCTCTCGTTCTCCGGCGGTGCTCGCCGGGAGATAACGCATGCGCGCAACGGCGTGGAGCAGTATGCGTGGAGTCCCGACGGCACGCGGTTTGCGTACGTGACGCAGGACGTTCCGATCGATGCGGCCGCGGCGAGGCACGGCGACAATCTCTTCACGATTCACGACGACGGCTATCGCATCACCGGACCTCCGCAGCCGTCGCACCTCTACGTGATATCGAGCGGCGGCGGCACCGCGCGAAAACTCACTCGCGGCTCTGCGAGCGTGCTCGAAGCGGCGCCGCCGTTCGTCGGCGCGACGAGCGATCCGTCGTGGTCCGCGGACGGACGGTATATCGCGTTCACGCGGCAGGCCGACGCCGACGACAGCGACAGCGATCGTACTCGGATCGCCCTCGTCGACGTGGGAACGGGTGCCGCGCGCTATTTGACCGGGCATCCGAAGTACGAGTACCAGCCGCTCTTTGCGCGCGGCGGCGATCGGGTCGCGTTTATCTATCCGCACGGGCCCGGGCCGATCAGCGTCATGAATGTCGAAACCGCATCGGCTTCGTCGGCGGCCGTTCGCGACGTCAGCGGCTCTTTCGACCGCGATCTCTCGGCGTTCGCGTGGCTGCCGCACGGTGAGGGCTTCATCGGCATGGCCGATGACGGCATCGGCGTGGGGCTCTGGCGCATTCCCCTCTCCGGCGTCGCGACCCGTCTGCACCTCGGCAGCCTCAACGTCGAGGATTTCGACGTCGGCAGCGACGGAACGATCGCGCTCGTACTGAGCAATGAGACGCGTGCACCCGAGGTGTACGTCATGCGGAGCTGGCGAGGGACGGCGCATCGCCTCACCGACGTCAACGCGAAGTTCGCGGCGTACCGATTCGGATCGTCGCACGAGCTGCGTTGGAGCGCGCCGGACGGTACGCGCTCCGACGGAATCGTGACGTATCCCGTCGGGTACGTCGCGGGGCGTACCTATCCGCTCGTCGTCTATCTCCACGGCGGGCCCGAGGCTGCGTCGTCGCAGACATTCGACGGTGGCGAGATCGGGAGATTGCGCTATGGTCTTTCCGGCCGCGGCTTCATCGTCTTCGAGCCGAACTATCGCGGAAGCGACAGCCTCGGAAACACGTACGAGCACGCAATCTATCGCGATCCGGGAGCCGGCCCTGCAAGCGACGTCATGGCGGGAATCGCGGCGCTCGAGCGATCGGGCGCGGTCGACGAGCGCCGGATCTCCGTCGTCGGACATTCGTACGGCGGGTACATGACGGCGTGGCTCATCGGACACGAACACATCTGGCGCTGCGCGGTCGTCGCAGACGGAATGGTCGATTGGCGCGAAGAGTACGACCTCTCGGCAGCCGGGAACCTCGCCTGGACGCGCGACTCGCTCGGCGGAACGCCGATGAACCCGAGCGCCGCGCCGCTCTATATCACCGGCTCTCCGATCACGTACGCATCGCAGATTACGACGCCGACGCTCATTCTCTCCGGAACCTCCGATGAGACGGTACCGATCCCCGAGTCATTTGCGCTCTACCACGCGCTCGAGGACAGAGGCGTCCCCGTACGCTTCGTCGGTCTTCCCGGTGCACTGCACTCACCGCACAAACCCGTTCAAGTCGACCGCTACTATGCAACGATCCTCCGCTGGGTCGTGCGGCACACACGATAAGCGGTCGCGGCACCGCGTCAGCGACGCGGCGAGCGATTCGATGACGTCGCGCGCGATGACGCCTCTGGGGCGTGCTTGCGCGGCCTCTCTTCCCGCGAGTCCGTGCCAGTACGCTCCGGTGCGGGCCGCCTGAAACGGCGAGAGGCCTTGTGACAGAAGCGTCGCGATGACTCCGGTGAGAACGTCTCCCGTCCCCGCCGTCGCGAGCGCATTCGTTCCGGTCGTGTTGAGAAACATTGCATCGCCGCCGTACACGAGCGTCGTAAGCCCTTTGAGCAGCGTCGCGATGCCGGTGCGATCGACGAACTCACGCAGACGCTCGACGCGCTCCTCCTCTCGTACGGTACCCTTTCCGGAGAGGCGAGCGAACTCGCCGGCATGCGGCGTGAGCACGATCTGCTTGCCGCGCAGCGGCTCGAGGTGTTTGCCGAGGTGAAAGAGCGCGCTCGCATCGGCGACGATCGGCAGCGTTGCACGCTCGATGATGCCACGCACGATCTCGCCGGTCCGATCGTCTAACGCAAGTCCCGGGCCGATCGCGATCGCCGAGTTGTGCTTGGCGATGTCGAGAACGGTCTCGACGATCTCCGAGGGAGCGGCGCCGTCGGCTAGTTCCACGACGACCTGCTCGACGAGGTGCGCGCGCGCGCCGTCCGCGGCGGCGGACGGCGTTGCGAGCGTCACGTATCCGGCGCCCGCGCGCGCCGCGCCGAGAGCGCAGAGGATCGCGGCTCCCGGAAACTGGCGCGAGCCGGCGACGACGAGCGGAGCGCCGGCTCTGCGCTTATCGCTTTCGAGCTCGCGGACGGGCAGCAGTGCGACGAACGCATCGTCGTCGAGGGCGCAATAGGTACGAGCGTGCGCCTCGAGGGTCGCGTCGTCGATGCCGATGCTCGCGCACGAGAGTACTCCGACGTGCTCCCGCGCCGGCATGAGGAGAAGCCCCGGCTTCAAGGCGGCGAGCGTCACGGTCTCGGTCGCTCGGACGGCAACGTTACCGACGACGCCGCTGCTCGCATCGATTCCGCTGGGAACGTCCACCGCCAGCACGTGCAGGAGCCTCGCGTCGAGGGCAAGAGCCGCTGCCTCAAACGGCTGCGCCACTGGGAGCCGCGCGCCCGTTCCGAAGAGCGCGTCTATGGCAACTGCGGCCCCCTGCACCGCACGTTGTGCCTCATCGTCGGTCTGCGGCAGCGGCCGCACCAGCACGCCGGCCTCTTTCGCCGCGCTCTCCGACTCCGAACGAGCTGCCGATGGTCTCGGCGCCGCCGCAGCGTAGACCACGCGCTCGTACCCGGAGCGCAGTGCTGCGACGGCGGCGAACGCGTCGCCGCCGTTGTCGCCCGGCCCGGCAAACGCGACGACGCGCCCTCCCTGCGGAGCGATCGCGTGCAGACGCCGCGCGATTGCGCTGCCCGCGTTTCGCATGAGCGTGGGGCGTCCGATAGCCTCGCCAGCCGCTTCGTCTGCGGCACGCATCTCCGACGGCGTGAGAACGTAGATCACAGCGTCTCGAGAATGACGACGGCCGCCGCCGTTTTCGGCGTATGCGTGATCGTCAGGTGAATTCGCGCGATGCCGCGGGCGGCGATAAGACCGTGCGCCTCGCCGAAGAGCTCGATCTTCGGTTTGCCGCTGCGCTCGTGCGCGACGCCCACCCGCCGCCAGGGGATCGCGTGGCCGAAGGCCTTTCGCGTCGCCTCTTTTGCGGCGAAGAAGCCCGCGAGGCGCTCGGCTAGGTGGCGTTTGCGCACGGCATAGGTCATCTCTTCCTCGGTATAGACCTTACGCGCGAACCACGCCAGCGCGCGATCGTCGAACCGGTAGCGCTCCACCTCCGCCAGGTCCAGGCCGATGCCGACGATCACGCCGCGCCCTTCGGAGATGCCGACAAGTTTTCCGTCCCCAGGCGGCGAAGAAACGAGTCCGGGATGGATGGCGCAATCCGCATCGTTCCGGTAAACGCCCTTGCCGGCTCTTTCCTCGACCGGCTCTCGCTCTGCCTCGAGGAGCGTTTTCTTTCCCGCGTCATCGTCGAACGGCACCTCGCGCTCTCGAGAAGTGCGCTCAACGCAACGCGCGGACAGCTCTTCGCGCCAACGCTGGCGTCGAAGGCGCTTGCGGCGTATCCCGCTCGCGACGCGAGTCTTCTCGTCGTCACCGATTTCGATCTCTACAAGACGTCGCATCGCTTCGTGTTCGGCGATGCCGACGAAGGGCAGGCCGTTGCCGCCGTGTCGGTTCATCGGCTGCGGCCCGAGTTTTACGGCGAAGAGCACGATCCCAACGTGCTCTTTCAGCGAACGTTGAAGGTCTGCGTGCACGAGCTCGGACATCTCTGCGGTCTGCGGCGCTGCTTCAATCCCCGCTGCGGCATGTACTATTCGAACTCGATTTTCGAGACCGATAACAAGACGTCGTACTTCTGCGAGACGTGCGACCGCCGCGCGGGGCGCGCGCGGAGATAGGCCCGATATGTACGCGGAGCTGACGCTTCCCGCTCGCGGCGCGATCGCCGTCGTTGCCGCTGCGGCCGCTGCGGCGCTCGCGTGGTTCTACGCCGGTGCCGCGTCGGAGCTGCTCGTGCCGGCCGTCGTCGCGATTGCCGCGGCGCTTCTCGGATCGCCGTACGGCCTAGGCGCGACCGCCGCGGCGGTGATCGCCGACTACTTCGCGCGGGCCTCGCACGGACCGCAGGCCGCCCTGGGTACCCTCGCGCTGCTCGTCGCCTGCAGCATCGTGAGCCTTCTCTTCCGCGACGCGGGCAAGCCGCAGCAGCGCTCGTCACCGCTTCCCGTTCTGCCGCCCGCCGGGCTCGTCGCCGTCGTGGAGGGTCTGCGTGACGTCTATCACGGCGACTTTACCACGCGAATCGAGGCCGGCGAGCCGCCGCTGGAAGACCTCGTGCGGGCCGTGAATGCGCTCATCTCGGGCATGCGCGCGTTTCTCGCGCAGTTGTCGGCCCAGGCGCAGGCGCTCTCGCGAGCGGGTTCGGATCTACGCGGAACGGCGTCGACGACGCTCGCGGTTCTCGGCGGTGCGACCGTCGCGAACGAGCAGCTCGATGAGGGCATTGCCGAGCAGCGCCGCATCGTCGAAGAGGCGACGCGCAAAGTGCTCGACTTGAGCGAGGCGATCTCGTCGATCGCCGCTGCAGCCGAGGAGCAGACCCGCAGCCTCGACGAGACGGCGATGAACGTCGAGAACATGGGTTCGTCGATCGAGCAGGTCACCGTGCAGGTCGACGCGCTCTCGACGATTTCGAAGGCGACGTCGCAGACCGCACAGCGAGGCGGCAGCGCGATCGAAACGATCAACGACGGTATGCAGACGATTGCGTCGACGATCGAGGAGCTCGCCGGCGACATCCATCAGCTCGGGACGAACTCGGAGCAAATCGGCGACATCGTCAAGGTCATCGATCGTATCGCCGAGCAGACGAACTTGCTCGCGCTCAACGCGGCGATCGAGGCGGCGCGCGCGGGAGAGCACGGGCGCGGGTTCGCCGTGGTTGCAAACGAAATTCGCAAGCTCGCCGACGGGAGCGTCGCAGCGACGAAGGAGATCGCGCAGAACATTGCAGGGACGCAGAGCGTCATCGGCGGCGTCGTGAGCGCGATGCAGCGCCTCACCGAACGCGTCGAGTCGAGCGTCTCGAGCACGAACTCGGCCTCCGGCGCGCTCGGCGAGATCGTGAATGCGGCCATCGCTGCGAACGAGCAGATCGGCCAGATCAGCGCGGTCGCCCGAGCGATGAGCACGAACTCGCAGCTCGTCATTCATTCGATCGGCGAGATCACGAAGTCCGTCGCGCTCAATCTGCGCGCGACGCAATCGATGGCGCGTCAATCCGAAGGTGTGAATCAGGCGTTTTCGGACATCTCGTCGATCTCGCAGAAGAACGCCTCGTCCGTCGAGGTGCTCACGTATGTCAGCAAAGAGGTGACCGACGCTTCGAACCGGATGCTCGCGTCGATCGAGCAGGTGCACGAGCTCGGCGGCCGCATCGAAGAGCACCTCCATCGGTTCGACGTCGGACAAAACGGCAAGGGGGAACTCACGTGAATCTCAGCCTGCGCGCGCGTCTCATCGGAGCGGTGGTCGGGGCCGTCGTTCTCATCGTCATCTTTACCCTCGTCGCAGCACGGCTCGTCCTCGGGCGCGATCTCAACGCGCTCGGGCGCACGGAGGTGACGAGCGAAGCGAGCGCCTTCGGCGGATATCTTGCCGCCAAGCAACAGCAAGTCTCGCTCGTGGTCACGCAGGAGGCATCGGCGGACGCGCTGCGTGCGGGGGTTCTGGCGCGCAACCAACAGGCGTTGCAGAACCAGCTCTCCGCGACGGCACAGGAAGTCGGTCTCTCCTTCCTTACCGCGCTCGATACGCGCGGGCGCGTTCTGGGCCGAGTAAGCATGGCGGCGAGCGGCACGCTCGTTGGCGATCCGCTCGTGCAGCGCGCGCTCGACGGTGAAACCGTGAGCACGCTCTCGCATCTTTCGCAGAACTTCTTGCGCAGCGAAGGGCTCGCGCTCCAAGTCGGCGCTCGAAACGGAGGCTTGGCGGTCGTCGCGGTGACGCCGATCAGCGACGCGCAAGAACGAACGATCGGCGTCCTGTACGGCGGCGTCCTCCTCAACCATTCGTACGACCTCGTCGACGCGGCGACGCGCGCGATCGGCGGCGCGACCGCACTGCTCGACGGCGACACGATCGTCTCGAGCTCGATCCAAACGCCGGACGGTACGCGGTTCGTTGACGCACGCGTTCCGGCGGCGGATGCGGTGCTTCGGAAGGATACACCGTTCGTCGGCAGCGATGCCGAAGGCGGGATCGATTACCTCGCGGACATCGCGCCACTCACCGACGACAAAGGGCACGCTCTCGGAACGATCTGGTACGGCGTACCGATGTCGCAGATCACGAAGATTCTCAAGCACACGACGGAGGCGCTCGTTCTTTGGGGAGTGATCGCGATGATTCTCGTGCTTGCGCTCGCGATTCCGACCGTACAGGCGCTTTCGAAGACGCTCGTCGCGAACAGCAAGCGCGTGCGCGAAGCGGCAAAGGAGCTCGGCGTGGTCGTCGTCGGCAGCGAGGTCTCCGGCGATCACATCTCCGCGACGAAGGCCGCGGTCGAGCGGAGCGGGCGCCTCATCGCTGAGCTGCACGTGGAGCAGCCATCGGACAAGGCGGCCGAGCTGCAGCGCCTCAACGAGGACCTTCACGGCGACGTCATCGTCATCGAGACGCTCGCGCAGGAGATGTCGAACCGCATGCGCGACGCGGCGGATCGCGTGGCCGAGCTGAACGCGGTCGCAGCGGGCTTGAACGAACTGGTAACGGGGGAGCCGAGCAGCGCCTCGTGACGTCGACGGTCGAGGTCATTCTCATTTTCGCGAGCAACGCCGACGCAATGATCGCCACGAAGGCGCTCAAAGACGCGGGCATTCCCGTGAAGATGATTCCCAAGCCCGCGGGCGTCGATTCGAGCGCGAACCTCTGCCTCTCGATCGAAGCGGCTTCCGAGCCGCTTGCCTCAACGACGCTGAGCGCTGCCGGAATCGCGCTCGGCGGCGTCGTTCGATAGTCGTGTAGCGAAGGGCCGAGTTCGCCTCGGCACTTCTGCCAGTGTCATCCTGAGATAGGACCGAAGGTGCGGAGTCGAAGGACGCGCGCGATCTCGTGGAACGCCGTAGTGTTGGAGCTTCCTTAGCGAAGCACCCGTGCGTCGGCGAGCGCGATCGTTCGCTCGGCGCCGCCGCGTTCGACGACGAGCCCGCCGTCGCTGGAAAGCCGCAGCGCGGTTACGTCGAATGCGTCGGCTTCGCCGTCGACGAGAAGGCGATATCGTCTGCCGGGCAATCCCGCTCGTCGTTCCCACTGGTGCGCGACCTGGTGCGGATCGCTCAGCATCGTGAGGCTTTCGTTGAAGCGATCGAGGATGCGCGCGAGAAGTGCGTTGCGATCGACGCGAGCGACGTCATCGCAGAACGCCGGCGGCGGCACGATCTCGTTGCGTGCCTGCGGCGTTCCGTAGACGTTGATGCCGACGCCGCATCCCGCGCGCGCGCGATCGCCGAAGACGCGCGAGACGCAGAGAATTCCCGCGACCTTGCGTTCGCCGATCAAAAGATCGTTCGGCCACACCAGCGTCGTCGCGACGCCGCTGCGCTCGAGCGCTTCCGCAACGCAGAGAGCCGTCCAGAACGGAACGGCCCACAAGGCGCCGGCAGCAAGCTCGCGCGGCAGAATCGTCGTAAATAGCAGCGCGCGGCCGCGCTGCGCGACCCACCTGCGCCCTTTGCGTCCGAGACCGCCCGTCTGCTCTTCCGCGACGATCGTCATTCCCAGGGCCGCATCGTCGCCCAGGAGTGCAGCGGCGTCCTCATTCGTGCTTGCCGTTTTATCGACGTAGACGACGTGCGCGAACGGCCCCTCCATGCGGCAGGCTTATCCGCGCCGAGCGACGCACCTTCGCAGACGATGGCAGTCGAACGAACCTTGATTCTTTGCAAACCCGATGCCGTCGAGCGTCGGCTCGTCGGTGAGATCGTCGGGCGATTGGAGCGGCGAGCGTACGCGATCGTCGAGATGCGTATGATGCTTCTCGACGAGAAACGTGCGCGCCGTCATTATGCGGAGCACGAGGGCAAGTCGTTCTTCGACGAGCTCGTGCGCTTCATCACGAGCGGGCCGCTCGTAGCGATGGCCGTCGAAGGGGAGAGCGCCATCGACGGCTGCCGCCAGACGATCGGCGCGACGGAGCCGCTCAACGCCGCGCCCGGAAGCGTGCGCGCGGACTTTGCGACGAGCATCGGGCGCAATCTCGTCCATGCGAGCGACTCAGCGCAGAGCGCGCAACGGGAGCTCGCGATCTTCTTCGGCGAGAGCGGCTGATGCTCGAAAGCCTGCGCGCGGGTGGACGGCCGCTCATCGAAGGCGTCGAAGCGCGCGAGATTTTGGATTCGCGCGGAAATCCAACCGTCGCCGTGAGCGTCGCAACGAGTTTCGGCGCAGTCGAAGAGGCGATGGTGCCTTCGGGAGCATCGACGGGATCGCGCGAAGCCGTCGAGCTCCGCGACGGGGACCCGCAGCGGTATGGCGGCAAGGGTGTGCGCAAAGCGGTGCTCGCGGTGAACGACGTGCTCGCCCCGGCGCTCGAAGGGCTCGACGTCACCGCGCAGCGCGAGATCGACGAACGCCTGCGGGATCTCGACGGGAGCGAGAACAAAGCGCGCCTCGGCGCAAACGCGCTCCTGGGCGTCTCGCTTGCGGTTGCGAAGGCCGCGGCCGCAAGCCTCTCGCTGCCGCTCTTCCGGTATCTCGGCGGACCGTCGGCTGCAACGCTTCCCGTTCCGCAGATGAACGTCGTCAACGGCGGTAAACACGCACGAGGTGCGCTGCGTTTTCAAGAGTGCATGATCGTTCCGCTAGGCGCGCCGAGCTTCGCGGAGTCGGTACGGTACGGCGCGGAGGTGTTTCACGCACTCGGTGCGCTTCTGCACCACAAGAATCTTCCGACGCTGGTCGGCGACGAAGGCGGCTACGCGCCGCCGCTTCGCACGCCCCAGGAAGCACTCGACCTCATCGTTGCGGCGATCGAACGCGCGGGCTACGCGCCTGGAAAGGACGTCGCCATCGCGCTCGATCCCGCGTCGAGTGAGTTCTTCTCGGATGGAAAGTACGACGCGCTCGAAGGGGAACCGGCGCTCTCTGCGGCCGAGATGATCGCGCTCTATCGCGGGCTTCTGGACGCCTATCCGATCGTCTCGATCGAAGACGGTTTGGCGGAGGGCGACTGGAACGGCTGGACGCATTTGACCGCCGACTTGGGCGGGCGCGTCCAACTCGTCGGCGACGACATCTTCGTCACGAACAGAGCGATTTTGGAGCGCGGGATCGCGCAGCGAGCCGCCAATGCAATCCTCATCAAAGTGAATCAAATCGGAACGCTTACCGAGACGCTCGATTGCATCGCAACCGCGCGAACGGCAGGATACGCAACGGTCGTCTCCCACCGCTCGGGAGAGACGGAGGATTCGTTCATCGCCGATCTCGCCGTCGCGACCGGCGCGGGTCAGATCAAGACCGGCTCGCTCTCGCGCAGCGAGCGAATAGCAAAGTACAATCGTCTCATGGCAATCGAGGCGCAACTCGGCGACGCCGCCGCGTACGCCGGCAGCGAGGTGTACGCGCGACGCTCGCGCTGATCGTCGCCGCGCTGACGCTCGGTCCGCCCGGAACCGCGTTCTACACGCCGCCGAGCCCGCTGCCGGTGCGGCGCGACGGTGCGGTGATTTGGGTTCGGCGCTTTAATGACGGTCCCGCGCTGCGATCGGCTGCGGCGAACTATCTGCTCCTCTACGAGACGGTCGCGGCAAACGGTGAGTTCGTCGCCGTCTCCGGTATGCTCGCGGTTCCGCGCGGCAATCCGCCTGCGAGAGGGTGGCCGATCGTGAGCTGGGCGCACGGAACGAGCGGAAACGCGCCGCAGTGCGCGCCGTCGCGGTTCCCACGCGAAGATCTCGAGCAGAAGGCGATGGACTCGCTCGTGCGCCGCGGCTATGCCGTCGCGCAGACCGACTACGAAGGTAACGGAACGCCGGGGATTCATCCGTATCTCGTCGCCGGATCGCTCGCGCGCGATCTCGCGGACATCGTGCGAGCTTCGCGCGAGATCGATCCGCAGATCGGCAAACGCTGGATCGTCGCCGGGCACTCGGAAGGCGGACAGGCAGCGCTTGACGCGGCTGCGTTCAGCCCGGCATGGGCGCCGGACCTCGATCTCGTCGGTGCCGTCGCGTACGCGCCGGCAACGCACATGGAAGGGCTCGTGCAGAACGCGCTGCTCAGCAACGACCCGAGCGGCGGTTACGCGTTCTTGGGGCTTCTGCTCGAAGGCTTTGCAAGCGCCGATCCCCGCATCTCGCTCGAAAATCTCCTAACGCCGCAAGCGCTGCAGCTCATCCCGCAACTTCAAAAGATGTGCATCGACGAGGCGATGGTAGAGTCGGGCTGGGCGCACATCGATCCGCGGGCGATCTTTCGCCCGAGCGGCGACGTCAACGCGTTCTATGAAGAGGTTGCAGCGAACACCGATCCCGAGGGCTTTCACATCGGCGTTCCGGTGCTGCTGCTCCAGGGCGGCTCCGACGAGTTCATCGACTCGTCGGCGACGATCGGCGTGCGCGACGCACTCTGCCGCGCAGGCACCCCGACGACGTTCGACGCGTACCCGAGCGCCACGCACGGAACGGTGCTCCTGCAGGCGGATTCCGACGTCGCTGCGTGGGTCGCGCAGCGCTTCGCCGGCGTACCGGCGCGCTGTTAATATCGGCGTTTAGTAGACGATGACGCCGATGGGCTTCCCCAGCGTCGTCGTCGCGTTCGCCGGTATCGTTTGCGTTGGGGCGACGTTGCCGTTGGTGCCCGGCGCGAAGACGTAGACCGACGCAGCGCCGTAGTCGCCGACATAGATCTTGCCGCTCGAATCGACCACGATGCCGTTTGGACAAGTGAACCCGGTGTTCGAGCCGCTGATATCGACCGTCGGCGTGACGGAACTTCCGGTCGAGCCGGCCGCAAACTCGACGACGTTCTTGGTGTCGCAGTTGGCCGCCCAAACGTTCTGGTGGCCGTCGATATAGACGCCGATCACCTCGCCGAGATCCGGCGATTTGATCGTCGCGATCGGCGTCGCCGCACCGGAGGTGTTGTTGGCGAACTCTAAGATGGCCGATTGACCCGGGCTCCCGACCCAGATATTGCCGGAGGCGTCGAGCCAGAGGCCGCTCAAGACGCCCAAACCCGTAATCTGCCTGGTCGGCGCGACGTTTCCGCTCGCGCCGGCGGCGAAGACGTCGATGTCGCCCGTTTGGAAATCCGCGACGTAGAGCGTACCGCTCGAATCGACGTAGATTCCGCCGGGCCCAGCAATCGTCGTGGCCGGGCCGCCGATCGTTTTCATGGGCGCGGCATTTCCGCGCGCGTCAAACGCATACTCGGTTATCGTTCCGCTCGTGCCGCTCGTGTAGTTGCCGACCCAGATCGTGCCGTCATGACGATCGACGAAGATGCCTTCGGGCTGATCGAGGCTGGTCGCAGCGCCGCTAAGCGTCGCAGAAGGCATCGCGGAGGCGCCATTGGCATCGAGAGGAAACGTTAGTATTTGGTTGTTGACGACGTCGCTTACGAGAATCCCGTGGCCGAAGATGATGCTGCTTCCGCCGGGAGGGTTAAAGGCGGTGCCGGTGCTCTTGCAGGCCGCAAGAACGGCGGCTGCAGCGAGAATGGAGACGATGAAACGCAGTTCCTTCATTGCAAGAACGATGCTCCTCCGGACGGCAAAATTGAGCCCATGAAAAGGCACTCCTCGCCTTGGGCTTCCCTCCGTTCGGAGGAGCGGGAGCCCTTCCCTAGCAACGAGACGGCATGGCTGGGGCCTGTAGCTCAGCGGTAGAGCGGCCGGCTCATAACTGGTTGCGCGTAGGTTCGAATCCTACCAGGCCCAGAGGCGTCGCGCGCATCATGGCGGCGATCGCGGTGATCGTTCTGGTCGGCCCTTCCGGCGGAGTGGCAAGCGCCGGTGAGCTCAGCCCGCAGAACATGGCCGGTTCTTGGCAGTGTACGTCGAACGACGGCAATGCGCCGGGGCTTGCGGTCTTCAGCGCACGCCCAAACGTCATAGACTTCACCGTCGATCTCGGAGTCGTGTCGGGCGTACGTTCCGAGCTGCGTGGTGAGTTCGATTACGATTCAGGCGTGCGGCGCTGGACGCTCCACGAACGACAACTTCCGGATCTCGCGCAGTTCATCGGGTACGCGGGATCGTGGACGTCGCAGACGTGGACGTTCGCGGGCGCCATCTATCCGCCCGATCCAGGCGACTCGATGTTCGACAGTCTCGAGCCGGCGCGCATTTCGCTTATTGCATTCGGAAACGACGCATTCGAGATGATCCGTACGCAGGAGACGGGAGGGCAATGGGTGTCGCACGACCCGTGGACGGCAGACGTCCTGGATGAATCGTGCAGCCGCTTGCCGCCTGCGCCGGGCAAGGATGGGGATACTCGTAGCGCGGGTAACTGATAGAGTATGAAGCGGTTCATGATCTATGCGTTCGTCGCGGCCCTGCTGCCGGCGAGCGTTACTGCGAGCACGATCGGACAGCGTGCGGGACGCGTCGTCGACGACGCGTATCTCTACGCGGCCGTCCGCGCGAAGCTCGTCGGCGTCGACCCCGATTCGGCTTCGAACGTCCGCGTCCAAGTCAATCATGGGGTCGTGACGCTCTCGGGTATCGCGCGCAGTTACGGCGAGCGCACTGCCTATCGGAACGCGGCGGCGTCGGTCGCCGGCGTTCGGTACGTGCGCGATAGGATCGGCATCAATCCGCGCCTGCGGGGAATCACCGAACGGGGGAGAGATGCTGCGCTCGAGGTGCGCGTCACGGCGGCGATCCTTTCGGAGGTTGGGAGAAACGTCTTCGATGTCAACGTTACCGCCCGCAGCGGCGTCGTCGTGCTTCGCGGCGACGTGCGCAATCCCGCGGTCGCGCGACTCGTCGTGAACACCGCGCAAAGCGTGAGCGGCGTGCGGCGCGTTATCGACGAGCTGACTATTCGCCGCTAGCGAGGGCGCCCGCAAGCGGTGAGCGGATTCTAAGCCTTGAGCTTGCGTGAGAGGTCTGACGCGACGTCGCGATAGAGCGATCGCGTCGCTCTCGCGACGAGTTCGGCAACGCGAAAGAGCCCGTCGCCCGAGATCGTCAGAGCCTGCCACTCGACGCCTTGATGCCGGTGGACGAGCGCGTACGTGTCGTTGTGGATGTCGTAGAGCGCAAACTCACCAGATTCGGCGAGGAGCGTTCCTCTTTCGAGTTTTTCGGCGTCGATTGCATCGACGAGTTTCATTGCTATTCTCCGGGGGACAGGATTCCGGCGAGCTCGCGCGGCGGCGCGAACACGATCGCGGGTTCGCGCTTGCCGATCTCTTCGACGGGAAGATCGCCGGCGATCTCGCGAACGCGATCGACGACGCGCGCAACGAGATGCTCCGGCGTCGACGCACCCGACGTAACGCCGATCGTGCGCTTTCCGGCGAGCCACGACTCCTGGATGTCGGCGGGGCCGTCGATGAGGTACGCAGGGGCTCCGGTTTCGACGGAGGAGTCGCGCAGGCGCTGCGCGTTGGAACTGTTTTGCGAGCCGACGACGAGCACGACGTCGCATTGCTGCGCAAGTTCCTTGACGGCGTTCTGGCGATTCTGCGTCGCATAACAGATGTCGCTGCTCGGCGGCTCCTTAATCGCCGGAAAGCGGCTTTTCAGCGCCAGGAGAACTGCGCGGGTGTCGTCGAGGCTGAGCGTCGTTTGCGTCACGACGGCGACGCGTTGCGGATCGGGAACGCAGACGTTCGCGGCGTCCTCTTCGCTCTCGACGAGCGCGATGGAGCCCGGGATTTGGCCGAGCGTTCCGGTAACCTCGTCGTGGCCGGCGTGTCCGATGAGAAGCACGAAGTATCCGTCGTGCGCGAAGCGCAGGGCCTCGGTGTGAACCTTCGTGACGAGAGGGCACGTCGCATCGACGACAAGGAGGTTACGATCCTGCGCTTGCTTGCGAACGTCCGGTGCGACGCCGTGCGCGCTGAACACCGCCAGTGAGTCGTTCGGCACCTCGTCCAACTCCTCGACGAAGACGACCCCTCGCCCGCGAAGACGATCGACGACGTCGCGATTATGGACGATCTCTTTGCGAACGTACAGCGTGCCCGTGTGGACGTCGAGAAGATCTTCGATGATCTGAATCGCACGATCGACCCCGGCGCAGAATCCACGCGGATTGGCGAGCAGAATGCGTCCTTCTTGCGTTGCCATCGTTATTCGTTATACCACGGCCGCGCCGGGAACGCCCTCTTTTTGCGCTCGATGCTACAGATATCGTGGGACGCGCGCGCGGTACGCCCGGTACGCATCCCCATAGTGGGCGGCGAGGAAGGCTTCCTCTCGCAAGACCTGGCGGTGGAAGAGCGCGAACCCGGCGACGAGATAGACGGCGAGTATCCAGTTCGGCAAGATCAGAAACTGGCCGACGAGCATGAGCGCGAACGCAACGTAAATAGGATTACGCGTGCGCCCGAAGGCGCCGGTCGTCACGAGCGCGTCCGGCTTCTGTGCGTCGATGCCGATTCGAAAGCTCGTGCCGAACGAAACGAGCGCCCGGAACATGAAGGCGAGCGCGACCGCGCAGAGCGCGATCCCCAGCCAGGCTGCAGCGGGCGACGTGAAGAGCGTGCCGCGTACGACCGTCGGCCAGTGGAACGCTGCCGCAAAAATCAAGTAGACGTAGAAGAGCACGAACGGCGGGATCAAGAAATCGCTCTTGTTCGTCCGTCCGAACTTCGCCGCAGCGACGCCGCGCCGGCGAAGGATCGCCGTACGCATCAGCACCATTCCTAGGAGGAGGATGATCGCGAGAGCACCGAGAGCGTTAACGAGATGCACGCGAGCTCTCGGTGTCGTGGCAGACGTGCGCGACGACGACACCGTCGCGCAGTGCGTACGCGTTCAGCGTCGTGGTTCTAAAGCGGCTTTCAAGAGACTACACCTGCGATCCACGCGCACGTCGGCGAGGGGTCCGAGCCGGATAGCGGCAATCTCCATCCGCGTCGTAGAGTACGATTAGAAGGCCGACCGTCCCTCGGTCGCCAAGCCTCCGTCCGCGGCGCCATCGTCTATCGGTTAGGACATCGCCCTTTCAAGGCGGGAAGACGGGTTCGATTCCCGTTGGCGCTACCAGAAATCTCCTTATCTTGTACGGGTTTCGCGTGCATTTGGCGGCCGTGAGTGCCTCAATCCTAACGGCCGTCTAACGGAACTCGGCGGATGCTTCTGGGC
>JBOHTS010000064.1:0-25361 GCA_050733755.1 Candidatus Tyrphobacter sp. | reverse complement strand
CAGTACGTCGAAGGCCAAGCCGGAGTGGAAAGCGATGACTCCTGATCGCCCTTGCGGGCGATGCGGCGCTTCACCACCAGCCAACGGCGGGAGACGCCGTATGGCTGGAGCACTGCGCCGCTTCGTGGTAGCGAACGCACTCCCCGTGTCATCCTGACCGTAGCGAACGCAGGCCCCGCGCCCGCCGCATATTCATTCCTACGCGAACCAAAAGCGCAAAAGGTCGTCATCACGCTTCTGCGCACGGAAATGCGGAGCTCCGAGAATCGGCTCATGGCGTGACGAGAGCCGAACTCGTCAAAGCCCTCCAGGTAGCCGCCGAGTATTTTGACGATTTGATCGCCCTATGGGAGAAAGCTCACGCTTGAAACTAAGGCTCGTGTAAATGTGACGGCTGCGGAGATCGACGCCGCAATCGCAGCAGGCAAGGCGGAAGAGAGTCGTGGGATTGCGCGCGCGGTCGACGCGCTCTATCGGAACGGCGCAATCGACATTGCGTTTCAATCGGGCGTGCGCCTCGATATTCCGGTGAAGCTCCTTCACGCCCTTCGTGGCGCAAGCGTGGCGCAGATTCGTCGCGTCACGATCGTGGGCGAGAACCTCTTGCATTGGGATGACCTCGACGTGGACTACTACGTTCCCGAACTCATGCACGGCGCTCTTACGAGTTTGGTCGGAGCGAAGTAGGAGCCTGTCGACCGGCGAAATCGTTGACCGCTACGGGAGCGCTTGAGAACCGATCGCCGTGACGTTCACGCCGTTCGCGCTGAGGATGTCGCCGGCGACGCGCTGGAGCTCGACGACCGCTTTGTTCACGTCGGTCTGGGCCTGCAGTTCCAAGCCGCGGCGGGCGGCGAGCTCGATTTGGCGCTGGAGAACGAGGAACGTCGTCGAGGTCCCGTTGCGAAACTTTCGCAGTTCGCTCGCGTAGACCACGGCGCTCGCCTTGCGCGCGGCCGTTGCGGCGTGCAAGCGTGCGAGTGCGGCAGCATAGGTCTGGATGGCGTTGCGCGCTTCGACGGCGACGTTCACCTCCGTCGCCGTAAGCGCGAGACGAGCGTTGCGCTCCTCCTCCTGCGCCTGCGCGAACTGTGCGCGCGCCGTGTGGTTTCCAAAGGGAAACGAGTAGACGATGCCCGCGCTCCAATACGGATAGCGCTGCTGTTCGAGCGTACTGTACGACTGCCCGAAGCCGCCGACGAGCACCGGCGGCACGGTAAACGTGCACGGCGCCGTCGGACAGACGAACGCATAGAGCGGATTGCCCGGGCCCAGCGGCACGAGCGTACCCGCATAGCCGTTCGTCGTGTACCCAAGCTTCAGATCGAGCTGCGGACGGAGTTGATTGCGCGCGTACGCGAGGTTCACGTCGGCTTGCAACTCGGCGTCGAGGTTCTGCTCGATCTCGGGGCGCGTCGTCATCGCGCGCTGGACGAGCGCCGCGAGCGCCGGCGGTCGCGGCGCGTTCAGGACGGCCGTCGTCGGCACGAGATTCGCGGTCCAGACGGGGTCGGCGGGGCCGGCGGCAATCTCGCTCTTTAAGGCGTTCTGTACCGTCGCGACGTTCTGCACGGCGGAGGAGACGTTGAACTCGTCTTCGTCGACCTGCGCTCCCGACTCGACGGCGTCGACGGGTGCCCCGGCGCCGTGCTTCGCGAGACGGATGTTGCTTCGCTGTTGCGCGATCGCCTCGCGGAGCGTCTCCTCCTGGAGTGCGACGTTGCGCCAGGCCGCCACGAGGTCCCAGTACGAATCTTCGACCTGCGCGATCGCGTTAGCGACGGACGCGAGCACCTGTTCGCGCGTCTGGTGCGCGTTGATGACGGAGAGTTCGAGCTGCCGCTTCGAAGCGTTCATGCCGGCGTTGCGCAGGAGCGGCTGCGTGAGCACGAACGAAAGCGCGGAAAGATACGTCGGGTTCAAGAGGTTGACGATCTCGTTGTTCGACGTTCTCGTCTGTGAAAGATCGATGCTGTATGTCTGACCGTTCGGCAGCGTCCCCGAGACCCCGCCGGTCACCGAGTCCGTATCGTTGGAGATGGGCCCGTATCCGGGCCCCGCAAAGAACGGGTTCTGCGGAGCGGAGATCGAGCGCGTCGCTTCGGGCTCGATCTGGAAGCGTACGTCGAACGCGCCGCGCGCGGCTTCGATGCCGTATGCCGCGATACGCAGCTTGCCGTTCGCGATCGCGAGGTTCGGATTCTTGAGCAGCGCCATCGCGATCGCATCGCGCAGCGCGATGCCGACGAACGGCTGCGCGGTCACGCCGACGACGTGCGGCGGAGCGGACGGGATGCTCGGCGCGCGATACCCCGGCGCGATCGAGGGCGTCACGGGAAGCACGGGAGTCGGCGGCGGCGTCGGGATGACCGCGCGCGCGGGAAGCGTCAACGCTGCGGCGAGAACGAGCGCCTGCACGACGACGCTATTTCACCTTGACGTACGTCTCGACGCTCATGCCGGGACGCAGCGGCATGTCGGCGCGTGCGTCGTCGATCGAGATGCGAACCGGAACGCGCTGCGTCACCTTCACGAAGTTTCCCGTCGAGCTCTGCGACGGAACGAGCGCGTACGTGTTCTCCGAGGCCGGATTGAAGGAGACGACGCGGCCGTGGAACGTGACGCCGGGGTAGGCGTCGACGTGAATGTCGACGGGCTGTCCGACGCGCATCTTTCCGATCTGCGTCTCCTTGTAGTTCGCGGTGATGTAGATGCCTTTTGCGGGAACGAGCGTCATGATCTTCTGTCCGGCTGCCACCGTCTGTCCGATCTCCGCGCTCTTCTCGCCGACATATCCGTCGATCGGCGCGTAGATGTGCGTCGAGTGCAGATTCGTCATCGCGAGCTCGAGCTGCGCTCGCGCCGACTCCACCTGACTTGCATCTGCGGCTTGCGCGAGCCGTCCCCGTGCGGTCGTGACGCCGCCGCGTGCGGCGTCGACCGCCGCGTTCGCGGCTCCAATCTGCCGCTGCGTCGAGTTCAACTGCGCCTGCGCGGCAGCTGCGGTCGCGCGCGCGCTATCGAGTTGCTCGGCGGGGACGTCGCCGGTCGAAACGAGCGACTGCGTGCGCGCGAGGTCGGCGAGCGCCTTGTCGTAGTTCTCCTGAGCGGCCGGCAGGTTTGCCGCTGCGACGCCGACCTGCGCCTGCGCCTGCGCGACGCCGGCCGAGGCTTGCGAGACGCCGCCTTGCCCTTGCTGAACGTTCGTGCGTTGCTCCGCGAGGGCGAGGTCGTACTGCGCCCTCGCCTGCGCCAGCTTCGCCATCTCGTCGCGATCGTCCAGAACGACGAGAAGCTGTCCTCGCCGCACGTACTGGTTCGTTGCCACCGGAATGTCGTCGATCCGCTCGGCGATCTTGCTCGTCACCTGCACGATGTCGGCGGAGACGTAGGCGTCGTCGGTGCCCTCGTGCGAGAGCGAGTACCGCAGCCACGGGACGCCGAAGATGATGATGAGGGCGAGGGCGGCGACGACCGCCGCGATAACGAACCAGCGCTTGCGTGGCCCCCTCTCTCGATCGTCGCCCTCCGGACCTCTGCCGTCGGACGACTGCTCCTGCCGTTCCTGCGTCTGCGCGCTCACGAAACCTTCCGCCCCCTCTTCGTTCCGTTGAGAAAGACGTCGACGTACGCGCGCAGCGCCTGCTCGGGGTCGGCGTAGCGATCGCTCTCCGGAAACTTTTCGCGAGCCATGACGTGCATGAACACGATTCCCATGAAGAGCGTTGCAAGCCGTCGAGAGTCGCCCCGCAGGACGCCCGCCGCGACGTAGCGCTCCATGACGCCGACCACGATCTCGTGGAACGCGAGCTGCGGGCGCCAGGCCGTGGACGAGAAGAGGTCCTTCTCGTACTCGGCCTCGACGAGCGACCAGCGGATCATGTCCTTCTGCGACTCCATCTGCTCGAACATGACGCGACCGATCGCAAGGAGATCGGCCTCGACCGGCCCGCCGAGCTGCGCGACGAGGTCCCGGAGCGCAACCGCGCCGCAGAATCGCTGCGCCACCGCGACGACGAGGGCATTCTTGCTGCCGAAGTGGCGGAAGAGCGTCGCCTCGTTCACGCCTGCCACATCGGCGATCTCGCGCGTCGTGGCACCACGCCGCCCTTTGCGCCCGATGACCTCGCGCGCCGCGCAAAGCACGCGTTCGTGGGTCTGGTCGGCGGAGGCGACTCTCGTCGTCGCGATCATCGGCTGAAGACCGTGTTGTCGACGACGACGTTCACTTGGTAGGCGTCGTAGACGGCATCGCCTACCGCGCGAACGTGAGGAATGTCGATCGATGCGTGCTCCTGCGCGGGAAGCATGAAGCCGTGCTCGTCGCGATACGACCGCGTTATCGCGATCGTTCCGCCGCTCGTGTAGTGCCATTCCATGCGGACGAGGCGGTACGTTCGCGCGTCGACGAACGCGTCGGTGTACGCAAGGATGTCGCTATGGATCTTCTTCGTCATGCGCAGGACGAGCATCGCCCGCCCACTCTCAACCCGCGTTCCGACGAGCGTGACGTTGTCGTCGCGCTCCCACGCTGCCGGCTCGCCCATGTCGGCGAAGAGATGCGAGAAGTTCTTCATATAGAACGGGACGCTGTCGAAGACGATCTCATAGCGCGCCGGACGTTTGAAGTACGAGGTTCCGTCGAGTTGGGGATTGAGGTACGGGAAGTTCAGCATGTGCACGTTCACGTGGACGCGCGCCCGATACGTGATGAGCGCCGGATTCGCCGCCTCCATCCGCTCGATGACCACGTTGCCGGATACCGCGGAGGGCGCCCGAGCGATGCCCATGAGGGCACCGGCTATCAGGAGGGCAACGGCGGCTTGCGTGCGCATTCGCGGCCAACCATATCATGCGGCCGACGGCAATTGCAAGTGCTTACACGCACGAGAAGGCGAACTACGCGCTCTTAGAGCAAGCGGGCGCAGATGCCCGCCGCCCGCGCACGGGCTTGGGCCCTGAGCGGCGACGGCTCGCCCGTGTAGACGCGCCTCCCGCCGACGAACGTCGCCTGAACCTGGCCGGGCTCGCAGCGATAGACCGCCCAGTTCACCAGCGGACTCCATGGATCGATCGCCGCGCCGTCGAGGACGCAGAAGTCGGCCGGCATCCCGGCGGCGAGATCGCCTGCCTCGATCCCGGCGGCGCGAGCGCCCTCGTACGTGCCCAGGCCAAAGGCGGCCGCCGCACCAAGGGCACTTCCGTCGTGACGGAGCGCTTTCTGCTCGTACGATGCGGCGCGCATCTCATCCAGAATCGACGGCTTCACGTTTGCGTCCGTGCCGAGTCCGACGCTGATGCCCCGCTCGCGGAAACCGTCGATCTCGCCTAGACCGTCGCCGAGATAGAGATTCGTCGTCGGGCAGCGCACGACGCGAACGCGGCGCTGCCCGAGCAGATTCTTCTCCTCTTGCGTAACGTGAATGGCATGAACGGCGACGGTGCATTCGGAGAGGATACCGAGGCGATCGAGCGCGACGACCGGCGTCGTTTGAAAGCGTTCGCGCGCGAGATCGACTTCGGACTCGGTCTCGGCGACGTGAATGTGGAGGTCGCAGCCCGCGTCTTTTGCGAAGGCGGCCGCGCCTTCGAGCATCTCCTGCGATGCGCCGTGCAGCGAGTGCGGCGCGACGCAGATCGCGACGCCTGGATTCGCCGCGCGCAGCGAGCGCGTGCGCTCGGCTGCATCGGCAGCGCTCTCGCGAAATGCGGCCGGTGCGCCGGGAGCGTCCATCCACGTCCGGGCCAAAATCAAGCGAATGCCCGTATCTTCCGCCGCGTGAATCGCGGCCTGGGCGTGCGCGTTTCCCGACCCGTTGAGATAGAAGAACTCGACGACGCTCGTGATGCCGGCGCCGAGCATCTCGCCGAACGCCGCGGCGAACGTCCAGTAGACGTCATCGGGCTCAAGCCGCGGCACAACGGAATAGAGCGCGTCGCTGCGCCAGCGTTGGAACGTGCGGTCGTCGCCCCAGCCTCGCAGAAGAATCTGATACGCGTGGCTATGCCCGTTCACGAAACCAGGGACGATAACGCGATCCGCCGGAAACGCGCGCGTCGGCAGCGCTTCGTTACGCGCGCGGACCTCGGCAAAGTCTCCCGCGTCGGCGATCCGGCCGTCGTCGCCGACGACGAACGCGAAGTCTTCTCGAGGCCCCCGCGCCGTCAGCGCCCTCGCGCACCGAACAATCTCACTCATCCGCTCTTGTCATCACGAGCGTAGGCCATCGAAGATGGCCGAAGTCGAGGGACCGGGCGGCCGGCCTTGCAGACGCTTTTTGCAAGATTCCCGCCAAACTGCCAGCCGAACTCGCGAAGATCGTCGATCTGCAATGCAACGAAATCCGCGGGCCCTCCCTCGCGTAAGCGGCCGGCATCGGCGCGCAGCGACGCGTTCGCTGCGACGGTTACGCCGTACAGCGCCTCGGCCGCGGAGAGCCCGAAACTCTTGCGACCGTAGTACGCGACCGTCTGCAGATTGAAGCACGGCGAGGTTCCCGGGTTGAAGTCGCTCGCAAGCGCTACCGTGCCGCCGCGCGCGAGCACGTCGCGTACCGGCGCGCGCTCCTTTAGGCCGAGAAACTCGATGGTCGCCGGACACGCAACCAGGACGCCGCCGCTCTTTACGATCGCGATAACGCCGGCCTCGTCGATATCGTTGCAATGGTCGAACGAGTCGACGCCCACGTCCGCCGCCATAGCGACGGCCCCGCCATTTTCCATCTCGTCGCAGTGCGCGCGTAGACGCAAGCCATGGTGCGCCGCGGCGCGTAGATATCGCCGCGAGTCGTCCACCGAGAAGAATCCCGGCTCGCAAAAGACGTCCGCATACTCGGCGCCATGCTCGCGTACGCCGGGAATGCATTCGCGCACGAGGTAGTCGACGTACGCGCTGTAGGAATCGAACTCGGGCGCAAGCGCGTGCGCGCCCAAAAACGTCGCAACGAGCCGCGGTACGCCCGCATCGTCCTTATGCGCGGCGATGAGATCGAGGAGCGCAAACTCTCCCTCCTTCGTCAGCGCGTATCCCGTCTTCGTCTCGAGCGTCGTCGTCCCGTGCGCGAACATCGCCTGCAGACGAGGGCGCACCGTGCGCTCGTAAAAGCCGGCCGGATCGCGCAGCGCCTCGCGCGTACGCTCGACCGTATAGAGCATGCCTTGCCCTGCCTGCGCGCCGCGCGTTCTCGCGGAGAAGTCCGGTTCGCGATCCCCAGCAAACAGCGGATGCGCGTGCGCGTCGACGAAGCCGGGAACGACCGCACAATCCCGCACGGCGATCTCGACGGCGTCCTCGGGAGCCTGCGCGATAACGTCCCGCTCTCTTCCCAGCGCCGCGACCGTGCCGCCGCGCACGAGCATGGCGGCATCGCGAAGGAGACCGAGATCGTCGAACGTGACGCCGTTCTGCGCGGCCGTGCCCGTGCAGGTCACGATCTCGCGTGCGCGGACGAGGAGCGTTAGAGCCGCCAGTCGATGCCCGATTCGTCCGCAGTCTGCGCGGCGAGTTCGTAGCCGGCGTCCGCGTGGCGCACGACGCCCAGGCCCGGGTCGGTCGTCAGCACGCATTCCAAGCGCGAGTGCGCGTCGTCGGAGCCGTCGGCGACGACGACCATTCCGGCGTGCAGGCTGTAGCCGATGCCGACGCCGCCGCCGTGATGGAAGCTCACCCAGTGCGCGCCGGCCGCAGTGTTCAGCAGCGCGTTGAGAATCGGCCAGTCCGCAATCGCGTCGCTGCCATCCTTCATCCCTTCGGTCTCGCGATACGGCGAGGCAACGCTGCCGGTGTCGAGATGGTCGCGGCCGATGACGATCGGCGCTTTCACCGCGCCGCTGCGCACCAAGCGATTGAACGCGAGCCCAGCCTTCGCCCGATCGCCGTAGCCGAGCCAGCAGATTCGAGCGGGAAGTCCCTGAAACGCAACGCGTTCGCGTGCGAGCGCGATCCACCGCTGCAGCGACGCGTCGTGCGGGAAGAGGCGAAGAAGCTCGTCGTCGAGGATGGCGATGTCGGCCGGATCGCCGGAGAGCGCGGCGAAGCGGAACGGGCCCGCGCCGCGGCAGAAGAGCGGCCGAATGAAGGCCGGCACGAATCCCGGAAACTCAAAGGCGCGCGCGAAGCCGCCGCGCTGCGCCTGCGCGCGAATGTTGTTGCCGTAGTCGAAGACGATCGCACCCGCGTCCTTGAAGCGGACCATCGCCTCCACGTGTCTTGCGACGCTCTCGAGGCCCCGGCGTTCGTACTCTTCGGGCGAGCGCGAACGAAGCGCCGCCGCCTCTTCGAGCGAGAGCCCGGCGGGAACGTAGCCGTCGAGCATGTCGTGCGCCGACGTCTGATCGGTCACGGCGTCCGGCCGAAACCCCGCGTCGAAGAGTGCCGCGAACTCGTCTGCGGCATTTCCTTCGTAGCCGACGGAGAGCGCAATGCCCGCACGCTTCGCGGCCTCGACCTCGCGCAACGCCTCCTCGCGCGACGCAGCGACGACGTCGAGATAGCGAAGCTCTCGCCTGCGCTCCAGCCGTCGCCGGTCGACGTCGACGAGGAGCGCGACGCCCTCGTTCATCGCGATCGCGAGCGGCTGCGCGCCGCCCATGCCGCCGACGCCCGCGCTCAAGCAGACCCTGCCGCGCAGCGTTCCGCCGAAATGCTGCCGCGAGAGCTCTGCGAAGGTCTCATAGGTTCCTTGCACGATGCCTTGCGTGCCGATGTAGATCCACGAACCGGCGGTCATCTGGCCGAACATCGTCAGCCCCTGCGCCTCGAGCTCGCGAAAGATCGCATAGTCGGCCCACTTCGGCACGAGGTTCGCGTTCGCGATGAGGACGCGCGGCGCGCGATCGTGCGTCTTGAAGACGGCGACGGGCTTCCCGCTCTGCACGAGCAGCGTCTCGTCGTTCCCGAGACGCCGCAGCGTGCGAACGATCGCGTCGAAGGCTTCCCACGACCGCGCCGCACGGCCGTTTCCGCCGTAGACGACGAGGTCTTGCGGACGCTCTCCAACCTCGGGATCGAGGTTGTTCATAAGCATGCGCATGGCCGCCTCTTGCGGCCAAGCGCGGCACGTTATCTCGTCGCCCCTGGGGGCGCGCACGTTCCTCGTCGCGATCATCGGGCGGTCCTTCTCGCTTTCGGCTACGGGCCCCCCGAAGCGCCGCGCGCGGCTTCGACGAGCGCACCCGACGCGATGAGCGAACGCGCCGCCTCGATGTCGGGGGCGGGCGAACGATCCTCGGTCCACGCAGCGATACGCTCCCGGGCGCGATCGTATGCAGCCTGCGTTCCGGCGCCGCTGCACAGCGGCCGGCGAAAGTCCGTTGCGGCGAGCGCGCCGAGCAGCTCGCACGCGAGCGCGCCCTCGACGTTATCGAGAACGCGCCCGAGCGCGTTCGCGCTCGTCATGCCCATGCTCACGTGATCCTCTTGACCCGCCGACGTCGGGATCGAATCGACGCTGAACGGCCACGCAAGGCCCTTGTTCTCGTTTACGAGCGCTGCGGCGGTGTACTGAACGAGCATGAGCCCCGACTGCACGCCGGAGCGCCCGGTGAGAAAGAGCGGCAGTCCTCGCTCCTCGCCGTTGAGGAGCAGATAGAGCCGACGCTCCGATATCGAGGCGAGCTCGCAGACGGCCATCTTGAGGAAGTCGAGCGCGAGCGCGACGGGTTCGCCGTGGAAGTTGCCGCCGGAGAGAAACTCGCCGTCGTCGGGAAAGACGAGCGGGTTGTCGGTCACGGAGTTCGCCTCCGTCTGTACGGCAGCGCGCACGTACGCCACCGCGTCGCGTACCGCACCGTGCACGACCGGGATGCAGCGGTACGAGTACGGATCCTGAACGCGGCCGCATTCGCGGTGCGACTGCATGATCTGGGATCCCGCAAGCAGTCGGCGTAAGCCGGCAGCAACCAGGGCCTGCCCGGGATGCGGGCGCAGGTCGTTGATGCGGCGGTCGAATACGCGATCGGTGCCCAGGAACGCTTCGAGCGAGAGCGCGCCGATGAGGTCGGCCGCCGCCGCAAGCCGCTCTGCCCGCAAGACTCCAAGCGCGGCGATTGCCGTCATGATCTGCGTGCCGTTCACGAGCGCCAAGCCCTCTTTGGCAGCGAGCGTCACCGGCGAAAGGCCCGCACGCTGCAGCGCGGAGGCGCTCGCAAGACGCTCGCCCTCGTACCACGCCTCGCCTTCGCCGATGAGCGTAAGCGTCATATGTGCGAGGGGCGCAAGGTCGCCGCTTGCGCCGACGGATCCCTGAGAGGGAACGTACGGGGTGACGCCTGCGTTGAGAAGCTCGACGATCAGATCCAGCGTCTGCATACGGATGCCGGAGTGCCCGGCAGCCAGCGAGTTTGCGCGGAGAACGCCGGCGGCGCGTACGACGCGACGCTCCAGCGGAGGTCCGGTACCGGCGGCGTGACTTCGCACGAGATTGACCTGCAGACGCTGCGAATCGTCCGGCGAGACGGCAACGTTTGCGAGCCGCCCGAATCCGGTGGTCACGCCGTAGATCGCGGTGCCGGCGCGCAGCCGTTCTTCCACGAACGCGCGCGCTCGCGCGACGCGTTCGAGCGCGCGCGGAGCGAGGCGTACCCGCGCACCGTCGGCAGCCGCTTCGATTCGCTCCAGCGTAAGATGTTCGCCATCGAGCTCGACGACCGTCGAATCATCGCTCATCATTCGTTTCCTCGCTTCGCCTTTGCATGCGAGCGGGCATCCCGAAAGCAGGCGTAAACATGCGCAGCGAGCCGTAGCGATACCCCGAGTGAAGCGTAACGAGCGGGCATCCCGAAGGCGAGCGTAAACATACGCAGCGAGCCGTAGGGATGCCCCGAGTGAGTGGATGTCTGGTGCATAAATTTAAATTTCTGTGGAGAGCTTGTGGGTACGCGCATCAAGCTATTGCTTGTATTTCGACGACCTGCTACCATGCAGACACTTCGATAATACGAAGTGCGACGAGCGTATCAGTCGCGGCCGAGAGGCCGAACCGCCGAAGAGCGCAGTAGGGTCTTCCACCCGGGGGCCAGACAGGCGAGCGTCGGTGAGCGAATACGACGAGGCCCGCGGAAGCTTGTCTTTCGCGGGCCTTGCTTCTAGGAGCCTCCGGTTACACGCGCTGCGCGTATTTTTCTTCGATCGATCGCAGCAGCGACCCGATCCGAGATCGGGCGCTCGCCGGCTCGAGAATCTCCGCCTGGTCGCCCCAGCTGAGGACCCAACGCACGATCTCGTCGACGTCGTCGACGTGAAAGGCGATCTCCACGAACCCATCCTCGTCCCGGGCGACGTCGCGCTCGGCGACGACACGCGCCGCCAGGGCCGCCTTTGCGACGCGAGGGGAGAACCGAACGCGGACGTCCGACGGCGCGCCGCCGTGCATGACGCCGCTGATCGACGACCCGGCCCACGTTTCGATGTCGAAGTCTGCGGGCGCGGCAAAGGTCGCCGCGAGCGTCTCGAGATCGGAGACGCTGTCGACGGCGAAGCTGCGGCGGTCCTTTCGCGCGTGATCGTACGCGACGCAGTAGATGCGCCCGGAGCTGACGACGAATCCGTGCGGATCGGCGGTCCGGATGCTGCAGCTGCCGTTGTTATCGACGTAGCCGAAGCGCACGCTGCGCTTGGCGCGCTGCGCCGCGGAGAGTAGGGAGAACGCGTGCTCGCCTCGTTCGTCCAGCCGTACCTCCGGCAATCGGAAAGTCACCGGAGAGTGCCCGTTGCCCGTGGCGTGCCCGTTGCTCGCGCCGGCAATCTTCTTCGTTACGTCGCCCAGCGAAGCGCCGATGGTTCCGCCGATGGAGTGGGCGATGGAGCGCAGCGCCACCAGGCCCAAGAGCTCGCTCTTGGAGAGCCGCAGACGCTTGAGGCTATAGCCCTCCGCGAAGCGATACGTGTTCGCCGTCCGATCGAAATACCACGGAAACTCGGCCGCTGCGAGGATCGCCAAGTACCTGCGCAGGCTTCGCGTGCTCGGGAGCTTGGAGGAGCCTCCGGCCACTCTGATCTTCAAGGACTCGAAGTTGTGCCGCCCCTCGTCGATGGCGTTCAAAAGGCGGACGAGCAAAACGATCTTCGGCTCGGTCGTGCGTTCCATAGAATTGGCATACCGCCGTTTGCGCCAAGCTTCTGTGCCAAAAGTAGCGCATAGAGCCTCAAATTTCTCTCAAAGGTCCTTAGCTCTTCGGAAAGCACCCTCCGGGCGCGTCGATGGGCGGCGGCTTCACTGCGGGAAGCGATGCCGTAATCCCAAGCTCGAGCGGATAGCTCGAGCCGCCGTCGGTCATCGTCACGACGACGACCTGATAGCGAGAATCCGGAGCGAGAACGTACGCCTGAACGAGATACGGCACCGGCTCGCGAGCGCAGCCGACCTGCAGGAGCGATCCGTCGACGAGGAAGCTCGAGCGCACGGGCTGTCCCGATGGGCGTTCGTAGAGATACGCGTACGCTTGGGTATCGGTTGGATTCTCCAGCGTGAAGACGAACCGGTGAAGGACGCCGTAATCGCCGTAGTCGCGGCCCTCCGAATCGGGCCGAACGTTGCGCGGCGTCGGATGGCGTCCGCCGTACACGACGCTCACGCCAGGACCTCCGACGCCGTACGTCTCCTCTTCGTCTCCGAAGCCGCCGAGATCGAAGACGCCCCTGCGGTGATGTCCGTCGCCGGGGAGCGGCGGCTCGTCGAGCCACTGGAGCGGATCGTTCCCCGAGAGGCTCAGCAGCGTCACGCTGACGGGTCCGCCGGAGAGCACGCGCATGTCGAGCGCCTCCGCCACGAGCTGCCCGTCGGCGGCCGGCGTGTCCGAAAGAACGTACGGCGTCGAAGCGCTCAGCGAGACGATCGTCCCCTCATCGGCGGGCTCCTGCGTCAGGTACTCGACGCCGACGGCGTGTCCGACGGACATGACGTCCGTGCTCGGTCCGGCGGGCGCGTCGATGAGCTGCACCCGTGACGGCTGCGCCGCTTCGAGCACGACCGCGATCGTACGCGGCAAGCCTCGATCTTCGTGGTACGTGTACAGACGCACCGGTGCCGCGACGCTCACGGATCCCCGGTAGAGAATGCCGCTGCCGTCGACGTCCTCCGGATCGTCGTCGTAGAAGAGCATTTCGGGCACCTGCGGCGCGAGCGCTTCGTGCGTGACGGAGACATTCGTACTGCCGCTCGCGTCGAAGTAGAGGCCGTCGCCTGCGATGTTCACGGGCACGTTGACGGTAGCCGTCGCTCCCGGTGCGAGCGGGGTCGGAGTGGGCGTGGCCACCGTCACCTGCGCGCCCGCAAGAGCCTGCGTCGCGTTCGTCACGGCATCGTGAATCTGCGCCGCGAGCCAATCGGGGCTAAGCGGAGAGCCGGTAACGACAAGGGAGATTTGCGGCGCGATCGTTCCCGCATTGAAGGCAACGCGGATCGGTACGTCGGCCGTGTCGTCGGCGGCGTCGGCGAGATGGAGAACGTCGCTGCCCGTTGCCTGCGTCGCAGTGACCGTCACGAGCGTGCCGGCAGCATTGACGGCGACCGCGACGAGACGCCGATCGAGCGTTGCGGTGAGCGGCGGCACGGCGCCGCTAACGCTCAGCGTGGCTTGTTGGGCCGGATTGAGCGCAAGCGAACTCGGCGAGACGCTCAGGGCGAGCGCGAGCGCGTGCACCATCGAGACGATCCCGCTCGAAGCCTGTGAGGTTCCCTAGGTAACCGCGGGTTCCGGAGACTGCGGCGCCTGCACCGATGGAATCTTCGTGAAGTGCAGCTTCTCGGGGTCTGCAGAATCGACGTCGCCGAGAATGCTGTCGCCGTTCGTGAACGTTCCCCGCAGCATCTCCTCGGCAATCTCGTCCTCGACGTTGCGCTGGATGGCGCGACGCAACGGCCGCGCGCCGAACTGCGGGTCCCAACCTTTGCGCGCGAGGAGCGCCTTCGCCGCGTCGGTGACCTGCAGGTTCATCTCCTGCGAGCGGACCTCGCGGACGACCTTCTCCAGCTCGAGGGTGACGATCTGTTCGATCTGCTCGCGCGTGAGTTGATGAAAGACGACGATTTCGTCGACGCGATTGATGAACTCGGGCCGGAACGTCGTCTTGACCTCTTCGAGAATCTTGTTCTTCATGCGTTCGTACGCGCGCTGCTCGTCTTCGCCGGACATCTTCTGCAGGCGGAAACCGATGTCGGTGGTCGTCTGAATTCCCGTCGCGCCGATGTTCGACGTCATGATGATGACGGCGTTCTTGAAGTCGACGTGTCGCCCTTGCGAGTCGGTCAACCGCCCGTCGTCGAGCACTTGAAGCAGGAGGTTGAAGACGTCCGGGTGCGCTTTCTCGATCTCGTCGAGCAGAACGACGGAGTACGGGCGTCGTCGAACCGCCTCGGTGAGCTGGCCGCCCTCTTCGTAGCCGACGTATCCCGGCGGAGCGCCGACGAGACGGCTTACTGCGTACTTCTCCATGTACTCCGACATGTCGATGCGAACCATCGACTCTTCGTCGTCGAAGAGGAACGCCGCGACGCTGCGCGCGACCTCGGTTTTTCCGACGCCCGTCGGACCGAGGAAGATGAACGAGCCGATCGGCCGGCTCGGACTCTTCAGGCCGGCGCGCGAGCGTCGAATCGCACGCGTCACGACCTCGATCGCTTCTTCCTGGCCGACGACGCGCGTGTGAAGTTCCTCCTTCATGTTCAGGAGCTTCTCCGTCTCCGCTTGCGCGAGGCGGCTCACCGGAATCTTCGTCCACGACGCGACGATCTCGGCAATGTTGTCGGCGGTAACTTTGAGAACGCGATCCGGGCCGGCCCGCTTCTCCTTCCACTCTTGATCGGCGCGCGCTCGCTCGAGCCGCAACGTCTCCTCGCGTTCGCGAATCGTCGCGGCGCGATCGAACTCTTGATTGTTGACGACCGCTTCTTTCTCGGCGACGATCTTGCGCAACTGCGCGTCGAGAGCGCGAATCTCCGGCGGCGGAAGCGTCGCTTGGAGGCGCACGCGCGAACTCGCCTCGTCGATGAGATCGACGGCTTTATCGGGGAGAAAACGGTCGGTGATGTACCGGTCGCCCAGGCGGGCCGCAGCGGCCAGCGCCTCGTCGGTGATCTGCACTTTGTGGTGCGCCTCGTACCTGTCGCGCAGACCCTTGAGGATCTCGATCGTCTCCTCGACGCTCGGCTCTCCGACCATCACGGGCTGGAAGCGCCGCTCGAGCGCCGCGTCCTTTTCGATGTGCTTGCGAAACTCGTTGAGCGTCGTCGCGCCGATGCACTGCAGCTCTCCGCGCGCGAGCGCGGGCTTGATGATGTTGCTCGCGTCGATTGCGCCTTCCGCCGCGCCCGCGCCGACGAGGGTGTGGAGTTCGTCGATGAAGAGAATGATCTCGCCGGCCGCGTTGCGGATCTCGTCCATGACGCGCTTCATGCGCTCCTCGAACTCGCCGCGATACTTCGTTCCCGCAACGAGGCCCGCGAGGTCGAGCGTGATGACGCGCCGGTCGCGCAACGGTTCGGGAATCTCACCCTTGATGACGCGTTGCGCGAGACCTTCGGCGATCGCGGTCTTGCCGACGCCGGGCTCGCCGATGAGCGCCGGATTGTTCTTCGTGCGCCGCGAGAGAATTTGGATCACGCGCTCGATCTCGAGATTGCGTCCGATGACCGGGTCGAGTTTGCCGTCGCGCGCGAGCTGCGTGAGATCGCGCCCGTACGCATCGAGCGTCGGCGTCTTTCCCTTGCCCTTCGGTGCGGCGGGCTGACCTTCGGCACCGATGAGCGAGGTCGTCTGCACGCGCACCTTCGCCGGATCGACGCCGAGATTCGTGAGCACGCGCGCGGCGACGCCTTCACCTTCGCGAATCAAGCCCAGAAGCAGATGCTCCGTCCCGATGTAGTTGTGGTTGAGCTGGCGCGCCTCTTCGAACGCAAGCTCGATGACGCGCTTCGCGCGCGGCGTGAAGACCATCTCTTGCTGCACGGTCTGGCCGCCGCGCCCGACGATCGCCTCGACCTCCTGGCGAACCTTCGCCAAGTTGACGCCGAGCGACTCGAGCACTTTCGCTGCGAGGCTTTCGCCCTCGGAGATGATGCCGAGCAGAACGTGTTCGGTGCCGATGTAGTTGTTGCCGAGACGCTGGGCCTCTTCTTGTGCGAGAACGATGCTCCGCCTCGCGCGTTCGGTGAACGGCTCCCACATTGACATGTCAGTATTGTACCAAACCTATGGCGCGCTCATAAAAGGTTGCGCTCATAAGCTGAATCGGACCCCGGCAAAGCCGGCGGTCGTACCGCCGGTCTGCAAGCCCTGATAGAGGCGCAGTTCGATGGAGACGTGCCTTGCGATGCTCTTCCCACCGAAGATCGTCACGACCGGCCCGGTCGTTCTGCCGATCGCGAGATTCCCGATGCCGGCGCCGATGCCGACGTAGGCTCCGCCGAACCCCGCGCCCGTCAGCCCTCGAATCTCCCCCGTGAGCGCGTAGCCGCCTTGTCTGGTCAAGGGAGCGAGCAGCGTTGCCTGGAGGCCGACCGGGACCACGGGGATGGACGACGATGTGCTCAACATCACCGCGCCGCCGGTCTCCGATGGCGAGGTGCCGGTCCATCCGCCCACGGCCACCGAAACGGCAGCGCTCGCCGCGGCGCTCGTGCACGCCGTCGCAAGCAAGCAGAGGAGTCCCACTAGAAGCGGTCTGCGCATGCCCTTCCTTTTCACACGGGGAATCCGGACCCTCCGGCTCCAAGAGTGCCGACGGATATGCCGACCGCACAAGAAGTCCGCGAAGCCCTCGTCGACGTCAAGGACCCCGAGCTCAATCTCGGCATCCTCGACCTCGGTCTCGTCTACGACGTGATCGTCGAAGGCGAGGGCGGAGAAAACGTCACCGTCGTCATGACGCTCACCTCGCCGATGTGTCCCGTCGGGCCGCTCTTCAAGAAATCCGTCGAAGACAAAGTGCTCGCACTACCCGGCGTCAAGAGTGCGAAGGCCGATATCACGTTCTCGCCGCCGTGGGACCCTGCGACGATGGCGAGCGACGACGTGAAGGCGATGCTCGGCATCTGGTAGCCGCCGAGTCTAAGTAGATGCCGGTCGGCCCCTTGAGGGTCGTCGAGCCGCCTGGACCGATCGTCAGCGCAGGTGAAGTATCGCCAGTGGCGTCGATCGCGTACTTGGTAATCGTTCCAACGTAGTTGGCGGCCCATATCGCGCCGTGCGCCTTGTCGACGAAGATGTCGTAAGGCGCGCTTAGTCCCGTCGAAACGCCGACGATGTCGTACGTCGGAGAGACGCTGCCGTTCGCCGCGATCGGAAATGTGACGAGCGCGCCGCTGCCGGGGTCGCCGATGACGAGATGCGTCTGCGTGCTTCCGCCTCCTGGCGGGTTGAACGCTCTTCCACCGCTCTGGCACGCGTCCAGTCCGATGGCGAGAACGAGAACGAGCGAAGCGAAGAGCACATTGCGCATGGACCGCCAGTTGGGCGGCCCACCGTGCAAGCCCTGATAAGGCCCTCCGCGGCTTAGGCAGCAGGGGCTTGCGCTCCGCGCGCATAGCCTTCCATCTTATGAAGCCACATGCAGAGCGCTACGGCGAACTCGAGCGCAAACGCGAGCAGGCCGCGCAGCCCGCGGGCGCCGCAGCGGTCCAGCGCCAGCACGAGCGCGGCAAACGCACCGCACGCGAGCGCGTCGAAATGCTCGTCGACGCGGGTTCTTTCACGGAACTCGATCGTTTCGTCGTGCATCGCTCCAGCGCGTTCGGACTCGCCGACAAGGAGTTTCTCGGCGACGGAGTCGTCACGGGACACGCGATGATCGACGGCCGCCGGGTCTTTCTCTTCTCGCAAGACTTTACCGTGCTCGGCGGGTCGCTGGGCGAAGCGTTCGCAGAGAAAATCTGCAAGGTGATGGACCTCGCGGTGCGAACCGGCGCACCGATCGTCGGAATCAACGATTCGGGAGGCGCCCGCATTCAAGAGGGCGTGGTCTCGCTGGGCGGATACGCGGAGATTTTCTGGCGAAACGTCCAGGCGAGCGGCGTCGTTCCGCAGATCAGCCTCGTCGCCGGCCCTTGCGCGGGCGGCGCGGTCTACTCACCCGCGATCACCGACTTCATCCTCATGACCGCGGGCATCTCGCAGATGTTCATCACGGGCCCCGACATCATCAGAACGGTGACGGGTGAAGACGTCTCTTTCGAAGAGCTCGGCGGCGCAAACACGCACGCGGCGCGCAGCGGCGTTGCGCACGTCGTCGCTTCGGATGAGGCCGATCTCATGGCGCAGACGAGGCTGCTCCTCTCGTACCTGCCGCAGAACAACCTCGACGATCCGCCGCGCTATGCCTGCGGCGACGACGCGCGGCGCGAAGCGCCCGAACTCGACGCGCTCGTTCCGGATTCGCCGAACAAGCCGTACGACATCCGCGGTGCGATCGAAGCGGTGCTCGACGACGGCGACTTCTTCGAGATCCATGCGGCGTACGCCCGGAACATCGTCTGCGGGTTCGGGCGGATCGACGGCACGAGCGTCGGCGTCGTCGCGAACCAACCCAACGTGCTCGCGGGCGTGCTCGACATCAACTCGTCGATCAAGGCGGCGCGCTTCGTGCGTTTCTGCGACGCGTTCAACATCCCGCTCCTCACGTTTGTCGACGTACCGGGATTTCTACCGGGAACGGATCAAGAGTACGGCGGCATCATCCTCCACGGCGCGAAGCTCCTCTACGCGTTTGCGGAGGCGACCGTGCCGAAAATCACCGTCATCACGCGCAAAGCCTACGGCGGCGCGTACGACGTCATGGCGAGCAAACACATTCGCGCCGACGTCAACCTCGCGTGGCCGACGGCCGAAATCGCGGTCATGGGCGCGGAGGGCGCGGTGAAGACGATCTTCCGCCGCGAGATCGCGGCATCCGACGACCCTCAAGCGAAGACGGAGGCACTCATCGCCGAGTACACGCAGCGGTTTGCGAACCCGTACATCGCAGCAAAGCGCGGCTACGTCGACGACGTCATCGAAGCACGCCGGACTCGACCCGTCGTCGCGGACGCGTTGCGCATGCTTGCGAATAAGCGCGTCGAGCGCCCGAAACGCAAGCACGGCAACATTCCGCTCTGAGTGCGCTGCAAAGATCTGCCCGTCATCCCGAGCGTAGGCGCCAAAGTCGCCGGAGTCGAGGGACCGCTTTAGCGCAAGAGCACGATCCGGTTGGCGACGAAGCCGCCCGGCCTGTAGTACCCGTACCCCCAGTAGCCGTCGATTCCGACGACCATGCCGGGCACGAGCGTCAGGCCCGTCGGCAAGATGACGGTTCCGACGTGCAGGTGAACGCGAACCTGTCTTCCGCCGGTGTCGAGAACGAGAAAGTACGGGCGGAAGTATGCGACGGTGCCTCGCAAGGTAAATCGCTGCAAATTCGGTCGCGCGTATGGCGGCGGGGGATATGCCTGCGCGCTCGTGGCGAGCGGCACGAGTGCGGTTCCGCAGAGGAGCGCAAGGGAGAACGCAATCGTACGAATCATGATCCGGTAACGCCTGGAAGGCTTGCTCAGTTCCTCGAAGGCGCTTAAGGGATGCTTAGGAAAGATGCTGCATACCGGACAGGAGGTTGGATGCCCGAACAATTCATCATGACACGCGCGAACGCGCTTGCAGTGGGCGCGGGGGCAATCGGCGCCGCGCTGGGGGCGCAGGCCTCTGTGGCGACCGCGCGAGCCGCCGGGGCGACCGCTTTTCATTTCGACGAAGCGCGCTTTCGCGCGATCCTCGCCAAGCCCGCGCGCCATCGCCAATGCTGCGCGTCGACGAAGCCATCGTGGTCGCTGCTCGATGCGATGATGGCGACGATGTACGCCTACCAGTTCGACCTCAACGAGGGGCCGGGTACCGCGCACGAGGTCGGCGTCGTCTACCATCCTGCCGCGGTGACGATGGCACTCGACGACGAGATTTGGAACGCGATGATTCTGCGCGCCCTGCCCCGGATGTCATCCTACTACACGAACGAGCTCTCGCATCTCTCGAGCAAGGGCAATCCATTTCTCCATCGTCGTGCGGACGTGCCCGTGACGAACGATACGGCGATCGCCGCACTCGTCTCGCGCGGCGCGAGCTTCTTCGTCTGCAACAACGCGCTCCTCGGACTCGCGGACGACCTCGGGACCGCGCTGCACGAAAACTCCGATCGCGTCCACGCGCGCCTCCTCGCCGGACTCGTGCCGGGCGCGATGGCGGTGCCCGCAGGCGTCATGGCGATCGACGCATGCCAGCAGGCAGGGTTCACGTACCTGCAGACGGCGTTATGAGTCTCCTGCAAGGAAAGCGCGTGCTCGTCACTGGCGTCGCGAACCGCTGGTCGATTGCAACCGGCATCGCGCGCGCACTTGCCGAGCACGGCGCGGAACTCGTGCTCACGTACCAAGGCGATCGCGTCAAAGATGAAGTCGAGAGTCTCGCTGCAGAGCTCGGCGACGCTCCGACGTTCGAATGCGACGTTGCCAGCGACGAATCGCTTAAAGCGCTCGCGCAGAGCGTCGAGCGGGCCGGTGCCCTCGATGCGCTCGTGCACTGCATCGCGTACGCAAACAAAGAAGACCTCGCCGGTCGCGTCTACGACACGTCGCGAAGCGGGTTCGCTCTCTCGCTCGACGTCTCGGCGTATTCGCTCATCGCGCTCGTCTCCGCACTACGCGATCGTCTTTCGGACGGCGCTTCGGTCGTCGCGCTCACGTATCTCGGCGCGACGAGCATCGTGCCGAACTACAATCTCATGGGGATCGCGAAGGCTGCGCTCGAGGCGGAGATTCGCTACCTCGCCTTCGATCTCGGACAGCGCGGCATTCGCGTGAACGGCATCTCGGCAGGCCCCATCAAGACCGCCAGCATGCGCCAGGTCGGCGGCGCGACGAAGATGCTCGACGTCGTACCGAAGATCGCCCCGCTTCGTCGCAACGTCAGCGCGCAGGACGTCGGCGCGACGGCCGTCTACCTCGTCTCCGATCTCTCCCGCGCCGTGACCGCCGACGTCCACTTTGTCGACGCCGGCTTTCACGCGATGGGAATGCTTCCTCCGCAGTGATCCAGCCGGAAACGCTCTCTTTCATCGGCGCGCAGCCAACCGCAGAGGAAGCGCACGCAATCGCCGTGGCCCTCGGTGCGCCGCCGACGCACGCTCGTCATCCCGAGTCGAGGGACCACTCCAAGTGGCGCACCGCGGCTCGCCAACAGATTCTCGAAGAGTGATTCGCAAGATACTCATCGCGAATCGCGGCGAGATCGCGATTCGCGTCATGCGCACCGCGCGAGAGATGGGCATCGACTGCGTCGCAGTCTACTCGGAGGCCGATCGCGGAGCGAAGCACGTGCGCATGGCCGACGAAGCCTATCTGCTCGGCCCCGCCGCGCCCGCTGCGAGTTATCTGAACGTCGAGCGCCTCTTGGACGTCGCAAAACGAAGCAACGCGGATGCAATCCATCCGGGCTATGGATTCCTCGCCGAGAACGCGGCGTTTGCGCGCGCCGTCATCGATGCGAGCCTGACCTGGATCGGACCGCATCCTAGCGCCATCGACGCGATGGGCGACAAAATCCGCGCGCGCCGCGCGATGGAGGTTGCGAAGGTGCCGTTCGTTCCCGGCGGAACGGAGGCGATTGCGGACTCTGCGGCAGCGAAAGAGGCTGCCGCACGCTACGGGCTCCCGCTCGCGCTCAAAGCCTCAGGCGGCGGCGGCGGCAAGGGGCTCAAGGTCGCGTGGACACTCGACGACGTCGAAGCGGCGTTCTCAACGGCGACGCGCGAAGCGCAGGCCTACTTCAAGAATCCGACGCTCTACGCCGAGCGTTACCTTCACAACCCTAAGCACGTCGAACTGCAAATTCTGGCCGACAAGCACGGCACGGTTCTTCACTGCGGCGAGCGCGACTGCTCGCTGCAGCGCCGCCATCAGAAAGTCTGGGAAGAGGCGCCCGCGCAGGTGAGCGACCGCGTTCGCGCTGGACTGGAAGCGGCCGGCGTGCGAGCGGCACAGGCGATCGGCTACGACTCCGTGGGCACGATCGAGTTTCTCGTTGCCGGCGACGAATTCTACTTTCTCGAGATGAACACGCGCATCCAAGTCGAGCACACCGTTACGGAGATGATCTGCGGCATCGATCTCATCCGCGAACAGATTCGCATCGCCGCGGGCGAGCGGCTCGGCTACGGACAGGAGAAGGTTGCGTTTCGCGGCGTCGCGATCGAGGGGCGCATCAACGCGGAAGACCCCGCGCAGAACTTCGCTCCGGCGCCGGGAACGGTCACGTCGTACCGCGAGCCTGCCGGACCGGGCGTTCGCATCGACTCTGCCGCCTTCTCCGGTTTTCCGATCGTCGCCGAGTACGACTCGCTCATCGCCAAGCTCGTCGTGTGGGCTGCGACACGCGAGCAGGCCATCGCGCGCTTCGCGCGCGCACTCGACGAGTACGAGATCGGCGGCGTCCCGACGACGCTGCCGATTCTCCGCGCGCTCTGCGATTACGCGCCGGTCCGCGATGCAACGTACGGCACCGCGACACTCGAAGAGTTTGCGCCGCGCTGGGCGGCAGATGCAAAACCCAGCGACGGCGAGCGTACGGCCTCCTCGAGCGCATCGGCGTCCGCTGCGCTCACGAGCCTCATCGACGTCGAAGTGAACGACAAACGTTATCGCGTGCGCGTGCCCAGCCCGCTTCCGCGCGCGCCGCGCGTCCCGCGTGCGGCGGCGCAGACGACGGCCGAGACCGGAAACGAGATCCGCTCGCCGATGCACGGCGTCGTCGTCGAGATCAAGAGCAGCGGCGATCGCGTCGTGGCCGGCGAGGTCGTCGCCGTCGTCGAGGCGATGAAGATGATGAACGAGATTCGCGCGCACCGAAGCGGCACCGTGAGCGCCACGCATGCCGCAGCCGGTTCGGCCGTCGAGTCGAACTCGCCGCTTCTCACGATCGAGTAGAGAGACGAGACTAGCGGATCAGCACGATCCGATCGGCGAGAAAGAACGGGCGTCCCCAGCGCCGGCGTATCCAGTAACCGTTGATCGCCACGCGCATCCCGGCGACGAGCGTCAAGCCGGTTGGAAGAATCACGGTGCCGACGTGGAGCTGCACCGGAACCCTGCTGCCGCCCGCGTCGAGCGTCAGGAAATACGGCACCGAGTACGTCACGACGCCGCGGAGGTGAAAGCCGCCGATCGGCGGCGCGATCTGCGGGCCGCCATTCGGTCCCGGCCCCGGCGGAGGCTGCTGCGACCCGATGCCGGGAGGCGGCGGCGGATAGTTCTGCGCCGCAGCCGATAGCGAAGCAGAAAGCATCGCGACCGCGAGGGCGCACCCGAAAACGAACGTTGAGCGCATCGTCTAGACTTCTGCGAGGCCTTCCCGTCGCCTCGCTGAAGCAAGCGTCATGGCGGACGCACCGCACCATCACGCTCGCACCGAAAACGGCTCGGGCATTCCGCTGAGCGCTCGCTACGACACGCAAAGCGAGCCGAGGCTCGATCTCGGCGAGCCCGGCGAGTTTCCGTTCGCGCGCGGCATCTATCCGACCATGTACCGCGGACGGCTCTGGACGATGCGGCAGTACGCGGGCTTCGCAAGCGCGGCGGAATCGAACGCTCGATACCGCTATCTGCTCGAGCACGGACAGACCGGTCTCTCCGTCGCGTTCGATCTGCCAACGCAGCTCGGATACGATTCCGATGCAGCGCAGGCACGCGGAGAGGTCGGTAAGGTCGGTGTCGCGATCGACTCGATCGCCGACATGGAGACGCTCTTACAAAACATCCCGCTCGACGCCGTGACGATCTCGATGACGATCAACGCTCCGGCCGCAATTGTCCTCGCGCTCCTGCTCGCCGTCGCGCGCCGGCGCGGAACGCCGCTGCAAAAACTCGGCGGAACGATTCAAAACGACGTGCTCAAAGAGTACGTCGCGCGCGGAACCTATATCTATCCGCCCAAGCCGTCACTGCGCCTCGTCACCGACGCGATGGCCTACTGCGCGCGCGAGGTGCCGCACTGGAACCCGATCTCCGTCTCCGGCTATCACATCCGCGAGGCCGGGTCGACTGCGGTGGAAGAGATCGCCTTCACGCTCTCCAACGGCAAAGCGTATCTCGCTGCGGCGCGCGACGCCGGAATCTCGCTCGAAAGCATCGCGCCGCGCATCTCCTTCTTCTGGAACGCGCACAACGATTTCTTCGAAGAGATCGCAAAGTTTCGCGCCGCGCGTTACCTTTGGGCGCACGTCGTCCGCGACGACTTCGGCTGCGGCGATCCAGCCTCGCAGCGCCTTCGCTTTCACGCGCAGACCGGCGGCTCGACTCTCACCGCACAGGAACCGAAGAACAACGTCGTTCGCGTCGCGCTTCAAGCGCTCGCCGCGGTGTTGGGCGGCACGCAATCGCTGCATACGAACGGAATGGACGAAGCCCTCGGGCTCCCGACGCAGGAGAGCGCGCGCATCGCGCTTCGCACGCAGCAGATCATCGCGTACGAAAGCGGCGTCGCCGACGTCGTCGATCCGATGGCGGGCTCGTACTACGTCGAGTCGCTCACGAGCGCGCTCGTGCAGCGCGCGCGCGCGCTCATGGACGAAGTGGACGCTCGCGGCGGCGCGGTCGCCGCGATCGAGAGCGGCTGGATGCAGCGCAGGGTAGCCGATTCGGCGTACGCCGCCCAGCAAGCGATCGAACGCGGCGACTCCGCAGTCGTCGGCGTCAACGTCTTTGCCGATGAAGGCTCGCAGGCGACGGTGCCGATCGAACGCATCGATCCGAGCGTCGAGCGCGATCAGGTGCGGCGGCTCGTCGCGTTCCGCGCGAGCCGAGACGCCCGTGCCGTGCGCGAGCGGCTCGACGCGGTGAAGCGCGCCGCCGCGGGCGACGAGAACCTCATGCCGCATTTCATCGCTGCCGTCGATGCCGGAGCGACGCTCGGCGAGATCTGCGACGTTCTGCGCGCGGTCTTCGGCGTCTACCACGCAGCGGAGAGTACTGCGTGAACGGCTGGCCGATCGACCACATCGCGCTCGTCGTCGCCGATCTCGACGAGGCGATCGCGCTCTACACGCAGCGCCTCGGTTTCTCGACCCTCTATCGCGAGACGATCGAGGATCAAGGCGTCGAGGCGATCGGCCTGCGCGCCGGAGACTCGGTCGTCGAACTGCTCCGCCCTCTCGACCCTTCCAGCGCGATCGCGCGCTATCGCGGCGATGCGCGCTCGAAACTCCATCACGTCGCCTTTCGCGTCGCCGGAATCGAATCGGCGCTCGCCGACCTCAAAAGCAGCGGAATCCGCCTCATCGACGAGCGGCCGCGCGACGGCGCGCACGGCAGCCGCGTCGCATTTCTCCATCCGAAGTCGACGGGCGGCGT
>JBOHTS010000063.1:0-4806 GCA_050733755.1 Candidatus Tyrphobacter sp. | reverse complement strand
GCGCCGTCGGCCGGTCGAGCGCGTCGTAGTCGGTTCCCTTCGTCTCCTGGAACTGCGTGTTGGCAATCGGTGCCGGCGTCGGGCCCGACTGCGTCTCGGTGATCGTCGTTCCGCCATTCAGCGGCGGGAGAAGTTCCTGCGTCTCGTAGAGATTGCCGTGCGCCGTTACGGTCTGGCCGTCGAAAGTGGGCTGCGTTAGGTTCCCGTCCTGCGAGAGATCGTACAGGTATCGCGTCGCCCATGCGTTCGTGTAGAGGTCGTCGCTCTGCGAGGTGCTCGACGGCGCAAAGCTGAGGTTGTCTTTGGGCTCGACCACTTCGACGAGCCGGTCCTCTCCGTCGTAGGCGTACTGGGTCGTAGTGGGCCCGGTCGCCGTCGGCAGACTCGTTACCCCGTTCCCTGCGGAGTAGCCCCCCGTGTATGATGAGGCCGCGGTCTCGTTGTCATCGTCGTCGTACTGGTACGTCGTCGCGACGTCGTAACCGTTGATCTTGTCTTCGAGCACTTGCACCGGCGTCTGGTAGCCGGCAAGCTCGCCATCGGGGTAGTACCCGAGCACGGTCGGCTCGCCATCGGGGTCCGTAACGGAGATGACCCGATTCATCACGTCGTACGTCGCCGTCGTCGTACCGACCCCGTTGGAATCCGAAACGATATTCCCATACGCGTCGTAGGTGAGGCTCTGCTGCGGAGTGCGCTGCGTGCCGTCGTCTTGCGCGATCGCAGTCGCGCCGGCAATCTCCGTTGGAAGTCCGAAATCTCCGCCCTGTGCGCCGGTAGCGTACTGCACATCGTAGGTATAGCCGTTTGCCGTCGTGACCGACTCGAGCTGGCCGTACGGCTCGCTCGCATCGGAGTGGTTCCACGCATACGTGAGGACGCCGCTGTCCCCGGCGGGGCAGAGCGAGTCGATGCTGCCCGACGGAGGGCTAGCGGACCAGTTCTCGCCCAGTGCGTTGCTCTCCACCGGGTCGCAGATCGCGGTCACGTTGTTGTTGGTGTCGTACGAGTAGAGCGTCGTGGGACGGAACGTACCCTCTGAGGTCGTCACCGAGGGCGCAGCCGTAGCGACGAGATTGCCGGATGGATCGTACTCGTACTCCGTTTCGTAGTCGCGTGCGTCCGTCGTTGCGACGAGATCGTCGTTTGCGTCCCAGGCTGCGTACGTCACGAGCCAACCCGAGCCGGTGCACGCGTTCGTGCACTGCTGCAGCTCCGTCGGGCGCCCCGCTCCGTCGAGGGTCCAGATGCGGGCGTGTCCGTCGCTGTCGGCGACGTTCGTCGCTGCGGTCCCATAACCGTTGAAAGTTTCGTAGCGGAATGGCTGCAGGCCGGTGGCATATCCCGACTGAAGCACGATGCTCATCCCATCGGCAATCGGCGTGAAGTTTACGCTTGCCGTATCGACGATTCCGCTGACTTGCCGGCCGGCGGGGCTCTGCTCGCACTCCTGTGACGTATCAAAGCAGAACGCCGTATCCGCTCCTGCGCTGCCACTGCTCTCGACATAGTTTGGGCTGAACGCGTCGTGGAGCAGATACGGCTGCGAGCCGCTTGCGTAGTCGTACTCCTGCTTGATGAGATAAAAGTTCGTGCACGACCAGTCGCCCTCGACGCTGTAGGGATGCGGCTCCGGGACCCTGCAGCCGACACCGGACCCGTTGCCCGGCCCCGTCACGGACGTGAGGTCGCCACTTGAATCGTACGAATACGTATCCTGCAGCCCGTCGGGGCGCGTGATCGATGCGAGCTCGGTCGGGCCCGTTCCGTTGACCGGGCCAAATGCGAGCGTCAGCGCCTGGCCGTCGCTGTGCGTGACCTGAATCTCGGTGAGATGCTCCGCATTGCTCGCATCGCCGTTGAGCCACGAGTACGCCAACGTCACGCTGTCGTTCGCATTGCGCGCCGCGATTCCGACGAGGCGGCCGAGATAGCCGGCCTCGATCGTCGAGCACGGCGAAACTTGCATCGGAGGCTCGAAGAAGTACGTCGAGCCGTCCTTTTGTGTCCAGTCGTACGTGCAGTTCGTGCTATCGAAAGTGAGCTGCGCGAACTGGCCCGGCGGCGCCACCCACCCCCCGGAGCCGTTTGCGGTGTAGTCGTAGCGCGCGCCGTCCACGTCGTAGACGCTGATGACGTTATACGTCGAGTTATAGGAGAGGTGCGCGTCGTACGTGTTCGTCCAGCCGTTTCCGAACACCGACGGCTCCGAGCCGTCGGTTCCACTGGCGTCGTGCAGGCTCTGCGAGTTGTAGGTACGCGTGAAGTTCAGCGCGACGCCCCGCTCCGCAACGCTCACGTCCGTCACGGGAAGGACGAGATTGCCGTTTCCGACGTTCACGAGCGCAGTGCCGACGCCGGGAACCGGATGCTCCTCGTACGCCCAGTAGTGCGTGATGCCGGTCGTCGATGGGGAAAGGCCCGGCGTTGGAACGGGGGTCGGCGTTGTGCCAACGCAGTTCGGCGGGATGCCGCTATCGCCGGCAGGACACGGCGTCGGGATCGGTGTTTCCGTGGGTGTCGGAGTTGGGCTCGGCGTAGGTGTCGGGGAAGCCGTGGGCACCGGTGTCGGCGTCGGTTTCGGTGGTATCGACGGACAGATCATTCCGTCGGGCCCCAGGTGACATTCACCGGCCGGTGCAGCCGCGGTTTGCATCTTCGGGGCTTGAATGCTGGCCGCTGAAAAACGGCCGCGGGCAGCAAAGCGCGGCGTCAGCGACAGCGCGACGGTTCGAGCCGTCACCTCGGAGCTTGCAGTAGTGCTGCGCCGCATTGCGAGCGGGTCGCGCGTTGCCGCGCTCGGTACGATCGCGCGGAGGTGATGAAAGCCGGGAATTGCGACGGTGAGCCCCTGCCTCACAAGAGGGTGGAGTCGTTGGATGCTCGACAGGCTCGTTCGTAAGAAGTTCGTGGGAACCCGCGGTATACGCGGTGCGGGCGCGTGCATGGCTTCGTAGCGGCCGATATGGCCGCTCAGCAGCGCGTACGCGGCCGTATTTCGCCAGAGCGTGATCGCCGGCGTCGACACTGCGGCGAGCGCGCCTTGCACCGATGCTGCAACGCTTGTCGGACTTGAATCCGCAGCGAGCGCAGATGCTCCGGAAAACTCTACCAGAACGGCACATAGAAGAACGCCGGCAATGACACGTCGCATACGATGCTCCACACTCCTGATGATGAGTTTTTGTGGAGGCTAGCGTACGGCTACTGCGCCCGCTAATGCAAACGCACTTTTCCGGCACTTGGCGGCACTCGGCGGCACCAGGCGACACTACGCGACACTAGGCGGCACGAGGCGACACTTAAATCACGAACTATTAAATTTTTTTCTCGCGGGAGGCCGGCCCGCCGAACCACTCACGGATCGCGCCCTTGTAGACGATGATCTTTCGACCGAGGCGCTTGTGGGGAATCGCGCCGCTGCGCACGCCTTCGTAAAATGCCGTTCGTCCGATCCGCAGGTATATCCAAGCTTCCTGCGCGGTCAGTGTCTCGTCGTCCTCGTCGCGACGCTCGCTGTTGTTCACGGCTGCACCACGAGCACGTCGCGATAACTCGTAACGGTGTTGTAATAATCGAGATCGCCGAAGTAGTAGGTCCCCGGCTCGAGGGTAAACTCTTGCGAGAAGCAGAGCAGGCCGTTCTGCGCCGGTGGAATGCGCCCGGTCGACCAGAACCCACTCCCGATCACCGTGTTCGCCGGGTTCGGTGCTGCCGATGGAAAGGTGTACGGCATCGCTGGGAAGCTCTGCCCTGAGAACGCGACCGCCGAGTGGTAGATCGTCGATGTTCCAAGCTCGATGTTCGTGAACTGAACCGTATTTGCAGCAGTGATCGGCGCGCCGCCGATGGTCGTTGTGATGACCCGTGCCTCGTCGGGAATATCGGTGCCGTCGAAGAGCGCGTAGCCGGCGACCTGCCCGTACGTCGGGAACGTCTCGTCGGTTACCTCGCTGCCGATGCCGACGAGTACCATGTTCGGATTCGTACTTTCGCTGGTGCTGCAGGCGGGCGATGGAAACGCCGTCGGCGTCGGCGAGGTGCTGGGGCCGGGCGTCGCCGGTATTCCGCCGGAGATGCCTTTTGCGCAGCCCCCGGTAAGCGCGATGGCAGCAGCGAAGAAGCAAAGCCACAAGAGCCTGCACGTTCTCATTGCTGCACCACCGAGATGGGAATCGGAACCGATGCGCGCGAGCCCATACCGGTGCTTGCCGATAGCGTCATCTGCACGTTGCTCTGCCCGACCGGAAGCCCCGCGGTGCTGAATGAGAACGTGCCCTGCCATTTTCCCGGAGCTACGGCGGTGAGCGTTGCCTGCGGGATCATGCTGCCGTAGCCGAAGCTCAAGGCGCTCACATTCGTCGTCGTAATTGCGGTAATCGTCATCTGCTGCCCCTGGCCCACGACCGTTGGCTGCACTTGCACGTAGAAGATTTGCGGTTGCGCTTGCGGTGCAGCATAGTTGTTCTGCGGGGCAGCACCAAACGTGTAGACGTTCGTCTGCGCAAAGGCACTGGGCTCCGGCGATGGCGCAAGCGACGGCACCGGCGTCGAGACGGCGCGTGCGATCGCAGGTGTCGTCGGCAGCGGCGCGGGTATCGGGACCGTGGGCAGAGGCTGCGTCGCCGGCTGAGGTCCGAGCGTCGGCCACGGCTGCGGCGATGGAAGCGGGACGGCGCTTGCAACGGTCTGCGGATCGGCTCCGGTCTGCCGGACAAGATGCGGAGTAACGGTAACGATGAGTTCGTTACGCGAATGGCTGACGTTTGCGTCCTGGAAGAGCTTGCCGATGAGCGGCAGATCGCC
>JBOHTS010000062.1:0-2922 GCA_050733755.1 Candidatus Tyrphobacter sp. | reverse complement strand
CCGCTCGCGGCCGTCAAGCCGTGAAAGGTGCCTGTCTTATCGCCGCATGCGGTATGCTGGTCGCTTGCGCGCGCGGCGCCGGCAACGGCGCGGCAAACGTTTCGTGGCAGATCGACTCCCGAACCGGTCGGGTTACGCAGCTTTCGCTTCGGCTTGGTAGCGACTCGGCGCTCTTACACCGTGAGGCGTTTGTCTCGACCGGCCTTCGCGGTTCCTATTGGCGCGCCGACCCCACGACGGCCGGCGACGGCGCCGTCGTCTTAAAGCCGGAGTCGGCCTATTTTCCGGTCTATGCCAATGACGATGCGCGGGTCTATGCAGATGCCGCCGACGGCCGCAGGACGCTGATCGCGTCAACGGCGATCGAAGCGAACTCGGTCCCCAACGCCGATTTTGCATTCTGGCCGCGTAATAACCCGGCCCCGTTCGGCTGGGCAGCCAGCGGCACGGGCAACATCGTGCCGGCGGTGCAGAATGGCGTGCCTGGCGTGCTTCTCTCGCTGACGCCGAACGAGCAAGGCGATCAGCGCGTCGCGCTTTCCGCCTACCTCGTGCCAAGCTCCATTGCTATCACCTATCGGGAGTATCCCCTGGCAAACTGCGACCTCTCTTCGGCGCCTGCGTACCTCGTCGGCGTCCAGATCGTCGACAGCGCGTGGAACCGCGTGACGCTCTGCATAGATTCGCACGCGTCGAGCGTTCGGGTAGTCGGCGAAGCAAACGGCAATGTCATCTTCGCCATTCCCGGTAGGCTGCGCACCTGGAACACGGTCCACACCGGCGCTCTCGACATCTCGTCGCTCATGCACTTCACGCCCGATCGGCTAGGCATGGTGCAGGTGGGCCCAACGGTCATGACGTCGCGCGGAAAGGGTCCGGTAATCGGCGCGGCCTTCTCGGGATTTACGGATCGCTAGCGGCTGCGCCCAGCAGCGTGCGGCGCAGCGCCTCGATCCGCACCTCGTTCCCGCCGTAAGTCGCGGCGAGGTCGAGGTCCGCGAGCGCCTCGTGACGGCGGCCTTCTCGTGCAAAGGTAAGCGCGCGCCCGTAATACGACAACGCGAACTGCGGCGACGTGGCGATGCTGTCGTTGAAGTCCTCGATTGCGGCTGCATACTGATGGCGCGCGAGCTGCGCACGTGCGAGAAAGTAGTACGCTGCCGGATCGATCGGGCCCGACAGGCGCACAAGACGCTCGCACGCCGCAATCGTCGCGGTCGGTTCGGCGCTCCAAGCCTCGCAACGAGTAATGAGCCGTGCGTCCTGCGCGGCAACGCGCAGATCTGATGCACCCGTCGTACGATAGATCGTGTAGTACCCGTTGGAGAAGACACGCTTGAGAGCGGGCGACGATGCGAACCACGAGTCATTTGTTGGGACGACGATGTCGCCGTAGCATTGCGCGTCGCATTGTAGACGATCGTACGTGACGACGTAGGCTGAGCCGAAGGGCTTCAGCAAGGCCGTATCGCTGCTCGCGGCGACGATCTCCATTGTCCGCATGTCGATCGCTTCGCGTCGAAGCAGCGGCGAGAGCTGGTAGATGCTCGTTCCTTCGAGCAGCGAATACCTTCCCGATGTAAAATAAGAAAATGTGTCGTCCGAGCTTAAGATGTTCGAGAACACCCAGTGACCGATGGGTACGTGATCGCGTACGTAAAGCATCGTCTGGAGCATCGGAGTCTCTTGAACTTCGAACGGAGTAAGAGGGAGGAGCGGGTCGATCACGGCGAGCGTTCCCCAACCGACGTGTCCGAGCATCGCTCCAAGCGTGGTACGGCCCACGGCGATATTGAGCGACGAAAAAATCCAGCCGAAACTCACGACGAGCGCCGCGATGCCGGGTAACACACGCTTGCGCGCGGCGAGCCATGCCTGCTCCGCGCCGGCCCAGCGACGCAGCAGGAGTTCCAAATACTCCGCGACGGCGATTCCGATCGCCACCCAGTAGAAGAAGCGAACGTACGGAAACGAGCGGCGTACGGCGGCGACCGGATAGAGCGCAACGGACCGCAAGTCCGCAAAGAGCGACACGAGCACGAGTACGGCGCAGACGCAAAGCGAGATAAGGAAGAGTTCGCGCCAACGCTTGCGCTGCGTCGGCAGCGCAAAGCAGAGCGCGAGCAGCACCAACGGTAAGGCGGCGACGAGTATCTTTACGCCGGCCGGCACCGTCGCAAGTTCCGTGATTGCCAGACGAGGAAACACTTCGATCGGAAGCGATCTGTACGACGGCTCGAAGAGCGAGACCGGCGGAAGAATCGCGACGATCTCAGCCATCGCGGGCAACGGAACGTACGGCGGATGCACGTGAACTGGGCGCGGGTCGAAATCCAGCGGGAGGCCGTCCCAAGCGTTATCGTGTGCGATCGCAGCGTCCTGGGCGCCCGCCGGGGAGTGAACGCCTTTTTCGATGACCGACGTGCTGTGTGCGTACGTGAGTGCGAATACCGTTAGCAGAACGACGGTGCAGATGCCGGCAAACGCGGCGAGCCGAACGATCGGAATGACCGCGTACAGGTTCCGCCGCAGCAGGACGTGCACGCCCGCGAACGCTACGGCGATGACGGCAATTGCCGCTGCGATCCCGTGCGTAAGGACGAGCGCAAAAAAGAGCGTGCCTACGAGCGGCCAGAGACGAGCGCAAGAGCGCGCGGTCTTCGAGTCCTCCAGGCCGCGAACCGCATCGACCACGGCGAGGAGGAAGCAAAAGCCGACGATCCAGCCGATCGTCTCGCCGCGCAGCGACCAGACTTTGTTTCCGAGCGTCTCCGTGCAGAAGAACCACGCCGCGACGGCCGACGGCACCGCCGGAAGAAAGCGCGAGAAGAGAAGATACGCACCGATGGGAACCGCCGGCGCGAGAATGCAGTTCACCCAGTACGTTCCCACGATGTAGTACGCGACGTGATCGGCGTGCCC
>JBOHTS010000061.1:0-6298 GCA_050733755.1 Candidatus Tyrphobacter sp. | reverse complement strand
ATCTTGCTTCAGGTGGGGTTTACCCGGGCGCGCGTCACCGCGACGCCCCGTGAGCTCTTACCTCACGATTTCACCCTTGCCGGCCTTGCGGCCGGCGGGTTGTTTCTGTGGCACTTTCCTTCGAGTTGCCCCGACAGGACGTTATCCTGCACCCTGCCCAATGAAGCCCGGACTTTCCTCTCCTCGCCGTGCGAGGAGCGGCCGTCCGGCGTACTCCGTATGGTAGTATAGCGCGGAAGCATCGGGGGGCATAGCTCAGTTGGTAGAGCATTACGCTGGCAGCGTAAGGGTCAGGAGTTCGAGTCTCCTTGCCTCCAAAAACTCTCTCCGGTAAGAACGTCGGCGCACGAGCGAGCGTTTTTTGGGGATGTAGCTCAGCTGGTAGAGCGCCTGCTTTGCAAGCAGGAAGTCACGGGTTCGAGTCCCGTCATCTCCAGAGTTTTTGGGCCCTACCAAGGACGTATTTGCGGCGCGGCACACGGCGGTATCATCTTCGGTGTCCCGGCGCCCGCTTGTCGCGCTGGACTTTCGAACAAGGGGGGAAGCGGCGCGGTGTTGCAGGTGAGCGGCGTATGATCTTCGACCACGACGTGCTCGTCATCGGTGCAGGCTTGGCAGGGATGCGGGCGGCGCTCGAGGCGGCACGGCATGGAGCGGACGTCGGAATCGTCAGCAAGGTGCATCCCGTTCGCAGCCACTCCAGTGCCGCTCAAGGCGGCATAAACGCGGCGCTCGGCGAGGGCGATTCGTGGGAGTCACACGCCTTCGACACCGTCAAAGGCAGCGATTATCTCGCGGATCAGGATGCCGTCGAGATCATGTGTGAGGAAGCGCCGTTCGACGTTGTCGAGTTCGAGCACATGGGCGTCATCTTCTATAGGAATCCCGACGGAAAGCTTGGGACGCGAGCGTTCGGCGGCGCGTCGCAGGCGCGCACGTACTTCGTCGGCGACATCACGGGGCAGGCGCTTCTCATCACGCTCTACGACCAGATTCTCAAAGCCGGCGTCAAGGTCTATGAAGAGTGGTTCGGCACGACGCTCTTCGTAGAAAACGGAGCGTGCCGTGGTCTCGTCGCGCTCGATCTCATGACCGGCGAGCTTCATCTCATTCGCGCGAAGGCGGTCATCGATGCCGCGGGCGGCTGCGGACGGCTCTACGAGCCGAGCACGAACGCGCTCATCTGTACGGGCGATGGCTACGCGCTGGCCTATCGCGCCGGCGCCGCGCTCATGGAGATGGAGATGGTGCAGTACCATCCGACGACGCTCGCCGGAAGCGGATTCCTCATGACGGAAGCCGCGCGCGGTGAGGGCGCGTACCTGCTCGACAAGAACGGCGATCGCTTCATGAAGAAGTACGCGCCGAACAAGATGGAGCTCGCGTCGCGCGACGTCGTCTCGCGCGCCGAAGCGAACGAGATCGCGCAGGGGAACGGCGTCGACGGAAACGTTCTTCTCGATCTGCGGCACCTAGGACGCGACGTTATCCTCAAGAAACTGCCGCAAATTCACGAGGTCGCACTCGACTACATCGGCATCGACATGATCGAAAAGCCCGTGCCGGTTCGTCCCGGAATGCACTACATGATGGGTGGCGTCAAGTCCGATGCGAATGGCGTGACGACGCTGCCGGGCCTCTATGCCGCCGGCGAAGTCGCCTGCGTGAGCGTTCACGGCGGCAATCGCCTCGGTGCGAACTCGCTGCTCGACACGATCGTCTTCGGGCGTCGGAGCGGAAAACACGCCGCGGAATACGTGAAGACGGTTTCGGCGACGAGCGGCGGAGAGGCGCTTTTGCGTTCGGAGCAAGAGCGTTTGAAGGAACTCCTCGCGCGGCCGTACGCGGGCGAGACGTACGCGAAGGTGCGCCTCGATCTCGCGACGATGATGGACAAGTACGTCGGAATCTATCGCGACGACGCCGGCCTGCGGACCGCGCTCGCAGAGATCGCGGAACTGCGCAAGCGCTACGAGGCGGTCTGGGTGGGCGACAAAGGGCGGGTTTTCAATCAGGCCCTGCAGTTCGTGCTGGAACTCGGATATCTGCTCGACATCGGCCATGCGGTCGTGCTGAGCGCGCTTCTGCGGACCGAGAGCCGCGGCGCGCAGTCGCGCACGGATTATCCCGAACGCAACGACGCGGAGTGGCTCAAACACATCCTCTTGACCTATACCCCCGGAGGCGAGCCGGCGGTCTCGTATCTTCCGGTCACCATTACCCGCTGGAAGCCTGAGGTGCGAACGTACTAATGCGGTTTACCATCGAGATTGGCCGCTACAATCCCGAAGGAACGTACGCGGACGCCGCTTCGGCGCCGCAAGGCTTTCCCGCGCCGTGGGACAAATCGCCGCCGCGCCGCTACCAGACGTACGACGTCGACCTGCCCGAGCACGCCGTCGTTCTCGACGCGCTCATCGCCATTCGCGAGTACCAGGACGAATCGGTCGCCGTGCGGTGCGCGTGCCGCAGCGCGATCTGCGGGTCGTGCGCGATGTGGATCAACGGCCATGCGTTCTTAGCCTGCAAGAGCAAGCTCCAAGAGTTCACGAAAAATGGAAAGACGCGCGTCGAGTCGCCGCCGTCGATGCCGGTCGTGCGCGATCTCGTCTGGGGCATGGAACCGCTTTGGAAAAAGCATCATGCCGTGACGCCGTGGCTCGAGCAGAAGAAGCCCGTGCCCGGTCCGCGCGAGGAGTACGTCGTGCCCAACGCGGCGATGGAGGAACTCATTCAAGAGGTGAGCTGCATCAGTTGCGGCTGCTGCCTCATGGATTGCGAGTCGTACGCGATCAACGACAACTTTCTCGGCCCGCACGCGCTTGCGAAAGCCTACCGCTATGTCGGCGATCCGCGCGACGCCGATCACAAAGAGCGCCTCGCAGAGTACGGCAAGCCCGGCGGCGTGTGGGATTGCACGCACTGCTACGAATGCGTGCAGCAGTGCCCCAAAGGCGTCGCGCCGCTCGAGCAGATTCTCAAGCTGCGCAAGCTCGCCGTCGATGCGGGCTTCACGAACAACGCGGGGACGCGCCACGCGGATGCGTTCGCTGAGTCCGTACGCGATAGCGGCCGGCTCAACGAGTTGACGCTCATGCCGAAGTCCACGGGAATGTTCAACTTCATCGGGCAGCTCAAGACCCTGCCTTCGGCGATCAACATGGTGCGTGCCGGCAAGCTGCCGCCGATCCTGCACAAGAAAATTCCCAACGTGCAGCGCATCAAGACGATCTTTGCGCGTGTAGGAGGGCGGTTCAAGTGAAGGTTGCGTTCTACCCCGGGTGCGTCAGCAAGGGCGCGTGCCCCGAGCTCTACGTCTCGACACAGGCGATTGCGGGGCCGCTGGGCCTCGAACTCTCGGAGCTCACCGAAGCGCCATGCACGGGCGCGGGCGTTCTCTCGGAGCAGAATCCGGATCTCGCCGACTCGCTCAACGGCTTGACGCTCGCGATGGCCGAGAGCAAAGGCGCCGACCTCATGACGATCTGCAGCACCTGCCAAGGCGTACTCTCCAATCACAACTATCACTTACAGAAGGACGAGAAACGCCGCGAAAAGGTCAACGCGACGATCGGCGATCAGGGATTTATGTACACCGGCAAGGCGAAGGTGAAGCATCTGCTCTGGATGCTCTTCGAAGATATCGGCATCGACAAGATTCGCTCTGCGATCAAACGCAAGCTCACGGGCCTGAAGATCGCGCCGTTTTACGGCTGCTACATCCTGCGCCCGGAGGAGTACTTAGGGCTGCGCGAGCGGCCGGAGCGTAAGACGTATTTGGAGCAGCTCATCGCCCTCGTCGGCGCGGAGCCCGTCGAGTATCGCGGTGCGACGAAATGCTGCGGCTTTCCGATGCTCACGTTCAATCGCGACAAGTCGCTCACGATGGGCGGTTCGCACATCCTCGAGGCGAAGGAGAAGGGCGCCGACCTCCTCGTAACGCCGTGCCCGCTGTGCCATCTCAATCTCGACGGCCAGCAACCGGACGCCGCAAAGGTCATGCGCAAAGACATCGGCGTGCCGATCTTTCATCTGCCGCAGCTTCTCGGGCTCGCCTTCGGCTTCTCGCCGCAGGAACTGCGTCTCAACCACCACGTCGTGCCGACGGCGTCGGCGCTGGAAAAAGTCGAACTGAAGGTCTAGGAGCCAGTATTGTCATCCCGAGCGTAGCACCGAAGGCGCGGAGTCGAGGGACCAACGCAGTCATAAGCGGCGCGCTTCTATTCGGGCTGCTCGGCGCGGCGCCGAGTTCGTGGCCGATGTATCAGTACGCGCCGTCGCACAACGCCGTCTTTTCGGGCAGTCACGCATATTCGTGGCGCTTCTCTGCGCGCGCGAAGATCAACGGCGGCCTTGCGGTCGTCGGCGACACGCTCTATGCCGATACGTTCGCGGGGACGCTCGTTGCGCTGAATCGGCGAAACGGGCATCTGCTCTGGCGAGCGCATCTTTCGAACGTCGTGATGACGACGCCGATCGTTGCGGACGGCGTTGCGATCGTCGGCACGGGCCGGGACCATACGCTCTTCGAGGACGGACGCCGCCTCGTCTGGGGCGTATCCGGCGGCGATGAGGTTGCGGCATTCGATACAGGCACCGGGCGTCTGCGCTGGAGCTACCGGACGGTTGGCGAGGACATGCCCGGCGCCGCGCTCGTCTCCGTCGGCGGCCGGGACGCCGTCGTCTTCGCAAACGGCGACGGGCATGCGCGAGCCCTCGACGTGCGCACCGGGCACCTGCTTTGGAGCGCGGCAATCGGCGGCGTGTCGACGATGGGATCTGCGGTTACTGCCGGCGCCCTCGTCTACGTCATTTCGGGTTATGCTGCGGCGATGCATCGGCCCGATCACGTCTTCGCTCTACGCGCGGACGACGGCGCTCGAGTTTGGAGCGCTCCGTACGGCAACGCGGACGATTCGCCCGTGCTCGGCGACGGCCGGCTCTTCATCGAAGACGCGCAGCGCATCAATGGCCCGTCGAACGCAGACGCGATGAACGACGTCTACGCGCTCGATCTTTCCAGCGGGCATCTCGTCTGGTCGCGCAACGCCGGCGTGGGCTTCTTCACGCGTACGGGAACAAACGAGCAGGCGATCGCGGCGATGTTCGATCGCGGCGCCCTCTTTCAATCGCTTCCTGCAGCGCGCCGCTTTACCGCGTATGCGGGCGATCAAGGACGCGTGCAATGGTCGATGCTAACGCAAGCCGCCGTGAAGATGAGCGCGGTTGCGGCCGGCGGCAGAGTCTACGTCGGGGATACCGCGGGCGTTCTCTATACGATCCAAGAGGGAAGTGGACGCGTTCTCTCGCGGCGGCACTTCTCGAAATCCTTCACCTGCAGCTCGCCGGTGGTCGTCGGCAAGACGCTCTACATCGCAGACGACGACGCCATCTACGCGCTACGGCTGCCGTGACAACGCAGGCTGCGTGCGTTGCACTGGTCGGCTTGCCTACCGGCGTCAACTCTTCGTATAGCCGGGGGGCGGCGAAGGCGCCGGCGCGCATTCGCGCGGCGATGTGGAGCGATGCCGGAAACCCGACGCAGAAAACGGCGTTCGGCTTTCTTCACCGGGCAACGTGGTCGACGCGGGCGACGCACCGCTGCGCGAGGACGAGACCGACCTCGCGACGATCGAACGCATCGTCGGGGACTACCTGCAAAATGGGTTGCGCTCGTCGGCGATCACTCGATCACGTACCCGATCGTGCGTGCCTACGCGCAACAGTATGGCAGATTGAGCGTCGTGCACTTCGATGCGCATCCCGATCTCTATGCGTCGTTTCAAGGTAATCGGTTCTCGCACGCCTGTCCATTTGCACGAATCCTGGAAGGCTTCCCGGCGCTTCGCCTGGTTCAAATCGGCATCCGAACGACGACGGCCGATCAAAGAGGGGTCGCCGGCCGCTATGACATAGCAGTCTTCGGACCGGACGAATTGGATGCGCCAAAATCCGCACTTCCCGACGGCCCGGTGTACGTCACGCTCGATTTGGATGGCCTCGACTCGGCGTTCGATAGAGATGCAAAGAGCCGCTGGTTTTACTCCGATAAACGTGCGGCTGGCACGCTTTGTGACCGTCGCGCCGCATTGCGGATGGCGACCCGTCGACTGCGCTCGCTACGCTCGGGGTGACGCGGTGGTGATTCGCCCTGTGATCGGGTGACACAGTAGCGCGATGCGCGTCCTGCTCGTGTGGAACGGCTGCTGCGACCGCTGGTGGGCCGTCCTGGGGTCGAACCAGGGACCTCATGCTTATCAAGCATGCGCTCTAACCAACTGAGCTAACGGCCCGAGAG
>JBOHTS010000060.1:0-71553 GCA_050733755.1 Candidatus Tyrphobacter sp. | reverse complement strand
GAACCTCGATGTCCGCGTGAACGCCTTTCTCTCGCGCCGGATCGACGACACCTATCCCTTCCTGACCGTCGATGCGCTCTTTACGAAATCTCGCTGTGACGATCGCGTCATGAGCAGGGCGGTACTGATCGTCGAATGAGAAGAACTAGACAGCGTTCGCGATCCGGTAGGCGTCGCATCAATGTTGGAGCCGACCGCGGATACGCCGTAGCACGTCGAGAACATCTTTGGATCGATGTATGAAGGCCTCCGCTGGTTACGACACGATGTATCACCGCAGGCGAAGACGCGCCGGCCGGCATTTTAGGTTCTTCGCATGAGAATCGCGATTACGGGCGGCGCGGGATTCATCGGAGCCCGCACGACGGCGCGTCTTCGCGCTGCCGGACACGAAACGGTCACGATCGGCCGTCACGGCAGCGAAGATGTCGTCGTCGATCTTCTCGACGAGCGTTTAGCGCGCGAGGCGATCCTGCGCGCGCGCGCCGGCGCGCTCGTGCACTTGGCATGGAGCGTCAAGGAAACCTCGTACAAGGCCGACCCGCGGAACGAGCGGTGGCTCGAGGCGAGCCTGGCGATCCTTCGCGCCTTTCTCGAAGGCGGCGGCGACTCCATCGCCGTTGCGGGGACCTGCCTCGAGTACGGCGCCGGCTCGAAAAAGCCGCTCGCCGAATCGGACGCGACGAATCCAGAGACTGCGTACGCGCGCGCGAAGCACGCACTGCACGCGCGGGCAGCACACGAGATCGGAAGCGATGCACGACTCGCCTGGGCGAGAGTCTTCTTTCCTTACGGCCGCGGCGAACCGCGCCGCAAACTCTTTACGCATCTCATCGACGAGATCGCGGGCGGCCGCGTTCCCGCTCTCACGCATCCTGACCGCATCCTAGATTTCGTCGCTGCCGACGACGTCGCCGAGGCGCTCTGCCGGACGGCGCTTCGCGGAGTCTCCGGCACCGTGAACGTCGGCACCGGTACCGGCACGACCGCCAGAGCGATCGCACGCACGATCGCGCTGCGTCTGCGTCCCGAACTCGCCGAGCGTATCGACGCGCTCCCGCGCGCTCAAGGCGAGCACCTGCCGCTCATCGCAGACACAAAGCTCATGTTCGAGCGGCTCGGACGCTGGCCGCTCGTTACGCTCGACGACGGCATCGCCGCAATGCTCGGGAAGTGATAGAAAAGGCTCTCGAGTACGCACGCGGCCGCGACCTCCATGCATTGCTGCTCTGGGATGACGGCGCGATCGTCACCGAGGTCTACGCGGGAGGATACGACGCGGCCAGAGCCCACGCGCTCTACAGCGGAACGAAGAGCTTCTGGGGTGTCGCGGCCGTCGTCGCGCAGGAAGAAGGTCTGCTGCATCTCGACGAGCCGGTCGCGCAAACGTTTCCTGCGTGGCGAGAGGACGACCGCAAGGCGCGCGTGACGCTGCGAATGCTGCTGCAGCTGACGGCGGGCTATGGCTTCGGGGGCTTGGGCGCATCGGTTCCGACGTACGGCGCGGCGCTCGCGAAGCCGCTGCGAAACGAACCGGAGACGCGCTTCACATACGGCGGAATCGCGTTGCAAGCCTTCGGAGCGGTTCTCGCGGGTAAACTCGCAGCCCGCGGCGTAACGCCGGTCGCGTTTTTGAACGCGGCGGTGCTCGAGCCAGCGGGCGCTAGCGTCGGCTCGTGGCGAGCGTTAGCCGATGGTACGCAGACGCTGCCGACCGGAGCCGCGCTCACGGCGCGCAACTGGCTCGCCTACGGCGTGTGGGTTCTCGATAACCACGCACGCTTCGCCGAATGCTTTCGCGGCACCGCGGCAAACTCGCGTTACGGCCTCGCCTGGTGGCTAGGCGCTGCGGGAGCGCCCACCGATCTCTTCTACGCGAGCGGATCGGGCGGACAGGGACTCTACGTCTGCCCGTCGCGCCGGCTCATCGCCGTTCACTTCGGCGAGAGCCGGTCGTACAAGCACGACGCGTTCCTGCGCCGCCTCTTCGCGTAAGACGATTACGGCGCCATCGTCCTCGCTTGCGCAACCTGCGCGATGCCGGCCGCGTGAAGTGCAGCGTTGAGCGTTCGAAGCGATGCGACGTACGCGTCGTATCTCGCCATGCCCGCTCGGTACGCGCGATCGTAGCGCGCTGCGTACTGCAGGAGTGCGGGCGACGGAGGCGGCTGCGCCGCGCCGAAGCCGCTGCGCGGAATATCTTCCTTTAGCGCGCCCGGACGTTGGATCGAGTCCTCGCCGTTCTGATAGTTCGCGGTGAAGACGTTGAAGATCGCGCTTTCATCGGCGAGCGCTGCGGCGACGCGCGACGAGAGTGCCGCGTTGCCAGATGCCGCGCGTTGTGCCGCAATGAGCGATCGCCGCTGCGCGACGAGCCGATCGACGACCGTGTCGATCTTTCCGGACACCGCGAGATACTTCCGCGCGAAGGCATACCCTGCGAGGAGCTGCGCCCGAGTGTAGGCGTTATGCGGATCCGCTCGTACCACGAACGGTTGCGTAAACGTGCGGCCGTTCAGCGTGATGCGTGCGTAGTAGCGACCCGGAACGACGAGCGCTCCGACCGGAGAACCGCGGAACTCCGGCGCGCACGATGTGCACAGCGGCGGACCATCTTCACGGAAGTTCCAGACGACGCGATTGATGCCGGCGTCGTTCGTGACGCCGGCTCCCGCCATCGCGCCGGCATACGGGTTGTACGCCTCTGCGTGGACGGGCTTCTTCTGCGCGGCGATGTGACGAATGACGTGACCGGCGCTATCGAGGATCTCCATCGCCGGTGCGACGCCTTGCGGCCGCGCTTGATAGAAATCGACGATCGCTCCGCTCGGCGGATTCGTTCCCTCGAAGTCGGTGTAGCCGCCCTCATCGCCGCCGGACTGAAATGCGTACTCGTAAGCGGTTCTCGGCGCGAAGAGCATTGCACCCTGCCGCTGCGCGCGAGGCAGCTGCTGAACCGAGCCGATATCGTCGAGTATCCACACATCCCGTCCGTGCGTCGCGATGGCGAGGTCGTCGAACGTCGGCTGCTCGCGAATATCGCGGATCGATACGGTCGGAACGTTGAGATTGAACGGCATCCACTGCGAACCATCGTCGTACGAAATCCAGAGCCCGGTCTCCGTTCCGGCGAAAAGCAGATCCGGATTGCGACCGTCGGGCCTGATCGTACGAGCCCAAACGTCAGCCGGCAGCCCGTTCGTGATCTTCGTCCACGAGCGGCCGTAGTCGTGGGTCACGAAGAGATATGGCGTGAAGATTCCCGAACGATGGCAGTCCTCGTTCGCGTATGCCGTCGCGGCGGAGAACGGCGACGGCGCGACCGTCTCCACGCGGCAGTACGGAGGGACGCCGGCGATGAGATGCTTGCTCCAATGCGCGCCGCCGTCGGTCGTCACCGCGATGACGCCGTCGTCGGCGCCAGTCCAAATCTCACCCCGCCGAACCGGCGAGCCCTCGATGTCGAGCAGGGTGTCGGACCATTCCGCGCTCGAAACGTCGAGCGTAATGGGCCCGCCCGCGGGAATCTGGTGCGCCTTGTCATTGCGCGTGAGGTCGGGGCTGATGACCGTCCAATGCTCGCCATGGTCCAACGTTTGGAACACGGCATCGGATCCGAACCATGCGATGTGGCCATCCCAGGGTGCAAACGCGATCGGCGCATCCCAGTTGAAACGATAGCGCGTACGCGCGAGATAGAAATCATTTTTCGAAAAGTCGTAGTACGGATTGATGAACCGTCCTGTGCGCGTGCGCTCGTTGTAATACGAAATGTCGCCCTGCTCGAGGTCGGTCAGCACGCCCGAGGGATTGCTCGGATCCGGGACCGCCCACTCACCGTCGCCGCCCACGACGTCTTGCCAGGCAGCGTTCGGAATGCCGGCCGGGCTTTGCGAGTCCTCCGGAGCGCAGAAACCGTTGTTGTCTTGTAACGGCGCGCATATCCAATACGGATTCTGATCGAGCGACAAGCCGACGTGATAGACTTCGCCGATCGGGATGTTGCGCCCGAACGCCCAATCGCGCCCGCCGTCGAGCGTAATCGCCTCGCCGCCATCTTCGCCGACGATGATTCGATTCGGATTGTTCGGTGCGATCCAGATCGCGTGGTAGTCCACGTGGACGCTCCGCGCGATCGGAGCAAAGGTTTTTCCGCCGTCCTTGCTGAGGGCGAGCATCATCGAAACGGCGTACACCTTGTTTTCGTCTTTTGGATCGACGGCGAGGTGCGTAAAGTAAAACGGACGCTGGTCGACGAGCGTGTTGTCCGAGACCATCGTCCAGTTCTCGCCGCCGTCGTCGCTGCGCCAGAGAATCCCGCCTTTCGCTTCGATGATCGCATAGATTCGCTTTGGATCGCTCGGGGCGATCGCAACCGCGCTGCGCCCGGTGATTCCCTCGGGCAGGCCGTGACCGCTCAGGCGCGTCCACGCCGCACCGCCGTCGGTGGAACGCCAGATGCCGTCGGCCGGTCCGCCGGAATGGAAGGTCCAAGGCTTGCGGCGGAACTGCCACATGCTCGCATAGATTACGTCCGGATTTTGCGGGTCCATCGCGAGCTCCGCCGCGCCGGTTTGCGGTCCGACGTAGAGCGTCTTGTTCCAGGTTCTGCCGCCGTCGCTCGTGACGTAGACGCCGCGCGCTTCGCTGTCGCGGAACGGATCGCCGAACGCGCCGACGATGACGTGCTGCGGATTGTGCGGATCGACGAGAATGCGCGAGATGCTCCACGTGTCGCGTAGTCCTACGTTCGTCCACGTCTTGCCGCCGTCGGTCGTCTTGTAGACGCCGTCGCCGAACGTGACGTCGTTGCGCGGATTCGCCTCACCCGTACCGACCCACACGACGTCCGAGTCCGTCGGATCGATCGTGACGGCGCCGATTGCCGCGACCGGCTCGTGCTCGAAGACCGCGTGCCACGTCGCACCGCCGTTGACGGTCTTCCAAACGCCGCCGCCCGCCGAACCGATGTAGTAGAGGTTCGGATCGCTCGCCGTTCCCGCGACCGCGGCGACGCGTCCGCCGGCAACCGCCGGGCCGACCGAACGCCACTGCAGATGGCCGTACGAGGAGTCGGCTCCGGCGAGGCAAGGAATCGCGACGAGCGCGACGAGGGCGAACGTGGCGCGGCGAGCGATCATTTCAGCGTATCTCCGTGACCTTTGCCGGAATCGGCGTGAGTTTTGCGGCGTGCAGCGACGCATCAAGCGGCGCAAGCGACCGCACGTAGGCGTTGTAATGGTCGAGACCACCGTGATATTCGATCTCGACGCGACGGACGAAGGCGAGGGCAGGCTGCGTCTCCAGGCCCAGCGCGCTGAAGAACGCGGTTTCGATGTCCTCGCGGAGCTTGCCGGGGCGTTCGATGCCGTCTTCGGAGTTTTGGTAGTTTGCCGTGAGCTCGTTAAACAGCGCGTCGTGCGCGCGCTGCGCGGTTTCGATCTGCGCGGCCAGCGCGGCGTTGTGCGCTGCGTTCGCGGCGGTTAGATCCGTCGCGAGCGTCGCCTTCGCCGCATCCAGGTCGTTCAGCATGATGTCGACGTTTGAGAAGAGCGCTTGAAGGTGGCGTCCGAGCGCGTACGTCTGCTCGTACTCCGCTTGCGTGAAGTGCGATCGCGGATCCGGGCCGACCCGGAAGTGCCGGACGTACGTGTGGCCCGAGAGCGTCATGCGCACGGCGTACTCACCGGGTGGAACGCCGATGATATCGTCGGGGCCTTGGAACAACTTGGCCGCACCGTAGTATTTCACCGGTCCGTCGATATTGAAGTCCCAGACGTACCGGTTGAGGCCGGCCTTGTTGTCGATGTAGGGAATCTCGTGCCCGAACACCTTATGCGTTCCCGAGACGGTGCGAATGACGCGGCCGTGCGAATCGAGGATCTCCAGGCTCGGAGCGCCCTTCTGCGGCCGCGATTGATAGAACGTGATCATGACGCCGTACGGCGGATTGTCGGCGGCATAGCGCGTGTACGCGCCTTCGTCGTTCTCGTGGAGCGTGTACTCGTAGGCCGTGCGCGGCGTAAAGAGCGCCGTGCCGTGCGCGATGGCAGACTGCAGCTCTTGAATCGGACGCATGTCGTCCATGATGTAGACGGATCGCCCGTGCGTCGCGATCACGAGATCGTCGAACCGCGGCTGCATGCGGATGTCGTGGACCGAGACGTGCGATATTCCGTTGAGGAACGAATGCCACGTTCGCCCTTCATTGAACGAAATGTAGATGCCGAGTTCCGTTCCGAGGTAGACGATGCTCGGGTTCTTCACGTCGGGACGAATCGACCGCGCCCACTCGGTCCGCGGGATGCCGGCAACGATCGAGGTCCAATGACGGCCGAAGTCGTGCGTCACCCACGCGTACGGAGCGTTGTCGCCCATGTAGTGATCGTCTTCGATCGCATAGACGGTTCCGTCGCGAAGGCGGGAGGGCGCGACGGTCGCAAAGCGGCCGTACGTTGCCGCGCCCGGCGGCGTCACGTTGTGCCAGTGCTTTCCGCCGTCGAGCGTCATTTGCACGTAGCCGTCGTCGGTGCCGACCCAAATCTCGCCACGGCGAAGCGTCGAGCCCTCGATGTCGAGGATCGTGTCGCTGTACTCCGCACCGGAGACGTCGTGCGTGATCGGACCGCCGGATGGCTGCTGGTGCGCCTTGTCGTTGCGCGTGAGATCGGGGCTGACGATCGTCCAGCTCTTGCCGCGATCCGTCGTCTGGAAAACGACGTCGCCGCCGTACCACGCAACGTGCGGATCCCAGGGCGCAAACGCGATCGGCGATTCCCAGTTGAAACGGTAGCGGCTGCGCGCTTGATCGAAGCTCTCGCTGCCGAGTTCGATGTACGGGTCCGCCGACCAGCCGTCTTGCGTGACGCGATTGTACAACTGCAGCGCGCCGTCTTCGCTGTCCGACCAGATCCAGTTCGGATCGCTCGGATCGACGAGCGCCCACTCGCCGTCACCGCCGGCGCTGACGATCCAATATTTGTTGAGAATGCCCGACGGATCGAGCGAGTTCGAGGGACCGCACCATGCGTTATTGTCTTGCAGTCCGACGCAGACCGTGTACGGGTTCTCGTTGGACAGGCCGACGCGGTAGATCTGCGCGATGGGCATATTGAGCGACGATGCCCAGTTCCGCCCGCCGTCGACGGTGATCGCGTACCCGCCGTCTTCGCCGACGATGATGCGATGCGGGTCGGAAGCCGAGATCCAAATGGCGTGATAGTCGACGTGAACCGCCTCGGCGATCGGACGGAACTTGTGACCGCCGTCGGTCGAAAGCGAGAGCATCTCGGAGACGGCATACACGCGGTCGGCATTCTTCGGATCGACCGCGATGTGCGTGAAGTAAAACGGCCGCTGATCGACGAGCGTGTCGTTGCTGACCATCGTCCAGTTCGCACCGCCGTCGTCCGAGCGCCAGAGGATGCCTTCGCTCGATTCGATGAGCGCGTAGACTCTGTTACCGTCGCTTGGAGCGACGGCGAGGCCGATGCGTCCCGTGACGCCGCTGGGCAAGCCGTGGCCGGTCAGGCGCGTCCACGTTCTTCCGCCGTCGGTCGACTTGTAGAGTCCGTCCCGATCGCCGCCGGAGGTGAACGTCCACGGACGTCGCTGGAACCGCCAGATCCCGGCGTAGACGACGGCGGGATTCTGCTCGTCGAGCGCGAGATCGGACGCACCGCTTTGCGGCCCAACGTAGAGCGTCTGGTGCCAGGTCTTCCCACCGTCCCACGTCACGTAGACGCCGCGCTCCGTGCTGTCGGAGAACACGTCGCCGAGCGCTCCGACGATCACGTGATTGGAGTCGCGAGGATCGACGAGGATGCGCGAGATGTACTTCGTTCCGGCAAGGCCGACGTTCGTCCACGTCTTGCCGCCATCGGTGGTTTTGTAAACGCCGTCGCCGTAGCTGACGTCGTTGCGCGGATTCGATTCGCCCGTCCCGACCCATACGACGTGCTCGTCATTCGGATCGATCGCGACCGCGCCGATCGCCGCGACCGGCTCCGAGTCGAAGACCGGATCCCACGTTGCGCCGCCGTTTGCGCTCTTCCAAACGCCTCCGCCGGCAGTGCCGACGTAGTAGAGGTTTGCGTTCTGGTCGGTTCCTGCGACGGCCGCGATGCGTCCGCCACCGGCCGCCGGACCGATCTGCCGCCACGACATGTTGGCCCATGCCGGGCCGGGCGTCGGCGTCGGCGATGCGCTAGGACGCGGCGAAGCGACCGCCGGGGGCCGGGCCGCAGGCGCGGCTGGAGCCGGCGAGGGCGAGGCCGCAGCACGCGCGACGGCGCCAGAGGCACACAGGCAAATAGCCGCGCCCATGGCGGCGGCAAAATAGCGATGCATCCAAACTCTCCTTAGAAGCGCGGGGTGCCATGCGGCCTCGCAAACTCCTGCGCACGACCGCTCAGAGTATCCTCAAAACGTACCGCGCCGGCCCAGCGCTGTTTCAGGGTCCGGCTCGACGGCTCTGATAGCGCGGGACGTTGACGTGAACGGCATACCACTGGCCCCACGCGATGAGCCCGCACATGACGAGCAGGACTACCCCGAGGACGACGCCTAGACCCCGCCGACTCACGGGGAGGAGGCTCCAAACGCGGCCCGAAACCTGCCCGCGATGCGTAGAAGCATTGGGCGATTTCTCATTGGAGCGGCCTTCATCTCCTGCGCCCTGAGCGCCCCGGCCACGGCCCTGGCACGCTCGAAGAGCGTGCCAGCCACGCCAAAGGTCGTCTCGATCTACGCTCGGGTTCTTCGCTCGGTCAACCCCCGGATGCCGGGCTGGATGAGCCGCGATCTCGCAAAGCATCTTCTCCTGACCGCCGCCCGCTGGCATATCGACGCCAACATGCTTGCCGCGGTCGTGACCGTCGAGTCGCGTTGGCGCACGCACGCCGTCTCCGTGGCCGGCGCGCTCGGCCTCGGCCAGCTCATGCCCGCAACGGCCGCGAACCTGCGCGTCGATCCGCTCAACCCCTCCGACAATCTTTCGGGTGCCGCACGATACCTCAGCGGTCTCGTGCATCGCTTCTCGCACAGCGCGCATCGCTTCGCGCTCGCATTCGCCGCCTATAACGCGGGCCCTGAAGCCGTCGATGCGTACGGCGGCATCCCGCCGTACTACGAGACGCAGAGTTACGTCGCGCGCGTTCTGGACACGTGGCACGTTCTCGAGCGCCGCATTCGGATTCCACGCAGCGCGCTCGTCGCTGCAAGCGCTCCCACCTGGACGCTCGCTCGCGGCGCCGACGTCGACTACTGGCTCAAAGCCCGCAAACCCCGCCCGTAGCGCCTGCCCATTGAAGGCTGGGCCGACGTTTAGCGCCGAGCGCGTCGTAGAATATCGTCACACGCGCGAGCAAACGTAAGCGACGGTCCAACACGCAGCATTTCGATGTCTGCGTTGCGCGCTGCCTCAACGTCCTCGCCTTTATCGCCGACATACACGCACGCAGAGGGCTCGACGCCGAATGCCCTTACCGCATCGAGCAGCAGCTTCGGCTTCGGCTTGCGGCACTCGCAATCGTCGCCGGGAGCGTGCGGGCAGACGAACCAGCCGTCGAACGGGCCAAGAAGCGCCTCGATGCGCGCGTTCACCGCATCCATTTGCGCGGTCGTAATGAGACCGCGTCCGATCGCGCTTTGATTGCTCGCGACGCCGACTTTGAGTCCCGCCGCGCGCAGGCGATCGAGCGATTCGCGCGCCCCTTCGACCGGCACGACGCGATCCGGATTTCCGTTGTACGGAACGTCGACGACGAGCGTACCGTCGCGATCGAAGACCACGGCTTGCGGCCTCCGGAACTTCATTGCCCTTTGGCTTAGATGCCTCGTCGTTCGGCGCCTCCGTCGCACCACGTCCGAAACAATCTCGCTGCGCGAACGATAGAGCGGCCATGGAAGCGGAAGCGGCGCAGCGGTATGCGCGCACGGGCGGATGGCTGTACGCCCTTCTCTTTGTTGCAGGGTCGTCGCTCTTCATACAATCCGGCTCCATCATCTCGGGCAACGCCGCGGCCACCGCGCACAACATCGAGGCCTCTTCGCAGCTTTGGCGCATTGCGCTTGCCGCCGAGATCGTCATGTACGCGCTTGACGTACCACTCGCGGTGATCTTCTACGTTCTCATGCGCCCCGTCAATAATGGCCTCGCCCTCGCGTCCTCCGCGTTCCGCTTTGCGGAGGCCGTTTTGGGCTGCACGATCGCACTCTTGAACGCCGTTCCGCTCTACGTCTTGAACGGCTCTGCATACCTGAAAGCCATCGGACGGCCGCAACTCGACGCACTGGCCTACGTATCGCTCAAGGCTCACGGAGACGGCGCGGTAATCGCGTTGCTGCTATTCGGCATACACTGCGTGCTGCTCGGATATCTCGTCTTCCGATCGGGCTATCTACCGAAGGCGCTCGGCCTTCTCCTCATCATCGCCGGCCTTTGCTATGCAACACACTGCACGGCGCAGTTCGTCGCGCCGGCGTTCGATGACAGGATCTACCCGTGGATTCTTCTGCCAGGGTTTCCCGCAGAAGTCGGCTTCTGCCTCTGGCTGATCTTCGCGGGAGTCAACCGTTCGCGATGGAACGAGCGCACACGCCTTCAGTCCGCAGCGACGTAAACCTCGGCGCCCTTCTCCAAGAACTCGCGTGACTTTTCCGCCATTCCTGATTGAGCGTATTCACGAACCTCCTGCGTGATCTTCATCGAGCAGAAGTGCGGTCCGCACATCGAACAGAAGTGCGCGACCTTCGCACCGGGCGCCGGCAGCGTCTCGTCGTGGAACTCCCGCGCCGTCTGCGGGTCGAGCGAGAGTTCGAACTGATCCTCCCATCGAAACTCGAAGCGCGCTTTCGAGAGCGCGTCGTCCCAGTGATGGGCGCCCGGGTGGCCTTTCGCGAGATCGGCGGCGTGCGCCGCAATCTTGTACGCGATGACGCCATCCTTCACATCCTTCTTGTTCGGAAGACCGAGGTGCTCTTTGGGCGTCACGTAGCAGAGCATCGCGGTGCCGAACCAGCCGATCATCGCCGCACCGATCGCACTGGTGATGTGATCGTATCCGGGCGCGACGTCGGTGACGAGCGGGCCGAGCGTGTAAAACGGCGCCTCGTCGCAGAGCGCGAGCTGCTTGTCCATGTTCTCTTTGATGCGATGCATGGGCACGTGACCCGGCCCCTCGATCATCGTCTGCACGTCGTGCTTCCAGGCGATCTTCGTCAGCGCGCCGAGCGTCTCGAGCTCCGCAAACTGCGCCGCGTCGTTTGCGTCGGCCGTGCATCCCGGACGCAGACCGTCGCCAAGCGAGAACGCGACGTCGTACGCCTTCATGATCTCGCAGATCTCTTCGAAATGCCCGTAGAGGAAGTTCTCCTCGTGGTGCGCGAGGCACCACTTCGCGAGAATCGAGCCTCCGCGCGAGACGATGCCGGTGATGCGGCTCGCCGTCAGCGGCACGTAGCGCAACAGAACGCCGGCGTGAATCGTAAAGTAGTCCACGCCCTGCTGCGCCTGCTCGACGAGCGTGTCGCGGTAGAGTTCCCACGTCAGTTCTTCTGCTTTGCCGTCGACTTTTTCGAGTGCCTGGTAGATCGGGACGGTTCCGATCGGCACCGGCGAGTTCCGCACGATCCACTCGCGCGTCTCGTGAATGTTCTTTCCGGTCGAAAGGTCCATGACGGTGTCGGCGCCCCAGCGCGTCGCCCACGTCATCTTCTCGACCTCTTCGTCGATCGAGGACGTGACGACCGAGTTGCCGATGTTCGCGTTGATCTTCACCAGGAAGTTACGGCCGATGATCATCGGCTCGCTCTCCGGGTGATTGACGTTTGCGGGCAGAATCGCACGTCCGCGCGCGATCTCGGCGCGCACGAACTCCGGCTCGACTCCCTCCCGCAGTGCCACGAACTCCATCTCGGCGGTAATCTCGCCGCGCCGCGCATAGTGCATTTGGGAAACGTTCGCGCCCATCTTCGCGCGGCGTGGAGCGCCCTCCGTGTCGGCGCGCGCTTCGATCCACTCCTCGCGCATCCGCGGTAAGCCTCGCGTAGCATCGGCCTCGAACGACGGGTCCGTATACGGACCGCTCGTATCGTAGAGAACGTGCGTCGTTCCGTCGGTGAGTTCGATCGTCCGCACCGGGACGCGAATCCCGCGCGCTGCGTCGATATAGGTTTTCATGCTCTCTTCCTCCGCCGGCATTATCCGGTTCAGGTTTGGCGGTCGGCGTCCGCGCAACGCCCTCTCAGCCGCTTCTGCGGCTCCCGCGTGCCTGCAATATACCCCGGCCGAAAGGAAGAGCCCTACGCCGGCAGGCTTGCCGGAGAGATCGCGATACAAAATCAGAAACTTTGCATTGCAAAGTTACCAGTACGCAGAAGTTCGGCTTCGAGTGCCCGTTATCGAGCAGCCGCTCGGCAACGGCCGCCGGCTGCCCGCGCAGCGCTAGTAGATTTCGTCATCGCGACTTCGCGCGTCGGCCTTCACCTCATCGACTACTTCTTTCTTGGCATGCGCGTTCTTCGCGTTGCATCTGCACTTTGCGTATCTCGTCAACGGGATTCCGCTCGCGGCAGCATCGTTTCGCTTTTTGTCGCACCGTATGACGGACGCCTCGGCGGCAAGGGTTCGCGTCCGGCGGGGGAATGAAAGCCTTATGGCGATCCAGGTGCAAGATTCCGACCCGCAAGAGACCAAGGAGTGGGCCGATGCCATGCGCGGCGTTCTCTGGGCCGAAGGGCCGGACCGTGCGCGCGAACTCATCGCACGGGTCGTCGATGAGGCGTGGCGCGGCGGCGCGCACGTTTCAATCGGCGTCGAAACGCCCTACGTCAACACGATTCCTCTTTCGTCCCAAGCACCGTTTCCGGGCGATCGCGACATCGAGCGGCGGCTGCGCCACTACGTTCGCTGGAACGCCCTCGCGATGGTCGCCCGCGCGAATAAGGTAAGCTCCGAGCTCGGCGGACACGTCGCAACGTTTGCGTCGGCCGCGACGCTCGTCGACGTCGGTCAGAACCACTTCTTCCGCGCGCCGCGTGAAGATTTCGCCGGCGACATGGTCTTCTATCAAGGACACTCGTCGCCGGGAATCTACGCGCGCGCCTTTCTCGAAGGACGCCTCACGCAGGAACAGCTCGAAAACTTTCGTCAAGAGGTCGGCGGACGGGGTCTCTCTTCGTACCCGCACCCGTGGCTGATGCCGGAGTTCTGGCAGTTTCCAACCGTCTCGATGGGCCTCGGCGCGATCATGTCGATCGCGCAGGCGCGCTTCATGCGCTACCTCAACGACCGCGGCCTCATCAGCGCGGGCGACAGAAAAGTCTGGACGTTTCTCGGCGACGGTGAGATGGACGAGCCCGAATCGCTCGGGTCGCTCTCGCTCGCCGGACGCGAGTGCCTCGACAATCTCATCTGGGTCGTGAACTGCAACCTTCAACGGCTCGACGGCCCGGTTCGCGGCAACGGGAACATCATTCAGGAGCTCGAGCGCGTCTTTCGCGGCAACGGCTGGCGCGTCATCAAGGTCATTTGGGGGAGCAACTGGGATCCGCTCCTGGCAGCCGACAAGAGCGGACGTCTCGTGCAGGTCATGGACGAGTGCGTCGACGGCGACTACCAGACGTTCAGGTCGCGCAACGGCCGTTTCATTCGCGAGAAGTTCTTCGGACGCTACCCCGAGACGGAGGCGCTCGTCTCCGACTGGACCGACGATCAAATCTGGTCGCTTCAGCGCGGCGGTCACGATCCGGCGAAGATCTATGCGGCGTACAAAGCGGCGTTCGAGCATACCGGCCAACCCGTCGTCATTCTCGCGAAAACGGTCAAGGGGTACGGCATGGGCGGCGCCGGCGAAGCGCAGAATATCGCGCACCAAGCGAAGAAGATGGACGTTGCGGGGCTGCGCGCGTTTCGCGATCGCTTCGATATTCCCGTGCCCGATTCGCAGTTGGAATCGATTCCGTTCTGCAGACCGCCGGAGGGAAGTGCCGAATACCACTACTTGCGCGCGCGCATGAGCGAGCAGGGATCGCTACCGCAGCGGCGCCGCACATCCGTCTCGCTCACGGTCCCCGCACTCGATGCGTTCGAAGGTCAGATCAGCAGCGCCGGCGAGCGCGAGCACTCGACGACGATGGCGTTCGTGCGGATCCTCAGCGCGATCTTGCGAGATCCGGAGATCGGACCGCGCGTCGTCCCGATCGTCGCAGACGAATCACGAACGTTCGGCATGGAGGGCCTCTTCCGCCAGCTCGGCATCTACTCGTCGAAAGGGCAGCTCTATCAGCCGCAAGATTCCGAGCAGCTCATGTGGTACCGTGAGGATCGTCTGGGGCAGATTCTGCAAGAGGGCATCAACGAAGCCGGCGCGACCTCGTCGTGGATTTCCGCGGGAACGTCGTATGCGAACCACAATCTGCCGATGATTCCGTTCTACATCTTCTATTCGATGTTCGGCTTTCAGCGGGTCGGCGATCTCACGTGGGCCGCAGGCGATAGCCGCACGCGCGGATTTCTCCTGGGCGGAACGTCCGGACGCACGACGCTCAACGGTGAAGGCCTTCAGCACGAAGACGGTCACAGCCAAGTCATCGCGTCGTGCGTTCCCAACTGCGTGAGTTACGATCCGACGTACGGCTACGAGGTTGCGGTGATCATCCAGGACGGACTTCGGCGGATGCTCGCAGAGCAGGAGGACATCTACTACTACATCACGCTGCTCAACGAGAACTACGTGCATCCGCAGATGCCGCAGGGGGCGCAGGCGGGAATACTGCGCGGAGCGTACCTCCTGCGCGACGGCGGTTCGGGCGACGGGCCGCGCGTGCAGCTCTTCGGCTCCGGCGCAATTCTCCGAGAAGTTCTCGCGGCGGCCGAGATGCTCGAGCAAGAGTGGAGCGTTCGCGCTGACGTCTGGAGCGCCACGAGCTTCAATCTTCTCGCGCGCGACGGCGTCGACGCGCATCGCTGGAACATGCTTCATCCGGAGCAGGAGCGACGGCTTTCGTACCTCGAGACGTGCATGCAAGGGCGCAGCGGGCCCGCCGTCGCGGCGACGGATTACGTTCGGCTCTTCGCCGAGCAGATTCGACCGTATCTCGGCCGGCCGTACACGACGCTCGGCACCGACGGATTCGGGCGCAGCGACTTCCGCCGCAAGCTGCGCGCGTTCTTCGAGGTCGATCGCCGGTACGTCGCGCTCGCCGCGCTCTGCGCGCTCGCGGGCGATGGAAGCGTCGCCGCGGATCTTCCGGCGAAGGCGGTCGCGAAATACGAGATCGATCCGAACAAGCCGAATCCGATCGGGGTATAGCGATGGCAACGATCGACCTTCGCATCCCCGACATCGGAAACTTCAAAGACGTTCCCGTCATCGAGGTGCTCGTCAAACCGGGACAGCGCGTGAAAAAGGACGATTCGCTCATCACGCTCGAGAGCGAGAAGGCGTCGATGGAGATTCCGTCGGCGCAGGAGGGAACGATCGCCGATTTACGCGTGAAGGTCGGCGACAAGGTTTCGACCGGCTCGGTCATCGCAACGATCGAGTCCGCCGACGGAGCCGCACAACCACCGCCCCCACAACAGCAACACAACGCCTCGCGACCTGTCACCTCGAGCGTAGCGAACGCAGTGAGCGGAGTCGAGGGGCCGAGCGTAGCGAACGCGGTGAGCGGAGTCGAAGGACCGCCGAGCGCAGCGAGTAGAGTCGAGGAACCGCCGGGCGCGGTGAGCGGAGTCGAAGGATCGAGCGTTGCGCAGAGCGGCGCCGTCATTCACGCAAGCCCCTCCATTCGGCGGCTCGCGCGCGAGTTCGGAGTCGAGCTGCCCGGCGTCAAAGGATCGGGACCGCACGGCCGCATCACGCGCGACGATCTCCAAGGCTTTGTGAAGGGCGCACTCGCCGATGGGCGAGGGGGAATCGGCATCGACATTCCGCCGTGGCCCTCGCCCGATTTCGCGCGGTACGGTCCGGTCGAGAGAAGGCCGCTGACGCGAATCAAACGCGTCGCGGGACCAAATCTCCATCGCAACTGGCTGCGCATCCCGCACATCACGAACTACGATGAGGCGGACGTCACGGGTCTCGAAAAGTTTCGCCGCAAGATCAACGAAGAGCAAGAGAAGAAAAAAGGCCCGAAACTTACGATGCTCGCCTTCCTCGTGAAGGCGTGCATCGCCGCGCTCCGAGAGTTTCCGGAGTTCAATGCCTCACTCGACGGCGATTCGCTCGTCTACAAACGGTATTACAACATCGGCTTCGCTGCCGACACGAAGGATGGGCTCGTCGTTCCCGTCATCAAGAACGCCGACGGTAAGGGGCTCATCGAGATCGCGGCCGAGGCCGCGCAGCTCGCCGGCAAGGCGCGTGACGGACGCCTATCGACCGGAGAGATGAGCGGCGGCAGCTTCACGATTTCGTCGATCGGCGGCATTGGCGGGACGCAGTTCACGCAGATCGTCAACGCACCGGAGGTCGCGATTCTCGGCGCGACCCGCGCGGCGATGAAACCCGTGTGGACGAAGAAGCACTTTGCACCGCGTCTCATTCTGCCGATCAGCGTCAGCTACGACCATCGCGTCATCGACGGCGCAGCGGCGGCACGCTTCCTGGTATACGTCGCGGGCGCCCTCTCCGATTTCAGAAGGGTGATGCTTTAGGATCTTCGCCCGGCCCGTAGTTGCCGAAGCATGTACTGCAGGATGCCGCCGTGCCGATAGTACTCGGCTTCGTCGGGCGTGTCGATGCGCACGACGACGTCGAACGTCTTTGACGCTCCCTTCGGAACGACTGCGGTGACCTTCGCCGTCATGTGCGGCGTGACGCCGCCGGCGACCCCGCCGATGTCGTAGGTCTCTTCGCCGCTCAGTCCGAGCGACGAGCGCGTCGCGCCGCCGGTGAACTCGAGCGGAAGCACGCCCATGCCGATGAGATTGCTGCGGTGGATGCGCTCGAACGATTCGGCGATCACGGCCCGGATGCCGAGCAGATACGGTCCCTTCGCCGCCCAATCGCGTGACGAACCCGATCCGTACTCCTTGCCCGCGATCACGAGCAGCGGCGTCCCGTCTCCGCGGTAGCGCATTGCGGCGTCGTAGATCGACATCTGCTCGCCCGTAGGAAGATAGCGCGTCATCCCGCCCTCGACGCCCGGCACGAGTTCGTTGCGCAGGCGCACGTTTGCGAACGTTCCGCGTGCCATCACCTCATGGTTGCCGCGCCGCGAGCCGTATGAGTTGAAATCCTTCTGCTCGATCCCGCGATCGAGGAGGTATCTGCCGGCGGGGCCGTTGCGCGCAATGCTGCCCGCCGGCGAGATGTGATCGGTCGTGATCGAGTCGCCGAGCATCGCGAGAACGCGCGCGCCGTGCACGTCCGCAAGCGCAGGCGCCTTCTGGGGCATGCCCTCGAAGTACGGCGGCTCTTTGACGTACTCCGACTTCGGATCCCACGCGAAGCGCTCGCTCTTGGCGACGTCGAGCTTTGCCCAGTTTTCATCGCCTTTGAAAACGTCCGCGTATCGCGAGCGGAACATACCGTCGTTGATGCACGTCGTCACCGTCCGCGCGATCTCGTCGTTGCTCGGCCAGATGTCGCGCAGATAGACGGGCCCATCCTTCCCCGCCCCCAGCGGCTCGGTCGTGAGATCGACGTCCATGCGCCCGGCAAGCGCGTAGGCGACGACGAGCGGTGGAGAAGCGAGATAGTTTGCGCGTACTTGTGGATGGATGCGCCCTTCGAAGTTGCGATTTCCGGAGAGCACCGCCGCGACGATGAGATCGTGATCTTCGACTGTGTCCGCAACTTCCGCCGGAAGCGGACCGGAGTTCCCGATGCACGTCGTACAACCGTATCCGACGAGATCGAACCCGAGTGCGTCGAGGTAGCGCTGTAATCCGGCTTTCGCGAGATAATCCGTGACGACTTGCGATCCCGGCGCGAGCGACGTCTTCACCCACGGCTTCGTGTGGAGGCCGCGCTCGACGGCGTTGCGTGCGAGAAGGGCGGCGCCGATGAGCACCGACGGATTCGACGTGTTCGTGCAACTCGTGATCGCCGCGATGACGACCGCGCCGTCGGCGACGTCCTTTGCCGCCTCCTCGGACACGTTTCGCTCGCTGCCGTGCGCTTCGATCGTGCCGATCGAGGCGGTCTGCGCGCCGCCCTCCTCGAGGAAGCGGCCGACGGCGTTTCCGTTTCCGTTGCGCGCTTTCTGCCACTGCGCCATCGCGCTCGCGAACGCAGCCTTCGCGTTCGAAAGCGGAACGCGATCCTGCGGACGGCGCGGCCCGGCGATGTTCGGCTCGACGCTTCGGAGGTCGAGCTCGACGACGTCGGTGTACAGCGGATCCGGCGTCTCGTCGGTGCGGAAGAGTCCTTGCGCCTTCGCATACGCCTCGACGAGCGCGACCTGCTCTTGCGAACGTCCGGTGAAGCGAAGATATTCGAGCGTGCGCGCGTCGATCGGGAACATCGAGACGGTACAGCCGAACTCGGGCGACATGTTTCCGATCGTCACCCGGTCGGCAACCGGCATCGAGGAGAGCCCTTGCCCAAAGAACTCGACGAAGCGCCCGACGACGCCGCGCTTGCGCAGCATCTCCGTGATCGTGAGCACGAGGTCGGTTGCCGTCATCCCCTCGCGCAGCGCACCCGTCAGGCGAACGCCGATGACCTCCGGGACGAGCATCGTTACCGGTTGTCCGAGCATCGCCGCCTCCGCTTCGATGCCGCCGACTCCCCATCCGACCACGCCGAGACCGTCGACCATCGTCGTGTGCGAGTCCGTTCCGACGAGCGTGTCGGGAAATGCGAACGCGTTGGAAGCGTCGTAGGCGATGCCCGCTCCGCCCGCACCGAAGACGACCCGCGCGAGGTACTCGATGTTCACTTGGTGGACGATACCGGTATCGGGAGGAACGACGCGAAAGCCGTTCAGCGCACTGCGTCCCCATTTCAAAAACGCGTAGCGTTCGCGATTCCGTTCGAACTCGAGCGCGGCGTTCTTCGCAAATGCGTCGGCGCCGCGAAAGAAATCGACCTGAACGGAATGGTCGACGACGAGTTCGACCGGCTGCAGCGGGTTGATCGCCTTCGGATCGCCGCCCATCCTCGCAATTGCGTCGCGCATTGCGGCGAGATCGACGATGCACGGCACTCCGGTGAAGTCTTGCAGGAGCACCCGTGCGGGACGAAATGCGATCTCGCGCTCCGGCGGCGTTCCCGTCCAGCGTGCGAGCGCTTCGATGTCCTCGCGGCGAACGCTTCGGCCGTCTTCGAATCGCATGAGATTTTCGAGCAGGATCTTCACCGAGTACGGGGCGCGCGATAGGTTCGCGATGCGTGCGTCCTCGAGCGCGCTCAGCCGAACGTAACGGTAGACGCGATCTCCAACCTCAAGCGTCGAGAGCGCGTCGAACGATCCGGTGTACTCGCTCATTGCATGCGTATCTTCGGGTCGCCGTCGGCGTAGCCTTCGAGCACGAGTGATGCGCCGCCCCAAAGGAGACGCCCGAGCGGCTCCGCGACGAGCTGCAGCCGCCACGCTGAGAGATCGAGCAGGTGCGCAAGACGCTGCTGATCGCTCGGAAGCTCGCGCGAGACGCGCTCGAGTGCGGCGCGCGGCACGAGCAACGTCGGCGCGAGGCCGTGCTCGCGCGCGATCTCCCCGACGACGATGCCCATGAGCGAGACGAGCGTATCGCGCGCGACGCCGAGCGGGCGCTTCGGCCGCTCGGGGAGGTCACCTTCCGCAATCGTCTGCGCCCGCGCGACGATCTCGAGGATCGCACTACCGTGCTGGCGGCGCGCGCCGGCATCGAGACGCCGCAACTGTGCGAGGTCTGCAGTCGTCTTCGGACGAAGCGTCGCGAGGCCGGAGACGACGTCGTCGGGCAGGATGAAGCGAGCGGGCACGTCGCGGCGGCGCGCGACGGAATCGCGGTAGGCGACGAGCGCTCGCAGCACGCCGAGCTCGCGCCGGTTCATGCGCGCGGCACTCGGCATTCGTAGATACGCGCGACGTTCGTCGAAGCGGTAGCGCTCGACGTCGCACAGGAGCGCGCACTCCTGCGTCACCCACTCGAGCCGGCCGGCATCGCGCAGCCGCTCTTCGAGTTGGTCCCGCATCGGCAAGAGGTGCGCGACGTCGTCGACGAGATAGTCGATTTGGCGTTCCGTAAGAGGGCGCGCCCCCCAATCGCTCACCGTCTGTGACTTTCCCAGACGAATGCCTCGAAGATCGCGCACGAGTTCCATGAGCGAAATCTGCATTCCGTACCCGGCGAACGAGGCGGCGATCTGCGTGTCGAAGACCCGCGCGGGCACGAGATCGAATCGCTCGGCGAAGATCTTGAGATCGGACGCGAGCGCGTGGCCGACGACCTCGGTGCCCGCGACGGCCTTCGCAAGCGGCGTCAGGTCCGCAATCGCAAGCGGGTCGACGATCGCGGCGCCGTCTTCCAGCGCGACTTGCACGACCATAAGGCGCGGCGCGTACGTGCGCTCGGCGTGGAACTCGGTATCGAGCGCCACCCGTCGCGCGCCGCGAACTCGTTCGCACAACGCGCCGAGTTCGGCATCCGAGGAGACGAGCTCGACGTTCACGGCGTCGGAGCCGCGCTGCGATGCAGGCGAAAATGAAATCTCGGATGATGGTGCATGAAGTACGCATGAACCCGCACCTCGTACCGATGGATGACCATCGTGATCTGGTTGCCTCCCACTGCGAGAATCGTGCAGATCGGAATGGCGATGAGGCTCATCGTCCAAACGTGAACCCAGATCGGGACGCGCATGCTTGCTGCCGTCGCCGTCGCCACCGTTCCTCCAAAGCCGGGGATGACGCGAACCGCAAGGAGAAACGCCGGGGAGCCGACCTTGAAGTGTTTTGCCCACTTCGGCAAGCGCGCGACGTAGGCGTCGAGGTCGAGCAGCTGCGACGCGCGGCGATTGATCCAATATCCGAGCAGCGCGCCGCAGACGATGCCGATGGCGCTGACGATCGATCCGACGACCGGCCCGAAGACCGCGCCGTTCATGATTGCGAGCGCATCCGTCACGGAGAACGGGGCCGATGCAACGAGCGCAAAGATGGCGATCGCGAAGGGGTATGCCCACGGGTAGACGGTTCTGATGACGTGCTCGACGAGCGGCTGATATCGGATGACGACGACCGCGAGCAAGAACGACGCGGCCAGAAGCGCCACGGCCGCGAGCCGGCGAAGCAGTGGGTTCAACGGGCTATGGTCGTCTCGAGCGTCATCACGGTACTCTGCGGTGTTGGTCTCTACGCTTCGCTTTTCATGCTGGGGAAGGCTCGCCAGGCAGAGCGGGGCCTGCTCGCCGAGCCGAGCGTCGTTCAATCGCCGCGCGCCCGCCTCTTAGCCGGCACGCCGAACGCATCGTTCGGCGTATGCTACTACGTGCTCGCCGCGGCGTTTGCATGGCTTCCGGCTCCCCCTGCCGTCGCCGTGCCGGTCATGGTTGCCGTACTTGCAGCCGCGGCCACATCGCTCTTCCTTGCATACTCTTTACTCTTCGTGACGAAGCGCTCGTGTCCGTACTGCTGGAGCGCGCATGCCGTTAACTGGCTGCTCGTCTTCCTCTTTTTGCTCCACGACGCGACCGCAAGACCCTTGCGATGAGGAAGCACCTCTGCTACGATTGCGCAATCTTGCGTGGACCGGGAACTGCTTCCCGGCATCCACCCGAGAGAGGCTGACTCTGCGACTGTGTGCCGCAGCTCGGCGACGGCAGATCAGAAGGGGTCACGCGTGTGCGTGGCCCCTCTGCTTTCGCCGCTCGCTCGCCGTGTCGTCGGCGGTCTTGAGAGCGGAGATCATCTCGGCGCCTTTGCCTTGCGCTTCGGGCTCGGCGGAAAACCAAGCGGCGAGAATCTCTTGCGCGAGGGCCGGCGTCGTGGAGCGAATCGAGAGCGCGAGGACATTTGCGTCGTTCCATAGCCGAGCGCCTCGCGCGGTCTGCTCGTCGGAGCAGAGCGCCGCACGCACGCCGCAGACTTTGTTCGCGGCGATCGAGACGCCCGTACCCGTCCAGCAGCAGACGACCCCTTGCGCGCACTCGCCGCGCGCGACCGCCTCGCCGACGACGCGTCCGACGGTCGGCCAGGAGTCGTCGCCGTTCGCATCGAGCGCGCCGAGCAGAACGAGGTCGAAGCCGCGCTCTCGCAGCGTTCTTTCGAGCGCGGCGGTCAACTCGCACCGAAGGTCGCTTCCCAGGGCGATACGCATGAGGCGCGTATTCGGCAAGCATGGAGGTGCGCCCGGCCTCGACGGTCATCCTCGTGCGGCCCGGGTGCGGCGCCGGCGTCGAGGTCTTCATGCTGCGGCGCAGCGCGAAGAGCGCCTTCGCACCCAACGTCTATGTCTTTCCGGGAGGCACCGTCGATCCGGCCGACCGCAAGTCCGGCATCGGCGACGCGAGCGAGTCGGAGCGTGCTCGGCTCTTTCGGATGCCGTCGCCTCCGCCGGACGATCTCCAGATTGGGCTGCTTGCCGCCGCTCGGCGCGAGCTCTTCGAAGAGGCCGGCGTTCTGCTCGACGAGGACGAGCGACTCGAGCTCTTCTCGCATTGGATCACTCCCGTCACGCTCTCGCCGCGATACGACGTCTACTTCTTCACCGCCAGGCTCCCTAAGGACCAAGAGGCCGTTGCGGATGCGTACGAGACGCACGACGGCATCTGGATCGCGCCGAGCGCGGCGCTCGCGCGCGGGGGCGAGGGCGGTTTTTCGCTCATCTATCCGACGCGCAAGCACCTCGAACGCATCGCGGCGTTCGACAGCGTCGAGGCATTGCTCGGCTTCGCGGCGACCAAGCCCATCGCAACGGTACTCGCACGCGGCTCGGAGGCCGATGGATTTACGATCGCTGCCGAGTTGGAGAACGCGTGGTAGAAGGCGACGCGCATATCGCGCTCGTGCGCGCCCCCAACCCGTCGCCGATGACGCTCGAGGGTACGAACTCCTACCTCGTCGACATGGGTGAAGGCGAGGCGCTCGTCGTCGATCCCGGTCCTGCGATGGAGCGGCACGTCGACGCGATCGCCGCCGCGGCGCGCGAACGCGCGCTAACGATCGCCGCGATCGCGATAACGCACGGTCATCCGGATCACGCGCCGGCCGCCGCGCCGCTGCGGGCAAAGACCGGCGCACTCGTCTACGCGCATCCCGATTCGAAGGTGCCGCGCGATTGCGATCTCGCTCTGGGCGGACGTTTGAACCTTGGGAATCGCACGATCCAGGTCGTCGATGCGCCGGGTCATACCTTCGACCACGTCGTGCTCTACGAACCCTCGGCGCGCACGCTCTTCACCGGAGACACGATCGTCGGACGAGGAACCGTCATCGTCGCGCCTCCCGGCGGTTCGATGCGCTCGTACCGGCGCACGCTGGAGAATCTCGCACGCGTGTTTCCGCAGGCGAAAACGATTCGCGGCGGCCACGGCCCGCTGGTGCCCGACGCGCAGGCGAAGATTGCCGAGTACGTCCGGCATCGCGCGGATCGCGAGCATCAGGTGATCGAAGCGCTGCATGGGCAGCCGCGGACGGTCGTCGAGCTCGTGCAACGCATCTACGCGCAGACCCAGAAGGAGCTGTGGCCCGCCGCGGCGCGTCAACTGCTCGCGCACCTGCAAGCGCTCGAAGAAGGCGGACGCATCGCCGTTCTGCCGCCGCTTCGCGAACTCAGCGTGGACGAGCGCGCGATGCTTAACCCGGCCTGGTCCTCGCTCGTCGATGCGGAGCTCGCAGTCGTTCTCGAGGCGGAACTGGGAACGTCCCACCATATCGAGCGGCTCGATCGATACGCGCTACTCGATGCGTAGAACGACTTTTCCGAACTGCGCGCCGCCGTCCATGCGCTCCATCGCAATCGCGACCTCATCGAGCGCAAAGACGCCGTCGACTGCGGGCTTGCGCCCATCCTCAAACAGCGCGAGCATCGCTGCGAAGTCGCTCGGGCTTCCCATCGTCGAGCCGAGGATCGAGATCTCGTTCCAGAAGAGCGCAAAGAGCTTGAGCGCCGCCTCGGGTCGCGTTCCGCCGTAGACGACGACTCGGCCGCCGGGACGCAACGCCGAGATCGCTTTGGCGAGCGTGTCGCCGCCGGAGGAGTCGACGACGAGATCGACCGGGCCGGCCGCCTTTGCCTCTCGCTCCCACGCGCCGCTGCTTGCGTAGTTCAGCGCAACGTCGGCGCCGAGCTCCCGCGCGCGGCGGAGCTTCTCGTCGCTGCTCGAGGTCACGATCGCGCGCGCGCCCACGGCTTTCGCAAAGAGCAGTACGAAGCTCTGAACGCCGCCGCCGACTCCTGGAACGAGCACCGTCTCACCTCGCCGCAACGCTCCTTTCGTAAAGACCGCACGGTAGGCGGTAAGACCGCAGAGCGGTATCGCCGCCGCCTCCTCCATCGAGAGAGCGCTCGGCTTGGGATGGACGTTGGCGGCCGGTACGACGACGTACTGCGCGAAGGTTCCCGCGCTGGGCATTCCCAAGATCGTCGAGTCCGCGGCGCGCACGCGCTCGTCGTCGCCCCAGCCGAGCATGGGATCGATGACGACTTCGTCGCCGGAGCGGATGCTCGTGACGCGATCGCCTATCCCCTCGACGACGCCGGCGCCGTCGCTGCCCAACTGTGCCGGCGTGACGATCTTCGGGTAGAGGCCTCTTGTGATGAAGAGATCGCGGTGGTTCAGCGCTGCGGCACGAATCCGGACGAGCACCTCGCCGGGGCCGGGAGCGGGTGTGGGAACATCCTCGATCTCCAGAGCCCGTGGACCCTCGAGCCGGTGCAGCCGAACCGCGCGCATGACGCAGCCTACGACCCCATCGCAAGCCAGGCCTTCGCCGCAACCCCGGCGTACGGTGGCTTGATGAAGAGCAGCGCCATACGAGCGTTCTTCCGCGGCGCGGCGCGCGTCGGAAAGACGTTCGAGATCAGCGTTGGGCCGATCCAAGCGCGCGGCGTGCCCGCCATCCTCGTCGGCGTCACGGGAATCGTCATCGCATCGGGCATTGCCGCGATGCTTGCAAAGAGCGCCGAGCGCCTCCCTGAAACGCTTGCCGAGGCGCGCGGGTTGATGGATTCCGTGCGAAGACGGCACCCGTTGAACCCGTGATCGAGAACGACGAACTCGCCGCATTGATCCGGCGGACCATTGCCGGGGCGCGAGTCGACGTCGTCGACCGTACCGGCACGATGGATCATTTCAACGTCGCCGTACACGCGCCGGAGTTCAACGGCAAGACGGTGCTCGCACAGCACCAGATGGTCTATTCCGCGCTTTCGGAGGCGCTAAAGGATGGCCGCGTTCACGCGGTCGAGCTCAAGACGTTCGCAACGGAGGAATGATGCCGCAAGAGATTCAGGCCGAGATCGAACGAGAGATCGGCGAGCACCCGATCCTCGTCTACGGAAAAGGAACGAAGGAGGCCCCGCGGTGCGGCTTCACGCTGGAGACGATCGAGTTCTTCACGCGGCTCGGCTACCCGTTCGAGGTGGTCGACGTTCTCGAAAACGTGCCAAAACGAGAGGCGCTCTCGACGATGACCGATTGGCCGACGCTGCCGAAGGTCTTCATCGGCGGCACCTTCTACGGCGACACGGACGTGCTGGGGCCCATGGCGCAGAGCGGCGAGCTGCAGACGCTTCTCGAAAAGACGCTCGGCGCGCCGCCGCCGCGCACGACCATTACCCTGCACTAGTGAGTTATACGACGGTCGTTTCCCCGGAGGTCGTCCTCGAACATCTCGACGACCCGTCGTGGCTCGTTCTCGATTGTCGCCACAGCCTCGCAGATTTTACCGCGGGACGGGCGTCCTATGAAGCCGGACACATTCCCGGCGCGTGCTTTGCCGACGTCGAGAACGATCTCGCCGGCCGCAAGACGGGTACGAACGGACGCCATCCGCTGCCCGAGCCGGAAGAGTTCGCGGAGTTTCTTCGCCATCTCGGAGCCGGCGACGAGACGCAGATCGTCGCCTACGACGAAGGCGGCGACATGTACGCCGCGCGATGCTGGCTCCTCTGCCGCTGGATCGGTCACGACGAGGCCGCGATCCTCGACGGTGGCATGTCGGCTTGGCGCGCGGCAGGGTATCCGATTGAGAAAGGTCACACCGAGCCCGGCGAGCGGCGTCGAGCCGCCGGCGGAGAGTTGCGGGTGCGTCTGCATCCCGAGCTGATCGTCGATGCGCAAGCCGTGTTGAAGAGTCTCGAAACGGCATCCATGGAGATCGTCGACGCGCGCGGCGGCGAGCGCTTTCGCGGCGAGATCGAGCCGATCGACAGGGTTCCCGGTCATATTCCCGGCGCGCGAAATCGCGCGTTCAAAGAGAACTTCGACGAGCACGCAAGGCTGAAGTCGCCGCAGCGCCTACGCGAGGAGTTCGGCGCCTACGGCGACCCTTCGCGCGTCGTTCATCAATGCGGGTCCGGCGTCTCGTCGGCCGTCAACGCGCTTGCGATGGAGCATGCGGGTCTGCGTGGCTGGCGCGTCTACGTCGGCTCTTGGAGCGAGTGGTCTTCCGATCCGGCGCGTCCCGTCGAAACGGGTACGCAGCGCGGCTAGGCTCCTAGGGCGCCCTTAGACGAGGCGCAGGCCCGCCTTCTGGACCTCTCGATACGGAAGAAGCCAGACGAGCGACTCGTCGTGGAGGTCGACGACCTGAACGCGATTCCCGAACGGGTCCACGAAATCGCAACGAAACCCTTCGATCGGCTCGATCCCGTATTTTTCGACGAGTTTCGAACGCACCTCGGCGATTTGTTCCTCGTCGTGAACGATGATCCCGAAGTGCCCGGAGGGTTCCTTTTTGCCGCTCTTGCGCTCGAACATCGCAAGAAACTGATGCTCGCCGAGCTTGAAGAACGCATCGCCTTCGCCCTCGTCGAGCTTCTCGAGACCGAAGACGTCTTCGTAGAATGCGACCGCGCGCTCGATGTCGTCGACGTCGATCGCGACGTGATTGCAGCCGTAGACCTTCACGCTCACGAGCGAAGCCTCTCCGGCAACGGTACGGCGAAGGGTCTGGCGAGCGCGCCGGCGGGAGTTCCCTCGAGTCGCACGAGATCGTCGTGCGACGGCTCCTGCGGAACGTCCCTGCACGCATCGACGATGCAGTAGAATCCGAACGGCTCCTGCGCCCTATTGAGAAACTGATGGAGCTCGAATGGCGCGACGTAGACGACGTCGCTCTGCTCGACGCTCCAAACGCTCTCGCCGACGATCGCGTGTCCGCGACCACGGCGGATGATGACGTAGTGTTCGTGTTCGTGCTTCTCCAGTCGCGACACCGCGCCGGGCTCGAGTTCGAAGTATCGCAACTCCATGCGCGGTCCCGGTTCCGACGGGTCGTCTTTGCGCGCCCCAACGATCGTGTGGCGTTTCACGCCGGCGGCCGCTCCGGGCCGGTAGCCCTGCGCCTCGACGTCTTCCCAGCCTTTTTCGTGCGCCCGGATGACGCGCCGCTCGCTCTTCACGTCACTTCCTAGCATACCACAACGCGATCGATGCCAGGCTCGCCAGGATCACGATCGCGAGCAGGCCGCCGACGACCGGGATCACGAGCAGGCGATGGCCGAGCCCGGCGCATTGCTCGAACGCAAACCCCGCTTCCGTCTGCGCGCACCACGCGGTGCGCCACGTCGCACCGTTCAACCGCTGCCGCCGCGATCCGGCGACGTATGCGTTCTCCCATGCATGCCGCACCGCCATACTCGTTTGAATCTCGTCGTGCGCCTGCGCCATCGTCGCAGCATCGATGGTGCCGACGCCGAAGACGCGATCGAAATCGAAGATCGCGCTCCACGTTCGCTGCGCCGGGGCGTATGCGTGCAGCGTGTAGTCCGCCAGCCGCTCGTTCTTCCCGACGCTCAGCGTCACGAACGCTGGATTGTTGCCGAAGATCGGCGAGACCGACGGCACGATAATCTCCGGCACCGATGCCAAGAGGCGAAAGTCGGACCGGTGCGCGTGCCCCACGACGGCAAACGCGATGCGCGACGCATTCTGCGTCAGTGCTTGGAGCATCTCGCGCTCGAAAGGACTGCGCAGGTAGTGAAAAATCAAGAAGCGGTGCGCGTAGAGCGTTCCCATGACGTCGGTACCGGGGGGTATGTGCGCGACGACGACCGCAGGCGACGTCGCCGACGTTGCCGCCAGCGCGCCCGCAAACCACGACATCGCTCGCGCTCCCGCGCGTACGGCGCTCTTCGAGCACGGATGATAGAACGACGACCAGTAGACGTCGTCGAGCACGACGAACCGCGCGACGCCGCGCACGCCGGCGATATAGTGACCTTCATCGGCCAGCGGACGATTCCAGATCGTGGAGAGCGCATCGAGATATGGGCCGGACCCGGTGGGATGATAATCGCCGCACGGATCCTCGTTGTTGCCGAGCGCGACGACGATCGGAACGCCGGGAAACGTCGCGCGCAGGCTCCGCGCGATGCGACGCATCGTCGATTCGGCGAGCGCCCGGTCGCGCGGAAAGTGGTGCTCGAGCATGTCGCCGGTGACGAGGATGACCGCCGGATGCGGCGCGGCGCGGTGCATCGCCGCAAGCGTCGCGCTCCAGAGCGTCCAGTTCGTGTCCTTCCCGTACGTGCTCGGCTGCGCGCGGGTGTCGTACGGGTTGAGATGAATGTCGCTCACCGCGAGCCACGTCGCGGCCCTCGCCGGCGCGGCGGCCAAGCAAATCAGGAGCAACCCGGCGAAGAGGCGACGCATGGCGTATTGGTTGTTCAAGAGCGAACCGCACGCCTACGGCTTCGACCAACTTCGTGCCGACGGAACGACGCCGTGGAGCGGCGTGCGGAACTGGCAGGCTCGCAACTTCATGAAGGCGATGGCGCAAGGCGAACTCGGCCTCTTCTATCACTCCTCGATCGCCCAGCCGTGCGCCGTCGGCGTCTGCAAGGTCGTGCGGGCCGCCTATCCCGACTTCACGCAGTTCGATCCGGCTAGCGAGTACCACGATCCGACCTCGCACCAAGAGCGCCCGAAATGGTACATGGTGGACGTCGAGTACGTTCGCGCGCTGGAGCACCCGGTAACGCTCGCGCGCCTCCGCGCGGAGCCGCGCCTGGAAGGGATGATCCTTCTGCGACGCGGGCGCCTTTCGGTTCAGCCGGTGTCGCAGCGAGAGTGGGAGATCGTCATGGAACTCTCGTCGCCGTAAAACGAAGCGGGCTCCGCGCATGCGGAGCCCGCAGTTGATGGACGCGTTAACGGTTCTTACGGACCGGTGAACGTCTTCGTCAACTCGATGTGCCAGATGGAAGGACCGAGCTGATTCTCGATCGTCGCCGCCTGCTGGCCGTTTGCCAGCGGATAGTACGGGCCGGTTCCTTCGTACTCGAAGTATCCCGGCAACGCGTTGAAGACGTTGTCACCGGAGACTTGAATCGAGAGCCGGTCGTTGATTGGAACGCGTACCGAGGTGTACGCCATCCAGAACGGCGGCGCATTGAACGAGTTGTTCTTCCCTAAGAACGTATCGCCGAAGAGGATTCTCATGCCGCTATGCCCCGTCCAGTTGATCTCGGCGTTGCCGGTCAAATACGGGATGTTCGTATTCGAGAATCCACCGACGCCGTCGGCGCATGCCGACGGGAACGTCGTGTTTTGGTATGCGGGCGTCTTCCCGGATGCCGGGCCGCAGTAGTAGCCCGTTGAGATCCCGTTGCCCGTGAAGTTGTTTCCGGCGAGGATCGCGAGGTTCGTGTTGTAGTTCGCCGGGATACACGGCTTGGCGGCCGTGGGCGTAAACGTACAGTAGAAGTTCGAAGGGATGTCATACGCGTACGCGTGCTCCAGCGAGCCCGCAACGTGCCATCCTAGCCCGTACTGCGGGATGTGCTTGAGAACCATCTCGACGCCTTCGAAGCGCGAGTTCGAAAGGTTCTCGTTCTCGCTGTAGTAGACCGGGCAGCCGGTTGCGACTATACAGAAGCCGCCGGAGGGGATGACCGTGCCGCTGAAGTTCAGCGACGTGATGAAGTGGTCGTAGAGATTCGTCATGTAGAGGTCGGTCGACCAGAACGTATCGCCGTCGGCGAAGCCGTAGTCGAAGCCGACGTCGTAACCGAACGAGGTCTCGGGAACGAGATTCGGGTTGTTGTAGGTGACCGTCAGCGACTGGCAGGCAGTCGTGCAGCCGATGAAACCCGTAGGCTTCGTCAGCTCGGCGAGGTACTCCGGAGCGATGCCCGAGCCGGCCGAGAGGCGAACCGCCAGGTCCGACTTCGGACGCCACTCGAGCGCGAAGCGGTCGTCGAAGTGACGCTGCGTGTCGGTAATCCAACCCGGTTCCCACTTTGCCAGCGTCGTATTGTAGTACGGCAGAACGTTGAACCCGTTCGGCGCGCACGCCGCTCCCGGACGGCCAAGATTGCCCGCATAGTGAGGGAAGCCGTTCGCAGTGCCGTACCAGCCCGGCGTGAAGAGGCACTCGTTTGCGTATGTGTTGTGGTAGGTGTTCTCGTAGAGCGCCGCGGTGAAGGTCATCGTCGGGCTGATGTCGGTGATGTCGCGCAGCATATACGTGTTCATGATCTGGCTAGAACCGCCGGGAACCGTCGTCGAGACCGATCCTATTTCCGGATAGTATGGGACGGTCGTAAACGTCGTCGGCGTCGTGTACGAGATCGGGCAGCCGCCGGTCGATGACGCGAGTCCGTTGAACCCATCGAACTGTCCGGCTGCGTTCGCACCCGGCGAGCATCCGGAGATGCTGCCGACGCCGTCCGTCTCATAGTCGGTCGACTCGGCGCTCAGCGTCAGCTCGTCGCCTTGCGCGTACGGATGCGTGAACTCGAACGACCAGCCGTTGAGCTTGTCGAGCTCGAACTGACGGAAGTAGTCGTACGAAGCCGTCGTTTCCGTAACGCCGTTGTAGGTGGTGTAGTTGCTTGCTTCGTGGTTGACGCCCGAGTACGTGTACGATCCGAGGATCGGATCGAACGGCGCGTCCGTGCCCTCGTCGATCGTGCGGTTGACGTTGGCGTGGTAGTATCGCGCGAGGATCGTGTTGTTGCCGATTGCGCTCGCGATTTCGGCTTGCACGATCGGCTCGGAGTTGATCTCGGGCGCCGCGCCGCCCGGTCCGGGATACGGACCGCCCGAGGTCTCCCAGAACTGCGAACCTGGGACCATCGAGCCGGCATAGCCGTGGCCCGAAGCCGGTGCGAAGACGGCGGGAAGGAGCGTCGATGCCGTATTCGCGTCCTGGTCGGAGTACGACTCGGTAACGAGATAGCTCACCGTGAGACGCGTCGTCTCGGAGAGGTGATACTGAAGTTTAAAGAGGTCGCCGTACTGATTGAAGTAGCCGTTATAGGTCCAGCAGCATGCGGCCATCCCTTGGACCACAAACGGCGCGCTCTCACTCGTTCCCAGATACGCGTTGCTGTCGTTGAACGCCGCGACGTTTCCGGTCGTACCGTTCCAGCCGATCACGTCATTAGGGCTGTGCGGATTGAAGTAGACCTGCTGCCCGTGAATCCGGCCCGGGTCGGTAGTGCCGGCGAGATCGACGACGAATCCGAGCCTCCCGTTGAGGATCGTATCGGAGACGCCGAAGTTCCAGTAGACGCCGCCGTCGTTGATGTAGCCGAAGGTGTAATCCGGAGTGAAGGTCAGCGTCGGGTCTTTCGTGTGGAAGTTCAGCGTGCCGCCGATTGCGTAGTTCGTCTCGGGCGACATCGCACCGGGGCCTTTGATGACCTCGGTGTACGAGAAGAGAAAGCTATTCACGAAGGTCGTGACGTAGTCGCCGTAGTCGACGACGGCGAGCGGGTGGCCGTCGATGAGCGTCGCGGTCTCGTACGAGAGGCCGCCGCGGATGTTGGGGACGACGATCGATCCCGCCGACGCGGCGTCGGCGCTCGACGTCGGGTAACTAATCTGGATGCCGGGAATCTGATCGAGCGTATGGTTCACGGAGTACTGGCCTTGGTCTTGGAAGTCGGCCGCGCTCAACGTGTTGACCGATGCCGGCGTGGTATTGAAGACGCCGCGTCCGCGCACCGCGACGTGCGCGATCGTCTGCAGGCTCGTAAACGTCGCCGCAGGCATCGTTACCGTGACGTCCTGCGGCGCTCCGGCGACGATTGCAACGTCGTTCGATGCCGTCTGAAATCCGGGATGCTCGACGGTGAGCCGATAGATGCCCGGCGCGACGTTTGCAATCGAAAACGCGCCGTTCGCATCGGTGGTCGTTCGATAGGTCTGTGGTCCTACCAGGGTCACCGTCGCGCCCGCAATCGGTGCACCCTGGCTCGAGGTTGCGGTACCCTGCACCGAACCGGTAGCCTGCGCCACGACCTCTGCGCCTTGGCCTGCCGCCGCCGCGCTTACGGGACCGGCGGCAAGCGTCGCAAAGAGTAACGCGGCCAGGATGGTGGTGAGTCTGCTCACATTTCCTCCAGCACTAATAGCAGTAGAGAGTTCTCAAATTGAGTGAGAAGCGATAATTAAGCGCCGATTAACTCAGAAGGTGGCGGCCTCCTGCTAGTCTCTCAGGTCTTGTGAGCCCGACTTAGGAAGGCCTGCTGCGCAGCCTTCGGCTGGCGGCCGCCCTGCAGGGTAAGGCGCTCGTAGCTCCCGTCTGGTAGGAGCTCCCTTCCCTTGGCGTCGTCGGCCCAAAGCGTCGAGAAAATTTGGCGGTCGAGAACCTCGACCAGCGCCTCCGAGGCGACCGGAGCCGCCAACTCGACGCGGCGATCGAAGCTGCGCGCCATCCAATCGGCACTAGAGATGAAGGCTTCGCGCTCGCCGCCGTTGTCGAAGATGTAGATTCGCGAATGTTCCAAGAAGCGGCCGACCACCGAGCGGACCCGAACTCGGCTGGAGAGGCCGGGGACGCCCGGCCGGAGCACGCACATCCCTCGAACGAGCAGGTCGACTTGGACGCCGCCTTCGCTAGCCCGGTAGAGTGCCCGCACGACCTCGAGGTCGGTGAGCGCGTTGATCTTGGCGCGGATGCCGGCCGGACGGCCGGCGCGGGCATGCTCGGTCTCGCGTTCGATGCGGGAGAGCACGTCGCGGCGCATCGTGACCGGCGAGACGAAAAGGTCGTCGAAATCGGTCACCTTCGCAAATCCCGTGAGCGCGTTGAAGAGCACGAGCGCATCGCTTCCCAGGCGCGGCCGGCACGTGAAGAGTCCTAAATCCGAATAGATGCGCGCCGTCTTCTCGTTGTAGTTGCCCGTGCCGAAGTGAAGGTAGCGGCGTAGGCCGTCGTCGTCCTGGCGAACGACCGCGAGCGCCTTCGCGTGCACCTTCAGGCCGGGGAACCCATAGACGACGTGAACGCCGGCGCGCTCGAGGCGCTTTGCCCACTCGATGTTGTTCTCTTCGTCGAAGCGCGCTTTGAGTTCGATGACGACGGCGACTTGCTTACCGTTCTCCGCGGCCTCGAGCAGCGCGCGTACGACCGGCGAGTTCGACCCCGACGTCCGGTAGAGCGTCGCCTTGATCGCCAAGACGCGCTCGTCGGTCGCGGCCTGCGCCAAGAACTGCAAGACGGGGTCGAACGAGTGATACGGATGGTGGAGCAGCACGTCGCCTTCGCGTATCAGCGCAAAGAGATCGCTCGCGCCGCGGAGTCGCTTTGGAATGCTCGGCGCAAACGCGGGGAAACGCAGATCGTCGTGGCCGGGCAGATCGATGAGCTGACGCAAATTCCCCAGCGCCATCATGCCGTCGATCTCGTAGCAATCGTCGGCGTGCAGATCGAGCGACTCGAGCAGAAACTCGCGCATGTACGCGGGCATGCCGCGCTCGACTTCCAATCGCACCGGCTCGCCGAACCGTCGGCGCGCGAGCTCGGATTCGATGGCCTCGAGCAAGTCGTCTGCCTCGTCCTCCTGAAGATCGAGATCGGCATCGCGCGTTACCCGGAAAAGATAGGCATCGCGAATCGCCATTCCGGAGAAGAGCGAGCCGAGGTGACGCGCGATGAGATCCTCGAGGAGCACGAATCGTCGCTCTTCGCCGTGCGACGGCTCGACCGCGACGAAGCGCGGCAACGTCTGCGGAATCTTCACGCGCGCAAAGTGGAGCGCGACGCCGTCGGCGGTGCTCTCTTCGAGCTCGACGGCAAGCGACAGAGAAAGATTCGAGATGTACGGAAAGGGATGGCCGCTGTCGACGGCAAGCGGCGTGAGCACCGCAAAGATGCGCTCGTCGAAGACGCGCTCGAGATGCGCTTGCGCTTCCTCGTCGAGCTCGTCGATGCGAACGATGCGAATGCCGTGGCTCGCTAGCGACGGGAGAAGCCGTTCGCAAAGGAGGCGCATCTGCGACGACTTCGAGGCGCGCACGCGGCGGCTGACCGCCTCGAGCTGCTCGCTGGGCGTGCGCCCGTCGTCCGACCGCCGCAGAACACCGGCGGCGATCTGCGCTTTGATCGCGGCGACTCGAATCATGAAGAACTCGTCGAGATTCGTATCGTAGATCGCGCAGAAGGTCAGGCGCTCGAAGAGCGGATTGCGGCGGTCGGCGGCCTCCTCCAGAACGCGATCGTTGAACTGTAGCCACGAAAGCTCCGCATTGAGATACGAGGCGGGATCGTCGTGGAAGGCGTTTCGGCGAGCCTTCGCAGGGGCGAGCATAGGGCTGGGCGATTTCGACGCGAAGGCGCCGTAAGCCATGCCGTTACAGCGCAAATCCCGCTCGTGGCGCTGCTAGGAGTGGCGCTCGCCGTGTTGCTCGCCGGCGATTGCGCCTCGACCTTCATCTACCACGTTCCGCAGCACGCTTGGTTCACGTTCCACCTCCGAACGCACCACGACGGACGCCGGTCGTACCGCGATCGCGCCGTCCTCACGAGCGATCCCGCGCTCCTCGCGGACGGGTTCCTGGGCGCGCTGCCGTACCTCGCGGTCGCAGCGCTGGCCGCGCGTCTGTCTTGGCAGGGAGCTTTACTCGGCCTTGCGCTGGGAGAACTTCACGTCTGGTGGCGTCACACCGCTGCGCTCGGCTGGAAGACGCCGTCGCCGGTGGCCCGCGCGGCACGCGCGCTCTACATCGTCACGCCGGAAGATCACGACGTCCATCACCGCAATCCACATCTCGAGTTCGGCGACATCTTCCGATTTTACGATGCTCCCGCCCGAGCGATGCTCCGCCGCCTAACACGACAATGCCGTCACGCATGACCAAGCGCGTTCTCATGCTCATCTCCGATACCGGGGGCGGCCATCGCAGCGCCGCGAACGCGATTGCGGCCGCGCTCGACGAGATCCACGAGCCATGTTCGTTCGAGTGTCGCATCGAAGACGTCGCGGCGCACTGCTCGTTTCCGCTCACGCAGCTCGGGCGTGGATATCGCATGGCGCTGCGGTATGCGCCGCCGGTCTACGGCGCGCTCTACCACGCAACGAACGGCCGGCGCCGCTATCGCGCGCTCGTGCGCTTCTGCGAGCCGCTCTATCGCGAACGCCTGCGCGATCTCTTCCTCTCGTACGAGCCCGACGTCATCGTCTCGATTCACCCGCTCCTCAATCACGCGGCGCTTCGAGCGCGCGCAGATGCCGGCATGGAGCGCGTGCCGATCGTCACGGTGATCACGGATCTCGGAAAGGTCCACGAGTCGTGGCTGACGCCGCAGAGCGACGCGGTCGTCGTCCCGGCGCGCGCGGTCTACGAGCGCGCGCTCTCGCGCGGCGTCTCGTCGTCGCGTCTCGTCCTCTTAGGGCATCCGATCCATCCGAAGTTCGACGACGTGCGCGCAAGTCGCAGGGAGCTGCGCGACGCGCTCGGCCTCGCGCAGGATGCCTTCGTCGTGCTGCTCATGGCCGGCGGCGAGGGCGGAGGAAAGCTCTTGAGCACCGCGCTTGCGCTCGCGCGCGCGCGCTTGCCGATCGTTCTCGTCGTGATCTGCGGACGCAACGAAGCGCTGCGCGAGCGCCTTCGCGAACGAGTGCGAGCGCTTCCGACCAGCATGGAGGTGCTCGGCTTCACGGACAAGATTCCCGAATACATGCACGCCGTCGACCTTCTCGTCACGAAGGCCGGCCCCGGAACGCTCGCCGAAGCAAACGCGGCGCGCCTTCCGGTCGTCGTCTATGACTACGTGCCCGGGCAGGAACGCGGCAACGTCGACTTCGTGCGGCGTAACGATCTCGGCGTCGTCGCAATCGCCGGGACGGCGGAGGTCGTGCGCGCCGTCCGAGCGCTCGCGAACGATCCGCAACGTCTGGCGGAGTTTGCGCGCAATCAAGAGGCGCTCGCGCCCATGCGCAGTTCTCGGCAGATCGCCGCGCTCATCGCGCGGCTGGCCGGCGAGGGCCCGTCTTCGCTGCGTGCCGCGGCCTCGCTATAGCGTCGGCTGCGTCTTCAGCCCGCCGCGAAGCGCCATCGTCGCCGCTCCAACTTGCCCCGCGTCGTTTCCGAGCTTCGCGACGACGATCTCGGTCGTGCCGCGCGGAACCATCGTCGTCAGCTCGTCGACGCGCGCACGAACGGCATCGACCAGGAACGCACCCGCGCTCGAGACCCCGCCGCCGAGCGCGATGCGCGCCGGATTGACGGAGGCGACGATATTCGCGAGTCCCAGCGCGAGATCGGCGGCGAAGTTCTTCCACGCGGCGAGCGCGTGGGGATCGGCGGCCTGCGCGGCCTTGCGAATCTTCTTCGAACCGAGATTCGCGCGCGGAAGATCGAGAAGCGTGCTGCGCGGGAAGGACGGTGCAACCGCGACCGCGTGCCGCAAGAGTCCGGTACCCGACGCCTGCGCCTCGAAGCAGCCGATCTTGCCGCAGCCGCAGATGAAGCCGTCGCTCGGCCGTATCTGATGGTGCCCGAACTCGCCGGCGCCGTGCCGGTTGCCGACGAGCAGCTCGCCGCCCGCGACGATGCCCCCGCCGATTCCCGTTCCGATGGTTAGGAGCACGAAGTCTTGCGTCCCGGCGCCGCTGCCGAATGCGTACTCGCCAAGCGTCGCGCAACGCGCGTCGTTCGCGACGTGCACCGGAAGGTCCAAGCGCTTGCCGAGTGCGGGCCCGAGCGGAGCGTCCTCCCATCCGAAGTTCGGGCTGTAGCGCACGACGCCGCTGGCCGGATCGATGTTTCCAGGCGAGCCGATGCCGACGGCGACGGCCTTCGGTACGTCGGCGAGCGCTTTGCGCACGACCGTATCGATCGCATCGATAACCGCATCGAAGGCGAGGTCGTCCAAGTCGCGCTCGTGCTGCCCCGCAATGGTGCCGTCTTCGCGAATGATGCCCGCCGTGACGTGCGATCCGCCGAGGTCGACGCCGATTGCCGTTCGCATACGTCGCGTCTTTCGCACACGGCAAAGGCATCACCCGCATCGCGCAACGAAAGGACGCATCGTGGAAACGATCGACCTTATCGCGCTGCGCGAGTACGCCCGGCGTACCGGGCAGCAGACGCACCCAGAGCTTCTCGACGCACGCCCGATGGAGCATGTCGGCAAGATCGAGATCGACGAAGAGCACGTCACGATCGAGTTCAACGAGAAGACGACGCGCTTTTACAACGTCAACGAGATCGTCAAGAGCGAGTGGATATACAAGTACAACGACGATCCGGAGTTCGTCTCGGCGGTTGCGAACATCATCGCGCTGGCCCGAAAGCACCTCAAAGACCTTCCCGACAACATCGCCTGCCCGGCCGGCTGCGCAGAGTGCTGCAGCGGCTACGAGCCGTTCGTCTCGGAGGCCGACGTACGGCGCATCGCGCAGCACCTCGGGCTGCGCTACGAGACGGTCATGCGCGAGTACGTCGTACGGCGTCCATCGGCCGACGGGCATTACGTCGGCTGGCTGCGCAAGGTCTCCGACGACCTCGCCGACCAGTGCGTCTTTCTCAAGGGCGATCGCAGCGGACGCCATTATTGCGGCATCTATGCCGCGCGCCCCGGTGACTGCCGCGAGTTCACGCCGATCGGCTGCCAAGACGTCGACGAGTCCCTCTCGCATCGGCGTACGCTGAAGATCGGGCCGGCGTTCCAGCCCCGCCACCGCGGGCGCAAAACCCGCGCGCGAAGATGACATAACCGGCGCATTGCCGTACGGTGGGAGTTTGTCTGACGTGGGCCGTTTTCGGATTTGGCGCCGAATTTTGTTCGGAGACGAGGCGCGAAGAGGGAGCCACGCCGTAGCGTCGTGACCGATGAGCGACGAAGTATTCGGGCAAAAGGCGGCCCAAAGACGGGAATGTACCCAAGTCAGACAAACTCCTAGGGCATGCTTCGCTCCGTCGTTGCTCTTGGATTCGCATTCGCTTTGCTCGGCGCCGCGCCGCTCCCCGACCTGCACTGGCGCTTCATCGGTCCGCTTCGCGGCGGACGCACCGACGCCGTGGCGGGCGTTGCGAGCCGGCCCGACGTCTTCTACATCGGCTCGGTGAACGGCGGCATCTGGCGCACCGACGACGCGGGGCGAACGTGGACGCCGATCTTCGACGACGAGGACACGGGCTCGATCGGCGCGCTCGCCGTCGCGCCGTCGGATCCCGACGTCGTCTACGCTGCGAGCGGCGAGGGCCTTCAGCGTCCGGATCTCGCCGTCGGCGACGGCATCTACACGTCGACGAATGCCGGCAGAACGTGGACGCATCGCGGCCTTCGCGACGGAGAGCAAATTCCCGCGATCGCCGTCGATCCGAAGAACGCGCAGCGTCTCTTCGTCGCCGTTCTGGGACATCCGTACGGGCCGAACGTGCAGCGCGGCGTCTATCGCTCGACCGACGGCGGCGCGCCCTTCACGCGCGTGCTCTACGAAAACGAGAACGTCGGCGCGTACGACGTCGTCATCGACCCGAATGACTCCAGCGTCGTCTACGCGACGCTGTGGGCGGCGCGGCAGCCGCCGTGGGAGACGCCCGAAGCCGAGTCCTTCGAAGTGCCGGGCAGCGGCATCTTCAAGTCGACCGACGGCGGCACCACGTGGACGCAGCTTCACGACGGCCTTCCCTCGCGCGTCAGTCGCTGCGAGGTCGCCGTCGCGCCAAGCGATTCGAGCGTCGTCTACGCGTACGTAAACACCGAGGCACACGGCGCGGCCGTCTATCGCAGCGACGACGGAGGGTTGCACTTCGCCAAACGTAATGCAGCGCCGCGAATCGCAAAGCGGGGCGACGACCTCGCATCGATCGCCGTCGATCCGCGCGATCCGAACGTCGTCTACGTCACGAACACGTCGACGTATCGCTCGCGCGACGGCGGCGCGACGTTCGTCGCGATCAAAGGCGCGCCCGGCGGGGACGACTACCACACGCTGTGGATCAATCCGAGCGTGCCCGATCACGTCATCGTCGGCAGCGATCAGGGCGCGACGATCTCCGTCAACGACGGGCGCACCTGGAGTTCGTGGTACAACCAGCCGACGGCCGAGATGTATCACGTCAATGCCGACGATCGCTTCCCCTACTGGGTTTGCGGCGGGCAGCAGGAGAGCGGTTCGGCGTGCGTTCTCAGCCGCGGTGCGTGGGGCGAAATCACCGAGCGCGACTGGCATCCTGCCGGAGCGGAAGAGTACGGCTACGTCGTTCCCGACCCGCTCCATCCAGGCGTCTTTTACGGCGGACGAGTCGAGAGGTTCGACGAGCACACGGGCCAGACGCAGGAGGTTTCGCCGATCGCAACCTTCGGCGACCGATACCGCATGGACCGCACCGAGCGGCTCGCATTCGATCCGCTGCGGCCGACGAGGCTCTTCTTCGCGGCAAACGTCATTTTCGTAACGAGCAACGGCGGCCATTCGTGGACGCGCATCAGCCCCGACCTCACCCGCAAGCATCCGCGGGTGCCCGGCGTCATCCGCGCATTCGAAGGCGACGACCCGCAGCATGGAACGCACCGCGGCGCGATCTACGCGCTCGCGCCGTCGTACGTGCACGAAGGCACGATCTGGGCTGGAACCGACGACGGCCTCGTCTGGATCACGCGCGACGGCGGACGCCGCTGGACGAACGTCACGCCGCCGGGACTCACGGCATGGAGCAAGATCTCCCAGATCGACGCATCGCACTTCAACGACGACACCGCGTACGTTGCCGTCAATCGCTTCCGCCTCGACGATCTTCGTCCGTACGTCTACCGAACGCACGACGGCGGGTCGCATTGGAGCCTCGTCGTCGACGGTCTTCCGCGCGAGCCTGTCAACGCCGTGCGCGCAGACCCCGACGTTCGCGGTCTGCTCTATGCTGCGACCGAGGACGGCGTCGACGTCTCCTTCGACGACGGAGCCCACTGGCAGTCGCTCGAGCGAAACCTGCCGCACACGTCGGTTCGCGACCTCATCGTCCACGACGAGGATCTCGTCGTAGCGACACACGGCCGCGGTTTTTGGATTCTCGACGATATCGAGCCGCTACGCGAACTCGCGGTGGCCCACGCGCTCGGCAGCATCCATCTCTTCAAGCCGGCGCTCGCCTATCGCGTGCGCCGCGACACGAACACCGACACACCGCTTCCGCCGGAGGAGCCGCACGGCCAGAATCCTCCGAATGGTGCGATCTTCGACTATGCGCTCGCCTCGCCGGCGGCGGGGGTCACGCTCTCGATCTACGACGGCCGCGGACGCCTCGTCCGCCGCTACTCGAGCGACGATCGTCCGCCCGCACCGATTACGTTCGACAAGCCGTCGTATTGGGAGGCGTCGTTCGTTCGCCCCTCGGCCGCCGCCGGCATGCACCGGTTCGTCTGGGACCTCCACGAGGCTCCGCCCCACGTGACCGACTACGATCTTCCGATCTCGGCGGTCTACGAAGCGACGCCGCGCGTCCCGCAAGGAGCACTCGTGCCGCCGGGAACGTACGTCGTTGCGCTCACTGCCGACGGAAGGACGCTCTCCCGCCGCTTCACCGTTCGCATGGACCCGCGCGTGCACATGACGCAGGCTCAGCTCGAAACGCAGTATCAGGTCGCACACGGCATCTGCACGCTTCTCGATAGAATCTACGGTCACCGCAGCGAGATGCGCGAGGCATTTGCTCTCGAGGGCCTGCTTAGTGTCGTCGACGGCAGTGACGCTCCGGTGACCGCGCAGGCGTTGGCAGCCTACGGTCGTATACTGCACGGCCTAGGAGGTCTTCGATGATAGCAAAAGGTCTTATCGCACTCGTATTTTTAGCGGCGACTGCCGTCGGCAGCATGCACGCCGCAGCGACGGCAAAGGTAACGCTCGCGGCACAAAACCACAGCGGGCAGACCGGAACCGCAACGCTCGTTCAAAGCGGGCACAACGTCGTCGTCACGGTCACGATGCACGGGATCGCGACCGGCATCAGCGAGCCGGCGCACATCCATTCGGGCACCTGCGCCAAGCTCAGCCCTACTCCGAAGTACATGCTCACGAACGTTCGCGACGGCTCGACGAGCACGACGATCAAAAACGTGCAACTCGCAAGCCTGCTCGGCGGACGGTACGCGATCAACGTCCACGATCCGCACGATCTCGCTCGTTACGTCTCGTGCGGGGGAATCAAATAAGGCTCGCATAGCGTCGCGCGTCGACGTTTCCTCCGCTGAGGATCACGCCGACGCGCTTGCCGGAGAGGTCGAGCGCACCGCAGAGGAGTGCGGCCAGACCGGCGGCCCCGCTCGGCTCGAGCACGAGCTTGAGCCGTTCGAACGCAAAGCGCATCGCCGTGCGGAGATCGTCGTCGGACACGACGGAGATCTGCGCGCGGTGCTCGCGCGCGATTGCGAACGTGAGCGCGCTCGGCGCTTGCGTCTGGAGACCGTCCGCGATCGTCTTAGGGACGTCGATCCGCACGATCTCTCCGCGCGTGAGCGACTGCCGCACGTCGTCGCCCGTCTCCGGCTCGACGCCGTGGATGCCGATGCGCTCGTCGATCCCGTGCGCGGCAATCGACGTTCCACCGAGAAGGCCGCCGCCTCCGACCGGAACGACGATCGCATCGAGATTGCCCGCCTCCTCGAGAAGCTCGAGGGCGGCGGTACCGGCGCCGGCGACGATGCGCTCGTCGTCGAACGGCGCAACCAAGGTCGCGCCGCGCTCCTCGCAGAGTTCGCGTGCGATCTCCTCGCGGTGCGAACGCTCACGCTCGTACTCGACGATCTCCGCTCCGTACTCACGCGTCGCCGCGACTTTGCTCGACGGCGCATCGCTCGGCATGACGATCGTCGCGGAGATGCCGAGCAGCCGCGCCGCGAGCGCGACGCCCTGCGCGTGGTTTCCACTCGAGAATGCGACGACGCCGCGCTCGCGCTCCTGCGGCGTCATCTGCACCATGCGGTTGTACGCGCCGCGAAACTTGAAGGCGCCCATTCGCTGCAGGTTCTCGCACTTCAGGAACACGTGCGCGCGCGTGCGATCGTCGAGCGTTCGCGAGCGCACGACCGGCGTGCGATGCGCGACGCCGCGCAGCCGCGCGGCGGCCGCGCGTACCTCTGCGATGCCGATCATGGTGCCGTCGCCATACTTTGCCCGCGCAAGGGCGCGAACGCGAGCGTAGGATTCCATTCCCGCGCGAGCCGCAACCCCCATTCGCTCTCGAAGAGCGCGACGAGATTGCCCGCGTGATCGCGCGCGAAGAGCGCGTTCGACGGAAGGTGCGCCCCGTCGACGATCTCGCCGCTGCCCTTCGCGCGCATCGCAAACGTGTACGGTTGCGCGATGACCGCCGCTTTCACGCCGTACTCCGATTCGAGGCGGTACTTCGCCACCTCGAGCTGCAGCTCGCCGACGACGCCGACGATCGGCTCGTACCCGGACGCATGGAGCGGCTCGAAGACCTGCACGGCGCCCTCTTCGCGCAACTGCGCGACGCCTTTCGCGAACGCTTTGTACGTCGCCGTGTTCGTGTTTCGAAGCGACGCGAAGTGTTCCGGTGCGAAGGCGGGCACCTCCGCAAACTCGATGCCCTCTCCTTGCGCGAGCGTATCGCCGATTGCAAAGACGCCCGGATTCGCGAGCCCGACGACGTCGCCGGCATACGCCGTCTCGATCGACTCACGCGTATCGGCGAAGAGCCGCATCGCACGCGCAAGACGCACCGTTTCCCCCGAACGCGCGTTCTTCACCGTGAGATCGCGCTCGAAGTGCCCCGAGCAGACGCGCACGAAGGCTACGCGGTCGCGGTGGCGCGGGTCCATGTTTGCCTGAATCTTGAAGACGAACCCGCTGAAGCGCTCGTCGGTGGGGGCGAGCTCGCCTCCGGCGCGCAGCGGCGTTGGGCCGGGTGGAGGCGCCATTGCGATGAAGCGATCCAAAAAGAGTTGGACGCCGAAGTTCGTCACCGCGCTTCCGAAAAAGACCGGCGAGACGTCGCCGCGCCGCAGCGCGTCATCGTCGAGACGCGATCCGGCGCCTTCGAGCAGGTCCAGCGCTTCGACGAACGCCGCGTAGTGCGCGCCATCGACGAGGCCGGCAATGCGATCGTCGCGCGCATCCGTCATGTTGACGGCCGCGCGCGTGGTTCCGTGCGCCGTCCGTTCGAAGAGATGGAGCTGCGACGATGTGCGATCGTACACGCCGCGGAACTGATCCCCGTTTCCGAGCGGCCAGTTCATCGGGTACGTTCCGATCCCGAGAACGCTCTCGAGCTCGTCGAGTAATGCGAGCGGCTCGCGACTCGGACGGTCGAGCTTGTTCACGAACGTGAAGAGCGGGATTCGGCGTTCGCGGCAGATCGAAAAGAGCTTGCGCGTCTGGGGTTCGACGCCTTTTGCCGCGTCGATGAGCATGACCGCCGAGTCGGCGGCGAGCAGCGTGCGATAGGTGTCCTCGCCAAAATCTTGGTGTCCGGGCGTGTCGAGCAGGTTGATCGCGAACCCGCCGTATTCAAACTGAAGCACCGTCGAGGTGATCGAGATACCGCGCTCGCGCTCGAGCGCCATCCAGTCGCTCGTCGCATAGCGCTGCCGCCTGCGCGCCGATACTTGTCCGGCAACGTGAATCGCGCCGCCGTAGAGCAGGAGCTTTTCGGTGAGCGTCGTCTTGCCGGCATCCGGATGCGAGATGATCGCAAACGTGCGCCGCTTGGCGATCGCGTCTTCGAGCGTCGTCGGCGGCATCCGCGCGGTCTACAGCGTGCCGCTGCGCTCGTAGACGCGCAGCACGGAGCGGCAGCGTAGCCCGGCGCAGAGCGAGCGCAGGAGCGCCACGCCGTGCGTTCCGGAGTCTTCGTACGTGTAGAGATGTGCGATCGGCGCGATCGTCATGCGATCGTGACCCCGCGTGACGACCGCACTGTCGGAAAGGACCTTGACGGTGCAGTTGCCGTACTGCAAGAGCGCCGGTGCAATCACCTTGCGAGCGCCGCGCGGCAGGTGCGCCCGCACGTCTCGCAGTTGTCCCTTCCACTCTTCGATCGGCGTCAGGCACTCCGGAAGCGCCGAGAGCGCCCAGGGCGCGATCGCGTGAAACCCACGCACGAGATGCCGATGCGGCGGAACGGACGACGATGCGTGGGGCGTCATCGTCGCTTTTCCGCCGCGAACGACGATCCGCAGTCGGTACTGGTGGAAGGCCGTCACGGCAACGAAAATCCCGACGACGAGAACCGTCGCGATGACGAAGTACCGGATCACTCGGCGAGCTCGAGACGCGCGGCGCCGCACGCGTAATCGGCCATGCCGTAGTAGACGTCGAAGATGCGCTCGCCGAGGTCCGGACGCGGATCGATTCCCGTCGGGAAGACGACGTTGTCGACGATACCGCGCCGCTCGGCTCGATCTTCGGGGACGAGAACGGGTTGCGGCGATCGGTAGAGCACGCGGTCGGGCCGCTTCGCGTCGTGAATGACGAGGCCGGCGCAGTAGCGGAACTTCGGCTTCGTGCCTCCCTTGACGAGATCGACGGCGTGAAAGAGCGACATCCATCCTTCCGCGATGCGAACCGGCGGCGTTCCGGCGCCGACGCGAATGGAACCCCACCGTTCATCCGGCGGCAGCACGAGCACGCTCTCGGCGACGCGCAGCAGCGCCGTGCGATCCGCCTTCACCGCATCGAGCGGGACGTATGCGATGCGAATGGACTCGCGATCTTCGTGCGGCATGCGCTCGATGAGCGGAATCGCCGCCGCTCCGTTGATCGTCGAGATGTGAAGCATCGGCCGATGATAGAAGGCGAGCGAGAGCACGCCCTGCGGCGAGAGAACCGGCTCCGGAAAGAACGCGGCATCTTTGTCGTCGCCGATCGTCGCGCCCGGATGCTCGAACTGCACGAGCCCGACACGCTCCCAGTTCACACCGTCTGCCGAACGCGCGACGGCGACGCGAGGGCCAGGAGGGCCGAACGCGCTGTACGCCATGAGGTACTCGTCGAGAACGGGAACGAAGGTAATACGCGGATCCTCGCAGCCGTATCCGGGCTGCGGACGGATTTCGTACGGTGCGCTCGGCTCCAGTGCAAACCCGAGGCGCTGCGGACGCAGCGTGCCGTCGCGACGGTGGAGTTCGACGCGTTCGACGCGCGAGATGTTTCCGCGCGCGACGGCTCTGGGATAGAGGAGCGCCCGCCCTTCGCGCGTGCGCGTGAATCCCGGGTTGAGAACGCCTTCGGCCTCCGCGGCGCTTTTATCGGGTGAGAGGACGACGCCGAGCCGCTCGACGCGAACGTCGAATGCAACCCTCATGGAAGAACCGTCTGCGTGATGAGAACGTCCGCCGGCGTCACGACCTCAACGTGCACCCCGCGACGATAGACGCCGTTCGGCACGATCCAGAGCGTGAACGTGCGGTACGGCGACGACGGCTCGCCTCCGTCCGCCGGCGCCTCTTCAAATGCGACGACGCGCACGCGCGATGCGTTCGCGGAGATCGATTCGATGATTTGTCGATACCCCGTGCGATCGTGCGGGCCCATGAGGAGCACGACGCCGAACTCCCCGCGAAAGTGAATCGGCTCTCGGATGCCGAGCCGCTCGAGCGACGACGCATCGCGCACGATCGCGATCTCGTTTCCGCCCGGAGCCGTCGTCGTTCCAATCGCATACGTCTTCACGCGGACTTCGCGACACCCCAGCAGAAGGAGCAGGGCTCCCAAAGCCCACCAGCGTTTCACGTCGACCGCCCCCTTCTCTGCCGGACGACGAGTGTCATTGCCGCTGTCGTATCGAAGCGATAGGCTGGAACTCCTGTGAAGTCTCTGAGGCAGCTTGCATTGGCCGCGGACGTCGTAGCCTTTGCCGTCGTCGCGCTCGGAAGCTGGACGCGCATCCACTCCGCCGGTATGACGTGCCCCGACTGGCCGACCTGCGATGGACGGCTCGTTCCCGTCCTGGCAGGCGGGACCATCTGGGAGTGGACGCACCGCTTGCTGGCCCTTCTGCTCGCGCCTCTCATCCTCGCCATAGCCGTACGAACGTGGAAGGAACGAGAGCGCTGCGCGTTTCTCCTGCCCGCGGCGACCGTCGTCGTCGCGCTCTTCCTCACGCAGGTCGGCCTCGGCGCCGCGACCGTCGACCTCGACAACACGCCGATCTCCGTCGTTTTCCATTGGGGCACGGCAATGGCACTCATCGCAGCGATTCTCGCGCTCGCAATCTTCGCCGGCGAGGAGCCCTTGCCGCTCGCGCCGCCGGCTCCGCACGCACTGCGGAATGCCGCGCTTGCCGCACTCGGGGCGACGGCCGTCATGACGTTCGTCACGATGTGCGTCGGCGCATACGTCAGCTCGAGCGGCGCCGGGCTCGCTTGCCTCACGATTCCGGGATGTGCGGGGAGCGTCGTCGTATATACCCCTGGTCAGATCGTTCAAATGCTGCACCGCTGCGCGGCCGCAGCGACGTTGCTCTTCGCCACGACGGCCTTTGCGCTCGTCTGGATGAAACCACTGGCGCAGCGCGTGCGGCTCTGGACGGTCGCCGGATTCTCTCTCGTGTCGATTCAGGTGATCTTGGGACTCTTGAACGTTGCCCTCCGCCTTCCGACGGATCTTAGCGAGCTCCACTCGGTCAATGCTGCGCTCGTCTTTTTGGCGTTCGTGACGGCGACGGCATTCGCGCTCCTCGACGCGCCCGAAGCGCGCGGCGCGAGCGAGCAGCCATGAGCGCACTCGCGGCGACGGCCGGCGACTATCTCGCGCTGTCGAAGCCGCGCATCATCGTCCTCCTGCTCGTAACGACCCTCGCGGCCATGGTGATGGCCGCGCGCGGTCTTCCTCCGCTTCCTCTCGTTGCATGGACGCTCGTTGCCGGAGCGCTGGCATCTGCGTCGGCCGGAGCGCTCAACTGCGTCTTCGATTCGGATATCGACGCCGTCATGGCGCGCACGAAACACCGGCCGATTCCCATGGGGCATATCGACGAAATCAGCGCCGCGCTCTTCGCTGCGATCTGCGGCATCCTCTCGTTCCTCATCTTCTTCGTCCTCGTCAACCCGCTCGCAGCGTGGCTGTCGCTGGCAGGCAACGTCTTCTACGTCGCCGTCTACACGATGTGGCTCAAGCGGCGTACGCCGCTGAACATCGTCATCGGCGGCGCGGCGGGCGCCGTTCCGCCGCTCGTCGGATGGGCTGCCGTCACCGGCAACATCGGCGGGCCGGCGCTCGGCCTTTTCGCACTCATCTTTCTGTGGACGCCTCCGCATTTTTGGTCGCTCGCGCTCGTCAGCGAGACGGATTATGCGAAGGTCAACGTTCCGATGCTTCCCAACGTCGCCGGCGAAGAGCGCACGAAGCGCGAGATCATCTATTACTCGCTCCTCCTCGTCGCGGCATCGCTCGTTCTCTATCCGCTTCACGTCATGGGCGCGCTCTATGCCGGCGGAGCGGCCGTGCTCGGCGGCGTCTTCCTCTTGGATGCCCTGCAGACGTGGCGCGGAAAAGCACGCGCGGCGCGGTCGCTCTTTCGCTACTCGCTCCTCTATCTCGCGCTCATGTGCGCGGTCATGGTGATCGACAGAATCGTTGCGTGAACGCTCGTCCTTCCCGCTTCTTCTGACGCTCGGCCTCGGCGTCTTCGCCGGGGCACTCGATCTCGGCGTTCTGTCGCCCGCGCTCCCGGCGCTCGGCCGCGCGTTCCACGTCATTACCGGCGACCTCTCGTGGATTTTCACGGTCTATCTTCTCGTGAACGTTGCCGCGATTGCCATTGCGGCGGCGCTCGCCGATCGCTACGGCCGCCGCCGCATCTATATGCTTTCGATGTCGACGTTCGCGGTCGGAAGCATCATCACGGTCGCGGCGCCTTCATTTGAGTTCTTTCTCTTCGGACGCGCGATTCAGGCGCTCGGCGCAGGCGGCCTTTTCCCCGTCGCGACCGCCGCAATCGGCGACGTCGTGCCTCCTTCACGCCGAGGGTCCGCGCTCGGGGCGATCGCGGCGACCTGGGGTCTCGCTGCGATCGCGGGTCCGATTCTCGGCGGCGCGCTCGCACACGCTCTCTCGTGGCAGTGGATCTTCATCGCAAACTTTCCGCTTGCGGCAATCGTCCTCGTGCTCGCACGCAAGTACGTTCCCGCTACGGCGCCCCAGCGGCGAGGCCCGTTCGACGCGCTCGGCCTCTTTCTGCTGTGCTTTGGGCTTCTCTGCATCGTCGACGGCATCGTCACGGCGCGCGCCGCGATGGCGATCGCCGGCTGCATCCTCTTCATTGGATTCCTGCTGCGCGAGCGCGCGACGAAAAATCCCATCCTCCCGGTCGCGCTTCTCCAGACGCCGCAACTTCTCAAGACGTACGCGCTCGAGTTGTGCATCGGCGTCCTCGAAGGATCGCTCTTCTTCATTCCCACGATCGTCGTGCACGCGCAACACGTCACGCTCTTCGCCGCGGGGCTCATCGCCGCGCTCGGTGCGATCACGTTCGTCATCGTCATCCCATTCTCGGGCCGCGCGCTCGACCGCATCGGCTCGCGCGACGTCCTCATTGCGGGCGCAGTGCTCACCGAGATCGGCCTCGCGATCTTCGCGCTCGGCTTCGGATCGCTCTCGACGACGCTTGTCGCGATGATCGTCGCCGGAATGGGCTTCGGGACGCTCCTGGGCGCGCCGACGCGGTACATCGTGACGAACGAGACCGGGCCGTCGCGGCGCGCGATCGCCGTCGGATTCCTGAGCCAATGTCTCATCATCGGACAGATTCTCGGAAGCGCGCTCGCCGGAGGCGTCATGAGCGCGGCTCGGGACGAGTTCGCCGGGTACCGCCTCACGTATCTCGCCTTCTGCGGCATCGCGCTCCTCACGCTCGTCGTCGCCTCGACGCTGCGCACCCGCGTGCGGGAACGCGCGGCCCCGCTCGAAGAGGCGGCTCCATGAGCGGCGAGAGCACGAACCAAGTTCCCCCGCTGCGCGGATACAACGTCTTTCGCACCGATCGCGCACTCTGCAGCGCGCTCAACGCGTTTGCGCCGAGTGCTCCGACGGGCGAACTCGATCGGATCGGCACCGACGCCGGGAGCGATGAGACCGTCGCGCTTGGATTTGCGGCAAACGAGAATCCGCCCACGCTCCACACGCACGACGAGAACGGCAACCGCATCGACGAGGTGCGCTTTCATCCCGCATGGCACGCGCTGCTCGCGCGCGCCACGTCGTTCGGCTTGCACGCGGCAGCGTGGCAGGACCGCGAACCACTGCCTCACCTGCGCCGCGCGGCGCGCTTTTACGTTTGGTCGCAGGTCGAAAGCGGGCACGGCTGTCCTATATCCATGACCTACGCCGCCGTCGCGTCGCTGCGCAAGCAGCCGGACCTCGCAGAGATCTGGGAGCCGCGCCTCGCTTCGCGCGAGTACGACCCTCGCTTATCACCTATACGTACGAAGAGCGCCGCACTCTGCGGCATGGGGATGACGGAGAAGCAAGGCGGCTCCGACGTTCGCGCCAACACGACGCGCGCGGTCGCGCTCGACCGAACGGGACCCGGCCGCACGTACGCGCTCACCGGACACAAATGGTTCTGCTCGGCGCCGATGTCGGACGGCTTTCTCGTTCTCGCGCAAGCGCCCGGCGGACTCTCCTGCTTCCTGGTTCCGCGCGCTCTCGACGACGGTTCGCGCAATCGGTTCTTCATCGTTCGGCTGAAAGAGAAGCTCGGCAATCGCAGCAACGCCTCGGCCGAGATCGAACTCGAGGGGACGCATGGAACGCTGATCGGCGACGAGGGGCACGGCCTTGCCGTGATTCTCGAAATGGTCAATCACACGCGGCTCGACTGCATGCTCGGCTCTGCGGGCCTCGTCCGCCAAGCGCTCGTGCAGGCGATCCATTACGCGCAGCATCGACGCGCGTTCGGCCGCCTGCTCGTGGACCAGCCGCTCATGCAAAACGTCCTTGCGGACATCGCGCTCGAGTCCGAGGCCGCAACCTGGCTCTTCATGCGCGTCGCGCTGGCGATCGATCGCGACGAACGCGAGGTGCAACGCATCGGAACCGCGGTGGGAAAGTATTGGCTCTGCAAGCGAGCGCCGACGCTCATCGGCGAGGCGCTCGAGTGCCTGGGCGGGAACGGGTACGTCGAAGCGTCGATTCTGCCGCGTCTCTATCGCGAGTCGCCGCTGAACTCCATCTGGGAGGGAGCCGGAAACATCAACGCGCTCGACGTGCTTCGCACGCTGCAAAAGCCCGACGCCTACGAGGCCATGCGCGCACAGTGGAACGCGGCTTTCACGGAGCCGCGCATCGCGCAGGCCGCCGAGGAACTCGAGACGCTGGTCGCACGCGAAGGCGATGCGCAGGAGCGCGCGCGATTCGTTGCCGAGCGCGCCGCGCTTATTTGGCAGGCCTCGCTTCTTCTCGAGCACGCGCCCAGCGCGATCTCGGATACGTTCGTTCGCTGCCGAGTCGGCGGCGAAGGCGGGCGTGCGCTCGGGACGCTTCGCACCGGGTGCGACCTCCAAACGATTATCGAGCGCGCGGCGCCGACGCAGAGCGACGCGGCCTAAAATGGGAGCGCGCTCTCGGCGACTCGATCCGCGCGCGCGAATGCTCGCGCAGCGGCCGTGGACCCAACGCGAGCGGGGGATCGTCTGGCGTGGCCTCACCGGACGCTTTGCGATCGCGATCGAGCCTCTGCTTGGCCTGATCTTCTTCTCGCTCTTCACCTGGGGCGTCATCTGGCGAGCACATCACGTCGCAAGCGACAAGTCGCTCATCGTCGTCGCGCCGATCTTCGCACTCGGAGCGATCGCCTTCTTCGGCTACTTCGTCGCCGTCCTGCTCGCGCCGATCGTCGCCTACGCGCAGACGTATCGTCCGATCTACATCGTCGACGGCTACGTACGCTATCGTCCGCCGGACGACAAGAGCGATCTCGGTGAATGCGGCTATGCCGCCGTCCTCTTCGAAGACGAAAGCATCGCGTGCGAATGGCACGCGCTGGGCAAAAAGCCGTATCCGTCGCTGACGCTTCCCGCCTGGGTCGAGTTCTCGACGTACGGCGGCATCCACAAGATCGACGGAAAGTCTACGGGTCTGCTTCCGGAAGGCGACCTACCGCTGCTCGCGATCGGCATGAACCCGCGCCACTAAGCCGCTACGGCGAATCCTACTTCAGCGGTTCGCGCAGGGTCGTCAGCGCCGGCCACATATGGCCGTGCCCGGAGAGCAGCACGACGCCGGCGCCGATGAGGAAGATCACGACGAAGCCGATCGCGACGGTCAGCACGATGCCGCGCGGAATGCCTTTGCTCTCTGGAACCTCGCTGAAGTCGAGATGGTAGTCGTCGTGCACGGCTACGCCTTCCCGGTGATGCCGATGCCCGTGAGCGTAGCGAGCACGCCGCCGAGCGCGAGGAGCCCGAGCATGATCTTGAAGACGGCGTTGTCGAGACCCGGGGTTCGCCAGTCGTTGCGCAGCGCGTTCGATGCGACGAGCAGCACCGTGATGCCGGCGATGATCGCGAGAATACGTTCGATTTCAACGAGATTCATGGCATGCTCCTAGCGTCATACGAGATAGAAAATGCTGAACAGAACGACCCAGATGACGTCAACGAAGTGCCAGTAGAGCGTGCCCGCGGTGAGCCCGAAGTACCGGTTCTTGTCGTAGACGCCGTGGACGGATTGTAAGAGGAGGACGACGAGATAGCAGACGCCGCAGAAGACGTGAAAGCCGTGCATTCCGGTCAGCGTGAAGAACGACGCGCCGAAGATGCCGCTCCCCGACCACGAGACGTGGTCGTGAACGTAGAGCGACGTGTACTCGATGCCTTGGCCGATGAGGAAGAGTATCCCCAAGACGATCGTCCAGAGCATGAGCGACGAGTAGCGCAAGAACTTTCCGCGCTTGAAGTTCTCGAGCGCGTAGTGCATCGTCGCGCCGGATCCGAAGAGGATCGCCGAGTTCAGCGCTGCCAGCGAGATCGACGGGCGCGTGATGCCGGGCGGCGGCCAGCCCTGTCCGCTGTTGCGCAGGTAGAGATACGCGAAGATGAACGAGGAGAACAGGACGATGTCGCTGACGAGGAAGAGCAGGAAGCCCTGCAGCCGCAACGCTCGCGTCTCGGCATACAGTGGGTCGACCTGTCCGCCGCCAGGAATCGAAACGACAGCCACTTACATCACCCCGTCACGACGGCGAGGGACGAGCGTTTCGGAGACATGATGCCGTACCAAGGCTAGTGCGCCGCTCCCACGGGTTCGGGCGCGTCCGTGAGTTCTTCCTCGAGATGCTTGTACGGAAGCGGCTGGCGGAAGTCGTACGGCAAACCGTAGACCGCCGGAATGTGCTTGAAGTTGTAATACGGCATCGGCGATGGAATCATCCATTCGAGCGTTCGTGCGCGCCACGGATTGTGCCCCGCCGGCTTTCCGTGACGAATGCTGTAGAGCACGTTGATGAAGAAGATCAGGATCGCAAGCGTCATGATGAACGAGCAGTAGGACTCGAACTGATTGATGCCTTGGAACTGCGGATCGTACGTCGCGACGCGTCGCGGCATGCCCTGCGCGCCGAGATAGTGCATCGGGAGAAACGTTCCCGTGAACCCGATGACGAACAGCACGAAGTGCACGCGCCCCCAGGTTTCACTCATGAATCGTCCCGTCATCTTCGGAAACCAGAAGTAGATCCCGGAGAACACGCCCATGAGGCTTCCGCCGACGAGCACGTAGTGAAGGTGCGCGGGGATGAAGTACGTTCCGTGGACGTGAAGATCGAACGGAATCGCGGCCAAAAAGACGCCGCTGATGCCCCCGAACGTAAAGAGCACGAGGAAGCCGAGCGCGAAGAGCATCGAAACCGTCAGGTGAATCTTCCCTCGGAACATCGTCGCGACCCACGAGAATATTTTCACGCCCGTCGGCACGGCGATGATGTAGGTGATGATCATGAACGGTAACTGCATGTATGGCGCGATGCCCGACGTGAACATGTGGTGCGCCCAGACCATGAAGCCGGTAAGCGCGATCGCCGCAGACGAAAACGCGATGAGGCGATAGCCGAAGACCGTCTTGCGGGAGAACACGGAGATCACTTCCGACATGATTCCGAACGCCGGCAGAATCATGATGTAGACGGCCGGGTGCGAGTAGAACCAGAACATGTGCTGCCAGAGCACCGGCGAGCCGCCGCGCGTCGGATCGTAGAACGGGACGCCGAACTGCCGCTCCATGAAGAGCGCCGCGAGTGCGGCGGCGAGCGCGGTCGTCGCGATCATGAGAAGCGGCGCGGTCGCGAGCTGACCCCACACGAAGAGCGGCATCCGCGTGAACGTCATCCCCGGCGCGCGCATCTTGAGCATCGTCACGAGGAAGTTCATACCGGTCAGCGTCGAGCTGACCCCGACGAGGAAGATCGCCGCGCACCACATCGACGTGCCCGCGGCTCCCTGAAGCGACATCGGCGGGTACTCGGTCCAGCCTGCAACCGGTGCGCCCATGAGAAACGACGAGAACAGCATGAGCCCCGAGATCGGGAAGATCCAGAAGCTGATCATGTTCAGCCACGGGAAGGCGACGTCGCGCGCCCCGATCTGCACCGGCATGACGAGGTTGCCGAAACCGCCGGTGAGGATTGGGATGATGACGAGCCAGACCATCGCGGATCCGTGCACCGAGTAGATCTCATTGTACGTATCGGGCGAGAGGAAGCCGCCGTTCGCGTGCATGAGCTGGATGCGCATGAGCTCGGCGAGGCATCCGGCGAGCACGAAGAAGACGAACGCGGTGATGATGTACTGGATGCCGATAATCTTGTGATCGAGCGAGAAGACGTACTTTCGAATGAAGCCCTGCGGCTCCGGGTGGATGTGCTCGGCGATTCCGCCGTGTTCTGCAATTGCCGACATGGATTATTTGACTCCGGTCATTGTAAGGAACCCCTGATGAATCCGCTGCACCGAGCGCGACGAGCGTTTCCGCCCCAGTTCGAGGAGCGAGGAGGGAGCATAGCCGGGGCGCTCCGTGACCGACGCAGCGACAAAGAGATGGGGCGAAACGCCGTTGCCATTCGGGTTTGCTTCAAACGATCGGTACATCGGATTCATCAGGGGTTCCTTAAGGTGTTCAGGTAGGCGACGACGTTCGCAATATCGGTGTTCGATAGCCCGTTCTGGGCCTGGTTCGGCATGTGGCCGATGCTGCCCGTGTATCCGTTCTGCAGGATCTTCGCGGCGTTCGCCGTTGTTGCGGGATCGCCGTCGACGAGGTTCGGATGCGTTGGATCGTGGAGGACGCCGAGCAAGCCGGGGCCGACGATGCGCTGGTTGAAAGGCGCGAGCGCGTGGCAGGCGCTGCACTTCTGCGAGAAGAGCGCCTTCCCGGCGGCGACGTTGCCGCCGGCGAGGCTAATCGCGCCCGACGTCACGGTGGGAATTGCGTTGCTTGCGTGCGCGTTACGCAGCTGCCACCCGTGATACCACGCTTGGTACTGCGCCATCGGCTGGACGACCATGACCTGCTTGTCCATGAGCGAATGGTCCGTCCCGCAGAACTCCGTGCAGATGATCTTGTACGTCCCCACGCGCGTCGGCGTGAAGCGAATGGCGTTGATCAATCCCGGGATCATGTCTTCTTTCAAACGCATGTCCGGTACCCAGAACGAGTGAATGACGTCCTGCGACGTGAGGTTGAGCGTTACCGGAACGTTCACGGGAAGGTGCATCGCGTCGGTGATCTCGCCGTTCACGTTCGGGTAGCGGAACGTGAAGTACCATTGTCTCCCAATCGACTCGACGACGAGTCCGTTTGCCGGCTGCTTCTCAAGTATCCACCAGATGCGGATGCAAATGATCGAGAGGAGGAGCACGAAGAGCAGCGGCCCGATCGTCCACGCCGCTTCGAGCTTCGCGTTGTCGTGAATGTCGGCTCCGAGCGCATCGTCGGGCTCGCCGCGCCGCCTGCGGTACGCGATCGCGAAATAAACGATGTAACCGACGACGAACGTGTAGAGAACGGCGGCGCTCGACGCCATGAATCGGAAGAGCCAGTCGACTTGATCGCCCGGATGTCCGGCCTCCGGCGGCAGCCAAGGCTCGACGGTGGGGATGAGCCAGAAGTAAAGAATCCCGCCGAGCGCGATGACCGCCAGGATGGCGGTCGCTACCCAAAAGCCGCGATTCGGTCCGGTGTACTCTGCGCGCTCCACTGATGCACCGCTTCGCGCAGCACGCGGCCGACCCTTGTTCTCATCGCGCGAGCGCTTGCGCAAAAATGCGCGTGCGCGCCGCGACGTCGGCCTCGGCGGTCGCTGCGTCCAGCGCGCTCGTGATCGCGGTTCCGACAACAATCGCATCCGCTCCGATCGCGAATGCCGCTCGAGCGGCTCGCGCGTCGGCGATGCCGCCTTCGCAGATCGTGAATGCGCGAAAGGTAGCAAGTTCGCCGACGAGTGGGAGCGCCGGCAGCGCGGCGCCGCTCGTGTCCCGCGTGTAACCGCAGAGCGTCGTTGCGAGGATCTCCGCGCCCGCCGCAAACGCGCTCGCACCATCCCCCCGGTGCGCGCAGTCCGCCATCGCGAGCGCTCCGCCATGCCGAATTGCAGACACGATCTGCGCGACGCGGCTGCGGTCGGGACGACGGCGCGGCGTCGCGTCGAAGGCGACGATCTGCGCGCCCGCTGCGAGCAACTCCTCGACCTCGCGCAGCGTCGGCGTGATGTATGGTTCGAAGCCGTCGTAGGACCGTTTGACGATGCCGATCACCGGCACTGAAAGGCGCGTGCGAACGGCCGAAACGTTTGCAGCCGACTCGATTCGCACGCCCGCGGCGCCGCCGGCGACCGCCGCGGAGCAGAGCGCCGCGATCGCGGCCGGCTCGCGTAATGGAGAGTCCGCAGGAACCTGCACCGAGACCACGAGCTTGCCGGTAAGGCTCCCAAGCACGCTCATCCCGAAAGCGGTGCCGAAAAGCGCGCTTCTCGCATCGCGAGGATGACGGCGCCGATCGCCGGCGCGTTCGCGGGCTCGACGATCTGCATCTCCTTCGCCCGCTCTCGCAGCGACCGGTAGACGCCCCGCTTGAAACCATCCGACGACATCAACCCACCGACGAACGACGCCCGCGCCGGCTCGTTCCAGCGCCAACGCCCGCGCAGCGCGCTCTTGGCGAGGTCCGCGAGACGCTCTTGCGCCACCGTCGCCGTCTCACGTGCGAACCCGTCGTCGCGTGCTTCGCTCACGTCGATAACGACCCGCGCGAACGACGCAAAGCGGTCCAGGGAGAGCGACCCATGATAGAACGCCGCAAATATCTCGCGGATCGAACGCTCGCCGAAGTAGTTCGCTGCCGCCGCTTCGAGCGCGGGATCGCCGTGCGTGGCCGCGCGTGAGAGGGCCGTCTTGACGATCCAAAATGCGCTGCCTTCGTCGCCGAAGACGTACCCGAACCCGCCGCAGATGCCCCTTTGGCCGTCGTCGTCGACGACGTACGCGCTCGATCCGGTTCCCGCAATGACGACGACGCCGCTTCGACCGCGCAGCGCCCCGGCGTGTGCGATCGCCACGTCGTGCACGAGCACGAAGCGCTTCGTCGGCAAGTCGGGCGGGACGCCGTAGCGTCTTCCTTCATATCCGCTCACGCCGGCGACGATGGCCTCGAAGCGCGTCCGCACGTCGAGGCCGCCATCGCGCACCGCCTCGGCGAGCGCACCCGCAAGCGCGTCGCGCATGCGCGTGGATTGTGCGCCCTGCCAGTTCTCGTCCGCAGGTCCTGCCTCGCCGCGTCCGACGACGCGCCCCTCTTCGTCGGCGACCGCCGCTTGCGTGCCGCTCTGCCCACCGTCGATGCCGGCGACGTACCTCATCGGATCGCGCGGCGGCCGTAGGCGCGTGCCGCATTCTCGCGCCGAACGAACCCGCCACGCCGCGAAATCTCGCCGCTCGCTTCGAGATGATGGTAGAGTTCGTGCGCGATCGCCTCGACGAAGAAGCGTCTGCGTGCCGCGCCTGTGCGAGCTCGCAACGCACTCGCACCGACGCGGATCGTCCGGGCGCGGGCGTCGTACTCGGCGAGCAGGCCGCCCCATGCGCCGAGTTCCGCGATCTCGATCGTCAATCCGCGCGCTCGCGCGGTGCGAACGATGCTCAAAGTATGACCCCGTCCCGTTCGAGAGTCGCGCGCAGTTCGTCGGCGTCTACGTCGCTGGGACGAATGCCGTGCTCGCACGCGATCGCGGCGGCCGTCCCCGCCGCCTGTCCGAGCGTCATCACCGTCGGCGTGAGCCTCGTCGAGGCGAGCGCTTCGTGCGTCGTCGAGATGCAGCGCCCGGCGACGAGCAATCCTTCGCGATTGCCGGGCACCAGGCACCGGTACGGTATCTCATAGCTCGTTCCCGGCGCGAGGCGCTGCGTCTGCGTTCCCTTTCCCGACGGATTGTGAATGTCGATCGGATAGGCGCTGCGAGCGACGGCATCGGGAAAGCGGCGCGCCTGGAGCACGTCGTCGCGCGTGAGCGTGTAGCGCCCGACGATGCGGCGCGACTCGCGGATCCCGATCTGCGTTCCCGTCGCCGCGATCCGCGCGTTCTCGAAACCCGGAACGTTCTTGCGAAAGAACGCCGCCAGCTCCATGACCTGATGTCGCGCCTGCACTTCGGCCGCAGTGAGATCGTCGGGGTCGAGCGGATCGATGTCGAGCACGCGCGTCATGTTCACCGTCACCTCGTCGGGATACGGGGAGATGAAGAACGAGACGATCTCGCGCGGCACGTCGACCGCTCCATCCGCTTGCGCGCGCGTCCAGAGCTCGCCAAGGCCGGCAACCGCGGTGATTCTCGACGCGGTGCGCTCGTGTGCTTTGAGCGAAGTTCTCATCTGATCGGGATGCGTGCGCAGATACGCCGCGGTCTTGTTCAAATCGACGTGGCTCATGCGGAACATGAGCGACGCCGGCTGCACGCGGCCCCGCGCGTCGCCTTGCTGCGTCTCAACGCCCGCGGACGCCGCGACGTACGCGTCGGCGGTGGCGTCGATGACGACGCGCGCGCGGTACGCGCGGGTGCCTCCCACCGTCTCGAAGGCCGCACCCGCGACGGCGTCGCCGTCGAGCAGCGCGCTCGTGAACCAGGCGTGGAGGAGCAGTCGTACGCGCGCCTGGGCCGTCATCTCAAAGAGGAGCGCCTTGTGAACCTCGGGATCGAAGGGCGTGATGGTCGCAACGTAGTCGGACGTATCCGGGATATGGCCCGGGGAGGCGCCGGCCGCCTCGAGGCGCGAGACGATCTCCTGCGCGATTCCGCCGACGATACGGTCGGCGCCCGAGTGGAAGGTCATCCAAGGGCCGACCATCGCGGCGGTCGCCGTCCCGCCGAGGAAGCCATAGCGCTCCGCGAGGAGCGTCTTGGCGCCGTGGCGAGCCGCGGCGATGGCCGCCGCGCAGCCGGCATTCCCTCCGCCGACCACGACGACGTCGAACTCGCGCATCGGCCGACGAATTCGCCGAAGCGCGTAGCAGGCCATCTTGCGCCGCGCGCCAGAATCCTCCGTTTGAACGTCCATGCTCACGTACTCGCGATCCGCGCTCTACTACGATGCTCTGCTGGCGACGAGCGGAAAGAACTATGCTCGAGAGAGCCTCGTCATCGGCGAGCTCGTCGATCGCTACAAGCGCTCCGCCGGGCGGCGCCTCCTCGACGCCGGCTGCGGCACCGGGCGCCATCTCGAGCATCTCTCCCGCCGATTCGACTGCGAAGGCCTGGATATCGATCGCGGCATGCTCGCGCTCGCCGCGGAACGCTGCCCGAACGTCAAACTCCATTTCACCGACATGATCGGTTTTAATCTCGGCGAGCGCTTCGACATCATCACGTGCCTCTTCGGCTCGATCGCCTATCTCCCGACGCTGCAGCGATTCGAGCAGACGATTGCGAACTTCGCGCGCCACCTCGTTCCCGGCGGCATCGCGATCGTCGAACCGTGGCTGCGTCCGCACGAGTGGGAGGACGGACGCGTCAACGCAAGCTTCGCCGATCTTCCGGACATGAAGATCGCTCGAATGCACGTCAACCGGCGAGACGAGAACGTCGCGCTGCTGAACTTTCACTACATGGCGGCGATGCGCGACGGAGTTCGCTCCATCGAGGAGACGCATCGACTGCTCATCTTGAGCGACGACCAATACCGCGAAGCCTTCCTGCACGCAGGCTTCGAGCTCCATGCCGGCTCTCAAGTGCTAGGCGGGCGCGACCTCTTCGTCGGAGTGCGCGGCGAGTAGGGAGCGTCCTCGGCAGGGGAATTCCCGGCTTGCGGGGATAGCCTGCTTGGGAACCTCTGATTAATCCGATGTACGGATCGTTTGACGCCCCGAGGGTTCGGATGCCAGGAAGCGAGGGAGTATACCCGTGGCGGTCTACGACCGAGAGGATGACAACGCAGACGGGCCCCCGGGGCGCAAACCCGAAGGGCAACGGCATTTTCGCCGCATCTCTTTGTCGCTGCGTCGGTCACAGAGCGCCCCGACTATGCTCCCTCCTCGCTCCTCGAACTGCGGCGAAAATGCTCGTTGCGCTCGGTGCGGCGAACTAACCAGAGGTTCCTAGTATGTCGCTTTTTCGAATAAAGCCGATCGATCGTATTCTCGCCGAGGGCGCCGATACAAAACATGGCCTGAAACGTTCGCTGGGCAAGTGGCAGCTCACCGCGATGGGAGTCGGTGCGATCATCGGGACCGGCATCTTCGTGCTCACGGGCGTCGCCTCGGCGACCCGGGCCGGCCCGTCGCTCACGCTGTCGTTCGTCGTCGCGGGCATCGTGAGCGTCTTTGCCGCGCTCTGTTACGCTGAAGTTTCGAGCAAGGTTCCGATTTCGGGAAGCGCCTACACGTATACGTACGCCGCGCTCGGTGAGTTCTTCGCGTGGATCATCGGCTGGGGACTCGTCCTCGAGTACGCCCTCGGCGCCGCGACCGTGAGCGTGGGATGGTCGGGCTACTTTATGCGAATTTGGAATCAGATCACGCCGTGGCACATCCCCACGGTATGGGCAAACGGCCCGACGTGGGGACTAGTGGGCGCCGGACAAGCGGGATACGCGAACCTTCCCGCCGCCGGGATCATTCTTCTCGTGATGTTGCTTCTCGCAAAAGGCACGCGCGAATCGGGACTCGTCAACGCGATCATCGTCACCTTCAAAGTGTGCGTCGTGCTCTTCTTCATCGCGATGGGCGTGCAGCACGTCAACCCCGCGAACTGGCATCTTCCCGCGGGTCCCCTGACGCACGCCGGCGGCTATTTCCCCTTCGGTATCACGGGCATGCTCGGCGGTGCGGCATTCATGTTCTTCGCGTATATCGGCTTCGACGCGGTGTCGACGACGGCGGAGGAAGCGAAAGATCCGGCACGCGATCTCCCGTTCGGCATCATCGTGAGCCTCGCGATCTGCACCGTGCTCTACATCATCGTTGCGGCACTTCTCGACGGGATGGTGCCGTTCTATAAGCTCAACACGCCCGCTCCGGTGGCCGACGCGATGCGGTACGTCGGTCTCATTTGGGCGAGCCTCGTCGTCTCTTTCGGCGCGATCGCGGGCCTCACGACGGTTCTGCTCGTCATGATGTTCGGCCAGATTCGCATTTGGTTTTCGATGTCTCGCGACGGCTTGATTCCGCCGGCGTTTACGCGCATTCATCCGCGCTTTCGAACGCCGCTTACGTCGACGATCTTCTTCGGCATCTGCATCGCAATCGTCGCTGCGTTCACCCCGATCAACATGCTCGCGTCGCTCACGAACATGGGTACGCTCTCGGCGTTCACGCTCGTCGCTATCTCTCTGTGGTTCTTGCGCTGGCGATACCCGAATATCAAAGGAAAGTTCCAACTGCCGCTCGGGCGCTTTGGAGTGTTCTTCATCCCGCTCTTCTCGGCGGTGTCGGCGCTCTTTCTCATCTACTTCCTGCGCTTCGGTAATCCGGATCTCTTCGGGATACCGATCGTCTGGTTCTGTTACGCCGTCTGGCTCATCATCGGTCTCGTCTTCTACTTCAGTTACGGCGCTCGAAAGAGCAACCTCGCAACCGGACGCACGACGGCGGCCGCACGCTTGGAGAACGTCGAACCCTCCTAGGGGCCCTAGGCGGCGCGCGGGACGGTAAGGATCGCAACGGGGTCGCCGGCAGCCGTACCGGCGACCTCTTCGTTCGCAAGTGCCACGGCCTGCTCTGCGTCGGCGAGTCCGCTGAAGTCGGCGATCCGTGCGCCGTGCACGATGAAGAGATCCGGCAGCGCGCGCCCCACGTCGCCGAAGCTCGTCGCAGCCTCGAGTTCGTCGCGCAGGCGTCCCTCAAGATCGCCGCGCCGCACTCGAGCGACCCGTGCGTCGTGAAGCGAGAGCCGCACGACCCCACGCTCGTCGAGCACGCGCAGCTCGCGCCCCGTACCGTACGCCGCCAGCGCCGCAGTAAGCGCAACCCGCCGCACCTCCTGCGGGCGCACGCGCATCGAACGGGCCGCGGTCGCCGCAATCGCCACCTCTCCGGCGCGCTGTGCGAGGGCGCCTTCGACGAGCGCGCTCGCACCCGACGCCGTCGCACGCACTCGGCTGCGCTGCGTGTCGATCTCGACGCTCACCTCGACGCGCTCCGGCGCGGCGCCCGCTGCGATGACGCGATCGATCGCCTCACCTCGCAGCGCGGCAATCTCCAGAGGGCTCGGGTCGGCAATCGTGCGTTCGACGGAGTCGCGAACCATCGCGAGCGCGACGCCGATCGGCGAGAGCACCTGCGCGTCGTTCGCAATGCGATACGGAAGGTTCGTCTGCCGCGCGAGGAACGGCACGAGCGCCGCCGCTCCGCCGCCGCCGCCGACGAGCGTAAGGAGCGCCTCGTCGAGCGCGTACTCGCGCACGAGCCCTTGCACGCACCGCGCGAGCGCTCTCGCCGACATCTCGAGCACGTCGCGCGCGAGGGCGAGCGGATCCACGTCGATTGATGCCGCGAGAATCTCGAACCCTAGACGCGCGGAGGCGTCATGTCCCCGCGCAAAATCTCCCTCCGGAACGAAGCCGAGAAGGTTGCTCGCGCACGTCGGGGTCACGGCGACGCGCCCTCCGTCGCGCGTGACGAGCACGGCGTACTCGCACGGATCGCGCGGCGTCGGTGCGATGCGCTCGACCCGCGCGCCCGCGAGGCGTTCCGTCTGCGTAAAGCACGCGTATTCGCATCCGGCGATGTGCGCCGAGCGCGGGCCGACGCCCACGAGCGAACGCTCGCGGACGCGTACCATGCTGCCGCCGGCGACGCCGAGCGTTCGGACGTCGAGCGTACGCAGCAGCATACGGTGGCCTCCGATGCGCGCGGCGCGCATCTGCGGGCGACCCGCACGGATTACGGCGCAATCGGCGCTCGTTCCACCGACCTCGATGAAGATTCCGTCGCTGACCTTCTCGTAGAGCAGCGCGCCGGCAATGCCGGCCGCCGGGCCGGAGAGCAGCGTGTGGATGGGCCGGCGTTCGATCTCGGCGACGTCCATAACGCCACCGTCGCTGCGCATCACCATGAGCGGAGCGCCGATCTTCGCCTTTGCAACCGCACCCGAGGTCATGCGCGCGGTCTCGACCATTCGCGGGAGTATCGCGGCGTTCAGGATCGCGGTGCGCGTCCTCGCCCGCAAGCCATACGTCGCGCTCACCTCATGGCCGCTCGTCGCGAAGAGCCCGCTCTCGCGAGCGAGCGCCGCCGCGCGTTCTTCGAAGCGCGGATCGTCGACGCCGAACGCACCCGTCGCCGCGATCGCAGCGGCTCCTCCGCGTCGCAAGCGCTCGATGGCGCCGCGCACGGCGTCGTCGTCCTCGGCGCGCGCGAACGCGTGCGGAGCGTCGATGCGAAATCCGTCGTTCAGCGCAAACGGGGGGACGCGCATCTGCGCGCGCGCGATGGGATTGCGCCCGCGCAGCAGCCCGAGGATGCCGACGCGCGCGACGTCTCCCTCGAGAAGTGCATTCGTCGCCTGCGTCGTCGAATGGGCGATGAATGCGATGGCATCGGCCGCGATGTCGCCGCGTTCGAGCAGGCGTGCGATCGCAGCGACGATTCCGGCCGCGACGCCTTGGGGAGCGGCGTGCGTCGTCGGAACTTTTACGCTTGCGAGCAGACGAAGCGTCGCCGCATCGACCGCGACGGCGTCGGTAAACGTTCCGCCGACGTCGACGCCGATTCGTACCTGCGTCACGAGCCCGGCGAGAACGGAGCGACCGACGCGAGGTCGACGTCGATCGTTCTGCCGTCGCGTTCGATCTCGAAGCTGTGAGGCTTGCCGTCGTAGGCGCGCTGCTGCGTCTGGTACGTCCCGTAACGCCACCAGGCCAGCCCGTCGAGCTTCTCGACGACGTCGCCGGTGCGCAGTCCCGCCGCGTACGCAGGCCCTCCGGCGCGCACATACGCCCGCATGTTGCCGTCGGGCGTCTTGAAGAGCGCGAAGAAGTAGTTCGGGCGATCGGCGGGCGACATCGCGACACCAATACGGTAGAGATTCGACGAGACGACGGGAGTCGCCGCATCCCAGTATCGCAGACGCGCAACGCCTTGCGCGGCGAGCGTGCGGGCGTCGCCCGCACTCGGTTGCGCGACGACCTCGTGATCGTGCCACGCATCGACGATCCACCCGCCGCAGTCTTCGAGCGTGATGCCGACGTCGACGTCGATGCCTTCGATGAGTACGAACTCACTCGTCGTTACGGCTGCGTACGCAGCGTACGGCTTGCGCGAACAGTCGGCAGCGTCGGGATCGCCGGTCATCCGAAATGCGTGCAGCCCGTCGCGGTTCAGAAGCGCGGCGACTTCGTCCGCCGCCGCGTGGCCGAGCGGCGTTCCGTCGTCGCCGACCGCGATGCGCTGCGACGCCGATGCCGGCGCCTCCATTCCGGGCAGCGCGGTCTGCGCGAGCGCGGGCGGGTCGATCGCGGCGAAGGTGCGAGCGCGCAAGAGCGGCTGCGTCGCGACGACCACGGCAATCGTCGCCAGCGTCGCCACCGCGACCTGAAAGGGCAGCGTGCGCTTCGTGATCGCGCTCGTGGAGACGCCGGTGAAGTTCGCGACCCAAACGTTCTGCGTGTTCGTCGGGTCGCAGACGTTTTGCACTTGAACGACGGCCATCACCGCCGCGACGAGGACGGCCGCCGGCAGCGCGTGCGACGACAAGAGCACGGCGAAGAAGGCGATGCCGACGCCGAACGGATTGAGCGGTCCGCGATAGAGCACCAGCGGGCTGAGGAGACCGAAGACGACGACGTACGCGATCGGGTTTCGTTCCCATCCGCCGGAGACGAGCGGTCCGAGCGCGGCCTGCATCGCCGGCTCCCTCGTCGCAACGAGCAGCATGCCGATTCCCATGAAGAGGATGACCGCCGGTGCGACGCTCTCGACGCCGCGAATCGCCGACGCGACGAGCGTCGGAACCGCGCTGCGCGGTCGCGTCGAGAGCACGCCGTAGATCGCAGAGAGGAGGAACGCGGGCGTCGCGTCCATGTGCAGCACGTAGTAGAGAATGATTGGAAGGATCGGCGTGGCGAGCGACCACCACGGAACGTGCAGACGCTCGGATTTCGGTTGCGCGTCGCTGGGAGCGGCCTGCGTCCACGCAGCGTAGTTTCGTTCGCGTGCGAACGCGACGATCGCAAACGCGAGAAGCGCGAGCGCGTCCACGATTGCCAGCACGATCGCGTATGGGACGAACGCTTGCTCGGAGACGTGAAAGAAGCTCGTGTAGAACTTCCAGTTCACGATGTTGAAGATGTATCCGAGCGCGAAGGCCATGAGGAAGAGCGGTGCCGCAACCGTGCGCGGCACGCCGGTCGTCATCATGATTGGCAGCACGATCGACCCCACCATGATGATCGCGCCGAGGCCGCTGAGCGACGTGAAGAGCAGCGCGACGATCGCGGCGAGCACGAGGCAGAGGAGCAACGGGTTCTCACCGCCGTATTCGGCCGCAAGATTCACGAGCGCGCGCGCGATTCCGGTGTCGAGCGTTACGCGTCCGAGGAGGGCGCCGAAGATCACGGCGACGTAGACCGGAGCGAGCGCCGACGCGCCGTTGACGACGATCGGGCCGAGCTCGGCTGCGTTCGTCCCTGCGGCGAGCGACATGAATATCGCCATGAGCGGAAGCGCCACGATCGCCGGCAGCTTGCGCAGATACATGAGCGCGGCGAAGAGCGCGAAGACGGCAAGGACGAGTGCAGCGTTCACGCAGGAACTCTTAGAGCCGGATCGCCGAATCGAGCGGCGGCAGCGGCTCGTTGCGCAAGTAGTCATCGCGAATGACTCGCCAGAACGCATTCCCTCGCTCGATCGCTCGCTGCGCCGCGAGATGGTAGCGCTCGAGATTGCTCGCAAGATGCCCGCTGCGGCTCTCGTACGTCCACGCGCGCGCGTAGAGCGGCGCGAGATCCTCCTCGTCGTCGCGCAGCTCCCACATCCAGTATTCGCACCACAGAAGATCGCGATATGACGGCTTGTAGTAGTCGCTTCGTATCTCGTGCGCGATTTGAAACTGACGCCCGAGAACGTCGAAGCGGCGCGCTGCGAGAAACATGTCCGCTGCGGCCTGGGCGTGAAGGGGAGGAACGCGCGCGTAGAGGTCGCGCTCGACGCGCTCCGCTCCCAGCCGCACGCGGTGCAAATCGCTCGCCGGCAAATCCGCGTCGAGTCGCTCGTCGAACGGATCGCTCCAGAAGAGCGAGTCCGTCGGACCGAGACGGGCGCTCTCGAGCATCGTTACCGCGTTGCCGAGAAGCGCGACGTCGCGCGCGTAGCGCGGATCGTCGACGCCAAAGAACGCCTCCGGAAAATCCGCGGCGAAGCGGGCCGGATCCACGTCGCGACGTTCCCATGAGGCCGCTGCCGCATAAAGCACCGGGTACCAGGTCGTCTCGTACAGCGTCTCACCGTCGTCGTGCCAGACGGTTTGAAAGAGCCCGAGAACGTGCGCGGCCTTCCCTTCATCGATGAAGCGCCGCTCGTTTACGATCGCGGTTCGAATGTCCGGGAAGATCTCGCTCCAGTTGCTCGCGCCGGGCGCGACCATCTGCTCGAAGCCGCCGCTGGCGATGAGGTGGATGTACCGGTCGTAGGAGGGTTCGATGCCGTAGTGCCAGTTCACGATAACGGCGTTGCGCGGAATCATTCGCATGATGGCAGGATCGCTCTCGATGCCGTCGTCCCAGAGCATGATACGCGCCCCCGATGGAGCGACGATGCGCGCCATCGCGCGAACGTGCGCCGCATAGACCGCGGCGCGTCCACCGTGCGCAGCAACGTACGCGGTGGTCGCACCCTCTCCGAGCGTCGCCGTTTCGTCGGAGCCGATGTGAAAGAACGGCGGGTGAGGTATGGCGGCGAGCTCCTGCGAGATGATGCGCCTCAGGTACAAAAGCGACATCGGTGAGGCAGGTGAGAGGAGGAATCCGTGCGGAAATCCGGCCGCGGCGGCATACGACTCGAGTTTGAGCGTGTTGTGCATGTGCGCGAAGGTCTGCTGCTCTGGAATAAAGGCCACATGGAAGCGCGTCGCGTAGAGCGCGAGTGCGTGGAGCTGCGACGGCGTGATGCCGTCGAGCGGAGCCGGAAGCGGATCGGTCGGCGACACAAAGACGTGCTCCATGTACGGGGAGTAACCGTTCATCTTGAAGGCGGCGATCGTGCGGATGCGCTCCTCGAAGTAGCGCATCGTCGGCAGCGGCCCACGCGAGACGTCGTCGGAGAGGATGCGCCAGCGTAGCGCGGGCCTATCGTATATCCGAACGCACGGCAGCCGCCATCCGCCGGCCACACGTTGCGGCAGCTGCGCGAGCGTCATCGCGGCGTAGAAGGCGCCGGCACCGGCGCCGCTCGAGATCGTGATTTCGGAACGGGCAACGACGAGCCGATACGCCTGTGCCGGAAGCGTCTGATCGCGCCGGACGACGATATCGCTTCCCGTCCCTGCGACGAGGCTTCCAACGCGCAGCGCCCTCCACCGGTCGTCGATCTCCTCCAAGGCGGCGGAATCGAAGCCGGAAGGCACCGTGCGCGGGATCGCTGCCGTGCACGACGCATCCATCGTCACGGAGACGGGACGAGGAATGAGATGGAGCGCGGCGATCGCAATCGCCGCCGAGAGCACCATCGTTCGTGCGTACGACGAGCGGGCGCCCGCGCACCTCTACCGAAAGTGCGCACGGTGCAGCGCGGCCCCGTAGTGCGTCCCCGCCCGCCCGTATGGCCTGCCTATCTCGTCGCAGCCGCCTGCTTCGCTTTGGCGATCGGAACGAGCCTGAGCAACCTCACGCTAACCTCGCAGCTTCGCCAGGCGCAGGCGTCGTCGCAACGGGAAAGTGCTCGCGCGTCGTCACTCTTGCGAAATCTCTCCCTAGAGCGCACGGCGCTCGCCGATCTCGAGAGCCCGTCGGCGCAGCACTACGGTGCGGCAAACGCGCAGGTCGTCTCGAGCAATGGCCGGCTCTACGTTCTCATGAGCGCCCTTCCGATGCCGCCGCGAGGACGCATCTATCAGGCGTGGGCCCTCGAACGCGGCGCCGCGAGCATGACCCCGTCCGTCCGCTTCATCCCGGATCGTCACGGCATCGCCGTCGTCGCGCTCGGCGACGTCGACGCGAGCCGTACGACCGCCGTCGCCGTCAGCGTCGAACCCGATTCGGGCAGCAAAGCGCCGACGAGCCGATTCGTCCTGGATGTGACGTTAGGCGATTGAACGAGTCCGCCATTCGACTGGAGACGCTCTGCGCCGCCAATCGAGCGCGCGCACTCGCGTACCTCGCGCGCTCGCCCTACGAGAACGTCTTTCTCGCGTACGCCATCGACGCCGCATCCGCAGCGCTGCGGCGCGACATCCGCGTCGCAATCGAAGGCAATCGCGCGATCGGCGTCGCGCTCTTGGCATCGAACGTCGTCCTGGCCGCGGAACCGAACGCGCTGCACGCATTTGCCGCGCTCGGAAGGACGAGCGAACGCACGCTCTTAGGGCCGCGCCCTGCCGTTACCGAATATTGGAGCATCGTTCGCGGCGCGCATCCTCCACCGCGGCTCGTGCGCGACCGCCAGCCGTGCATGGCCGTCGACGGCGCTTCCCTTCGATGCCCCAGCGGTCGCATCTCGGTTCGGCTCGCGCGCGAGGACGAGTGGGAAACCGTCGCCCGCAACTCGGCCGAGATGATCTCGGGCGAGATCGCCGCCGATGCGCGCGGCGACTCCAGCGAGTTCGGCGAAGGGATCCGCCGCATGATCGCGCTGAGGCTCTGGTGGGTCGCAGAGTGCGACGGCCGCCTCGCGTTTTTTTGCAACGTCGGCGCATGGACCGATGCAACCGCACAACTCCAGGGAATCTGGACCCCGCCGGAGTTTCGCCGTCGCGGCATCGCGACGGCCGCGCTGGGCGCGATCTGCCGCGCGCTCCTGCGCACGACGCCGACGCTCTCGCTCTACGTCAACGATTTCAACGCGCCGGCACTGGCGCTCTACCGCCGGCTCGGATTCAGAGAGGTCGGCGAGATGCAGACGATATTCTTCTAAGAGCACGGGTAAGAGTACGGGGCCCTAGGCACTCGGCCCTTGCGTCATGCGTTCTGCGAGCCGGCTCGCGTCGCGCGCGACGATGGCGTAGATCGAAAGCTGCGGATTCGTGCCCAGACTCGTCGGGAACATCGAACCGTCGAAGATGTAGACGTTTCGCAGGTGGTGGTGGCGACCGCTGGGATCGACGACGCCGCACGCTGGATCGGCGCTCATGGCGCAGCCTCCCATGACGTGCGCGCTCATGACGCGCGCTGCGAGGCTCTTCATCGCAAGCGCGGCGATCCCGGCTTTTGCCTGCTCGAGCGTCGCGTACGGCGTCGCGGACTCGTGCAATGGAAAGACCGCCGTTGCTCCGGCGGCGAACTGGATCTCCGCCATGCTCGCGAACGCCCGGCGCGCGCCTTCCCAAAGGTACGGCGTCATCGGATAGTCGAGAACCGGCGTTCCATCGCGCGCGACGGCGACGTTGCCTCCTTGACTCTCGCGATGAAATCCGTCCCGCAAGAGCGCGATGACGACGTGCGTATGCGCCATCTGCCCTGCGAGATCGGAGTGCTGCGTTCCCAAGCCCGGCAGCGCCGTCGCCACGAGCACGGGATGGACGGGCGGAACCTCGAGCTTGAAGCCGACCGGCCCATCGAACGGCGTCTCCAAGAACGCGTCGCTATAGATCGACTGCGGCGCACCCGAAAACGCGTCGACCGCATGCGGCATCTGCGCGGCGCTGACCACGGTGGGATGGAGGAAGGTCCGCTTGCCCAAAAGGCCACTACGGTCGGGCACGCCGCTGCGTAGAAGCAATCCGGGCGTTCCGATTCCGCCTGCCGCGCAGACGAACGCGTGCGCGCGCACCGTGATGCGCCGTCCGGTCTTGCGCAAACCGTCTGCATCGAGCGCGTCGCACTCGAGGCTCGACGCGCGATTGCCGTCGGTCCGCAGACGCGCGGCGAACGCTCGCGCGAGCAGCGTCGCGCCTCGATCCAGTGCGCCGGGAATCGTCGTGACGAGCATCGACTGCTTCGCATTGGTCGGACATCCCATGCCGCAGTATCCGAGATTGTGGCAGGCGCGTACGTTGCGCGGCACGACTCCCGCCGAGACCCCCAACGCCGCGGTGCCGCGCAGGAGCGCCGCATTGTTCTCGTTGGGCGGCTCGCTCCAGGGAGCGATCGAGAGGCGCCGCTCCATGCGCTCGAACCACGGCGCGAGCGCCTCCGTCGTGAAATCGCTCAAGCCGTAGTTGCTCTGCCAGAACGAGAGCGTCGCCGGCGGCGTCCGAAAGCTCGCCGTCCAGTTGACCGTCGTCGAGCCGCCGACGGTTCGGCCTTGCAGGATCGTGATTCCCTTGTCCCGCGTCTTGCGGCCGGCCGAATCGGCATAGAGCTGCGGGTACGCTTGTCGTTCGAGCATCCGAAAATCGCGCGACGTTCGCAGTGCGCCCTCCTCGATCATCACGACCCGAAGACCGCTGCGCGCGAGGATCTCTGCCGCGGTGCCTCCTCCGGCACCGGTTCCGACGATCGCGACGTCGGTATCGAGCGAGAGATCGTCCGTCAGCTGCGAGGAATCGGTGATGCGCCAGCCGAGTTCTGCCGCGCGCTCGTACGGGTCGGCGATCATGCAACGTTCGGCGGCCCAGGATAACCGATATGGGGCCACGCCTCGCTTCGACCGTACCATCCGGCCAGGACGAGTGCATGCAGTGCGTCGTACCCGCTGCGAAGCAGCGCGAACGACGAGAAGCGCCATCGCCGCAGGAATGCCGCGACGTCGCTTCGCGTCGCCCTCTCCCACGGCGGCAATCCCGCGACGAGCCTGCGAGTCGGAGCGAACTCGAGCAGCGTAAAGAGTTGCCGCACTTCGCGTTGCGTGCGCAGCGGCAGCGCCTCTACCGCGAGGACGAATCCATCGGCGGCGTCTTCGAGCGCTGCAGCGCGCGCCGGCTCGCCTGCCGGGAGCGCACCGTCGAGCATCACGTCCGCAATGGCGCGAACGATGCCGCGCCGGCTCTGCGTGCGGCGCATCACCATTCTATGCGGTGCTTGGCCGTTCCAGCGCTCTGCCCTTCGTCTCGGGCAAGGCGAGAGCGCAGGCCGCTGCAACCGCATACGCGACGATCGCAACGCCGATCATCGCGCTTCCGATCGGCAGACGCGCTGCGAGCACGCCGACGACGTACGGCGCTGCGCCGGCGATACCGCGTCCGACGTTATAGCAGAAGCCTTGGGCGCTAGCGCGCACGCTCGTCGGATAGAGCTCGCTCAAGAACGGCCCGAAGCCGCTGAAGATTCCCGAGGCGAAGTAACCGAGCACGAATCCCGCGGGGAAGAGCTGCCATGCCGCATGAACTTCCGCGTGGTAGATCGGCACGACGATCGCACTGCAGACGGCGAAGAGCACGAACGTCGCGCGCCGGCCGATCGCATCGTTCACGTATCCCGCGCTGACGTATCCGGCGAGGGAACCGAAAATAAGCGCGTAGAGATAGGTTCCCGTCGTCACCGATGGAAGGCCGCGCTGCGTCGAGAGATACGACGGCATCCACGTGAAGAGCACGTAATGAACTACTCCATCTGCCGCTGCGGACAGGATGGAGTTTCGTGTCGCTCACGAAGCTGCCGCCTGGCGAGGCACCCGGCTCGGTTCCCGGCCGGCGTGGGCTAGCGCCCACAAGAGCATAATGCGCGCTGCGTTCCTATCGCGTCCGA
>JBOHTS010000059.1:0-40476 GCA_050733755.1 Candidatus Tyrphobacter sp. | reverse complement strand
TCGGACGCGATAGGAACGCAGCGCGCATTATGCTCTTGTGGGCGCTAGCCCACGCCGGCCGGGAACCGAGCCGGGTGCCTCGCCAGGCGGCAGCTTCGTGAGCGACACGAAACTCCATCCTGTCCGCGCAGCGGCAGATGGAGTAGTTCATCGTACGAGGATACCGACTCCGGCGCCGACGTAGTTGAACCGCTGCGACGTCGTGCCGTCTAGCGAGTGCCCGTACTCGACGTCGAGCTCGATAGTGCGGTGGACCAGCCGCTGAAGTCCGACGTCGAGGAACGAACTATCGCCCAGGTCCGGCGCGGTTCGCGACACGTTCACGTATTCGGCGTAGGCCTGCGTGCGATCGTCGAACTGATAGAGCGCGAGCACCGACGGCATGAAGACACCGTAGCGAGCGTGCTCTCCGGTCGCACCGAAGCCCCCGCTCGCGCCGAATGCGAGCGTCGACGCAAAGGACAACGACGGCGTCGCTTGATACGCCGCATCGACGTTTGCGGTGAACGTCGAGTCTCCGGACGTGAACGCGCGCGCGCCGTTCGGCTCGGTATAGAGCCCGTCGAGTGCAATCTGCCACCGCTGCGTCGCGTCGAGCTCGTACTTGAACCCGAGGCCGAAATCGGCGAGGCCGTATGCACTGCCGCCCGACGCATGCCGCACGAGGTCGCTCGGGCCGATGACGTCGGCTTCGACGCGCGATGCGAGGCCGAAGCGCAAAAAACCTTGACCGATCTGATCGTGAGACGAAGCGTCGGCGTTGTGCTGGTGCTGGTAGCCGAGCTCGAAGACCGCGGTGCCCGGTTGCGCCACGCACGGGCTGTAGCCGATGGTCGGGCGATTGAGTTCTGCCAAGAGCCCGGCGCACGGATTCGGCGAGGGCGAGGGCGAGGGCGTCGGGGAGGCGACGGCGGTCGCGACGAGTACGGCGTGAAGAAGAAGGCTCACTTTACAGAATCTTGTCGGCGCGCCGCTGGCACGTCTTTGGAATAACGGCGTACCATCAGAACGCATGGTTCTCAGCAGCGAGCGGCGGGCCTCCTTCGCGAGTTGGATATTGGCCGCGGCGACCTTTACCGTCGTGGTCTTTTTCATCGTCGTCGCGGCCCGCCGTCCCGGCATCGTCCAAGCGAAGGCGGCGGCGGTGGAGCAGGTGTTCGATCGGGCCTCGTCGCTCCAGACGCTGCGGCTCTACGTCGAAAACGTTCGCATCGCGCAGGAGGAGCTTTTGGTCGAGCGTTCCCCCGCGTCGCGTGCGTCGTTCGCACGGGCGCGCGACTGGTTCGCGAAACATCTTCGCACCGTCGGCTCGGCAAACCCAGCCCTCGCGCACCGGATCGGGCGCTCCTACGATGCGTACGTGCGCGACACGCTCGAGGTACTTCGTGGGGATCGAACCGTAACGCCGGCCGTCCTCACGCACGACTACGCGACGCTCGAAGCGCTCGTCTATCAAAACTCAATGCTCGCGTACCGCGGCGCGTATGGCGCACAGGCGCGATACGACGCCTTCAAATCGCGCAACGACCTCGAGCGTCTTGGCTTCTGCCTGCTCGTCGCGATCACGACGCTCGTTCTGCTCGGCCTCTCACAGCTCTATCGCTCGCGTCTCGACCGCGTGAGCCGGGAGCGAATCGCGATGCTCTCGCACGCCGCACTCAACGATGCGCTTACCGGTCTGCGGAATCTGCGCGCGTTCGAGGACGATCTTCCAAAAGCCGCGGCGGTCGCCCAACGCTTCAACCATCCGATCTCGCTCGTGCTTCTCGACGTCGACCGCTTCAAAGAGGCGAACGACCGAGCCGGCCACGCGATCGGTGACGCGCTCTTGAAAGACGTTGCCAAGCGGCTTGGAGGCTTGCGCGAAGCGGACGGCGCGTATCGTTTGGGTGGCGACGAGTTTGCGCTCGTCCTTCCCGGCACGAACGGGGCGGGCGCCGAGGTGCTCGCGCTGCGTCTCGTCGCAGAGCCGTTCGCGCTGCCGAGCGTGAAGGTGACGGTCAGCGCCGGCGTTGCGAACCTTCGGGTTGGCGAGTCGCTTGGCGACTGGCGCGAGCGAGCCGACATCGCCCTCTACGAGGCGAAACGGCGCGGAGGCGAGGCCGCGGTGCTCTTCGAGAACATCGAAGCGCAGACGCATTTCGTGAACTCGCAGGCGGTCTCGCGCATCCGAGACCTGCTCGTGCGGGGCGCGATGGACGTCGCGCTCCAGCCGATTTGGGATGTGGAAGCGAAAAAAATTCTCGCGTACGAAGCGCTGGCGCGCCCGCCCGCCGAGTTCCGCTTCGACGGCCCCCAGGATGCGTTCGATGCGGCCCTGCGCATCGGGCGAACGATGGATCTCGACATGCTCTGCATACGATCGGCGCTTGCGGTAACGTGCGATCGCGCGGCCGGCGTTCCCGTGTTCGTCAACGTGACGCCAGCGACGCTCGAGCATCCGCTCGTCGAGGCGACGTCGATCCTCGCGCTCCTGAAGGAGTACGAGCTGGATTCGAGCCGGGTCGTTTTTGAGATCACCGAGGGCGCAATTCGCGATCTCGACACACTCGTGCGTCGGGCCGACGCATTGCGAAACCTCGGCATCCGCATTTGTGCCGACGACGCGGGCACGGGGACCTCGGGCATGACGCTGCTCAGCTCGCTGACGTTCGACTTCGTCAAGATCGACCACACGCTGCTGCTCGAGGCCGCAAGTGCGAAGCGGCGCGGCGTCCTCACCGGCATTCTCGCGATCGCCGACGCGATGGGTGCCGACGTCATTGCCGAGGGCGTCGAGACGCCGGAGTTGCTCGAGTTCGCGCGCAATCTCCACCGCATCGTGCGCGTTCAAAGCGGCGGCGTGCAGGGGCTTCAAGGCTATCTTCTCGGACGACCGGAGATCATGCGAGCCGGTTTGCGCTCGGCTCTTCGGCATTAGGAGCCCAAGAGAGGCGAAACCTCCGCGCCGGTGCTCGGTATCGCGTAGCATGGGGCGATCGCGATCCATCGTTTGCGTGGCCATCGTCGCCGTCGCCTCGTCGGCGACTGCTGCTCTCGCGGCCGCGCCGGGAACGGCGATCACCGTTCCGGTATTTGCGGCCGCACCGTCGATGCACGGAAGCGTCGATGCGACGTGGCACGTCGCCGCGCGTTTGACACTCGACTCCGATTTCAACTTTCACCGAGCGGCGGAGGAGCAGACGACGGTCTACGTCGCCCAGGACAAAGGGTATCTCGACGTCGCCTTCGTCGTGACGCAGTCGGAGCCGCTCACCGAGACGCAGGAGACCAATGGGTCGAGCGTTCAGAACGACGACTGGGTTGCCGTCGCGTTGAGTCCGCGCGGCGTGCAGGGGTTCTCGTATATCTTCTATGCAAACCCGCGCGGCGCCCGGTATCAGACGTCGAGTGAAAATACCGCCTTTTCGCCGCAGTGGACGGCGGTGGCGCAAAGAACGCCGACCGGCTACAGCGAGACGGTGCGCATACCCCTGGGCGTCATTCGCAGTGGGGGCTCGACGAGCTGGCGCGCACAGTTCGGGCGCTTCACCGTCGCGACGAACGCTCTCGATGTGTGGACGTACTCGTCGAACGCGGGCAGCGTGACCGACCCGACGTTCTTCGGCGTGCTCGATAACGTCGGCGCGCAGGCGCGCACGCGTCCGCAGGCGCGCATTCAGCCCTACCTTCTTGGCGAAGCGGCGCCGCGCGCCGAAGGCGGAAGCACCTCGCGCGTCGGCGTCGACGCGTCGTTGCCGTTTGCGCCGACCGATTCGCTCGTCGTCTCGCTCCATCCCGATTATTCGAACGTCGAAATCGACCAGCAGACGATCGCGCCGACGGCATTCCAGCGACAGTATAGCGAAGTGCGGCCGTTTTTCACCCAAACGGCGCCGTTCTTCGACGACTGGTTCTCGTGTAGCGACTGTCCGAATCCACTTTACACGCCGGCGATTCCGGCGTTCGCGCAGGGGTACGCGGTCGAGGGAGACTCGGGGCCGCTAACGTACGCGGCGTTCGATGCGATCGGCGACGGCCGAACCGACGATGCTCAGTCGCTCAACTATACGAACGAAAACGCCGTGCACGACATTTCGGCGAGCCTCCAGCGCGTCGGCGTCGATCTGCCGGGGACCGTCGACGACACGACGACGATCGATACCGGATACGTCAACACCCGTTCGCATCTCGGGGCGTACTTCAACGCGGGCATGGACCGTGGAACGCTCGTCACCGACCCGCAGGAGGCGAACTACTTCGAAGGAGGGCCCCTCTACATCGCGACGACGACGGTCGCCGGCGTCAACTACCAGCGCATCGGGGCGCAGTTCGACCCGCTCGACGGATACGTGCAGCAGACGAATCTCGGCGGGTACGAGGCGTTCGGGAAGAAGATATTCAACTTTTCTGCGAACGACGTGCTCCACGACGTCTACACGTCTGCGTTCGTAGATCGATTCTGGAACGACGACCAACGGTTGGCGCAGACGTTCGCCGCGACGCAGGTCAACGTCGATTTCCGCAATCTCATGAGCGTGCACCTCTACACGACCAGCCAGAACATCCTTGCTTCGACCGGCGAACTGCTGCCCTTCGACCAAAACGGATTTGCCGTCGGCTATCGCATGGGCGGATCGCTCATCAACGGCGGCAGCACGACGACGAATACGCCGACGTATATTTCGTACTCCGCGGGTCCGTACTACCACGGAAAGCTCGATGCGTGGACGTACCTCACGACGCAGCCGCTCTTTCGCCACGTCACGCTTGCGCTCGAGACGGACGAGGATCGCTACGACACGCAGTTTCCCGGCGAGCAGAGTACGACGCAGTGGCTGCAGCGCGTGAGCGTCGACTGGCAGATGAGCCGGTACGCGGAGCTCGACGTCGGCGCGCGAAGAATCGTCGGCGCGAACCTGCCGAACTCGTTTCAAACGCTCGCGTTTGCCGCGCCGGGCGTCTGCTTCAACAATCCGTACTATCCCGGCTGCATGGTCGACGCCGGAAACGTCTCGCTCGCGTTTCATTTCCTCGCCGCGCGCAACGAGTTCTACGTCGTCTACGGCAACCCGAACGACCTTTCGACGTACCCCGCGCTCTTCGTGAAATGGATTCGCTACATCGGCGCCGAGAAGGGGACGTAGCGCTACGCGGCGTGGAGGACGATGGATCCGTCTTTGAGGTCGACCTCTGCGGTGCCGCCGTCGTGGATCTCGCCGCGCAGAATTGCCGATGAGAGCGGCGTGCTGATGCGGCGCGCGACGGTGCGCCCAACGTAACGCGCGCCGCTGCCCGCAGACATCGATTCGAGGGCGAGAAAACGCCTCGCTTCGTCGGTGAGGCTCAGGCGTACGAGCCGCGTGTCGAGACGATGCGCGAGCGCGTCGACGTGAATCGTCACGATCTCCTCGATCTGCTCGATGCGCAGCGGATCGAAGGGAACGATCTCGTCGATGCGATTGATGAGCTCCGGACGCAGCACGATACGCGTCTCCTCCTCCGAGAGATTCGTCGTGAGGATGATGATCGCGTGGCGGAAGTCGACGTTGCGGCCCTTCGCGTCGGTGACGTGGCCGTCGTCGAGAATTTGCAGGAGGATCGCGGCGACGTCGGGGTGCGCGCCCTCGAGTTCGTCGAAGAGCACGACGCAGTACGGGCGGCGCCGCACGGGCTCGGTGAGTTGACCTGGTTCGTCGTGTCCCGCGTATCCGGGCGGCGCGCCGAGCAGGCGCGAGACGCCGTGCGCTTCGCTCAGCTCCGAGAGATCGACGCGGACGAGCGATGCGTCGGTGCCGAAGAGCGCCCCAGAGAGCGCCTTTGCAAGCTCCGTCTTTCCGACGCCGCTGGGACCGAGAAAGAGAAAACTGCCCAGCGGGCGACTCGGGTCGTGGAGCCCGGCGCGTGCGCGGCGTATCGCTTCGGAGACGGCCGCGATCGCGCGCGCCTGCCCGACGACTCGTTTGCCCAGCGTCTCCTCGAGGTCGAGAAGCCGATTTGCTTGCGACTCCGTCATCGCTTCGACCGGAATCCCGGTCCATTTCGAGACGACCGCGGCGACGTCGGCGGCCGTCACGCGCGCGCCGCCGGGATCGCCGGGGCGCTGCCGCAGCGCGACCGCCGCCGCGGACTCGTCGACGAGATCGATCGCTTTATCCGGGAGGAACCGATCCGCGATGTAGCGCGCCGAGAGATGTGCGGCGGCTTCGAGTGCGCTCTCCGAAATTGCGACGCCGTGGTGCGTCGCGTAACGGTCGCGTAGTCCGCGAAGAATATCGAGCGTCTCGGCGACGCTTGGTTCGGCGACCATGACCGGCTGGAATCTCCGCTCGAGTGCGGCATCGGTTTCGACGTACTTGCGATAGTCGTCGAACGTCGTCGCTCCGACGCACTGAAGATCGCCGCGCGCGAGCTCTGGTTTGATCATCGAGGAGAGATCGAGCGCGCCTTCCGCAGCGCCCGCCCCGACGAGCGCGTGCATCTCGTCGATGAAGAGGATGACGTCGCGCGCGCTCCGCCGCACCTCGTCGAGAATGCGCTTTACCCGGCTCTCGAACTCGCCGCGATACTTCGTGCCTGCCACGAGCGGGCCGAGCGAGAGCGCGAGAACGCGCTTGCCGCGCAGCGCGACCGGAACGCTTCCGGCTGCGATCCGCTGCGCGAGGCCCTCGACGATCGCGGTCTTTCCGACGCCGGGCTCGCCGACGAGCACAGGATTGTTCTTGCTTCGCCGTGCGAGGATCGCGACGACACGCTCGATCTCCTCGCTGCGTCCGACGACGGGGTCGAGTTTGCCTTCGCGCGCGAGCTCCGTGAGGTCGCGCGAGAAGCTTGCAAGCGTCGGCGTATTCGCTCCGCGCAGACGGCGCGTGAACTCATCGATCGGCGAGAGCCCCGGCGGGCCTTCGCGCCGCAGGCGGTCGGCAACGACCGCGCTCGCGGCCAGCAGACCCACGGCGGCGAGCGACGCGCCCAGCAGCGGCAGCGCGGCGTTACGCCGGGAGCAGTGCCCGCAGAGCCGCTTCTCGCCGTCGAGCGCGGTGGCCGGACGGACGCCGCACGATTCGCAGATGACGCTTTGCATGCGTTACGGCTTCGCTAGAAAGACCATCGTTACCGTTTGCGAGACCGTCGTATTTCCGCTGTCGAGGGTCGTCGCAGGCAGCGGAGCCGGCACTGCAGCCTCCGCGTGTACGGCGTAGAGCGGGAACCTCTGCGGCGGCGCGGCTCCGCTCGTGATTGACTCGATGCCGACGATTCGCAGATGTGCGTAACGCGCGAGCGCGGCGGCCTCCTGCGTCGCGTCGGCGACGGCGAGCGCGAGCGCTCGCGAGCGCGCTCCTTTCGCGTTTTGCAGGCCGAAGGCGACGCCTTGGATGTCGGTTGCACCGGCGCCCGTCACCGCATCGATGACCTTACCAACGCGGCTCGCGTCGCGGACTTCGATTGCAAACGTGCGCTGCACGGTGAAGCCGTACCGGTACGTCGCGCTTCGGTTCTGTGGCGGCGCGATGTAGTTCACGTTGTAAAACGAGAGCGTGATGTCCGGGCGAGCGACGCCGAGCCCGATCGCCGCGGCGACGACGCGTTCGTAGATCGCTTCGTTCGTTCCGACGGCGACACCCGAGCTCGTCTCGTCGTTCGTCACGATCGAGGCCGAGACGGTCGCTTCATCGGGAGGGAGCGTCACCGTTCCGACTCCGCCGACGGCGACCTCGGTTGGGGCTACGGTTGCCTCTGGGTGCGCCGGGTGAGCGGGGAGCAGTGCGACGGTAAGGGGCGAGAGAAGGAGCATTGCCGCGAGTGCGGCGGAAGTAAGGCTCGGCATGGATATCCTTTCTTGGATCGTGTTCGGATTCATCGTGGGGGCCGTGGCGCGGTGGATCGTCCCGGGCCAGGTTCCCTTGGGCTGCATCGGCGATATCGTTGTCGGAATTATCGGAGCTTTTATCGGCGGATGGATATTCCGGGAGTTCGGCGAGCAGGGAGTGACGAGCTTTTGGGACTGGCATAGCTGGGTCTGCGCGATCGTCGGTGCGGTTGTCTTGCTCTGGCTCGTTCGTCTCGTCTCCGGGCGGCGCTCGCCGGCATCCTAGAGGCCCGATACGCTCCTAGGGCCCGTCGGGGCATGCGGCTAAGTACCCCAAGGCCATGGCCTACATCATCACCGAACCGTGCATCGGAACGAAGGACAAGTCGTGCGTCGACGTCTGTCCGGTCGATTGCATCCACGGTACGGATGAAGACGAGATGCTCTACATCGATCCGGAGGTGTGCATCGACTGCGGCGCCTGCGTCTCGGCGTGCCCCGTCGAAGCGATCTTCGCCGACTCCGACGTTCCTGAGAAATGGACGAACTACACGGCGATCAACGCGGAGTACTTCAAGAAGAAAGCCGAAGCGTGATGGTTGTCCGCGCGACGAGCGCCGCCGCGCTCGTCGTGGCCGCGTTGGCGCTTCCCGCCGTCGGCGCGACGCGCGTTGCCCAGATCGCGCCGATGCCGACGCAGACGCCGACGTCGTCGTTCATGCCGCTTGCGACGCCGGCACCGCAACTCGGCCCAGCGATCTCCGTCGACGACGTTCTCGCGCAGTCGCTCGAGTACGATAACAAGCCGGTGCAGGCAACCGGGATCGCGCGCAACGTGCGCGTCGACGAGACCGGCGCGGGGCCCGTGCTTCAGTTCGATCTCTGCGGCCATCGCTGCATTCTCGTGCTCGACGCACACGATCCGGCGATTGCGGACGACTCGACGGCCACGGTGAGCGGAACCTTCTACCGTCATTTGCGCCGCGGGCGCTTCGCTCAAGACGACATCTTGCTGAGCATGAACGGCACGCTGCGAGGCCACTCGTTCGATTGGCGCCGGCAGCTCGAAGGCTACCCGCCGACGCCGATGCCCTAATCTTCTAACCCCATACGATCGCGAACGTCGTGCAGGGCTGCGCGACCACGATGTCGGCGCGCTCGAGGATCTCCGGCTGCGCTTGCGCCGTTTTCACGGCGCTGATCTCTGCAATGCGGCGCGGGCGATCGCCATAACGCGCCGATGGCGAGCGCGCGAATATCGCTTCCGGCGATGGCCTCTGCTCGCCGCGCAACGGGACGAAAAGGCACTGCACGATACCCGTGCTTCGAAAGAGCGAACCCTCGCGTACGAACGCTACGGCGTACTCGCCTCCGGCGCCGATGTCGAGCGGTATCACGATGCGGCCGCCGTCACGGAGCTGTTCCCACCACGCATCTGCGATGTCGGAGGCACGAGCCGAAACGATGATGCGGTCGTACGAGCCGCCCGCTTCGTGGCCGAGGTGGCCGTCGCCGACGACGACCTCGACGGTTTCGCAGCCGGCGGCTTCGAGGGCGCTGCGCGCCGCACGTGCGAGATCCGGCTCGATTTCGAGGGTGACGACGCGGCCGCGGCGTCCTGCGATTCGTGCCGCCAACGCGGCGTTGTATCCGCTTCCGGTTCCGATCTCCAGTACCCCGTTGCCGGGCTCGATAGCTGCGAGCTCGAGCATGCGCGCGAGCATGCTGGGCTGTGAGATCGACGCGATCGTCTCGCCTCCTTCGCTCTTGATCGAGATGGCGCGATCGAGGTAGGCTTCGGAAGGGGGAACGTGCGGAACGAAGAGATGGCGCGCAACGGATGCGAACGCATCGATGACCGCGCGATCTTGCAGGGTGCCGACGCGGCGCATCTCCGTCACCATCGCGTAACGCAGACGCACGTCCTGCGCGCTCATGGGCCTCCGAACGAGGGGTGTGCGCGTATCGCGCGAACCTGACGCCCATGGGCGATTCCGACCTTCAACACGCGTTTGCGTTCGCGCCGTGGGGAATCTTCATCATCATTCTCATCGTCGCGTTCATCATGGCGCGGGGCGAGAAGCGGCACCAAGCATCCGCCGGGCAGACGTTCGCGTGTGCGAGCTGCGGGCGCCGCGGTCCTCAAGGTCACATGATAACGGTAAGCCACGAAGGCGCCGAGAGTTGGTACTGCGGCGAGTGTGCCGCGTCGCTCCATTCGCAGGCGTCTTAAGGCTGGGCGTATCCTTGCAGGAGGTCGTGCATGCGGCCGGCCATCGCCATCGCGTCGTTCCAGTCGCGTTGCCACATGTTGCGGCCGAAGATAAGGCCGACGCATCCCGCTTGCATCGCGACGTGCGCCTTGTGAAGGGTGTCCTCGTCGCCGAGCTTGCTGCCGCCTGAGACGAGCACGAGGCATCGGCCCGCCGAGCGAACGACGCGACGCAGCGCCGCGGTTTCATCGGGGTCGAGCGTATCGTAGGGCTTGGGTTGCTGCGGCGCGGTCGCGGCATTGTGCTTTGGCTGGTTGAGCTTGATGACGTCGGCGCCGACTTCGAGCGCGACGCGCGCCGCATAGTCGACGGCCCAGAGTGAATCCTGGCCGCCCTTTGCCTTGACGGCAACACCACGCGGATAGGCCCAGATGACGAGCGGCATGCCGTAGCGCTCGCATTCGCGTCGAACCTCGTTGCACTGCAGGATGTCCGCGTCTTGCGCTGGGCTTCCGACGTAGAGCGTGTAGCCGACCGCATCGGCACCGAGACGCACCGCGTCTTCGACGGACGACGTGAGCGGGCTGAGCGGCTCGTCGTCGTTTGGAATATTCGTCTTACCGTTCACCTTGAGTACGAGCGGCACGCGGCCGGCGTACGACGCGTGGTACTTCTCGGCCAGGCCGATATGCAGCGCGACCGCAGAGAAGTTGCCTTGCACCGCGAGCCGGTATATCCACTCGGTATCCTCCGAATCCGGGTTGGCGAAGAAGTCGACCGGACCGTGCTCGAGCCCCTGATCGACCGGCAGGATCATGAGCGTTCCGTTTGCGGGGCCGTGCTCGAAGAGCAGCCGATGGAGACGCGTTCGCTTCCCCGTTCCTAGGTGCATCTCGTCGAGGGTCGGGCGGCGGACTGCGTTCGCGATCATAGCACCGGGTGCTTCGACGGCGCTGGGCGAACGTCTTGCGGACATGGCAGAGGGTGCCCCGCTGATGGTGCGCGTCGGTTTCATCGGCCTGGGAGCGATGGGCGAGCCGATGGCGCGCGCGCTGCTGCGTGCGGGCTTTGCGGTGACGGCGTGCGCGCATCGTCGCCGGGAAGCGCTCGAGCGCCTTACGTCGCAAGGCGCGGCGCAAGCGAGCGATCCTGCGGGCGTCGCGGAGCGCAGCGACCTGGTCGCGATCTGCGTTCCGGATGCGCCGCAGGTCGAGGACGTGCTCTTCGGCGAGCGCGGCGTCGAGCGCGGTGCGCGAAACGGAAGCCTCGCGATCGACATGTCGACGATCTCACCGATCGCGTCGCGGCGCTTTGCGCGGCGGCTGCGCGAGCGTGGAATCGGATTCGTCGATGCGCCGGTGAGCGGCGGACCGCAACGCGCAGAAAGCGGGACGCTGACGATCATGGCCGGCGGCGACGATGCCGACGTGAGCCGCGCGCTCCCCGTATTGCGCGCGCTCGGAACGCCGACGCATCTCGGCGGCGTCGGCATGGGCGAGACGGTGAAGCTCGTGAACCAAGCGATCATCGCGAACGTCATGCTCGGCAACGTCGAGGCGCTCGTCCTCGCGCAGCGCTTGGGCGCGCAGCGCGACGCGGTGCGCTCCGTGCTCGCGACCGCAACGGCATCGAACTATCTCCTGGAGCAGTGGCTGCCCAAGACGTGGTTCGCCGGAACGTTCGACGGCGGCTTCTCGATGGATCTCTTGCGTAAGGATCTCGCCGCAGCGCTCGATGCCGCCGGCGCGATTGAGTACGCGATGCCGGCGACGGCAAACGCCTACGCACTCTTTACGGCGGCGTCGTCGCACGGAAACGGCGCGCTCGATTACAGCGCGATAGCGAACGACTATGAACGAACCGATCGTAACGCGCAAGCGCGGAACGTTTCCTAAGAGCCCCGATTTCGATACGACCATTCTCGTCGTCGACGATGAGTCGGCGATCGTCCGAACGCTGCGATTCAACCTCGAGCGCATCGGCTATCACGTCATCACCGCGATCGACGGGCGAACCGCGGTGGCGCTCGCGAAACGCGAGAAGCCCGATCTCATCGTTCTCGACATCATGCTGCCGGTGCTCGACGGAGTTGCCGCCTGCCGGCAGATCCGCATGTTCAGCGCCGCGCCGATCATCATGCTTACGGCAAAGGATCAGGAGATCGACAAAGTCCTCGCCTTCGAGCTCGGCGCCGACGACTACGTGACGAAGCCGTTCGCGCTTGCGGAGTTCCTCGCGCGCGTGAAGGTTCGGCTGCGTAGACCGGCGCCGGGTGCGCAGGACCACGACGCGCCGATCGTCGTCGGGGAGTGCACGCTCGATCCATCGCGCCAGCAGGTGCTCGTTCGCGACGTGGAGATCGCACTCGCGCCCAAGGAGTTTGCGCTGCTGCGCGTGCTTATGGAGAATGCCGGGCGGATCGTGACGCGCGAGACCCTGCTCGACAAAGTGTGGGGATACGACTTCGACGGCGAGCAGCAGACGGTGAGCGTTCACGTTCGCTGGCTGCGCGAGAAGATCGAAGTCGACGCGGCGCGGCCGCGCCACATTCTCACGGTGCGAAGCCGCGGGTATATGTTCCGGGCATGACGGCGCTCACCGACGCGCTGCCCATCGGCATCGTGCTCGTCGACGATTCGCTGCGCGTGCGCTATGCAAATGCCGCCGCCGCGAGCATCTTTCGTTTCGATCCAAAGCGCGCGCTCGGCGAACACGTCGTGCTGTCGATTGCGAACGTCGAGATCGAGCGGCGGATGAAGGAGGCGCTCGGCGGGGAAGCATCGGTCGCGCCGCTCGTGGTGCAGATCGGCGGCGAGACGCGCACGTATCGCGTCTCGGTCGCGCCGCTCGACGGCGCGGACGAGGGAAGCGTCATGCTTCTTGCGGAGGACCAGACGGATGCGTTGCGCGGCGAGCGCGCGAGCAGAGATTTTCTCTCGAACGTGTCGCACGAACTTCGTACCCCGCTCTCCTCGGTGAAGCTCATGCTCGAAACGGTCATCGCTTCGCCCGACGACGAAGCGCGCGAGCTCTTTCTGCCGCAGGCCCTCGCGCAGGTCGATCGCCTCGCGTCGCTCGTCGGGCGCCTTCTCGAGCAGGCACGAACGGAGTCGGGGCAACTGCGTCTCGACCTCTCGCAGCTCGACCTCGAGAGCGCTGCATCGCCGATCGTCGATGCGTTCCAGCAGCAGGCCGCGCGCAAGGGCGTTGCGCTGCATCTTGCCGCCCGGCGACCGGTGCGTGTCGAAGCCGACGGCGAGCGGCTGGCGCAGGTGCTCGTCAATCTCATCGACAACGCGCTGCGCCACACGCCGGAGGGCGGATCGGTGATCGTCGAAATCGACGGGGCGGCGAACGAGGCGATCCTTCGCGTTCGCGATACGGGCGAGGGCATCGCCTATCGCGACCTTCCTCACGTCTTCGAGCGTTTCTTCGTCGGCGATCGCTCGCGAACGCGCGAGAGCGGCGGCGCCGGGCTGGGCCTTGCAATCGTCAAAGGCATCGTCGACGCGCACGGCGGCTCGATCTCCGCCGAATCGACGCTCGGGTCGGGCACGTCGATGACCATTCGCATACCGATCGCGCGCCAGGGAGCGCTCGCGCACTCGTAGACGCCGACCGTCTGACGCGGCTCCGGATATTGTCCATGTCGTAAGTCGAGAGGCGTGCGCTGCGTACGCGGTCAGCGTAGGTTGCGCACGTTTCATGAACTCGTCGAAGCGTGGGACGGTAAATGCCGTTTGTCCGTACTCGGGGATATACAGCATACCCTTACGAATGGGGAGTCGCGGGGTGGCGCGACCGATTCGACTTTCCGTTTCATTGTGGCGGCGATGTCGCCCGATCGTGCGACAAGACCGTGTTCGGCCATGGCGCGGAGGCATTGTCTTCTTGAGCCGGCTATCGATCGAGATCGTGTCCGGCCGCGTCTACAAATTGCGAAGCGCCGAGCGTACTCCACTTACCGCCACGCTCGCGGGCGGAATTGGGGCGGCTTGCGGCTTCCGGCAAGCATCTAAAAACGCAGAGTCGTTTCATGCCTTGAGAGGGCGATCTGTGACCGAACGGATGACAATTCGTTTTTGCCGCACCGTCGCGCGTCAGGAAGTGCTCGCGTACTCCTTAACGCGCTCTTAACTGAGTGCAGGTATTCTGGCGGCGATGACCGCGACGCGGGGGAGTTCCAGGAGCACCATCGGTATGACATCCCTCGTGGCTCGCCCGAATCGGAGGAATGCCGGCATCGACGCGCGACCAAAACTTCAAGCAAAGAATCTCAACGTTTACTACGGCGCCTTTCGTGCGATCGCCGACGCATCGCTCGATATGCCGGCGAATCACGTCACGGCGCTCATCGGGCCCTCCGGCTGCGGGAAATCGACCTTCATTCGCTCGCTCAACCGCATGCACGATCTCACGCCCGGCGCGCGCGTCGCGGGGAGCGTGCTCCTCGACGGCGGCGACATCTATGCGGCCGGAGCCGATCCCGTGGCGCTGCGTCATCGCATCGGCATGGTCTTTCAGCGGCCAAACCCGTTTCCGAAATCGGTTTTTGAGAACGTCGTCTACGGATCGCGCGTTCACGGCGTCAGAGATCGCTCGACGCTCATGGAGATTTGCGAGCGCAGCCTGCGCCGCGCGGCGCTTTGGGATGAGGTGAAGGATCGGCTCGACCGTCCGGCTCTCCAACTCTCCGGCGGCCAGCAGCAGCGCCTGTGCATCGCACGCTGCCTCGCGGTCGAACCCGAGGTCGTGCTCATGGACGAGCCGGCGTCGGGTCTCGACCCGATCGCAACGAGCAAGATCGAAGATCTCGTCGCCGAGTTTACGAAGGATTACACCGTCGTTATCGTGACGCACTCGATGCAGCAGGCCGCGCGCGTGAGCGACTTCACCGCCTTCTTTCTTGCCGGCGAACTCATCGAGGTCGGGACCACCGCATCCGTCTTCACGCAACCCAAGGACAAGCGAACCGAGGATTACATCACGGGTCGTTATGGATAAAGGCCTGCGCGTAGGAGCAGCGTGCGGCCCTGGCCGTGGAGAAGAAAGTCGACGAACGCGCGAGCGGCTCTTGGATGCGGTGCGTCCTTCATCGTCGCGATGACGTAGCGTATCTCATGTGACATCGAGGCGCGTCCCGGCAGCGGGACGAACTCGAGGTCGTTGCGCTTCTCCGTGGAGTAGATGAAGCCGAAGTCGACCTCGCCGCTCTCGAGGCGCACGAGCAGGTCTTGCTCGGGAAATATCTGCGCGGGATTCTCGTCGGCGCCGAGCAGCACGCGCTCGCTCGCCGGTCCGAGCAGCACGCGCAACGCGTCGATCGTGTAACGGCCCTTCGGGTCAAGTCGCGGGTCCGTGCGAGCGATACGGGCGCTGCCGGTCGCGGCGAGCGTTTGCAAGACGCGTGCGATCGTCGCGCGACCGCGTTCGGCCCTGTCGAAGAGCGCGGCATCTCGCGACGCCGGCGCCCATGCAACCCCAAGCGCCGCGCTTCCAAGCGGCCAGGATTGCGCGACCAGGCCCGCGTGTTGCAGCGTGGCGAGAATCGCGGGATCCACGACGATGACGACATCGGGGGTGCGCAGTCCGGCGAGCACGAGATTCGCAAGCTCTCGACTTCCACGCCCTTCGCCCTCAAAAAGGATTCCACGATGCGAGAGCGCCTGCGCGACCGGCCCCTCCATAACCGTCACGAGCGAGCCCGCGTACACGACGGAAACGCTCTGCGGTGGAGAGGCGCCGCCCGTCGCTACGAGGAGGAGCGCGACGAGCGAGATTGCGGCAAGCACAACGTACCGTTCGGCTCCGTTCGCGGAGTTTACCCCGAAGGGCTCTTCGTTCGGGCGGGATGACAAAGCGCACCAAGGGTCAAACCTGACGCTGCGACATGGCGAAAACGATGCGGGCACTCTGCAAGATGAAAGCGGAGCCGGGGTTCGAGGTGTGTCGGGTACCGGTGCCGTCGATCGGCCCTACCGACGTCTTGATTCGTGTGGAAAAGGCCGGCATCTGCGGAACCGATTACCATATCTACACGTGGGACCGGTGGGCGCAAGACCGGGTCCGTCCTCCGCGCGTCATCGGTCACGAGTTCATGGGGTATGTCGAGGAGATCGGAAACGCCGTGCGCGCGGTGCGCGTCGGCGATCGCGTCTCCGCCGAAGGCCACGTCGCGGACCTCACGTGTCTTCTCTGTCGAACCGGGCAGGCGCACATCTGCGAGCGGCTCAAGATCATCGGCGTCGATCGCGACGGCGCGTTCGCCGACTATATCGCGATGCCGGAGTACAACGTCTGGAAACTCGATCCGTCGATCTCCGATGAGGCTGCCGCCGTCTTCGATCCGCTTGGGAATGCCGTCCATACCGTCATGGCGGCCGGGGTGAGCGGGCGCAGCGTCGTCATCAGCGGCGTCGGGTCCGTCGGCCTCATGGCGATTCCCGTCGCGCGGGCGGCGGGCGCGGCGCTCGTCTTCGCGATCGACATCAACGCCGCGAAGCTCGATCTTGCAAAGCGTCTCGGCGCGGATCGCACCTTTCCCGGGAACCAGATCTCGACGATCAACGAAGTTCGCGCGCTCACGAACGGTGACGGCGTCGACGTGCTCCTCGAGATGTCGGGAAGCGGATCGGCGATCGACGGCGGGCTGCAAATGGTGCGCAACGGCGGTACCGCAGCGCTCCTTGGAATTCCCAGCGACAACGTGAATCTCAATCTTGCCGAACGCATCATCTTCAAGGGACTGACAGTGCTCGGCGTGAACGGACGCTTGATGTTCGAGACGTGGTATCAGACGCAGGCGCTCGTGAAGAGCGGACGCGTCGATTTGCGCCCGATCGTCACGCATCGTCTCCCGCTCGAAGCGTATGCCGAAGCATTCGAGCTCATGCGTACCGGCGTTGCGGCGAAGATCGTCTTGGACGTGAAACCGTGAACGCTCGCTTCGAAGCGAAGTTGAACGCCGATCTCGACGCGCTCAAGGCTGCGGGAACGTACAAACGGTTGCGTCACATCACGACGCCGATGGCTCCGCAAGTGCACATGGAAGAGGCCGGCCAGGTCATCGTGCTCTCCTCGAACAACTATCTCGGCCTTGCCGATCAGCCGGAGGTCGTCGACGCGGGCAAGCGCGGTCTCGAGAGGTACGGCGCCGGAACGGCCTCGGTGCGTTTCATCTGCGGCACGTTCGACGTTCACCGCGCGCTCGAAGAGCGCATCGCATCGTTTCTCGGAACGCAAGCCGCGCTGACATACGTGTCGTGTTGGAACGCGAACACCGGCCTCTTTCCGACGATCTGCGACCAGGGCTCGGCGATCGTCTCCGACGAGCTGAACCACGCCTCGATCATCGACGGCGTTCGGCTTGCGAGCAAGGCTCGTCGCGAACGCTTTCGCCACAGCGACATGGCCGATCTCGAGGCGAAGCTGCAAGCCGTCGGCGACGCCTTTCCCATCGTCGTTGCGACCGACGGCGTCTTCTCGATGGAGGGCGGCCTGGCGCGCATTCCCGAGATCGTCGCGCTCGCGAAGCGGTACGGCGCGATCGTCGTCGTCGACGATTCGCATGGAACCGGGGTGATGGGCGCGACGGGACGAGGAACCGTCGAGTTCTACGGTTTGACGGGCGAGGTCGACGTCATCACCGGAACGCTCGGCAAAGCGCTCGGCGGCGCTGCGGGCGGATTCATCGCAGCGAGTGGCGCGCTCGTCGACACGATGGTTCAGCGATCCCGCCCGCAGCTCTTTTCGAATGCGCTTCCCGCGACGGTTGCGTGCAGCGCGCTTGCGGCCGTCGACTATCTCGACGCGCACCCGGAACTCGTCGCGCGCCTGCACGAGAACGTCGCGTATTTCCGTGCCGGCCTCATGGCCTTGGGCTACAAACCCCTCGACGGCCGCAGCGCGATCGTCCCCATCGTCGTCGGCGAGACCGCGTTCGCAATCGCGATGAGCGATCGGCTCCTCGAGCACGGGGTCTTCGTCACCGGTTTCGGATATCCCGTCGTGCCGGAAGGCACGGCGCGCGTGCGCGTGCAGATGAACGCGAAGCTCACGAAGGAGGAGTTGGATCGCGCGCTCGACGCCTTCCGCGCGGTCGGTCGTGACCTCAAACTCATTGCCTGAGGGGAGAGCGCCGCGTCTCGCTAGTGCGGTGAAGGGAGAACGAGCAGCGCGTTCGTGAGCAGACGCCTGGGCCTGGTGATGTAGCGCCCGCGCAGCCAAAGACCCGCGGAAGAGCCGCCGTCGAGATTCATCGCCTCGTATGCGCCGAGGCGGCGCATGATGCGGGCGATCGTGTGGAGGCTTCCCATCGCGGTTGCAAGGATGAGCATCTTTCCGTTGCGCGTCACGCCGACGGCGCTTCGCTCGACGATGCGAAAGAGCCGCGGATCGTGAAAACCCTCGGCGCGCGGATCGAGCGCGACGTGTCCGTTGACGAGAAGCCGCGGACCGCCGCCGATTGCTTGCCACGCATCGGCGAACGCGCCGAGCGAGAGGCCGTTCCTGCGCACGACGCGATACTCGATGCTGCGTCCGACGTGAAATCGCTCGCGCAACGCGTGGAAACCGCGAACGTAGATCACGTAGCCGTCGAGAGGAATCGGCAGCGAATGCGAGGCGATGCGCGAGACGATTCCATCGCGAACTTGTATCTGAAATCCCCTCAGGTCGGTCACCCGTCCCCAGGCGGGCGTGAAGATCGTTATCGTCGAGCGAACCCCTTCGGGGTAACTGTTGATTCCGTACGCGTACCAGCCGTCGGGTCTGGCGAAGCTGTCGCCGAACGCGCCTTCGATACGCAGCGGCAGCTCCTCCATGCTCGCAACGTTCTGCACGTTGAAGAAGAGCGTGCAGCCGATGTCGCCTTTGAAGACGAGGTGACCGTTCACGACCGTCGTGTTGATGAGATCCTTGAACGGGCCCGCGAAGCCCGAGTCGAAGAAGCCGCCGTCGATCGCGGCGAGCGCGTGGTGACGCATCGCCATATGCGCGAGGGACTCGGTTCTGGCGACGTGGTCGTAGCCGAGCGCCGTCACGATGCGAACCCCATCGAGCCGCACGCGCAAGACCTTCACGTGGTGGCCGCCGATCGTCGCGTTGGCGAACCAGAGGGGGGCCGTTCGAGCAAGGCTGAGGCCAGGCGCTGTCAGAACGAGCGACATCGCATACACCAAAGCGCGAGGTGCCGAACAACGCATCTTGGGCCTGGTTGCTTCTACGAACGCTTGGGCAACTCCCTCCGCTGGATTCAAGGAGCGGCGAAATTCGACGGAGTAGGTTCGAGGTGGAGGCTCAACCCATGACGGATCGTTCCAAGGACATGACGCGCCGCGAGGCGCTCACCGGACTTATCGCTATCCCGGCGCTGGCCGGTTTCGTCGCATCGACGGCAGGCGTCGCGGACGCGAAGGTTTCCAAGACGCTCGAAAAGTACCAGACCCACCCGAACGACGGCCACCGCTGCTCCGGCTGCCGGTTCTTCCACGCAGGGAAGACGGCCAAAGCGGACGGCACCTGCACGATCGTCGCGGGCTCGATCAGCCCGGACGGCTGGTGCCAAGCCTACGCCGCGAAGTAACGGCTAACCCGCGGGGAGGGCTTTCGTGAAGGCTCACCCGATGATGTTGGCGGCAGCGCTCGTCCTGACGCCCGGCGTGGCGCATGCTGCGGCGACCAGCTACACCTGTACGGCGGTAGCCGTACCGGGAGTTCCGCAGACGCTGTCGTCCCACTTCACGCTTCAAATCGATTCCTCGAACCAGAGCGTCGTCGATTTTTGGGGCGGACGCATCCCCTACGAAACGATCGGCAACGGCGCCGGCCTCGAGTGGAGCAACCCAATGCTCGGACTCAACGCGGCATTCGACGTCAACAGCGGCGAACTCGATTACTCCAAGCCCACGGGTCTCGTCGGGCAATACTCGTGTAAACCAACGCCGTAAGGATGGTCGGCCGTCGGGTCTGTAGGGCTTTGCCTCATCGTGCGGCTTCCGTTATCGTTAGTGGCGAGCAGGATCCTCGTGTCATTCGCAAAGGGAGCGCTGCGCGAATTGTGGTGAGCAAGGCTATCCCAGCATCGAACAAGCAGACCACAGCGTGTAGGCGTAAGCGCTTCAGAGTTGCGCTCGAGCGGATTCTTGAGGAACGCGGCTGAAAGCGCAAAGGAGGCTCCGCCGCCCTTATTTTCGAGCCGCATTGAGCTCCCGATAAGCCTTGGTTGCGGGGGCACGATTTGAACGTGCGACCTTCGGGTTATGAGCCCGACGAGCTACCGGACTGCTCCACCCCGCGGCGCCACTCTGCTACGCAAATGCCCCCGGTCCCTGCCGAAGCGACCCTCGCCCCACCGAGCCATGTTGGGTTGCTCGGAATCGACAAGGCTGCGGCGAAGCGAGGGAGCGTGAACATCGCCGACGGCTATGGCCTCGACGCAGCGGTCCACGTTCTGCCGAAGGTCCACCTGCACTGCCATCTCGAGGGGACGCTGCGGCCCGCCGCGTTCCGCGACCTTGCCGCGCTCGCCGGCGTCGAGGTCGCGGCGGGCGACCCGTACGATTTCGTAGACTTCGCCGGTTTCTTGCAGACGTTCATGTCCGTCTGCAAGGTCTTGCGGGTACCGCAAGACTACGCGCGGCTCGCGCGCGAGTTCGTCGAGGGCGCGCGCGAAGAGAACGCGCTCTACGGTGAGCTGTTCATCTCGCCGTCCGCGTGGGCGTTCTTCCACCCGACGCTCGACATTCGCGCCGCGATCGCCGCGATCGCGCGAGAGCTTCGCGCCGACCCGGAGCGCGAGTTCGCTCTCATCGTCGATGTGACGCGAAACCTCGGGGTGGAGAGCGCGCTAGGAACCGTCGAGTTGGCGGCAGAGTGCAAAGCGCTGGGCGTCGTCGGGATCGGACTCGGCGGCGACGAGGTGCGCTTTCCCGCCGAACTCTTCGAAAGCGTCTTCGACGACGCTCGCGAGCGCGGTCTTCACACCGTCGCTCACGCGGGCGAGGCCGCCGGCGCGCAGAGCGTCCGCGCGGCAGTCGAGATACTGCGCGCGCAACGCATCGGACACGGGATCGCGGCGCTGAACGACCCCGCCGTGCTGGAGCTCCTCGTTGCGCGCCAGGTTGCACTCGAGGTCTGTCCGACCTCAAACGTTCGCACGGGCGCCGTAAGCCCGGGTGCGCCGCATCCGATCTTTGGGCTTGTCGATGCCGGCGTTCGCGTCGTCGTCGACGCCGACGATCCGGCGCTCTTTGGAACGTCGATCGAAGGAGAGTACCGGTACGTTGCGAGGCAGGCGGGTCTTCCGACGCTGCGGCAATGCATCGACACGGCCATCGATGCGAGCTTTGCAACTCCGCATCGCAAAGAGGCGCTGCGCGCGGCGCTGGCAGACGCGGGGCGCTCGTAGCGTGCCGGCCCACTCGCACTTCGCGGAGTCCTTCGAGATGTACATGAAGGCGATCTATCGCCTCGAGCGAGAGGGCTCCGGCGCCGCGACGTCGCTGCTCGCCGGAGAGCTCGGCGTGGCGCCGGCGTCGGTCTCCGAGATGGTGAAGAAGCTCGCTTCCGATGGATTCGTCGAGCACGAGGCGCGCGGGGACGTGACGCTCACGAGCAAGGGACTCGAGGTCGCGACGCGCGTCGTGCGGCGCAATCGTCTCGCCGAGCGTCTCCTCACGGACATCCTGGGCATGCCGCTCGAAGCCGTGTACGCCGAGGCCTGCATTCTCGAGCACGCGATCACCGAGAACGTCGAGGAGCGTCTCGTTCGCGTTCTCGGCGATCCGAAAACCTGTCCGCACGGCCATCCCATTCCGCAGCGAGAGGCACGATGAGCCGCTCCGCACACGTGACGCAGTTTCTCATCGTCGTGAACGTCATCGTCTTTCTTTGGGAACTTGCCATCGCCGGTCCGGGACTGATCGGCGGCAACCCTTCGAACCCGGAGGCCCTCTACAACGCGGGGGCGCTCGTCCCGATCGCCGTCACGCAGTACCACGAATACTGGCGAATCGTCACGGGCGCGTTCATGCATGCGAGCCTCTTGCACATCGGCTTCAACATGTTCGCACTCTGGATATTCGGGCGCTTCGTGGAGGCCGCAGTCGGCGGGCCGCGGATGTTCCTGATCTACGCGGTGTCGCTCCTCGCTTCCGGTTTGAGCGTCGTCGCGTTCAGCCCGCCCGACGTCGCGACGCTCGGCGCGAGCGGTGCGATCTTCGGTCTCATCGGAGCGCTCTTCGCGATCGGTTTCAAGTTCGGAAAGCGAGGCGCCGATCTCATCCGCGCGAACCTTCCGATGCTCATTCTCAACCTCATCTTCACGTTCACCTTTCCAGGCATCTCGTGGCAAGCGCACGTCGGCGGCCTCATCGCGGGATTCATTCTGACGTTCGTCATCTACTTTCCGCCGCGGCGCGTACGTCCCGAGGTCTTCGATCCGGCGGCCGGCACCGTGCTCGACACCGAGTACGAGTCGCCCTCCGAAAACGTCACGCCGCACACGTCGTGACCGCGTCGGTCGACGAGATCTTCGGTGCGCGCGGCCCGCTCGCGCGCGCGCTCGATACGTTCGAGGCGCGGCCGGGACAGCTGCAGATGGCCAATCTCGTCGAACGAGGCATGCTTGAAGGCGTTCACACGATCGTCGAAGCCGGCACCGGCGTCGGCAAGTCGCTCGCGTATCTCGTTCCCGCGGTGCGCAGCGGAAAGAAGGTCGTGCTTTCGACGGGCACGATCGCGCTTCAAGAGCAGCTCGTCGACAAGGATATTCCGCTCGTCGTGCGCGCGCTCGACATCCCCCTGCGCGTGACGATGCTCAAAGGGCGACGCCATTACCTCTGCAAGGAGAAGTACGAGCGCCTGCGCGGCGAGCGGCTCTTGCCGTCGTCGCAGTCGATGGGCGAGCTCTGGAAGTGGGCGCAGCGAACCCGCACCGGCGACCGCTCGGAGGTGCGCACGCCCGTACGCGAAGAGGAGTGGGAGCAGGTCGATGCCGATGCCGACGACTGCATCGGCGAGTTTTGCGACTACTTTCGCGACTGCTGGTTCTTCAAGAAGCGCGACGAAGCGCGGTACGCGGATCTCGTCGTCGTCAATCACGCGTTGTTCTTCCTGGACCTCGCAATCGGCGGCGGATTGGTACCGCCGTACGACGTTGCCGTTCTCGACGAGGCCCATCAGTGCGAGCGCTGGGCCACCGACGCCCTCACGGCCGCCGTCTCGCGGCGCAGCGTTGCGCGCATGATGAAGAAGCTCCATCGCGTTTATCGCGTCGACGCGTCGCTCGACGCGCAGGTCGGCGAGGGACTGCGCGGCCTGGAACACGCGCTCGCCGGCGGGCCGCGCGAGCGCTACGCCCTGGAGGAAAACGACGCACTCTGGCCCGCGCTGCAAGCGCTTCGCGACGCGCTCTACCATCTCGAGAACTGGCTGCAGGCGCACTGGCAGGACGCGCTCGCACGTCCCGTCGGCAGCGAGCCGGAGGCGGAGCGCCGCCGCGATCTCGCCATGCGACCCATCCTCGCGCACATCGCGGCGCTCGAGCGCGTCCAGGCACCGCGCGACGAATCGATTTCGTGGGTGGAGCGCAGCGACCTCGACGGTCGCTATGAGGTGAAGTGCGCGCCGCACGACGTCGCAGGCTTTCTCGCGCAAGCGCTCTTCTCGCGAACTCCGACCGTTCTCACGAGCGCGACGCTCGCCTTCGGCGGCTCCTTCGAGCATCTCCGGCGCGCGCTCGGCATCGCCGACGCGCAGGAACTCGTCGCGCCATCGCCGTTCGATTACGCGCGGCAGGCGCGGCTCTTCATCGCGCCGCCGACGGTCAATCCGAAAGCCTCGGATTTCGCGCGCCGTGCCGCGCCGATCGTCGAAGAGTGTCTCGATCGCTCGCGCGGGCGCGCGTTCGTGCTCTTTACGTCCTACGCACGGCTGCGCGAGCTTCACGCGCTCCTGCGCGATCGGCTGCCGTTTCCGATCGCGCTGCAGGGAGATCGGCCTCGCTCGCAGCTCTTGGAATGGTTTCGAAGAACGCCGAACGCCGTGCTCTTTGCGACCGGAACGTTTTGGGAAGGGATCGACGTCGCCGGCGATCGGCTCTCGTGCGTCGTCATCGATCGCCTCCCGTTCCCGTCGCCCGGCGATCCGCTCGTCGCCGCGAAGATGGCATCGCTAGCGTCGCGAGGCCTCGACGCTTTCGAGGAGTACATGATCCCGATGGCCGCCATGCGGCTCAAGCAGGGCTTCGGGCGACTCATTCGCAATACCGCAGACCGAGGCGTCGTCGCGATCCTCGACGGACGCGCCTCGAGCGCGCGGTACGGTGCGGCGATTCTCGGCGCGCTGCCGGGGGCGACTCGGATCGAGCACTTGGACGAACTAACGGAGTTATTCAATTGAAATACTGTACGCGGTTTCTTCTCGTCGTCGCAACCTTCGCATTGCTCGCACCGCAGAGCGCGCTTGCGTGGGGAGCGAAGGGCCATACGCTCATCAATCGCCTTGCGGCGCAGACCCTGCCCGCGGATATGCCGGCATTCGTGAGAATGGCGAACGCATCGAGCGAAATCGGAACGCTCGGTCCGGAAGAAGACCGTCTCAAGGGCGCCGGCGAGTCGTGGGATGCCGATAACGACCCGGGGCACTACGTCGATGTCGGCGACGACGGAACGATCTTCGGCGTGCGCTTGAACGCGCTCCCGCCGAACATGAACGCGTACGAGATGGCGCTCTTGCCCGAACACTCGACCCCGTGGCGTGCCGGATATCTGCCATATTCGATCGTGGACGGCTTCGAGCAACTGCGCGAGGACTTCGCATACTGGCGCGTCGACGACTACGGAACGCGGCACGCACGGAGCGCAAGCCTGCGAGCGCGTTTCGCCGCGGACCGGGCGTTGCGCGAAACGCTGACGGTGCGCGATCTCGGCGTCTGGGGCCACTTTATCGGCGATGGATGTCAGCCGCTTCACGTGACGGTGCACTTTAACGGCTGGGGACACTATCCGAACCCGCACGACTACACGCAGAGGCACATTCACAGCCTCTTCGAGAGCGAGTTCGTCGACCGGTTTGTTTCCGTCGCGCAGGTTCGAGCGACGATGTCCCTGCGGCTCTTGCCGTCCCCGGCGCACCTGCTCTCGCAGGACGAGATCGGGCAGTTGACGGCGACGTACCTCGAAGGGAGCGCGTCGGCGGTCATCCCGCTCTACAAGATCGCCGCGCTGAGGGGCTTCGAGGACGGCTCCGAAACCGCGATCGCGTTTACGACTCGGCAACTCGCGCGTGGCGCAGACGAGCTGCGCGCGCTGAGCGATCTCGCATGGCGAAACAGTCTTTATGCGGAGATCGGGTATCCGAAAGAGAGCGTGCGCGACATCCTCAACGGCCGAGCGCCGCTCTCGGAGTCAGTGCTGCAAACCGTTTGATGAGCCACGCGAGACCTTCGACGTAACGCGGCCCCGGCCGCTCGAGCAGCGACGCATCGGCGATCGTGAAGACGTGATGATCCCGCACCGCCTGCAGGCTGCGCCACGGCTCGCGGCCGAGCGCGTTTGCCAGGCCCGTTGAAGGATCGGTGACGATCGCATCCGGTTGCGCGCGAAGGAGTGCTTCGGCGCTATACTCGCCGTAATCGGCGGCGAGAGCGCCCGCAGCGTCGCGTCCTCCTGCAAGCGTTACGAGCGTCGCGATGTACGATCCGCTGCCGACGGTCTCGATCGGCTGCGTTCCGATCACGATGAAGATTGCCGGCGGCGTTGAGAAGCGGCGTTCTTGCCGCTGGAGCGCTGCCGTGCGCGCTCGCAACGATGCGACCTCGCTGCGCGCCGCTCGGGCGTGACCGCTGAGCGTGCCGAGGCGCGCGAGGTCGTCGAAGATGTCGGCGTACGAATCGTCGGGCAGCGTGACGACGCGAATGCCCGCTCGCCCCAGTTGGCTCAAGAATCGCACCTGGGCGGGGATCGCGACGACGAGGTCGGGGTGAAGCGCGACGATGCGCTCGGTGTCGACGCTCGCGAAATCGGCGACGCGCGGCACGTGAGCGACGGCTGGAATGTCCCGTGTCGCACTCGAGACACCCACGATTTGACGCGCCGCACCGACGCTGACGAGGTCCTCGACGAACGACGGCATGAGCGCGACGATGCGCCTCTGCGCGGGCGGTACCCGCGACGCCGGCAGCGGCGTGCACGAAGCGCTTGCGAGCGCGAGGAGGAGCGCCGACGCGAAGCGGCAATACTGCGGGCGTAAGCTTGCGCGGGAAGCCGGTGAGATGCCGGCACGGTCGCGCCACTGTAAGCGGAATCTCCGCGAGTCAGGATACGCAGCAGGCTTTACGAGCATCATCCGCCTCGCGTAAAGGAGAGGAATGCCATGGTCATCGCACCGCTCATTGCGGCGATCGTTGCCGCCGCGCCTGCCCCGTCGCCCACACCCACGCTCGCGCCCATCGCGCACGTCGTCACGAGCGATCGTGCGTTGGAAAGCATCGAGAGAACCGCTCGGACGACGTACGTCGTTACGAAGAGCGAGATCGAGCGCGAAGGATTTCTCAGCATCGCCGACGCGCTTTCAGACATTCCCGGTGTCGACGTCGAGCGATACGGCTCGTTCGGATCGCTCTCGAACGTTAGCATTCGAGGATCGTCGAGCGGCCAGGTTCTCGTCCTCATGAACGGCATGCCGGTTGCCGGAGGGCAGATCGCCTCGATCGACCTCGCGCAGATTCCCACCGCGGGCATCGAGCGCATCGAGGTCGTGGAGGGTGGTGGCTCGACGCTGTACGGCTCGGGCTCGATCGGCGGCGTCATCAACATCATCACCGCGCCGCCGATGCGAACGACGGCACAAATTATGGCGGGCTCATTTGGAGAGCAATCGCTTGCGATCGAGACGCCGTTCGTGTCACTGTCGCGCGCGATTGCCGCAAACGACTATTCGCTTCCGAACGGACGCACGCAGCAGAACGCCGATGCCTCGATCTCCTCCGTCAGCACGAGCCTCTCGCACGCGGTCGGTGCGTTCGAAGCGGCGTTCTCCGGCGACCTCGTCGACGAACACGTCGGCGTGCCTGGACCGCAAGGGTCGTACTCTCCGACGAGCCGCGAAGGAACGGTCGATCGCAACGCGGTCTTGAATCTTTCGCACGAGACCGCGCACGCGACGCTCTCCCTGCAGCTCGGCGCCTCAACGTCCGATCTCTCATTCCGGTGCGACACGCTCGTCGATCCGCAGTGTCCGAACGCGTACCTTACGCCGCTGGCGCCGTACGCGCAACTCTTGACCGACGAACGCACGATGGCCGACGTTCGCGACGTCGTTCGCAACGCCGGCGAGCAGATTGTATACGGCATCGATCTCACCAGAGGAGATGCGCGCGTCGACGACGGCGTCGATCCGATCGCGTTCCATCCCTACGATCAGGTCGCTGCGTACGTGCAGTCACAGTGGTTCGATCGCCGCGGTGACGAGCTCTATGCGGGCCTGCGCGGCGAAAACGACGGCGCTCCCGGCGGAGCGGGTTCGCCGTCGATTGGAGGCATCGAGCGATTGACGAGTGCCCTTTCCCTGCGCTGGAACCTCGCAACGGCCTTTCGAGCGCCGACGCAAGAGGAGCTATACTACCCGTTCTTCTCCAATGCGCATCTCATCTCCGAGCATGCGCGCGTCGGCGACCTGACGCTCGTGGATAGCGGCAGGGCCGGGTCGCTCCAACTCGGCTGGTTCGCGACCGCGGGCCACGATCTCATCGTCGACGATCCCGTGACGTTCCTTCCGGAGAATGCAGGCCGCGCGCTCGTCGAAGGTCTGACGTTCGGAGTTCGATCGCGTTCGTTCTCGGGCTACAGCGCGCATCTCGACGTGACGAATCTCTACTGCGCGCAAGACCTCGATACGAACGCGCGCATCGCCGGCCGCGGGCCGGTCTTCACGGTTGCATCGGGCTTCGATTACTTGGCTCCGGCACGCAGTCGCATTGACGGCTTCGGCATCGAGACGATCTCGAAGGGGCCGCGCGGATTCGTGAACCCTGCGCTGCCGGCCTTCGATCAACCCGTGGCCTACACGCGTGTCGATGCGTACGTCGGCTACCGCCTCTCGCCGCTCTTGCGCGTCGTGCTCCGGGGTTACAATCTGGCCGGCGCGCGCTACTCCGAGTTTGGAACGTACTCGGCGGCATCGGCCGCGTTTTACGCCTATCCCGTGCCGGGGCGCTCATTTGCCGTCGAGCTCGCAGCGAGGTGACGATAGGTATTCGCGCGAGCGCGGCGTAGGCCGCAGCAAAGGAGGGTTTATGAAACTTCGTCTTTGCGGGTTTGCCATTGCCGTTGCGCTTCTGGTCGTTCTTCGGGCAAATACCGCGGCGGCGGCGCCGCCGGATCCTGCGATCTCGTCGATGCTCGGCGGGCTTCTCGCTGCCGTCAATGCGAATGACGCCGCGCGCGTCGACACGTACTTTGCGGCGGACGCCGTGGTCGTGGACGAGATCGCGCCGTACGAATGGACGGGCCCGCATGTGGGCCTGCGATGGTGGCGTGCCGTCGACGCGACGTCCGCCCGAATGCACGTAAAAAGCCTGCACGCCCGAGCGCTGCCGATTACCCAGTGGCATCTCTCGAACGGCCAAGCGTACGTCGTCCTTCCTCTCGTCCTAACCTCGACGGTTCATGGGAAAACGTCGCGCGAGACGGGCCTTTGGACGTTCACGTTGCGACGCCGGGGCAGCGCGTGGGCGGTCGAAACGGTAACGTGGTCGACGCAAAGTTCGCACTAAGCCGCAGCGTCGAAAACGTGCGGAAGGAGCTGACGCTCCGAGGAGTGCTTCTCGGCGGAGCGATCACGCTCGTCTTCACGGCGGCGAACGTCTATTTGGGCCTGAAGGTCGGGTTGACATTCGCCTCGTCGATCCCCGCCGCGGTCATCTCGATGGCCGTGCTGCGCGCCTTCAAGAAGGCGACGATCGTCGAGAACAACATCGTGCAAACGGTCGCGTCCGCCGCGGGAACGCTTTCGTCGGTGATCTTCGTGCTTCCAGGGCTCGTGATGGTCGGCTGGTGGACGGGGTTTCCATTCTGGCAGTCCTTCGCGATCATCACGGCGGGCGGCATTCTCGGCGTCATGTACAGCGTGCCGCTCCGGCGCGCGCTCGTCACGCATTCGGACTTGCCCTACCCTGAAGGCGTTGCAGCGGCCGAAGTACTCAAGGTCGGCTCGGGCGAGCGCCGCGAGGAGGCCGCGGCGGAGAATCGCACGGGCCTGCTCGCGCTCGTCGTCAGCGCGCTCGCCTCGGCGGGATTTCAGTTGCTCTCCGCGATGCAGCTCTTTGCCGGAACGTTTGCGGCGTACTTCAAGTTCGGTATGTCGACGACGGGAATCGGCTTGAACGGATCGCTCGCGCTGATCGGAGCCGGCCATCTCATCGGGTTGACCGTCGGCATGGCGATCTTCGCGGGGCTTGTGATCGCATGGGGAATCGCCATGCCGATTCTCACCGCAATGCATCCGGCCCCGGGCGCTGCCGCCGACGTTGCGCTGGGCACGTGGTCGCACTACGTGCGCTTTATCGGCGCGGGAACGATCGGCATCTCCGCGATTTGGGCGATCGTTCGGCTCGTCGCGCCCGTGTGGAGCGGCTTGAAGTCGGCTATGGAGGCGTCGCGAGCGCGCCGGCGAGGCCGAAACGAATCGCTGCCCATCGTCGAACGCGACATGCCCATCGGCGTCGTCGCCGCGATCAGCCTCCTCTGCTTGATCCCCATCGCTGCCGCGCTCGCGGTCTTTCTGTCGCATACCCCGCTGGGCCCAATGACGATTCTTCTCGTCGTGGGCGCGATCGTCTACATCGTCATCGCGGGGTTTTTCGTTGCCGCAGCGTGCGGGTATATGGCGGGCCTCATCGGCTCGTCGAACAGCCCGGTCTCGGGCCTGGCGATTCTCTCGGTCGTGGGCGCGTCGGTGCTCCTGGCGCTCATCGCGCGCGCGTCGAATGCGTCGCTCGACGCTGCGCTCGTCGCGTACGCGCTCTTTGTGACGGCGGCGCTCATCAACGTCGCGACGATCTCGAACGACAACCTCCAAGATCTCAAAACCGGCCAACTCGTCGAAGCGACGCCGTGGAAGCAGCAAGTCGCGCTCGTCATCGGCGTCGTCTTCGGCGCGATTCTCATCCCGCCGGTTCTCGATCTCCTCAACAAAGCATACGGATTCGGCGGCGTGCGCGGATTGCCGGCACCGCAGGCGACGCTCATCTCGACGCTCGCAAAAGGCGTCATCGAGGGGAAGATCGACTGGAGCCTCATCGGCATTGGCGCTGCGGTCGGAGCGATCGTCATTGCAATCGACGAGCTCGGGCGCATCACGAAGCGCTTTCGCCTGCCGCCGCTGGCGGTCGGACTGGGAATCTATCTTCCGGCGCCGACCACGGCGCCCGCCGTCGTCGGCGCAGTCTTCGGCGCGCTCTACAACCGCTTCGTCAAGGGAAGGCGCAACGCCGCCGCCGCGCGGCGCCTGGGCGTCCTCATCGCGTCGGGGCTCATCGTGGGCGAGAGTCTCTTCGGCGTTTTTCTCGCAGGGGTCATCGTCGCGAGCGGCAAGGCATCGCCCTTTGCGGTGATCGGTGCGTGGTTCAACAACTGGGCTTCGCTCATCGGCGTCATCGCGTTCGTCGTCACGCCGTGGGTGCTCTACTCCTGGATCGCCAACCGCGCCCGAGATCTTCCTCTGTCACCCGAAGCGTAGCGTCGAAGACGCGAAGGCGAAGCCTCACCATGACACCTTGTGTCGGCGGCTAGCCTTCTTGGCCGACCTCGGCTTTGGCGCGTTCTTGCAGCGTCTTCACGACGCTCGAGTCTGCAAGCGTCGTCGTGTCGCCCAGCGTGCGACCTTCGGCAACGTCGCGTAACAGGCGGCGCATGATCTTGCCGCTGCGCGTCTTGGGAAGTTCCGGCGTGAACGTGATGTACTTCGGACGCGTGAACCGCCCGAGCTTCTCGGCGACGAACTCGCGCAGCTCGTTTGCGAGGACCTCGCTGCCGTTCGCGCCGCCTTTGAGCGTGACGAAGGCGTAGATCGCCTGACCGGTGATGTCGTCGAGTTTTCCGCAGACCGCCGCCTCGGCGACGCCGGGGTTTCCGACCAGCGCGCTCTCGACCTCCATCGTCGAGATGCGGTGACCGCTGACGTTCATGACGTCGTCGATGCGACCCATGAACCAGTAATCGCCGTCGTCGTCGCGCCGGCACCCGTCACCGGCGAGATACCGATGCGGGAATCGCTTCCAGTACGTCTCGACGTACCGCTCGTCGTCACCCCAAATGCCGCGCAGCATGCCCGGCCACGGGCGCGTGAGCACGATGTACCCGCCGCCCCCCAGCGGAACGCTCTGACCCGCATCGTTCACGATGTCGGCGCCGATTCCGGGCAGAGGCTTCGTCGCGCTTCCGGGCTTGAGCGTCGTGACGCCGGGCAATGGCGAGATCATGATGCCGCCGGTCTCCGTCTGCCACCACGTGTCGACGACCGGCGCCTTTCCGCCGCCGATGTATTGCCGGTACCACATCCAGGCTTCGGGATTGATCGGCTCTCCGACGCTGCCCAGAACCCGCAGCGACGTGAGATCGTGACGCTGCGGATACTCGATGCCCCACTTCATGAATGTCCGAATCGCCGTCGGCGCCGTGTAGAGAATCGTGACCTTGTATCGCTGGACGATCTCCCACAGCCGGTCTTTATCGGGATAATCGGGCGTGCCTTCGTACATGACGGACGTCGCGCCGTTTGCAAGCGGTCCGTAGACGATGTACGAGTGTCCCGTCACCCAGCCGATGTCGGCGGCGCACCAATAGACGTCGCGATCTTCCTTGAGATCGAAGACGAGCTTGTGCGTCATCGTCACGTACGTGAGATAGCCGCCGGTGGTGTGTTTGATGCCTTTCGGCTTCGCGGTCGTGCCGCTCGTGTAGAGGAGGTAGAGAAGATCTTCGGCGTTCATCGCCTCGGGCTCGCACTCGCTCGACTCTTTTTCGACGAGGTCGCTCCACCAATGATCGCGCCCGCTCGTCATCTCGACCGGATCGCCGACGCGCTTCGCGACGATGCAGTGCTTGATGCTTGGCGTCTGCTCGAGCGCCGCGTCGACGTTCTCTTTGAGCGCGACGCGCGTGCCCCGGCGGCGCGCGTAATCCGCGGTGACGATCGCGACGCACTGCGCGTCGTTCACGCGGTCGACGATCGAGTCCGGCGAGAAGCCTCCGAAGATGACCGAGTGCGGCGCGCCGATGCGCGCGCAGGCGAGCATCGCCACCGGAAGCTCCGGAATCATCCCCATATAGATCGCGACGCGGTCGCCGCGCTTGATTCCGAGCCGCCGCAGCGCGTTTGCGAAGCGACAGACCTCGTCGAGCAGCTCCGTATATGTGATCGCCCTACGATCGCCGGCCTCGCCTTCGTAGTAGTAAGCGATCCGGTCGCCCAGGCCGGCCTTCACGTGCCGGTCCAGACAGTTCACGCTGACGTTCAGCTCCCCGTCGTAGAACCAGCGGGCGAATGGCTCTTTCCACTCCAAAACTTTTGAGAAGGGCTTGCTCCACTGCAGGCGCCTGGCCCACGAGGTCCAAAACGCGTCGAGATCGCGCTCGGCATCGTCGTAAATCGTGGGTTTCGCATTGGCTTGCGCCGTGAAGTCGGGCGAGGGTGGGAAGCGGCGGCTCTCCTTGAGGAGCGCCTCGATGGCCTGCGTGGTCTCCATAGAGAAGAGGGTTTACGGAGCGCCCTTTGGCACTCCTGGCAGGGGAGTGCTAAGATAGGAACGATGAAGCAGCCCGGGCTCGACGAGCGCAAGGCATATATCCTCGCGACCGTCGTCTATGAGTACGTCGCGACGGCGGAGCCGGTCGCGTCGCAGACGCTCACGCAAAAGTACAATATGGGCGTCAGCTCTGCCACGATCCGTAGCGAGATGGCGGAGCTCGAAGCCGGCGGATATCTCGTGCAGCCGCACACGTCGGCCGGCAGGATCCCGTCCGATGCCGGGTATCGCACGTACGTCGACGATCTCATGGAACCGGAGACGTTGTCGCCGAGCGAACGACGGAGAATTCGCGACGAGCTTCGCGACGCGAGCCGCGAGCTCGACGACGTTATCGACCAGACGACGAAGCTCCTCGGGCGTCTCTCGAAGAGTCTTGCTTTCGTGACGAAGCCGCAGGGCGAGGAGCAGCGCTTCAAGCACGTGCAGCTCATCTCGATCGGGCCGCGAACGGGCGTCGCGGTCGTCGTGACGAGCCTGGGAGTCTCGGTACAGAGTCTCTTCGAGCTCCGAGCCGATGCCTCGGCCGAGGAGTTGACGCGCCTTTCGAGCGCGCTGAACGCCCGCTTCGGGAACCAGCTCATGAGCGAACTGACCGAGGCGGACGTCGGAGCGGTCGTTGCGGAGTTGGGGCTCGGCGACGATCTTCGAGGCTGCGTTTGGACGGCGCTTGCGAGCGCTCGCGCGAGCGAGTCGCCGCAGATCTCGGCGGCGGGTGCGCAGAACCTTCTCGATCAGCCCGAGTTCGCCGATGCGCGTAAGCTTCGTTCTATTCTGCGCATCGTCGAAGAGCAGCGAACGCTCTACGACATCGTTGCCGATGCGATGAGCGGCGAGAATCCCAGCGTGAAGATCGGGCACGAGCTCGGCAACGAAGAGCTCGCCGATCTCTCCGTCGTCACCGTACCGTATCGGTTCGGGCCGAAAGCGGTAGGGATGCTTTCGATTCTCGGACCGCGGCGCATGCCGTACGCGCGTCTCCTCGCGCTGGCTTCCGGCACCGCAGATTCGCTCTCGCGCCGGCTCGCTGACGGCGAAGTTCGCTAACGCAAAGACGATCGATGCCTGCAGCCGATTACTACGATACCCTCGGGGTCCAAAAGAACGCGACTCCCGAAGAGATCAAGCGTGCCTATCGGAGCCTCGCGCGTCAGTATCATCCGGACGTCGCCGAAGACAAAGCCTCGGCGGAACGCCACTTCAAGCAGATCAACGAGGCGTACGAGGTACTCTCCGATCCTCACAAGCGCGCGCACTACGACCGTTTTGGGACCATCGACGATCTTGGCGACGCCGGGTTCGGCAACTTCTCGGCGGGCGGCTTCGGCGACATCTTCGACATGTTTTTCGGCGACGTGCGCGGAGAGCAGCGGCGCGCGGGGCCCAAACGCGGCGCCGATCTACGTTACGATTTGCGCATTACGCTCGCGGACGCGTTTACTGGTACGACGAAAGAGATTGCCTACGGGCATCTCGTGCAGTGCGAGACGTGCAAGGGTACGGGCGCTGCCGTAGGAACGCTCGTCGTGCCGTGCGGACGATGCGGCGGATCGGGAATGGTTCGCACGGCGCGCCAGACGCCGCTCGGACAGTTCGTTACGCAGACGACGTGCACGACCTGTCACGGCGAGGGTCAAGTCGTCGCGCAGCCGTGCAGCGCGTGCGGCGGCGAAGGGCGCCGGCACGTGCGAAGCACGCTGACCGTGAAGGTGCCCGCTGGTGTCGACGACGGCTCTCGCATTCGCATCGCCGGCAAGGGCGAAGCAGGAACGCACGGCGGCCCCGTCGGCGATCTCTACGTCTACCTTGCCATCGCACCGGACGAACGCTTTACGCGGCAAGGCCTCGACACCGCAATCGAGATTCCAATCGGATTCACGACCGCGGCTCTCGGCGGAACGTTGAGCGCTCCGTCGCTCGAGGGAGAGTTGCCGCTCGTCATTCCTGCGGGCACGCAGAGCGGAACCACGCTCCACCTTCGCGGGCGCGGCATGCCGTCGATTCGAGGCTCGCACCGCGGCGATCATCACGTGACCGTTCGCGTCGTCGTTCCCGCGAAGCTCACAAAACGTCAGCGCGATATCCTCGATGAGTTCGCTCGTGAAGGCGGCGATCTCGGCGAGGAGCCCTCGTTCCTCGATCGGGTAAAGGACGCGTTCCGGCCTCAGTGACGGCGAAGGCCGCTCCCTCCAGCGCGCGTTTCTTCGTCGAAGGCGCGCACGCGTGCGGCGAACGCGTTCGCATCGACGGCGGCGACGCGCATCACATCCGCCGCGTTCTCAGACTGAAAGCCGGCGACGCCGTCGAGATCGTCGACTCGGCGTCCCATGCGTTCTGCGCGCTCATCGCGTACGACGGCACCGACGTCGTCGCGGAGCTGGTGCAACAGCGCGAAGCGCAACCGAAGCGCGCGTTGCGCGTCGACGTAGCGCAGGCGCTGCCGAAGGCATCGAAGATGGAGTACGTCATCGAGAAGACGACGGAACTCGGGGCGAGCGCGCTTTTCCCGTTCACGAGCGAGCGGACGATTGCGGCGCCGCCGAGCGTGCAGAGGCTTTCGCGGTGGCGACGAATCGCGCAGAGTGCCGCCGCACAATGCGGCCGGCGCGACGTTCCCGCGGTCCTGGAGACGCTCTCATACGACGCACTCTTGCGTCGATTTTGCGCGTACGATCTCGTGCTCTTCGCGTGGGAGAGCGCAGGCGCCGAGCCGCTGCGCGCGACGCTTGCGCCGCTCCTGCAAGGCGTCGATCACGTGCTCGTCGTCGTAGGCCCGGAGGGCGGCTTTACGCACGGCGAGGCCGACGCCGCGTGCGCCGCAGGTGCCCGCGTCGTCTCGCTCGGTAGGCGGGTGCTGCGAACCGAGACGGCCGCGCTCGTCGTGCTCGCGATCGTCTCGTACGAGACCGATGCTTGACGGAGTAACGAGCGCGAGCGTCGTACTAGACCAGCTGATCATGTCGGCGATTCCGTTCTCGATGGTCATTCCAACGTACAACGAAGCGGGCGGCATCGAACGGCTCCTGCGCGGCATCGACGGCGTCTGCAAGCGTGCTTCACTCGACGCCGAAATCATCGTCGTCGACGACAACTCCCCCGACGGGACCGGCGCGATCGTCGACGCGCTCGCCGCTGAGCTCCCCGTGCGCGCGCTCCATCGACCGGGGAAGATGGGCTTGTCGAGCGGCGTCATCGACGGCTGGAAAAGCGCGCGAGCGTCGTCGCTCGCGCTCGGGGCGATGGATGCGGACTTCAGCCACGATATCGAGATCCTGCCGAGGATGGTCGCCGCGCTGAACGACGGATACGGTCTCGCGGTTGGAAGCCGCTACGTGGACGGGGGCGGGATCGCGAACTGGCCGATGCGCCGCATCATTACGTCGCGCGTCGCCTGCGCGCTCGCGCGCCCTCTTACGCCGGTGAAGGACATCACGAGCGGATACTTTCTCATCCGGCGAGAGGCGCTCGACGGCGTGACGCTCGATCCGATCGGGTTCAAGATCGGCCTCGAGGTCATCGCGAAAGCGCACTACGGCCGCGTCGTCGAGATCCCGTACGTCTTCACCGACCGGACGGCCGGGGAGTCGAAGCTCAACGAGCGAGAGATCTTCAACTACCTCAAGCAGTTGCGCAAACTCTACGCGGCGCGAATCTTCGGCGGGAGCGCGGCCTGATGCCGATGCCGGAGTGGCTGCACGTTCGGCGCGGTAAGAATCAGCACCGCGACGCGGCGCAGTGGAGCAAGTGTCCCGAATGCGGCGAGATGCTCTACCGACGCGACCTTGCCGGCAACCTCTTCGTCTGTCCGCGCTGCGGCCACCATTTCCGCATGGGTGCATACGACCGGATCACGGCGATCGTCGACGGCGATTTCACCGAGGTCGGCGCCGACGTGCAGACGGCGGATCCGCTGACGTGGAGCGATCGGAAGAGTTACCCGGCGAAGATCGCCGGCGACCGCGAAAAGAGCGGCCTCTCCGAAGGCATCGTCTGCGGCTTCGGTGAGATCGGCGGGTATGACGTCGCGCTCGGCGTCATGGATTTTCTCTTTCGCGGCGGGACGATGGGGACGGTCGTCGGCGAGCGTATCGCACTCCTGCTCGAGGAGGCGCGCCGGCGACGCGTACCGTGCATCATCTTTACCGCATCGGGTGGCGCGCGCATGGAAGAGGGCATGTTCGCGCTCATGCAGCTCGCGAAGACGACGGCGGCGGTGGCGCGCTTCATGGCGGACGGCAATCTCCTTTTCACCGTGCTCACCGATCCCACGACCGGCGGCGTCTCGGCCTCGTTTGCTTTTCAGGCCGACGTGATCATCGCGGAGCCCGGGGCGATGATCGGATTTGCGGGACGCCGCGTCATCGAGCAGACGATCCGTCAGAAGCTGCCGGATCGCTTTCAAACGGCGGAGTTTCTTCTCGAGAAGGGCCATATCGACATGGTTGCAGATCGCCGTCGTTTGAAAGGCACGCTCGCGCGGCTGCTCGAGTACGCGAGCAAGGGCGCGTCGCGGCGCGATCGGCGGGTGACGGCGTGAATCCGTTTGCCGATCGCGAGCGCGCGTTGCTCGAACTCGAGCATCATATCGGCGAGCTGCGCGCCGTCCGGGCCGATCAAGGCCCCGAGATGGCTGCGGAGATCGCGGCGCTCCAAGAGCGCTACGAAAAAATACTTCACGAGGTCTACGGCGACCCCACGCCGTGGCAGAAAGTGCATATCGCGCGCCATCCGAACCGACCGACCGCGCTCGATTACATCGCCGCGCTCGACCGTTTCGACGAACTCCACGGCGACCGGTCCTATCGCGACGACGAGGCAGTCGTCGGCGGCTTCGGCGTCCTACGCGGGCGCGCGATCGTGGCGATCGGCCAGCAGCGCGGCCGCGACACGAAGGAGAACTTGCGCCGCAACTTTGGAATGGTCGCGCCCGAAGGGTATCGCAAGGTGCGGCGCCTCGCCGAACTCGCCGTGCGGTTCGGCGTCCCGATCGTCACGTTCGTCGACACGAAAGGCGCCGACCCCGGCCTCGCCTCCGAAGAGCACGCGCAGTCCGAGGCGATCGCAAAGTCGCTCGTCGCGTTCACGCAAGCGGACGTTCCAATCGTTGCAGTCGTCATCGGCGAGGGAGGCTCGGGCGGCGCACTCGCGCTCGCGATCGCCGACCGCGTGATCATGCTCGAGCACAGCACGTACTCCGTTGCGTCGCCGGAGGGATGTGCCGCAATCCTCTGGCAGGATTCGAGCAAGGCCGAAGAGGCGGCGGCTCATCTGCGGCTTACCGCGCAGGATTTGCAGCGCTTCGGCATCGTAGACGAGATCGTGCCGGAGCCCTTGGGAGGAGCGAATCGGAATCCCAGCAGCGTCGTCGCAGCCGTTCTCGGCCGCATCGATGCGTCGCTCGCGCACCTCGAACCGCTCTCCGCAGAGCGCTTGCTTGCGGGGCGGTACGAAAAGTACCGGCGCATCGGCGCGTGGAGCCGCGAAGCGGCGCCGCAAGGGGCTCGTTGACGTGGCTCGCGCCCAACGAACTCCGCCTGCCGTTCGCCTCGCCTGGCGTATTGCCGGGGCCATCGTCGTCTGCCTCGTGCTCGCCTTCGGTTCGCTGGAGTTCGCGCAGCGTATCGGGCAGAACGTCGCGCTCTCACGCGAGTTGGCGCGCACGAACGCCGAGCTGCGCGCGCTGCGTGCGCGACGCGACGAGCAGTTCCGCGAGATCGCGCGCCTCCACGAGCGCTCCGGGCTCGTGCCCTATATTCACCGGCGACTTCGCATGGTCGAGCCGGGCCAGACGCTCGTCTACGTCGTGCCGGCGCCGCCGCAGAGTCGATGAATCGAAAGGGCGTCGTCATCAACCTGAACGCGTTCGGGGCGGCCGTCCGTCTCGATACCGGCGAACTGGCGCGCGCGAGCAGCGACGACGTCGCCCGTCATCGCGCCGAATACGAGCGCAGCCTTCGCGCGCGCGTTCCGATGGCGTTCGTGAGCAGTGAGGACAAGCGACGCGCCACGGTCCGTGCGGCGCCGCAAATTTCCGACGAGCATCTCGACGAGCAGATCGCATCGTATCTGAAGAGCACGCAGGAGTGGGAGGGAGAGATTCCCGCTCACGAACGCCACTCGATGCGTAAGAAGCGGCGAGCGGCTCACTGGGAGACGACGTAGCGTCCGAAACCGCGGCGCGGCTCGCGGTGCTGTCGGTGGGTACGAACTCGACGCGCATGCTCGTAGCCGACATGCGACCGGAGATTCCGCACCCGGTTCTCGCGCGAACCGTTGGAACGCGCGTCGGCGAAGGGCTCGGCGAGCGCGGCGAACTCGATCTCGACGCAGCGGCGCGAACGCTGAGCGTGCTCGCCGAGTATACGAAAGGAGCGCGAGAACGCGGCGCGGAGATCGTCGTCGTCGCCACGAGCGCGCTGCGGCGCGCGGAGAACTCACAGGCGTTCTCACAGCGGGTTCGCGAGCGAACCGGCAAATCGCTTCGCATTCTGAGCGGTGAAGAAGAAGCACGGCTTTCGTTCCGCGGCGCGGTCGGGTCGCTTCAGCATTTCGAAGGCACGAGCGGCGTACTCGACGTCGGCGGCGGCAGCACCGAGTATGCGACGGGCAGCGGCAGCATTCCGAAGTCCGGGCGTTCGCACGAGATCGGCGCGGTGCGCCTGACGGAACGGATTCCCAGTCTTTCGGGCCGTCGAGGAACCGTCGACGAGCAGAGCCTCGCGCAAGGCTTCCGCATCGCCGCCGAAGCGCTCGCACCGCTCTCTCGGGAGCGGCAGATCGATCGCCTACTCCTCGTCGGCGGCAGCGCCACGACGACCGCTGCGGTCGCCTCCCTCGATTCGACGAAGGCGCCCGAACTCTCGCGGCAGGTGCTCACGCAGACGCTCGCGCGGCTCTGTTCGCTCGATCTCGAGGGGCGTAAGGCGGTCGCGGGGATGCGTCCGCAGAGAGCCGACATCTTGCCGGCGGGTATCATCATTCTGGCGACGGCCATGGAGCTCGTGCGGCATTCGGTTGCGATCGTCGCACCGGGAGATCTCCTCGTCGGGGTGCTCTTGGAGGAGCGCGAGCGCGGAACCGCGGCGTCGGAGCCGAAGGAGACGGAATGAACGACGGACAGATTCGAAGCTACATCGAGAACCTCATCGAGCAAGAGCATCGTCTGCTCGAGCACGGCGAACGAGCGTCGCTCACGCCGACGGACGCGGAGCGTCTGCGCGACCTCGAGGTGCAGCTCGATCGGTACTGGGATCTCTTACGCCAGCGCCGCGCGCGGCGCGACGCGCATCAAGACCCCGGCGCGACGGAACTACGCGCCGCAGACGTCGTCGAACACTACAAACAGTAGGCGAACGCGTGGGATGGTGGTGGAATAGGTAGACACAGCAGACTTAAAATTTGCAGTCCGAAAGGACGTCCGGGTTCGACTCCCGGCCATCCCAAAAAGTATTGTCGTTATTTTACACGCGTTTCCGCCGCGCTAGCCTCCAATTTGTCACAAATTTGTCACAGAATCCAAGGTGCTTGCGCGTGTCACGCTGCTAGTACTCACTTGCAAAGTTCCGCGTAAGTATAGGTCGGCTTGACGGCGTGAACTTCGCTGACCTTCCATTCGAACGGCGCGGCGATTGCATTGTAGGCGTCGACGAACCGATCGATAGCTTCCC
>JBOHTS010000058.1:0-54894 GCA_050733755.1 Candidatus Tyrphobacter sp. | reverse complement strand
CTGCAGCGAGTTGCCGGTCATCGTTCGAGAGTTTGGGGGCTGGAGTGAGGCAGCGGCAAGAAGCGTTTCTGCTCGAACGACGCCCGCTTTCGCTTTGTGCGGTCCGTTCTTGGGGACGCTCGCCTCGCGCGTCGTGCGCTCGGCTCGCTCGCCTCTGCGCCGCTCTCGGCGTCCGTGTCTCCGCGGCGCATTCACACGCCCCCGGAACGGCCCGCACTGCAGCGAGTCGCCGGTCATCGTTCGAGAGTTTTGGGGGCTAGCGTGACGCCGCGGCAGGAGGCGTTTCCTGCGTTGCTCGAGCGGCTGCGGCCGCAGTGCGATGCGATCGTCTCGCAATACGAGCACAAGCGCTCGGCGTTGCTTCCAATCGCGCATCTCTTCCAACAGCATGAAGGCTTCGTCAGCCCGGAGGCGATGGGCGCGATTGCAGCGATGCTCGAGTTGACGCCAGCGGTCGTCGAGTCGACGGTCTCGTTCTACACGCTCTTCTATCGGAGACCGGTCGGAAAGTACGTCGTGCAGGTCTGCCGCGGACTCGCGTGCACGATCAACGGCGCCGAAGACGTCATGCAGAAGTTTCGCGAGAGGCTAGGAATCGGACATCTCGAGACCACCGACGACGGCCTCTTCTCGTACGAAGAGGTCGAGTGCCTTGCCGCGTGCGATCGCGCGACGTGCGCGCAAGTCAACCTCGAGTTCGTCTACGACATCGACGAGAGACGAATCGACGAGATGATCGCTGCGATGCGTGCCGGGACCTACGCGACCGCGCCGATGGCGCAGACGGACGCTCCGCAGCGACGCTGGAGCATTGCGCCCGGCATCGAGGTCGCGCGCGGTGGAAAAGCGCCCGGCGCACGCGACACGGAGCTTCCCGACAACGCCGGCGGCGTCGGCGATAAAAGCGGCATCATCATGCTCGATCGCATCGTCGAGGGCGGACTCTCGTTTGCGGGCGCAACGCGCGAGCGCGCGGTGAACGAGGCGAAGGAAATTGCTAACGTTCTGGAGAGCGCTACCCCCGACGTGCGGAGCACGGTGGGGTAAGTGCCGGTCACTAACGTTCTCACCGAGGGTATTGGCGAGCTCGATCTTCGCTCGATCGACGTCTATCGCAAGCGCGGCGGATACGAACAGTGGAAGCGCGCGCTCAAGGACCTCAGCGCGAAGGACCTCATGGAGTATGCCGACAAGTCCGGGCTGCGCGGCCGCGGCGGCGCCGGCTTTCCGACCGGCAAGAAATGGAGCTTTCTTCCGGGGAACGGCAAGCCGCGCTATCTCGTCTGCAACTCCGACGAGGCCGAGCCTGGCACGTTCAAGGACCGCATGCTCGTCGAGCACGTGCCGCATCTCGTTCTCGAAGGGATGCTCCTGGGCGCGTACGGGATCGGTTCGAATCACGCGTTTATCTACATACGTGGTGAGTTCAAGGAGGGATATCGCGTCTTTACCGAGGCGCTCGCGCAGGCGCGCGCGGCCGGTTTCGTCGGGAAGAACGTGTTAGGAAGCGGCTACGATATCGACGTGACGGTTCATCGCGGTGCCGGCGCCTACATCTGCGGCGAGGAGACCGGACTTCTCAACTCGCTCGAAGGCAAGCGTGGCGAGCCGCGCCTCAAGCCGCCGTTTCCGGCGCTCGAGGGACTCTACGGAATGCCCACGGTCGTGAACAACGTCGAAACGCTCGCCTACCTCGTTCCCGTGCTCGCGCGCGGATGGGAATGGTTCGCAGCGGTCGGGTCGGAGAAGAGCAAAGGATATAAGATCGTCTCGGTTTCCGGACACGTTCGCAAGCCCGGCAACTATGAGATCGCGCTGGGAACGCCGGTGCGAGAGCTCATCGAGCTCGCGGGCGGGCTTCGCGAGGGAAGAAGCCTGAAGGCGATTCAACCCGGCGGCGGGTCATCCGCGTGCATCTTCGAAGAGCACCTCGACCTTCCATACGACTACGAATCGCTCGCGAAGGCCGGAACGATGCTCGGTTCCGGCGCGATGGTCGTCTTCGACGACACGACGGATTTCGTGAAAGCGGCCTACAACCTCGTGCGGTTCTTCGCGCACGAATCGTGCGGGCAGTGCACGCCGTGCCGCGAGGGCGGCCACTGGCTCGAGCGCGTCCTCGAACGCTTCGTGAACGGACGCGGCATTGCCGGAGACATCGAGATGCTCAAGCGCGTCAGCAAGACGATTACCGGCACGAATCTCTGCCCGCTGGGAGATTCGATCGAACCGTTCTTGAAGTCCGTGATCGATCGCTTCCCGCAGGCGTTCCAAGCCCGCATCGCGAGCAACGGCCATGCCTGAGAACGTCACGCTGACGATCGACGGCGTCGCCGTCGAAGTGCCCAAGGGGACGCTTCTCGTCGAAGCGGCGCGCACGGTCAGGCAAGAGATTCCCGTCTATTGCTATCACACCAAACTCGGGCCGGCCGGTCTCTGCCGCGTATGCCTCGTCGAGATCGAAGGCATGCCCAAGCTGCAGATCGCCTGCAATACGGCGGCCGCGCAAGGGATGGTCGTTCACACGCGCAGCGAGAGGGCCGACGCGGGGCGCGCGATGGTCATCGAACTGCTGCTTGCAAATCATCCGCTCGACTGTCCGATCTGCGACAAGGGCGGCGAGTGCGACCTGCAGGACTACTCGATGGCCTACGGTCGCGGCGTCTCGGACGTCGCCGATCCAAAGTACAGTAAGCCGAAGGCCGTCGACTTGGGGCCGACGATCGTTCTCGACGAGGAGCGATGCGTCGTCTGCCAGCGCTGCGTGCGTTTCGACGACATCATCGTCCGCGATCAGCAGCTCGTCGTGAAGGACCGGGGACACCGCGACATCATCGCGACGGCAACGGGAGCGCCGTACCGTCATCACTTCACCGGCAACGTCACCGAGCTCTGTCCCGTCGGCGCGCTCACCTCGAAGACGTATCGCTTCAAGTCGCGTCCCTGGGATCTCAATCGCAGCGAGACGAGCTGCACGCAGTGCTCGGTGGGATGCCGCGCGAACGTCGACGTCCGGTACGGGAAGGTCCTGCGCACGATGACCGTCGCGCAGGACGAGGCGATTTCGGACGGGTGGCTCTGCGACAGGGGCCGGTACAACATCGGCTTCTACGAATCGCCGGACCGTCTGACGCAGCCGCTCTACAAGCGCGACGGCCGCTTCGTTCAGGTCACATGGGACGACGCATTCGCGATCTGGGCGAAGGCGCTGCGCGCGGCGGCGCCTTCATCGCTCGGCGCGATCGGCGGCGGACGATTGACCAACGAAGAGGCGTTCGTTCTCGCGCACCTGTTTCGCGCGCTCGGAACGCAGAACGTCGATTGGCGCGCCGGCGCGCAGCGGCAAGCGTCGCCTGGGAGTCACGGCGGCGCTATCGCGGAGATCGAGAGCGCGCAGCTCATCGTGGTCGCGGGCGGGGATCCGGGAGAGATCGCACCGGTCTTCGATCTTCGCATTCGCAAGGCGGTCTTGCGCGCCGGCGCACGCGTGCTGCGTACGAACGACGCCGCGGTGACGTTGAACCTCGACGGCGTCGAGCGCGCCGCGCTCGTCTGGGACGGAATCGATCCCGCGCTGGGTCGAGGGCTCGAAGAGCGCCTGCGCGGCGTGCGGGAGCTGCGAACGTACGTGCTCGGCGAGCAACCGAACGCGCGCGGCGCGGAGGCGATGGGCATGTTCCCGGAGAGTGGTGGCTTCGACACCGTGCGGATGTTCGAGATCGCCGGCGGCGGCAAGATCGGCGCGCTCTCGCTCTTCGGCGTGAATCCCGTCCGCAACGCGCCGCCCGCACTCGGTGCTCGTGCGGGGCTCGCTGCCGCCGGGTTCGTTGCCGTCAGCGAACTCTTCATGACGCAGACCGCGGAGATGGCGCACCTCGTCTTGCCCGCGAAAGGCGCGTTCGAGAAGAGCGGCACGACGACGAACTTTTCGGGCGACGTCTTGCCGCTGCAGGCCTCGCTCGTCGCCCCCGACGGTCCGCTCTCCGATCTCGAGATGCTCGTCGGACTCTCGCAAGCGCTGGCGATCGAACTTCCGGCGCTCGAAGAGGTCGAGGCCGCCGTTACCGCGCGCAGCGCGCAACGGCCGTCGTTTGGTCTTGGCGACGCACGCTTCGGCGAACGGGTCGAGACGGAGGATCGCACGCACTCGCTCTTTTCAGGCGGCGGGACATGCGCGCACGACGAGCGCATCGCCGCGCTTGTCGAGGTGTCGGCATGATCCCCGCATGGCTGATCGTCCTCATCAAATCGGCGATCCTCCTCCTCATCGTCATCACGTGCTTCGCGTACGCGATGCTCGCCGAGCGCAAGATCATGGGATGGATGCAGCTGCGGCCAGGCCCGAATCGCGTCGGACCCTGGGGGCTCATGCAGCCGGCTGCAGACGCAGCGAAGCTCATTCTGAAGGAAGACCTCACCCCGCGCACCGCCGATCCGCTCCTCTATCGGCTCGCGCCGTTCATCTCGCTGCTCACCGCGTTTTCGGTCTATGCGATCATCCCGTTCAACGCGACCGCGGCCGGTTTGTGGTCGATCGGCAACGTGAACGCCGGCGTGCTCTTTCTGCTCGCGATTACGTCGCTGAGCGTCTACGGCATCACGCTCGGCGGCTGGGCCTCCGGCTCGAAGTATCCGCTGCTCGGCAGCGTGCGCTCGACCGCGCAGATGATCAGTTACGAACTTGCGATGGGCCTCGCGCTCGCGGGCGTGCTGCTCGCGTCGGGGACGACGTCGCTCGACGGCATCGTCGCCTCGCAGCGGAATCTGTGGTTCTTCATCCCGGAGTTTCTCGCGTTCGTCATCTACGTCATTACGGCGATCGCCGAGACGAATCGCGCGCCATTCGATCTCGTCGAAGCGGAGACGGAACTCGTCGCGGGTTTCCATACGGAGTACTCCGGACTGCGCTTCGGGCTGTTCTTCATCGCGGAGTACGTGAACATGATCACGGTGTCGTGCATCGCGACGCTCCTGTTCTTCGGAGGGTGGGACGCGCCGTTCGGTTGGACGTCGCTTCCGGGAATCGTTTGGTTCCTCTTGAAGGTCGCGGCCTTCATGTTCTTCTATATGTGGCTGCGTGCGACGCTGCCCCGTTTCCGGTACGATCGCCTCATGGCGTTCGGATGGAAAGTCCTTCTGCCGGTCGCGACGTTGAATATCGTCGGAACCGCGATCGTGGTTGCGCTGCGAGGATAGTGCCGCATGGCGATGCACAAGCATCTCTTCAACATCGGCGGGATTCTCAAAGGCTTGGGAATCACGTTTCGATTCATGTTCCAGCGCAAGCCGACGGTGCAATATCCGTCCGTGCGCAAGCAGCACGCGCCGCGGTTTCACGGCCTGCACGAGTTGCGGCGCTACGACGATGGCAAGGAGCGCTGCATCGGCTGCGAGCTCTGTTCGAGCGCGTGCCCGGCGAATGCGATCACCGTGATCGGTGCCGAGAACTCGCCCGACGATCGGCGCTCGCCCGGCGAGCGATACGCCGCACGATACGAGATCGACGAACTCCGCTGCATCTTTTGCGGGATGTGCGAAGAGGCGTGTCCGACCGACGCCATCGTGCTGACGCCGCGCTTTGAGATGTCGGACTTCCGCCGCGGCGCGCTCGTCTACGCAAAGGATCGGCTCCTCGTTCCGCCCTCCGGAGGCGTTGGAGCGCCGCCCGACGATCGCCCCGGCGGCATTCCCTCGGACCTCGGCAGCGTCGCGCAGAAGAAGTCGTCGGTCGACGTCGAGCGCGGTTACGACGCAACGTACAACGGCGCGCTTCTCAAGACGGAGCGCAAAGGGTTGACGGGATGAGCGCGCTCTTCTGGGTTCCCGCGATCGTCCTCGTCGCCAGCGCGCTCTGGACGGTGACCGCGTCGAAATCCGTGTACAGCGTCGTCGCGCTCCTCGTGAACTTCGCGGCGCTTGCCGTGCTCTTTCTCTCGCTCTCCGCCGAGTTCTTGGCGATGATTCAAATCATCGTCTACTCCGGTGCGATCCTCATCCTCTTTCTCTTCGTCATCGCGCTCCTCTCCAGCGGCGTCGCACCGCTTTCCCTGGGACCGAATCGCCTGCCGCGCATTGCCGCACCGGCGGCGATCGCGCTGGCCGTCGCGCTCGGCCTCGTCATCGCGGGCGTCGCGGTATCGCACGGCGCGTCCGCGTCCCACGCGATCGGCGCCGCGGCCCCTGCGGGAACCGGCAACTCCTTCGGAAGCGTCGCGGATTTCGGCCGGGCGCTCTTCATGACGTATCTCCTGCCCTTCGAAATCACGGCGCTCATCCTCATGGTTGCCGTGATCGGCGTCATCGTGCTTGCTGGCGACGAGACGCCGTACGTCGCGTCGCGAGAGCGTGCGCAGCGCGTCCGCAAGGAAATGCGCGAGGCGATCGCGCGGGAGGGCGACTAATGCTTGCCGCGCCGCTGGGGTATTACGTCGGCCTCGCGGCCGTGATGTTCTTCATCGGCGTCGCCGGGGTGATCGTGCGCCGCAATCCGCTCGTGATGCTCATGAGCATCGAGCTCATGTTCAACGCGGCGAACCTGCTCTTCGTCGCGTACGCGCGCGCGTGGCTCAACGACGCCGGCCTCATCTTCGCGTTCCTCGTCATTACGGTCGCGGCCGCGGAAGCGGCGATCGCCCTCGCAATCGTCGTCGTCGCGTTCCGCTCGTCGGATCGCGTCGACGTCGACGACGTGCGAGCGCTGCACGGATGACGCTCGCCGCGCTCCTGCTGCCGCTGCTCGGGGCGGTCGTCTGCTGGGCGTTCGGCCCGCGGCTGAAGTCGCTCGCGGGATGGATCGCGACGTTTCTGGTCGGGGTTTCGTTCGTGCTTGTGCTCGTGACCCAGAACGCGCACGTCCCGCTCTTTGGCTGGATGCCGGGGTTCGACTTCGGGCTCAGGCTCGACCGGCTCTCGTTCCTCTGGGCGCTGATCATCACGGGCGTCGGCTGCCTCATCCACCTCTACTCGATCGGCTATATGCACGGCGACCGCGGCTTCGCCCGCTACTTCGCGTACATGAACTTTTTCATCTTCGCGATGCTCCTGCTCGTGCTCTCCGACAACTGGATCGGCTTGCTCATCGGCTGGGGTCTCGTCGGCCTCGCATCGTACTTCCTCATCGGATTCTGGTTCGAGCGCCCGACGGCGGTCGCGGCGGCTCGCAAGGCGTTCGTCATCAACGTCGTCGGCGACATCGGATTGATGTTCGCGATATTCCTGCTCGTCGCGAACGTTCACACGATTCGCATGAGCGACGCATTCGCGGCGGTCACGAGCTTGCACCCCGGCGTTCTCTACACGATCTGCGCCGCGCTCTTCATCGCCGCGGCGGCGAAGTCGGCGCAGGTCCCGCTGCAGACGTGGCTGCCCGACGCGATGGAGGGCCCGACGCCGGTCTCCGCGCTCATCCATGCGGCGACGATGGTGACGGCGGGCGTCTATCTCGTCGCGCGCTGCGCGCCGCTCTGGGATCAGAGCGCATCGGCGCAGATGCTCGTCGGTACGATCGGCGCGCTGACCGCGATTTCGGCGGCGATTCTCGGCGCCGCGCAATGGGACATCAAAAGGATTCTCGCGTATTCGACGATGTCGCAGATCGGGTACATGATCATGGGCGTCGGCGTCGGCGCGTATGCCGGCGGCATCGCGCACTTCTTCACGCACGCATTTTTCAAGGCGCAACTCTTCCTCGCGTCGGGGCTTATCATCCACGCGCTGGGCAACGAGCAGGACGTGCGCCTCATGGGCGGTCTGCGCAAACGCATGCCGCTGGCGTTCTGGGGCATTCTCACGGGCGTACTCGCGATTAGCGGTTTTCCCGGATTCAGCGGATTCTTCAGTAAGGATCAGATCATCGCCGGCGCGCTCGACCACGGCCATCCGTACATGTACGGCGTCGGCATCGTGACGGCGGGCATCACGGCGTACTACATGTTCAGGCTGCTCTTCATCGCGTTCCTCGGCGAGTATCGCGGCGACGTCGACCCGGAGAGGCTCGGGATCGCGCGCGACCCCGCTCGCAGCGCGGCCGCGCACGAACCAGATCCCAAGGGGCATCACGCGCCCGCATGGGTCATGGGCGCGCCCGTTGCGATTTTGATCGTTCCGACGGTCGTCGCCGGATGGCTGCTCTTCGGAAGCTCGAGCTCGCCGTGGACGCGATTCTTCGCGACGCAGTTCGCGCAGACCGCGCCTGCGCCGGCATCCATTGCCGGGTGGGTCACGAGCGCGATCGCCTTTATCGCAATGGTCGTGGGCATCGCCGTTGCCGCCGTGCGCTATGCGTCGCCGCGTGCGACGCGTGAAGCCGTTTCGCGCCTGCGTAACGAGTCCGTCGGGATGCCGAAGGTCCTCGTCAACGCGTACTACGTCGACGCGCTCATCGACTGGGTCTTCGTGCGCGGAGCTCGGCTCCTCGGATCGCTCTTCGGCCGTATCGTCGATCCGTATCTCATCGACGGGGCGGTTCGCGAGACGGCAATCTCCGCACAAGCGGTTGGATCGGTCGTGCGTGCGCTCGAGTCGGGACTCGTCCGCGCGTACGCCTTCGTCATCGCGATCGGCGTCGGGTGCTTTCTCATCTACTACTTCGTAACCGGGTCGCCGAAATAGTGATCGCGCTCATCCTCATCCTGCTTCCACTCGTCGTCGGCACGCTGCTCTTCTTGCTTCCGCGGGAGGAGAAGACGATCTCGAAGGTCGTCGGAACGCTCGTCGCCGGAGCGATCGTCGTGATCGCGTTCGTTTCGCACGGCGAGGAGTGGACGTATCGTTGGCTCGCCCACCCGTTCGTCGCGAACTTTCACTTTGGAGCGACGTATCTCTCGCACTGGCTCGTCGTCTTGCTCTCGCTCTGCACCTTCGGGGCCGTGCTTGCGACGAACGTGCCGCGAGCGCGGAGCATGATCGCGGCGCTCCTGTTGCTCGAAGGAACGATGGCGGGATTGTTCCTCGCGCGCGATCTCCTCGTCTTCGCACTCTTCTGGGATGCGATGCTCTTGCCGGTGTTCTTCGTGCTCCTCTCGTGGGGGCCGCACCCGTCGGTCGCGTGGCGCTACTTCATCTACAACTTTGCCGGCGGTCTCGTCCTTTTGCTCGCCGTTGCAGCCTTCGGCGCGATCTTCGGCACGACGGACGTCATCGGTAACCCGGCCTATCACGGGATCGTCAGCGTGTGGGCGCCGTGGATTCTCGCCGGGTTCGTCCTCGCGTTCTTGGTGAAGACGCCGGTGTGGCCGCTCCACACCTGGATGCCCGCGACGTACGAAGCGACGCCGGCGCCGATGGTTGCGGTCGTGAGCGGCGTGCAGTCGAAGGCCGGGCTCTACGGCCTGCTCGCGATTGCGTTCGCGATTTTTCCGACGTATCTGAGCGCGGAAGTTCCCGTGCTCATCGTTCTCGCGATCGTCTCGTTGCTCTACGGCGCCTTCGTCGCGCTCGTGCAAGCCGACGTCAAGCTCGTCGTCGCGTACTCGTCGCTCTCGCATCTCGGGCTCGTGCTGCTCGCGATCGTCTCACTCGACGCAACCGCGTTGCAAGGCGCGCTTCTGTACATCGTCGCGCACGGTCTCTTCAGCGCGGCGCTCTTTCTCATCCTCGGATACGTCGAGGAGCGCGAGGGAACGCGCGCTCTGGGGAGACTCGGCGGCCTGGGGTGGACGAATCCGCGCATCACCGGCGCGTTCTGCATTGCGGCGCTCGCGTTGCTCGGGCTTCCAGGACTCGCCGGTTTCGCAGGCGAGCTGATCATTCTCATCGGCGTCTTTGCCGCGGGCTATGGGTGGGCCGCAATCCTCGCGCTCGTCGCGATCGTCACCGCGTCTGCGTACACGCTGCGTCTTCTTCAAGGCGCGACGCAGGGTGCCGAGAAGCCCGAGCTTCCGGTGCGGGCCGACCTGACATGGCGGGAAGGCCTCGCGGTCGCGCCGCTTCTCGCCGCGCTCCTCTACTTCGGCGTCTACCCGCACGCGCTGCTCGCGGCGGGATGGCTGCATCCATGACGCCGCATTTCACCGCGGCCGATTGGGGAGCGGTCACGCCGCTCTTCGTGCTCGGTGCGACGGGCGTCATCGTTCTCATCGCGGATCTCGTTGCGAAAGCGTACGTTCCTCGCTCGATCGCGATCGCGATCGCCGTGCTCGGGACGCTCGCCGCAGGCGTTCTCTGCCTGCAGCAGTACGGCGTTCACTATAACGCCTTCGGAAGCGGATTCGTCGTCGATGAGACTTCGGTACTCTTCGAAGCGATCGTTCTGCTGGGCGTTCTCGGCTCCGTGATTCTCTACGGCGCCCTCGGCGACGCCCGCCACGTCGCCGCCGCAATCGCGCTCATGCTTTGGAGTGCGAGCGGCGCGATGCTCATGGCCGGTGCGGGCAGCTTGATGACGATCTTCCTCGGGCTCGAACTTCTCTCGCTCGCGCTGTACACGCTCTGCGGAATCGCGGACCGCGCGAGCGCGCGCGAGGCGGCGTTAAAGTATCTCCTTCTGAGTTCCACCGCCTCGGGATTCTTGCTCTTCGGGATGGCGCTGCTCTTCGGCGCGAGCGGAAGCGTTGCGCTCGCGTCGCTGGCGAATCCATCGTTTGCCGGCGACACGCTCTACTGGATCGGCTTCGGGCTCTTCTTCGTTGGCGTGACGTTCAAGCTGAGTCTCGTTCCGTTCCACACGTGGGCCCCGGACGTCTATGCCGGCGCGCCGCTTCCCGTGACGGCATTCATGAGCGTCGTGACGAAGGCCGGCGTTCTCGCCGTTCTCATTCGCATCGTGTACGGCGCGATCGCGCAACCGCACGCGGCGGCGATCCTGCTTCCGGTGTGGATCGTCGCGGGGATTTCGATGATCGCCGGAAACGTCGGGATGCTCGCGCAGCACGATCTCAAGCGCATGCTCGCGTACTCCGGAATCTCGCAGATCGGGTACGTTCTCGCCGCCGTCGCCGGTGGCACGTCACTCGGCTTTGCCGCCGCGATCTACTACTTTGCGGCGTACTCGTTCATGAACTTGGGCGCGTTCGCCGTCGCCGCGCTCCTCTCGAGCGATCGGGAGGAGGGCTCGGTCCTCGCGAACTACGCCGGGCTGGGCTACCGCCGTCCGTGGCTTGCGTTCGCGATGTCCGTCTTCTTGCTCGCCATGGCCGGCCTTCCGCCGACGGCAGGATTCCTCGGTAAGATTTTCATCTTGCGCAGCAGCGTTGCAAACGGCTACGCGTGGCTCGCGGCGCTCCTCGTCATCGGGACGGCGATCTCACTCTATGCGTACGGACGCATCATTCGCTCGATGTACTCGCACGAACCGCATCACGCGTACGATCCGCGTCCGTCCGCTCCGCTCGCAGCGATCAGCGCCGCGATCTGCGCGATCGTCGTCATCGTGCTGACGTTCTACCCGTTCGTTCCGTAACGACGCCGCTACGGTTTGTGGGCGATGGCTTCGATCTCGACGCGCAGGCCGCGCGGAAGGGCCTTCACGGCGACGGTCGAGCGCGCGGGCTTCGTCGCGTCGAAGTACGTCGCGTAGACGGCGTTCATCTCGGCAAAGTCGTTCATGTCGATGAGAAAGACGGTCGTCTTCACGACGTCGGCGTAGTCGAAGCCGCCTTCGCGTAGGACGTTTCCGAGATTTTTGAGCGTTTGATGCGTCTCCGCCGTGACGCTTTCGTTCACGAGATCGCCGCTATGCGGGTCCATCGCTCCCTGCCCCGCGCAGAAGAGCCAGTCGCCGGTGTGAATCGCTTGGCTGTAGGGCCCGATCGGCGCGGGTGCGTCTTTGCTGAGAACCGACGTGCTCGGCATTAGGCGTTCACCGCGTCGCGCGTCATCGTGCCTTTGAAGGACGGTGCCTCCAGCGGCAAGCCGAAGTTGTGCGCGTAGAGGTCGGCGATACGCGCGCGCTCGTCATCGCTCAAGGGCGGCGCTTGCGGCGCTGCGGCAAACTCGCGCAACTGCTGCGCGTCGTAGATGTTCGGCAGAACCGTCATGACGCGCGGCTCGTCGAGGAGCCATTGAATCGAAGCTTGGCCGAGCGTTCGATTGGGCGACTCGAGAAAGCGAAGTTGCTCTACTTTCTGCACGCCGTTCTCTAGCCACGAACGCGGGCGGTGGCGGCGATGATCGTTCTCGGGGAAAACGGTGTCCTTGGTGTAGTGGCCTTCGAGCATGCCGCTGCTGTGCGGCACGCGGATCATGAAACCGGTATCGGTATGTCCGTCGTGCGCGGCGCGAATCTGCTCGGCGCCGGGGTGCTGTTCGAGGATGTTCCAGATGATCTGCAGCGACGGGCAGTTGCGCTTGCGAACCGCGTCGACGCCTTCGTAGAGCCAACCGATGGCAGGCCCGAGGGCGACGCCGTACATGCGAATCTTGCCTTCACGCTTGAGATCTTCGAGAAGCGTCCAGAGCGCGTCGTCATCGACCTGCTCCATCCGCGCGTTATGCATTTGGTAGATATCCACGTACTCCGTATTCAGGCGCCTGAGCGACTCCTCCAGCGCTCGACGCACGAACGAAGCCGAAAAGTCTTGCGGCAACTCGAATTGGCCGCGGCGTTCGCCGTCGTGCTTCGTGTAGATGTCGTATCCGAACTTCGTCGCGTAGACGACGCGGTCTCGCCGGCCGGCGAAGGCTTTTGCGAGTTGCTCCTCGCTGCGTCCGTTTCCGTACGTGTCGGCGGCATCGTAGAAGGTGACGCCGAGGTCGAACGCTTCGTCGAGCAGCGCGACGGCTTCGTCGTCGCTTTTGTTTCCCCACCAACCCGTCGAGGTCGTCCAGAGACCGAAACCGACTTCGGAGACGGTAACGTCGGTGTTGGGATAGGTGCGGTATTTCATCGTGCGAGGCTTCTCCACAGGCGAGGCTAACTCTCCTTATTGTGAGGGATGCCGGCGAGTTCGCGGACGACTTTGCTCGGGTCGAACGCTGGATCGAAGCGTACTACGAGAACCCCCAGCGCTATCCCGTACTCCCTCGCGTCGCGCCGGGCGAGATCGAGGCGGCCCTTCCCGCCCGGGCGCCGGAAGAGCCGGAGTCGTTCGAACGGATCTTTGCCGACTTCGAACGGATCGTCGTTCCCGGCATCACGCATTGGAATCATCCGCGCTTCTTCGGTTACTTCGCGACGAGCGCCGAGCCCAGCGCGGTGCTTGCCGATGCGCTCGCGGCGGCGCTCGACGTCAAGGCGATGCTCTGGCGTACGTCGCCGTCGGCAAGCGAACTCGAGTCCGTCGTCATGCGCTGGCTCGCTGGGTTGCTGAACCTGCCGCAGACGTGGACCGGCATCATCTACGACACGGCGTCGATCGGCAGCTTCACGGCGCTGGCGGCTGCGCGCGAGGCGCTCGGCTTAGGCATTCGCGAGCGTGGAGCGAGCGGACGCGATCTCCCGGTGCTGCGCATCTACGCGACGGCGCAGACGCATTCGCACGTTGAGAAAGCGGCGATTGCGTTGGGCGTCGGGCTGGAAAATGTCGTGAAAGTTCCGTGCGCCGACGATTTTGCGATGCGACCCGATGCGCTCCATCGCGCGATCGACGAGGACCGCGAGTGCGGCATGCGCCCGCTGGCAATCGTTGCGACGATCGGCACGACGTCGACGACGTCGGTCGACCCGATACCCGCCATTGCCGAGATCGCAACGCGTCACAAGGTGTGGCTGCACGTCGATGCCGCGTATGCCGGCGTCGCGGCCATGCTTGCGGAGTATGCAGAGGTCTTCGAGGGAATCGAGCGTGCGGACTCGTTCGTCGTGAACCCGCACAAATGGCTCTTCGTTCCGATGGATTGTTCGGTGCTCTACGTGCGCGACGAGTCGCTTCTACGGCGCGCGTTCAGCCTCGTCCCGGAGTATCTCAGCACGCCGGAGGCCGGCGTTCGAAACTACATGGATTACGGGCTGCAGCTGGGTCGGCGTTTTCGAGCGCTCAAGCTCTGGTTCGTCCTACGCCACCTCGGTGCAAAAGCGATCCGCGAGCGTCTGAGGTCGCATATCGCGCTTGCGAACGAGTTCGCGTCCTGGGTGAAGGCGGAGCCGGGCTGGGAAGTCCTCGCGCCGCATCCCTTCTCCGTCGTCTGCTTTCGTTTCAAGCCGCAGGGCGCGAGCGAAGAAGAAGCCGAACGCCGCAACGCGCGAATCCTCGACGCCGTCAACGCCTCCGGCGATCTCTTCATCTCGCACACGAAACTCGACGGCAGGTACGCGCTTCGGCTGGCGATTGGAAACCTGCGCACGACTCGCGACGACGTCGAAGCGGCGTGGACGGCGATCAAAGCACAGGTTCCGGGCTAGCGCTCGGCCCCTTTGGGATGGCGCGAACGCTTCAGTACAGTTTTAAATATGCGTTGCGCTCCCACGGGTGGACGGCGCGGCGGTAACGCTCGTACTCGGCAAGTTTCGCATCGCGTACGGCGTGATAGAGGTGGTCGCCGAGCGTCGCGCGGACGGTACGATCGGCATCGAGCGCGTCGATCGCTTCGCGTAGGGACTTCGGCAGAACGCCCACGCCGCGCTCGCGTCCGTCGCGCTCCGTCAGGTCGTACGTCGAGCCTTCCCACGCGTCGCCCGGAAGCATTTCGCGTTCGATGCCGTCGGCGGCTGCGCCAAGAAGCACGGCGAGCGCGAGATATGGATTGCAGGCGGGATCGGGGCTGCGCACCTCGATGCGCGGCGGACCGTCGGAGGGCACGCGCACGAGCGCGTTCGCGCTGCGCCGCGACCAGAGCGGATAGATCGGCGCGTCCCATGCTGCGACCAGACGCTTGTACGAGTTGATCGTCGGATTGCAGATCGCCGTCGTCGCCGGTGCGTGCGCGAGCAGGCCGCCGACCGCGTAGAGAACGGTCTCGGAGTCCGTTCCATCGGGGAAGCGAAGGTCGACGTGCAGTCCGCTGCCGGCACGGTCCTCGCACGGCTTGGGCATGAAGGTCGCCTCGAGCCCGAAGCTCGGAGCGACGTGTTTCGCAACGCTTCGTGCGGTAAGCGCGTGATCCGCCGCGCGCAGCGGCGCGTCATGCGCGATGTCGATCTCGTGCTGTCCGGCGCCGTGCTCGTGATGTGCCGACGCGATCCTCATGTCCATCGCTTGGAGCGCCGCGACGATCGCGCTTCGGGCGTCCTCCCCACGATCGTTGGCCGAAAAGTCGAAGTACGATCCGACGTCGCTCGTCTCCGTCGTACCATCGCTAGCGCGTTCGAAAAGATAGAACTCCATCTCGAGCCCGACGAGCGCGCCGCCCACCGCCTTCGCGCTCTCGATGCTTCGAGCAAGCGTCGTGCGCGGACAGCCTTCGAACGGCGAGCCGTCGGGCATGGCGATGTCGCAGATCAGGCGCGCCTCGGGGCCATCGGACGCCGACCAGGGATAGAGTGCGAAGGTCGACGGATCGGGGCGAAGCATCATGTCGAGCTCTTCTCCACGAACGAATCCGTCGATCGAGCCGCCGTCGAAGGTCACGTGACCGTCGAGTGCGTTCTCGAGTTCGGTGACGGGAATCGAGACGTTCTTGCTCACGCCAACGATATCCGCGAAGACGAGGCGGACGAATCGCACGCCGCGGTCTTTTGCGATCTTGAGCACGTCGCGTCTGCGCGCGGCGTGCGTCGCGTCAGGAGTGGAGCGCATCGATTGCCATCGCGAGACGAAGGGTAAGTTGGCCGTGCGCGGCGGCGAGGTCGCTGCCGCAAAGCTCCGCGATCTGGCGCAGCCGATAGAAGACCGTGTGACGGTGAACGTTCAGCTCCGCCGCGGCGGTTTTCACGTTTTGCCCGCTCGCAAAGTAGATCCGCAGCGTGCGCTCGTGTTCGGTTCCGTGCTTGCGATCGTACTCGCGCAGCGGTCCGAGAACCCGTTGCGAAAACGTCCGAAGCTCTTGTGCGGATGCGCCCGCGTGAAGGAGCGTGTACGCGCCGAGATCGTCGTAGACGTGGACGCCGCCGGAGCCGTAAATGCGCCGACCGATCGCAAGCGCAGTCCGCGCGCGCCGGAGGTTTTCGGGCGCCGCGACCGGCGGACCATATCCTCCAACGCCGCCGGTGATGCGAAGGGTCAACTTGCGTTTGCCGATCGTCTTGGGCAAGAGCGTCGCAGCCGTGCGCGCGTTGCTCGCGTCGACCTCGCGCGCTGCGGGAACGAGCAACTCGACGGCCTTTGCGTTTTCGACGATGCCGAGGTCCGAGTCGGGCGTGCCGAAGACTGCCGAGCAGAGTCTGCGCAGCTGGCCGTCGTGCGGCTCGTCGGTTTCGAGCGCGACCGCCAGGTACGCGGATTCGAGGCGCACGCCTGCGGCGCTAGCAGATTCACGCACGCTCGCTTCATCGGAATATGCGCCGCTTCCGAGATGACGCCAAAACGCGATCGCGCCCGAGGCTCCGTTGCGAGAGCGCTCGGCGGCCATGGCGGCAGCGAAGCGCATGGCCTCCTCGTCTCCGCCCGCAATGGCGGCCGAGAGGCCATCGACGAATGCCGCGATCTCCTTAGGAGTCACCGCCGCTCTTTCGGCGAAGCGGGAGGGTACTCTTGGAATTCGCCGCCACGCGCGAGGCGCTGGCCTCGCTCTACGAAGAGACGCCCGTCGCGACGCTGCTCTGCGAGCCGCACGAGATGCGAATCGTCAGCGCCAACCGGGCCGCGCAGACGCTCCTCGGGCGGACCGTGGACGAACTCACGGGCGCGGCGTGGGCCTTGCTCTGTGCCGACGCGGACCGGCTCGTCGAGGTGCTGTGCCTCGCCGCTTCGGGCGAGCAATCGAGTCTCGATCTCGAGATTCGCGGAGGCGACGGCGTTCCGATGCGCGTCGCGTGTGACGCGTTTCCGGCGCGGATCGGCGAGCGGCTCGCCGGCGCCTTCGTACAGGTGCGCTCGGGCGAGCATCCCCTCCTCGATGCGTTGACGGGATTGCCGTCGAGCGCCGTCTTCGAGGATCGACTCGAACAAACGCTCATGACCGCTCGCCGCTACAGCTATCGCTTCGCAGTCATCGCCGCCGACGTCGACGCCTTCACGACGATCACGCAACGTCATGGCGGCAGCGCCGGCGACTGGGTGCTGCGCGTCGTCTCACAGCGCGTCCGCGAGGCGCTGCGCCGCAGCGACAGCGTCGTCCGCTCCGAGAAGGATCGCTTCTTCATCCTGCAGCCGGTCATCGAGAACGTGGACGATGCAGTCGACCTCGCGCATAAGATCGTCTTCGCAATGCACGCACCGATCTCGATCGAGGGCCGCAGCCTGGACGTGCGCCTCAGTCTCGGCGTGGCGGTGTTTCCGATCGACGGCGAGGAGCGCGACGCGCTCGTGCGAGCGGCGACGGATGCGATGCGAAGCGCGAAGAGCAGCGCGCGCGGACTCTTCCGGCTCGCTACGAACTCGAGCCTGGAGCCAGCAACGTAGCGATCCCGATCAGCGTGAGGATGCTCACGACGACGACGGTGACCCACGCGATGACGTTGAAGAGCGTCGAGTTCGTGAGGTCCCCCATGAGGCGTTTGTTGTTGACGAGAAAGAGCGTGAGGACGAGGACGATGGGAAGCAGCGCGCCGTTGGCTACCTGCGAGTAGAAGATGATTCCCAGCAGCGGCGCTCCCGGAACGAGGACGATGGCGGCACCGATGACGATGAACGCGAGATAGAGTCCGTAGAAAATCGGCGCCTGCCACGCGTTCAACTCGATGCCGCGCTCGAATCCGAACGCTTCGCAGACGTAGTAGGCCGTCGAGAGCGGGAGGATCGACGCCGTGAACATCGCGGCGTTGAGGAGTCCAATCGCGAAGAGGAGCGATGCGAACCGCCCCGCGAGCGGCTGGAGCGCGACGGCGACGTCGCTGGGCAGCGAGACGACGAAGGGGTGATGCGGATGCGCCTGATTGAAGGCCCAGATCGTTGCGGCGCTCGCGACGATGATGAAGAAGGCGACGACGTCGGTCGCGAGCGATCCGAGCGCGACGTCCCAGCGCGTGAAGCGGTAGTCGTCGCGCGAGACGCCCTTCTCGACGGCCGCGGCTTGGATGTAAAATTGCTGCCACGGCGCGATCGTCGTGCCGATGATGCCGACGATCATGAGCACGACCGCCCGAGACGACGTGAAATGCGGTGCGAACGTCGCCGTCGCGACGGCGTGCCAGTTCGGGTGAACCATGATGCCGCTCACGATGTATGCGAGATAGACGGCGCAGAAGGCGAAGAAGATGCGCTCGACGACCTTGCGACCGCTGCTCGTCACCGTGACGAAGACGAGTGCCGCGACGAGCGGAACGAGCCAGAGCGGTGAGATGAAATGCGTGTACCCGTGAAAGATCGTCGCCGAGGACGAGACTCCGGCGAACTCCGTTGCGACGTTTCCAAGGTCGCTGAGCACGAAGAGGACGAGCACCCAGAACGTCACCTTGACTCCGAAGTTCTCGCGAATGAGATCCGCGAGGCCCTTGCCGGTCACGACGCCCATGCGCGCGCCCATCTCCTGCGCGACGAAGAGGATGACCGTCACCGGAATCATGAGCCAGAGGAGCGAGTATCCGAAGTTCGCACCCGCAAGCGAGTACGTGCCGATGCCGCCGACGTCGTTGTCGGCGTTCGCGGTGATGATGCCCGGGCCGATGATGGAGAGGAACATCAACAGCTGCCGCAGGCGCGTGCGGCGCGGCATCAACTCGGCTCTGGTGCGGCTGCGTGCGTCTTGTGATGGTGCGTGAATCGCGGAAGGTGACGCGCGACGTCGGCGGGCATGATCGCATCGATCGCATCGTCGACGGTGACGATGCCGAGCAGCTTCCCCGATTCTGCGACGACGGGAACGGCAAGGAGATCGTACTTCGCGATCGTCGCGGCCGCCTCGACCGCCGGCGTCTCCGGCGCAACCGTGACGACGTCTCCTTCGAGGATCGCCTCGATGAATGCATCCGGCGGTGCGAGAAGGAGCGCTCGAAGCGAGAGAACGCCGAGCAGATGGTCGCGCCGGTCGACGACGTAGAGATAATAGATGAACTCCGAGCCGGGGCCGAGTTCGCGAATCTTCGAAATCGTCGCCTCGGCCGTGCGGTGCGGGTAAATCCAAACCAGATCGGTGGTCATGAGGCCGCCGGCGGTGTCGTCGGGATACTTCGCGAGCTCGCGTAGCTCGTGCGCGGCCGACGTACTCATCTCGCCGAGGAGCTTGCTGCGGTCTTCCTCGGGGAGATCGGCGATGAGATCGGCGGCGTCGTCGGAATCCATCTCCTCGATGATGTCGGCGGCGCGCTCGGTACCGATGTCTTCGATGAGCGTTTTTTGCAGGTCGCGGTCGAGATGTTCGAAGGCGTCGGCTGCGGTCTCGTCATCGAGTTGATGCACGATCGCGAGCGCTTCGCGCTTGGAGAGGTCCGAGATCACCTCGGCGAGCTCCGACGGATGAAGCCGCGAGAGCTTGCTCTCTTGGACCGCAAGGCGCACGTTCCACGGGTTCTTGTCGGTAATCGGCGCGACGGAACTCCACGGGATGAGCGCGCGATGCGCGGCGCGGTACGCCGCCGACGTAATCCTTTTGCCGATGCGCACTCCGAGTCGCCGCAAAAGTCCGCTGATGCCGACGTCTGCCGCGATGACGCGAAGACGACCGGCGGTGTTCGCGATCTCGATGTCGTTGATGCGCACGACCTTACGCCCGTCGACGTCGACGATCTGCTTGTCGAGAAGATCGGCGACGAGGTAGAGCGTCTCGTCGTCCGGGGGCGCCGGGTCTTTGGGGGCGATCGCGAGCACGACGGTGCCGTGGTCGTCGATTTCGCGCACGTGATCGATGGGAACGTGGCGTTTGCCCTGCGCCGTCTTCACGATGATGCCGTCGATGCGCGGAAAGACGTCGTCGGGCTTGTTGACGACGAAGTCGGTCACGCGGCCGATCGGCAGATCGTCGATCGTCGCGCGGCGCCCAACGAGTTCCGAGACGAACCCCTCGGTAAATGCCACGTTCCTCACCCCCTTCCAAAATAGAAATGACCGGTTCGCCTCGTCGGCGTCCGGTCGCGAAGGGAATGCCCGAAGGCGGACCTCAGTCGCAGCCGAGCTTTGGCACCACGCATCTAGGGTGTGCGGCTTGCCGACCGCCCCCAGCCGCATTAGGCAACGCCTTGTCTCGGCGAAGCCTGGTGACCCGATTGGCGTCTCTCGACGTTTCCGGGCAGCGGCTTGTGTATTGCGTGGACGCCTCACCTAGCGAGGTATCCACCTTCAAGTATAATCTGCGGGTCAAGGCCGGACGGGACGCGGCGGCCCCGAGGCGAACCGGTCGCCGGTGAGAAAATACGCCGCGCTTCTTTGCGCGCTCTTCGCCACGGCGTCCGCTGCGGTGGCTGCCGTGCCGCACCAGCGGTGGGAGGCGACGTCGACGACGGCGATGTCGATTACCGGCGACGTCGCCTTTACGCCGGAGCGATTGACCTTTGCGGACGGGAAGTCGATCGCGATCGCCTATGTGGGCGTCGTGCGCATCGGCGATGCGAACGGGGGCTCTCCACGCCGGCCCGTGCAGCTCTACCGCGTGTTATCGCGTCGAGACCCGACGCTGCTGCGAGGAAACACCCTCTGCGGCAACCCGCCGACGTTTCTCACGATCGCGCACGAGCCCGACGCGGCGACGCCGGAGCTGACGCTCGTCATCGTCGGCCTCTACTGGGACCCACATGCGCCGCGCTCGAGCGGCGACCACCTCTGCGCGTCGTACGTCTACGCGCTCCAGCGCTAACCAGACTCGATAACGAAAGAAGGAGAAAACGATGACTCGTTCACTTATCTACACGGCGGCGTTTGCGCTTGCTGCCGGCGCGTGCGCGCTCGGCGCGAGCCCGCACATGGCGCTGCCGCCTCAGCCGCACGTTCGTCCCGCCGGCATGCCTGCGGGGTACGTCATGGTCTCGCCGTGCATTCGCACGATGGGCGAGCACTGGGCGAATCCTTCAAACATGAACGCACCCATCTATGGCACGTGGCATGGCAGGATCGTCTTCACGGAGATGATGTGGCCGCTGACGCAGCTTCGCAGAGGCGTCAGCTATGCGAACCTTCGAGCGCTGCCTGGATACCATATCGACCACATCGACTTCGAGTTCGAGCCGCACGGGCACGAAGGAATGGAGGTGCCGCACTACGATCTCCACGCCTACTACGTCTCGCCGGCGCAGGAGGCGCGGATTTGCCCGAACGGCCTTCCCGATCCGGCGATGCGTCCGACGAATTACTAATCTGAAGCGTCGAGCGTTTATCGGCGGCGCCGCGGCAGCGGTCGCGACCGTTGGGGCTGCGCCGGCATGGCCGTTTGCGGGAACGCTCGCGATCTACGCGCAGCGATTGCACGACGACGAGCCGTTCGCCGTGCACGATGCGTCCGTCGCGCTGCCGGCCGCCTCGGTCATCAAGCTCGTCATCCTCGTAGGGATCGAGCGTGAGATCGACGCGGGGCGCGCGACCTGGCACGAGACGTTGTCTCTTTTGTCGCGTGAGATCGTCGGGGCGTCGGAGACCTTTGGAACGGCGCGCGCCGGCTCGCGTGCCACGATCCGGCGCCTTGCCGTCGCGATGATCGACCAGAGCGACAACACGGCCGCAAACGCTCTCGCCGACCGTCTCTCGTTCGAAGGGGTGAACGCGGTTGCGGCGTCGCTCGGTCTCGCGAAGACCCGTCTGCGGCGTCACTTCATGGACTTTGCCGCACGCGCCCGCGGCATCGACAACACGACGAGCGCCGCGGACATGGGGAGGCTGCTCCTGGGCATCGAGCGCGGCGCGCGCTCGATGCCGCAGCGCGTCGCCGGCGCTTCGTCCTGCCGCGACATGGTCGAGATCATGCTCCGGCAAGAGGACCGCGTGACGATTCCCGACGGTATCGCGCGTCGCGTCCCGATCGCGAACAAGACCGGCGTGCTTCCCGGCGTTCGCAACGACGTCGCGATCGTCGATCCCTTCGGCAGCGCGCCCTACGTCGTTGCGATGCTCTCGACGTTTCCCGCGCAGATGGAACTGCTCGCGTACGCCCAACTTCGCGCCACTGCCGGACGCATCGATCGCTTGGCACGAGCGTGACGTCCGATCCGATCGCCGACGCGCTCGACGTCGCCGCCGAGGCGGGCGCACTGCTCTTGGCGCACCTGCACGAGCCGCTTGCGATTCGAGAGAAGGAGCGCCGTGCCGACATCGTCACGCTGGCGGATTCGCAGAGCGAGCGGCTCATCGTCTCGCGCCTGCGTGCGAAGTATCCCGCCGCGACGATCCTCACGGAGGAAGCGGGCGTCCACGAAGGCACCTCGCAGGAGCGGTGGATCGTCGATCCGCTCGACGGAACGACGAACTTCGCTCATTCGTACCCGCTTTGGAACGTGAGCATCGCGTACGAGCGCGACGGCGCGATCGTCGCCGGCGTCGTCTACGCGCCCGCGATGAACGAGTGCTTCGCCGCCGAACGCGGTGCGGGCGCACGCGTCGGAAAAACTCCGATCCGCGTCTCTGAGATCGCGCATCTCGGCGCGGCGCTTACGTGCACGGGCTTTCATCCTGCGGACTTCGCCCGCAACGGCAAGGAGTTTGCTGCGGTGTCGGACCGAGCGCAGGCGGTTCGGCGCGACGGCGCCGCCGCGCTCGATCTCGCTTACGTCGCGTGCGGGCGCTTCGACGGTTTCTGGGAGTTCGATCTCCACGCGTGGGACGTCGCTGCCGGATCGCTCATCATTGCCGAGGCAGGGGGTTGCGTGACGTGCGCCGACGGCAGTCCGCTCGACATCTTCGCCGGTTCGATTCTCGGCACGAACGGGCGCATCCACGAGGAGCTCAAGAGCGTTCTTCGTCGAGCGCGCTGAAGAAGCGCTCGATCTCCTCCTCGCTCGTATAGAAGTGCGGGCTGACGCGAATGCCGCACTCGGGGCGATAGTCGACGAAGATGCGCCGTGCGACGAGCCGCTCGCAGACGCCGCGTGCGTTCTCGAAGTTCATGCCGATCCAACCGGTGCGTTGCTCCGGCTCCAGCGGCGTCGGAACGCGTAGGCCGCGCTCGATCGCGCCGTTTGCGAGCAGCGTCGTGAGCGCGACGTTGTGCTCGCGAATCGCGCCGACGCCGACCTGCGCGATGAGGGCGTGTCCGGGACGAGCTGCGACGTAGCCGGGAATCGTCGGCGTTCCGGTTGCGAACCGGTACATCGAGCGCGCATGCTCGATCGGCGGCGGTGCAAAGTCGAACGGGCGCGCGTGTCCCATCCAGCCGGTAACCGCCGGATGAAAGCGCTCTCGCAACTCCGGGCGGACGTAGATCCATGCGCAGCCCGGTCCGCCGCACAGCCACTTATGCGAGCCGCCGACTGCGACGTCGAGCCCAAGTTCGACGACGTCGTACGGGTAGACGCCGGTCGTCTGATACGCATCGACGCAGAGAACGGCTCCGACGTCTCGGCAGCGGCGCGCGATCGTCTTCACGTCGGCGACGGCGCCCGAACGGTAGTACGCGTGCGAGAGCACCGCGATCGCCGTGCGCTCGGTAATTGCTTCGACGATGCGCTCGGTTGGAACCGTTCTGCCGTCGTCCGACGCTACGACGTGCGTTCGAGCGCCGATGCGCTCCCATTCGTGGATAACGTAGGCGAGAGACGGGAACTGCAACTCTTCGTAGACGATCTCGCTTCGCTCGCCTCGAAAATCGAGCGACGAGAGCACGCTTGCAATCAAAAGCGAGACGTTCGGCGCGAGCGCGACGCTCCCCGGCGGCGCGCCGACGAGCGAACCGATGCCGTCGGCGATCGTTTCGATCTCCGGCAGCCAGCGCTCCCAGGCCTGCGGACCGTCACGGGACCAGTCTTGCCAGTACCGTTCGAGCGCGGCGCGGGCACCCAGAGGCGCGGCGCCCATCGAGTGACTCACGAGGTAGACGCAGTCTCGCAGAATCGGAAATGCGTCGCGCCTCAGCGCCTGCGTGACGATTGCCGTCATCCGTACGCTCCGCTTCCGAGGTACGTACGCACCTCCCACAGTTCGGGAAAGCAGCGGCGCTCGAGCGTCGTCTGAAGATACGCGACGCCGAGCGATCCGCCGGTGCCGCGCTTGCCGCCGATCATTCGCTCGACCATGCGAACGTGGCGTCCGCGCCAGAGGAGAAGGCGTTCGTCGAACTCGATGAGGTCTTCGAGGAGAAGGTAGAGGTCGTAGTTGCGTTCGGCGTCGTTATAGATCGCGCGGTACGTCGCAATGAGTTCGTCGTGCGTCTCGACGGCAAAGCCGCGCCGGTGCAGAAGATCCTTCACGCGATCGTAGAGCGAGGGCTCCTGCAGGCGCCGCTGCAGTCTGGCGCGCTGCTCGTCGTCGAGAACGATGTGCTTGAGCGTCGCGGTGTTTCGTACTCCGCAGAGGAACTCGACCTCGCGAAACTGCACCGACTGAAATCCGCTCGCGGGGTTGAGGCGATCGCGAAACGCATTGAACTCTTGCGGCGTCATCGTCTCGAGCACGTCGACCTGTTCTTCGAGGATCCGCTGGATCGTGTGAATGCGTCGAAAGAGTTTTGCCGCCTTCAGAAGATCGCCGGCATCGAGCGCGGCGATGGTCGCGCCGAGTTCGTGGAGAAGCTCCTTGAACCAGAGCTCGTACACTTGATGGATGACGATGAAGAGAAGTTCGTCGTGATGCGCGGGACTCGAGAGCGGTCTCTGCAGCGACAGCAGCTCGTCGATGCCGAGATACTCTCCGTACGTCAGGCGGTCGGCGCCGGAGGTCATCGCGCGACCTTCTCGTACTGCTCGTCGACCGTTCCGCGCAGCACGTGCCAGACCATGACGTAATCCGCGCAGAGCGACGCGAACGGCGCGCGGAACGTCTCGGGGCGATTGCGCTCGAAATACGCGTGGGAGAACCAAGCGGGGCCGTATCCCGCCGCGAGGGCAACGGCGAAGAGCCATGGCTTGCGCGTCGCAATTGCGGCGACGGCCAAACCGGTGCCGAGCACGGTGCCTGCAGCGTGCACTGCGCGCGTGCGCGGATCGGAGTGCGCCTGCAGATAGCGCGGCCAGAAGTCCGCGAACGTCATGCGGTGGGCTTACGGGGCTTGGGCGCCATCTCCTCGAAAGGCAGGGCCGTGCGTGCGAGCCTCGCTCTCCTACTTCTCCCGGCAATCGCCGCATGCGCGCGCGTTGCGCCGCCTGCGGTGACGACGAATCCGGCCGCGTTTCCATTCTATCCGCAGAGCCGGCTGCTCGCAGTTCGCCGCTGGGAGCACGCGCTCTCGCCGCAAGAGCGGTCGGCGCTCGGCATTACCGGCGCCGTCGCCGGCGCGTACCGCGGACACGAGGTCGTGACCGCAACCGGTGCGAGCTTCGACGAACTCATCGCTTGGTTGAGCGGACTGGCTGCAAGACCGCCCGACGGGTATCGCGTCGCCCTTTGGGGCAGCGGCGTCGACACGACGCGCGCACGATCCCGCGCGGACGGCATCGACTTCAGCGTTTTCCAACGCGACGAACGCGGTGCGACGCACGACGTCGCGGTTATGGTCGTCGACCCGGCGCTCTTTCAGAGAAAGGCAGGGCTCATGCTTTCGGCTCTCAACCGGTTCCGGGATCTTCCGGGCTTTCTTCGCGCTCCCATCGATGCGCAAGCGCAGGCCCAGACCGGGTTTACCGTCTCGCAGGCGCTCGATCCGGCCACGCCGATCGGCGCGGCGATCGACGCGCTTGGGCGGCTGGACGCATCCGGATCGCGCGGCGTCGTCTTCGTGGACGCGAGGCCGGTGCGATGATTGCGGCGTTCGCGGCAACGTACGTCGGGCTTCAGGCGCTTGCGCTGAGCGGCGTGCATCAGGACGTTGCGGGGTCGCAGCGCGGATTCGCGGCAGGCGCATTCATCGAGGTGCAAGCGGGAGGGCGGCGCGTTCGCGTCCATCTTGAGGGCGTTCCGGTCGTCAGCGTTCCGCAGCGAGCATCGGCGCATTACGGTCAGGCGACGCCCGCGATCGGGATAGTCGACGGCGCGCTTCGTTTTGGGCTCGACCCGCGCGGAGACTACTTCATGGGCATCGGCGCCGACGTCATCAACCAGCACACGCCGCTTCCGAACCTCGACGAGGTCGTCGCATCGAGGCTGGCGGGAATACGGTATGAGTTCGGCCTCCACGTGCCGCTGGGAGGCAAGCGGTTCGTCGAAGGACTCGTCGGCGCCGTACCCGCGCTGTACGGACGCGACATCTACACCTCGACCCTTCCGGTGCGCGCGCAGGTCGAGCCGGAGCTCGCATCGGAGGTCGACTACTCCGTCGCATACGGATTCGAGCGCGGGCGTTCGCAGTGGCTCGTCGGATTGCGTGCGATCAACTTTGCCGCACATTTTACGCAGACCGGAGCGGCGGCAGATCGCAATGCGGGCTTCGGTCTGACGCTCGAGTGGCGCTCGGTCCTATCGCGGTAATCGCGCTGCTGGCGGCCGTGCGGCTTCCCATCAGCGCGCCCCCCTGCATCGCGGCGGTGACCGTCGTGCCGTCGACGAGCATTGCCAGCGGTCAGACGGTGACGTTCACGGACGGCACGCTCGTCAATCCCGCGACGCGCTTCATCTCGCGGACGTGGACCTTCGGCGACGGGAGCGCGACGACCAGCACGCAGGTTACGACGACGGACGCCGTTCACACGTACGTCAATCGGACGGGACGAACGCTCGATCTCACCGTGCGGCTGACGGAGCGCACGGGCCTGGGGACCTGCACGACAATGCTCGCCCTCGCGGTTGGATCGACGCGCCTTTGACGCCGCAGAACGGACGCGCACGAGAGATCGCCTCGTGGGCGCTCCTCAACGCGCTGTGGATTCCGCTCGCGTTTCAAGATGCGGCGCTGCTCGCAATTGCCGTGCCGGCCGTCCTGCTCCATTTGACGCCTCACGACTACCGCACGGTGCTCGCCGCCCTCACCTCCGGCTCGTCGTTTGCGGCGATGCTCGTGCCCCCGTTTGCCGGCTGGCTCTCCGATCGCTTCCGGCGAGGCGGAAGCTCGCGCAGAATCTTCGCGGGTGCCGGTCTCGTCGTCGATATCCTCGCACTCGTCGGACTCGCAATGTCGCGCGATCTCGGCTGGTTCTCATTCTTTCTCATCATCGCGATCTGCGGATCGAACGTCGCACTCGCCGCGTACCAGGCGCTCCTGCCGGAGATCGTGCCGCGCGCGCAGTGGGGCGTCGTCTCGGGAATCCGCGGCGCGGCCGTGCTGATCGGAGCGGTGCTTGGATTGAGCATCGCAGGTGAGCTGCCCGATCCTCACATGACGTTCTTGGCAACCGCGGCGATGCTCGCGCTCTTCTCGTTCACGCTCATCGGCGTCGAGGAGGGCGGATGGCAGGAACCCGAGCGCGTTCGCGTGCGCGACTGGCACGATTTTCGCATCGTCTTTGCCGCTCGCGCGGCGGTGTTCTTTGGGCTCACGATGCTCATGACGTTCGTGCTCACGTTCTTCAACGACGTGCTGCACGTACCGAATCCTGCGTTGGGGACGGGGCTCGTCGGCGTCAGCGCTCTCGCCGGCGCGCTCGTTTCGTCCGTCTGGCTCGGCGTGCTCTCGGATCGCGTTCCGCGTCGCCTCATCGTTGCGTTCTCCGGAATCCCGATGGCCCTCGCCGCGCTCGCATTTGCCTACGCTCCGAACCCGTCGTGGATGGTTGGATTTGCGGCGTTGTTCGGAATCGGTTTCGGCGGCGTGATATCGACGGGATGGGCACTGGCAATGGACAGCGTTCCCGAGCTCCGCGACGTCGCGCGCGACCTTGGGATTTGGGGCATCGCGACGCACCTCCCCAACGTCATCGCACCGCTCGTCGGCGGCTTCGTCCTCGAGACGTTCGCGGGTTCTCGCCTCGGGTATCGCATCGTCTTCGGCATCGCCGGCTTGAGCTTTACGCTCGGCGCTCTCGTCGTGCTGCGGATCGGGCGCAAGCCGCTCTCGTCGATCTGGAGTTTGCCGCTTCGGTTCGCCGTTATCGTGAGCAATGCCACGTATCTTCATCTGGCCTACCGCATTCGCGGATGGGGCTCGTTTCCGATCAAGCGCGGATCCACACTGCTCGTCGCGAACCATCAGCACGACCTCGAGTCGCCCGCGCTCGTCTCGACGCTGTCGCTGACGCGGCGTGCGTGGCGCGACCCGATCTTCTCCGCAACCTCGCGGCGCATGTACGAGCCGGGATTTCTCGCGATTCGTCTCCACGCACCGTGGCTGCGATCGTACAATGCCGGACCGCTCTTTCGCGGTATCGGTCTGCTGCCGATCGAGAACGAGCTGAGTTCGCGGACGATCGGGAGCCTCGCCTGGTCGGTCGCGGAGCGTCACGGACGCCGCGCGCTGGAGGACGTGTTCGAAGAGCGCGTCGCGTCGCAGTTCCCCGCCGGAACGACGACGCTCGATCTCTGGAGCCGCGAGAACTTCACCAAGGGACAGCGTTACGTGCGGCTCACGGCGCTTCGCGAGCCGTTTCGCCGCGAAGAGCTCGAAGCAACCCGCTTGACGTTCGACGACGATATTGCGCGGATGGAGAACGCCGTGCGCTCCGGCGGAACGTTTTTCATCACTCCGGAGGGACACTACACGACGACCGGAGCGATGCTGCCGATGCACGGACTGCTCGACCGGCTGGCGCCCCTGGGGACGATCTATCTCGCCGGCGTCAGCTACGACGTCTTCGTCGGGCGGCGGCTCTCGATGCTCTACCGCATCGTGCAGTTGGAGAACCGCGATCGTCTTGCGGCGACGCTCGCGGCGATTCGCCCGGTTACCGTCAGCCAACTTCTCGCGCGCGCGATCGCGGAGCGGGGCGGCACGATGGACGATGCGCAGGCAATGATTGCCATCGAGCGCGCGTTGGAAGAGATCCCGCACGATCTCTTCGTCGATCCCGAGCTTCGAATGAATCCGCGCGCGATGACCGCGAAGGCACTCGTCGGCATTCAAAATCTCATAGACGGCCGTCGCCACCCGCAGTTTCCCGCCGTCGAGGACATGATCGCATATCAAGCGACGTTCTTCGGCGAGACGCTGCGCGCGGCGGAGGATCTTCGCTACGTTGCGAGCGACTCGTTCGTTGCCGCTTCGATTGAGAGCCAGCCGCCGCGCTGAAGCGCGGCGGTGAATGCCGGAAGGCCGATCGTCGCCTCGATCTTGCACTCGGCTTGCGCGAGCATCGCGAGCACGCGATCGAAGGGCGGACGTACCTCGCGGCGTTCGCGTTGCGCCTTCGCAAAACCAAGCAGCGTCGCGGCGCGCGCGGTCTCGCCCGCCTCGAGCGCGAGAAGCGCGAAGGCCTCGAAGCACGCACAGAAGTAGTCGGGTCGCGTCGCGAGGGTCGGCTCGCGTACGGCACGCCGGAGCGCGAGACGCGCGCGGCCGTACTCTCCGCACTCGATCCAGCACCATGCGAGCGTCAGCGATGAGAGTGCGACGCGCGTCGCGTTGTGGACGCCGTCTTCGTACGCCAGGCTCTTGCGCGCGTACTCGATCGCCTCATCTCGCCGATCCGAGAGGAAGAGCGCAATCGCGTAGTACTCGTGAAGCCACGAGCGCAGCCCCGGGGGCACGTCGAGCGCGATTGCCTCGGAAAGAAAGCGCGCGGCGGCCTCGGCGTGCTCCTCTCGCATCTCGATGTATCCGAGGTAGCCGAGCGTCAAAGCGCGCTCTTCGATGCCCGCGCACGGCTCGGCGAGCATCGTCTCGATCTGCGTACGTGCGGCGGCGACGTCGTTCATCTCGAAGTACGCGGACGCCGCCATTCTTCGCGCGACGTGAAGGCCGCGACCGTCGTGGGCCCCGACGCAGAGGTCGATGAGCGGAAGGGCATGCACCAACGTCCCTTGAGGATCGCCGAGATTCATCGTCGCCTTCGTCAGCCAAACCGCAAACGGCCGAGAGCGCTCCTCATCGATGCCGAGATCGAGCACGCGCTGCAGCCAGTGCGAGGCCTCGCGGTAACGCCCGCTGCCCTGCCAAAACGCCCAGAGCGACTCGACGAGCCGCAGTCCGAGATCGAGATCCTCCGGATGCGCCAGTGCCCAGCGAACGGCTCCGCAGACGTTTGCGTATTCGCGGCGAATCGTCGCGAACGCGGCAGCGTCGTCACGCTGCGGAGCGTCGAGTGTATCGGTGACGAGTTGCCGGAAGTACCGCAGGTGGGCGCGCGCCGCGTCGTCGGATTCGCCCGACGCCTCGAGCGCATCGAAGGCAAATGCTCGCGTCGATTCGAGCGAAGAGTACCGCGTCGTCCCACCCTTCGGCTCGGCGTTGATGAGCGACTTGTCGACGAGCGACGTGACGACGTCGAAGATCTCGGCCTCGGCAAGGAGGTCACCGGCGGCGATCGCGCGAGCCGCTTCGATGCTCCAACTTCCGACGAGAACCGAGAGCCATCGCAGCGCCGTCTGCTCGCGCGGCGAGAGGAGATCGTAGCCCCAGGCGACGAGCGCGTGGAGCGTCTTCTGTCGGGGAAGCGCGTTGCGAGCGCCGTTGCAGAGCAATGAGAATCGCTCGTCGAGGCCGCGCTCGATCTGCTCGAGCGTCATCATGCGAAGACGCGGGGCGGCAAGCTCGATCGCGAGCGGAATCCCGTCGAGGCGACGGCAAATTTGCGCGACGAGCTCGACGTTTTCGTTCGTGATCTCAAAACCCGGGTCGACGAGCTTCGCGCGGTCGGCGAAGAGGTGCAGGGCATCGAAACCGAGCGCCTCCTGCGGCGAAAGCGGCTCGCCCTTACAAGGCACGGCGAGCGTCGGAAGCCGGAAGACGCCTTCTCCTCGAATGCCGAGCGGCTCGCGGCTCGTCGCGACGATCGTGACGCCGCTAGCGGAACGCACAAACAACTCTCCAAGGCGCGCGCACTCGGCGAGAACGTGTTCGCAGTTGTCCAGAATGATGAGCCCGCCGTACGTCTGGAGGTGACTGGCGATCGTCTCCTGCGTGCTGCGGCCGGGCTCGTCGTGGAGTCCGAACGCCGCGGCAATCGCCGTCGAGACGCCGTCCGCACAGCCGCACGGAGCGAGATCGACGAAGGTGACGGTTCGTTCCCCGGCTCGTGCCGCGGCAACCTCGAGCGCCAGACGCGTCTTGCCGACGCCGCCCGGGCCCACGAGCGTGAGCAGACGCGTCGCCTTGAGCATTCGCTCGACTTGCGCGATCTCGTCGCGCCGCCCGAGGAACGTCGTCAGCGGAATCGGCAGCGGCGTTCCGGTCGATATCTCGCGACGCGCGACGGCCGAGCCTTCGGAGACGTAGTCGCCCGCGACGATGCGGTTTCTTCCGGCCGACTTCGCTCGATAGAGCGCAAGGTCTGCGGACTCGACGAGCGCCGCCCATTCCTCGGCGGACGCGGGCGTCACCGTCGCGACGCCGGCGCTGATGCTCACGGTACCGATCGACGAGCCGGCGTGCGGAATCTGCAGCTTATCGACGGCCAATCGAATGTTCTCGGCAACGGCCACGGCGCCGGGAAGAGCGGTCTCGGCGAGGAGAACGGCAAACTCTTCGCCGCCGTAGCGCGTGACGATGTCGCTGCCGCGCATCGTCGACGCAGAGATCGCTTTTGCGATCGCCTGTAGGCATACGTCGCCGGCGACGTGACCGTAGCGATCGTTGAACTCCTTGAAATAGTCGACGTCGATCATGACGACCGAGAGCGGTTCTTTATTGCGCGATCCTCTCCGCCATTCGGCAGCAATGCTTTGATCGAACCGTCGCCGGTTGCCGACCTCCGTGAGCGGATCGACCTCGATGAGCCGCTCGAGGTCGTCGTTCGCGTGAGAGAGACGCGCGTTGCGAAGACCGACGGCGATGTAGCGTGCGCAGGTCTCGAGCGCCGACACGTCGGCGGCACAGAGTCCATCGTGGCCTCGCGGCACGATCGTGAGGGCTCCGATCGAGCGTTGCCCGATCTGTAGCGGTACGGACTCCGCGTACTCGTCGCCGTCGCCGGCCAGGCCCAGCGGAACGTCGTAGCGGTACTCCGTTGGCCGCTCCTCATCGTCGAGGAGAATGCTCGCACAGCGCGCCCCGAACGCACGCGCGAACAGCGTGCAGAGCTCGGTGACGTTCTGCGCGAGTGGCCGTTCCGCGGCGAGGATCTCCGAGACTTGCCGGATGAGATCTCCCACGTCGATGCGCCTGCCGGATGAAGGCGCGTGGGAGAATGGATGCGCTTCGGGCATTCGCCTCATTGTACGGCCGAGGCACCAAGAACGTACGCTCCAAAGCGTCAGCGCCTCTTTAAGATTCTGCAAAGAGCACCGCCTAAAACAAGGGGCCCATTACGCTATGAGGGGCGGTCTCGCGCGAGGCTGACGCCAAGGGCGTCTGGCCACCGATCCTCTTGCCGAGCGTAGGCAGGCGGCCACGAACGCAGACGCTTAAGGGCCGGCGACCTAACTGCCCGGTCCCAACCTCCCTCGACGCAGACGCCTGCTCTAAGATACGCTGACGCAAATGAACGTCGCTTGGCGCGAACGGCCTCTTGCACCGACCGTAAGGGCGGGTAGCTTCTTCACATACGCGGCCTTAGTCGTCTTGGGCTCGCGTTCGTCGTCGCTTTCGCCGCCTGGCGATATGGGGTGGGCGCGTGGAATCACCCTAGCGTCGACGCGGACGGGTTCCTCTACACGCAGATGATGCTGGCCGACGCCGGAATGGGCGCGTCCACGGCGCATCGGATGGCGAGCAAGCATTATCTCAGCCTGCACCGTGTTCGCAGCGACCCGCGTCTCGCCGAGCTTTTCGGAGCACGCCCGCCCCGATACTTTACGGCCGAACTAAAGCTCTTCCGCGCGAGAATACTCGTTCCGCTACTTGGAGCGAAGCTCTATCCCATTCTCGGCTTCAGAGCGATGCCGATGCTTTCCGCCTTCTGCATACTAATCGCAGCCATCTTGCTCTACGAACTGTTCCTTCTGGTTTCGCCCCCATGGATCGCAGCCTTCGGCTCGATGCTCGTGCTCATGTGGCCAACCGTGGGTGCCGTCGCCACAGCCTCAGGCACCGACGCACCCGCTCTTGCTGAGTGGCTGCTTTGCTTGTACGCTACCGTGCGTTATGCACGAAAATCGAACCCGTCGTGGCTTGCGCTATCGCTGTTGAGCGCTGCGCTCCTTGGTATAACGAGACCGGCGGTATGGTTGCCCGTTGCGGCGGCGTGCGGGCTAATGCTCTATGCGCGATCCAAAGATTCTCGTTTACAACATGGTGCGCGGCTCATGCTTGTCGGCCAGCTCATAGCGGCGGTTGGAGCGGTAGCCTTTACCTACCTTGTTCACGGGGCCGGGTTTATCGAGCAGGTCGACTGGCAGTACCAATACCACGTCGCGGGGCACGGTCATTGGGTGCAGTATGGGCCAATCATCTGGTACCTGGCCTATGTTGCTCGCGCATTCACGTGGTATCCGTTACAACTCGTTGCGACCGTCGTCGCACCTCTTGCTCTGACTGCAGGGGCCCTCGGCCTTTGGCGAATTCGCGCCACGGCAATTGCGTATGTTTGCGCGTCGGCAGCGTTCATCGTCCCGTTGGCGATGGTACTCAATCCCCAGGACCCCAGCCGGTCCGTCGAACTTCCGCTCGCGCCCATCGTCATGCTCGGCGTTTGCGCGCTCGTTAGCTCGGTCTTAGGAGCCGGGCCGTTCGCCCGCCGCGGGGTCAATCACACGTAACGTTTGCTGCGCTTGTGGCGGTCTGACTGCTCGCGAGCCTCGGCGCGACTGTAAGCGTGTTCCCCGAAAGCGTTACCTTCCAAGACTCCACCCCAGAGGTGGTGTCCGACCCGTTCGCCGTCGCAGTGCAGACGGCCGAACTTGTGGTCGTCGCGGTTGGCTCCGTCGCGCACGTGGTAGAGGAAGATACCGAGCACGAAACCGTAGCCTCGCAGGGAACGCCCGAAGCAGTGGAACAGGCGTTATGTGTGTCTGACGCTGCGGCGCCGTGGACAAAGAACGCGAGCCCGGACGGGCAGGTCGTGCTGTACAGCATGATGCACCCCGTCGAGATCGTCGCCGTGGTACCGGTATTCCCAACGCCGTAAATGGCGTTCGCGACGTCAAGCTGTCCGCTCGCCGTGGCGGAGGCAACTGCGACATCGTAGCCAATCGCTACGTTTTGGGAGCCCGTCGTCACCTGGTCGTAACTTGCCGAGTCAGGACTGTCGCCCACGAGCACGTTGTAGTCGCCCGTCGTGACCCCGTAGCCTGAAGACGCGCCAACGGCCAAGTTGTAATACGCGGTGGTAACTTCGGTGAGTGTGAAATTGCCTACGGCGACGTTGTGGTGCCCTGTCGTATCGTTTTGCAATGCGCTCTCACCAAAACCGTCGTTCTCGCCGGCTGTCGTGTACTCCAACGCCGCCAAGCCGAACGCGTCATTATCCGTCCCTGTCACGTCGTGGGCAAGAGTGTCTACTCCAAAAGCGTCATTAGAGTTTCCCGTTGTCTCATCGGCGAGGGCGTCAGCGCCGAACGCGTCGTTATTGCTGCCCGTTGTGATGCCGCCCATGGCCGATCCCCCGAACGCGTTGTCGTACGTCGCCGTCGTCGCGGCGGCCAGCGCATTTTCTCCGAATGCGTTGTCTCCGCTGCAAGTTGTGCACGCATACAACGCGCTCGCGCCGACCGCTACCGCGCCGCTTGAGGTTGAGTCCGAATACAGCGCCAGGTAACCGACAGCCGTGTTGTCGTTGGCGGTTGTGTTCGTCCACAGCGCGTTGTAGCCTACAGCAGAGTTGCCTGCGCCGGAGGTGTTCGAATACAAGGCTTCTTCTCCGAAAGCAACATCCGCGCTCCCCGTCGAGTTTGAAGTGAGGGCACCAGCCCCGGCAGCCGTGTTATCCGGGCTGGCACTGGAAGCGTGTGCGCCGCCGACAAACGCGGATAGCGCGATGATCGAAAAGATCTTAGCGAGTTGCACCCTTCACCCCCTCGCCCCCAGTTGAGGCGTCGATCCACGATTGAATTCCTGAACCGCCGACGCAGCCCCTTTTTAAAGCGGCATACGACGACTCGCTGGTCAGCTATCGAGGCGCGACCGATCGCGCGCCATCCGACGAACGCCAGTGGCTGCCGGCTAAACACGGCCGAAATCCCGCAGGGCGAAATGAGGGAATCATAGCGGCATGGTAACGGAAACACTCAAGTGCGCGCACGAGGCCTGCCTGTGCGCCGTCGAAGCCGAGTTCGCCGAGGCGGAGCTCGAAGAGTCGGAACGCCGTTTCTGCGGAGAGCACTGCTATCGTGCGAACGACCGCGAGGGGGAGACGACGTGCGCCTGCGGTCACCCGCCCTGCGACGCGCCTTAGGCTCCCCGGTCCGGCCGGAGATTACGAGCCGGCAGGCGGTGGAAAGCGCAGGGTCGCTGTCGTGCCTTCTCCGCGGGCGCTTCGTATGGCGATGGTCCCGCCGAAGCGCTCGACGGCCTTCTTTGCAATCGCAAGGCCAAGCCCGGAGCCCTGCGGGGCGTCCCGGTCCTTCCCGCGATAGAAGCGCTCGAAGACGAACGGAATATCCGCGGGGCCGATTCCATCTCCTTCGTCGCGCACCTCAATGGTCACGCCGGCGTCGTCGCGCGATACGCGGACCGCAACGGGCGACTGCGGGGCGTAGCGCACGGCGTTGTCGATGACGTTCTTGACCGCTTCGTAAAGGTCGGGCTCGTCCGCGTCGACGAAAGCGCCGGGATCCGCATCGACGGCGATCCGGTCGCCGGCGAGCGGCGCGAGTTCGGCGGCGACACGCCGCGTGACGGCCGATGCGTCGAGACGCGCGAGCGGAGCCGAGAACGGCCGGTCGAGGCGCGCGAGCAAGAGCAGCTTTTCGATGACCGCGCGCATGCGGTGGCTCTCGCCGTGCATGGTTTCGTGTATTTTGTTGCGCGTCTCGTCGTCGCGCACGGCGCCGCGGCAGAGCATGTCGAGGTATCCCATGATCACCGTAAGCGGCGTACGCAGCTCGTGGCCTGCGTCGGCGATGAACTGGCGCATCCTCGTCTCGTCCTCGCGGTGCTGCGTCGTCGCGGCCGTCAATCGATACGCGACCTCGTTGTACGCGCTCGTGAGCACGCCGAGTTCCTCGCCGCTTGCCGGCAGCGGCTCCGGCGTGAAGTCGCCGGCGGCGATCCTCCCAAGAGCCTGCGTCACGTTCTCGAGGGGATCGAGGGCGCGCCGCGTGAGCGTGCGGCCGACGAGCCACGCGACGACGACGGCGATCGCGCCGATCGGAAGCACGATGGACCAATACCAAAGGAGCAGCGAGAGCAGCCGCGAGAGGTTCGGCTCGGCGACGATCGCACCGCCGGCAATGCGCGCGACGCGGCGCCGGAACCCGAGGAGATGGGTCTGCGGATGCCCGGCGACGAGGTGTCGTGACGAATCGAAGACGAGGATCGTGACGCGTCCGCGGCCGAAGCGCGCGACGACCGCGTCCGCGGTTTGCGAGAGGCTCGCGCCGGCCGCGTGCTCATGCGCGGCCATTGCCGTCGCTCGCTGCGACGCGTTCGTCACCGCTTCGTCGAGCGTTCCGGCGTAGAGCACGAAGGCGAGAATCGTCGAGACGAGGACGACGAGAATGATGAGGGCGCACGCGAGGAGCGCGTAGCCGCGGGTGATCCGTCCCGCAAAAGCCGAGAACGTCTTCATTCCGCGCGCAGCGTGTATCCGACGCCCCGAACCGTGTGGATGAGCCGGGTCGGAAACCCGTCGTCGACCTTCGAGCGAAGGTACGAGACGTATCGCTCGACCGCTCCTTCGCTCACGTCGCGTTCGTCGCCCCAGACGGTATCGAGCAACTCTTCCTTCGTGAAGACGCGCTTCGGCCTTCGGGCGAGCGTCGCGAGAAGATCGTACTCCAAACGCGAGAGGTCGAGTTTGCGACCCGCGCGCGTCGCGACTCGCGATCGCAGATCGAGCTGCAGATCGTCGTATTCGAGCGAATCCGACCGCTCGATGTGCGGCCGGCGCAACTTCGCTTCGATGTGCGCGGTCAACTCGGAGAGTTCGAACGGCTTGCTCAGATAATCGTCGGCGCCGTGCGTCAATCCCTCGACGCGATGCTCGAGCTCGCCCTTTGCGCTCAAGATGATGACCGGTGCGTCGGTGACGCGGCGCAGCATCGGAAGGAGCTCGATCCCTCCGATCTGCGGCATCATGACGTCGAGAATGACGACGTCCGGCTCGAACTCCTTGGCCGCGCGCAGTCCCGAGGTGCCGTCGGCGGCGCTTCGCACGGTATAGCCGTTGTGCGCGAGCGCCATCTCGAGCAGCTCGCGAATGCGCCGCTCGTCGTCGATGACGAGAACTCGCGTCATTCGAAGCGCAGCGCCTCGATCGGGCTCAGGAGCGATGCCTTGCGTGCCGGGTAGTAGCCGAAGAAGATGCCGACGAGCGCCGAGAAGAGGACCGAGGCGACGATCCCGGAGATGGGAATCACGGTCGTCCACTTCGCGAGCAGCGAGACGAGCACCGTTCCGGCAACGCCCGCGACGATGCCGATCGCTCCGCCCGAGGTCGAGAGCATGACCGCCTCGGTGAGGAACTGCTGGAGAATCGTCTTCGCGCGCGCGCCCAGCGCCATGCGCAGGCCGATCTCGCGCGTGCGCTCCGTGACGGAGACGAGCATGATGTTCATGATGCCGATGCCGCCGACGATGAGCGAGACCGCCGCGACGCCGGCGAGAAGGAACTCCATGACGGCGCCGGTCGATGAGGCGGCGGCGGCGACGTCCTGGAGATTGCGTACCTGAAAGTCGTCCGGTTGCGGTGCGACGATGCGATGGCGTTGCTCGAGAAGCGTCGTGATCTCCGTCTGGACCGCGGCGACCTTATCGCTGTTCGCCGCGGAGACGTCGAGGCCGCTCACCGTCGTTTGGCCGGTGAGCCGCTCCATCGCTGACGTGTACGGAATGAGCACCGTGTCGTCCTGATCTTGCCCGATGCCGCTTTGACCCAGCGGCGAGAGCGTTCCGATGACGGTGAACGGAACGTTCTCGATCAGAACGCTTTGACCGACGGGTGAGACGCCGCTCGGAAAGAGATTTTGAACCACCGTCTGACCGAGAACAGCGACCTGCGCGGCGTCGGTAACGTCGCTCTGCGTGATGAACGTTCCCGACGCGAGCGGCCAGCTCCGCACGAACGTGTACGTGGGCGCGACGCCGTTGACGGTCGTCTGCCAGTTCTCGCCGCCGGAGACGACCTGCTGACGCGTCGTGACCGTTGGCGAGACGGCGGCGACGCCGGGCAGCGCTGCGATCGCAAGCCCGTCCGCAGGCGTAAGCGTCGACGCGCTGCCGTAGCCGCCGCGCGCGCCCGAGCTCGTGACGCTGCCGGGCTGCACGACGAGCAGATTGCTGCCGAGGCTCGCAATTTGATTCTGCACCGAGATCCGTGCGCCCGCGCCGATCGCAACGGTGACGATGACGGCGCCGACGCCGATGATGACGCCGAGCATCGTCAGGAGTGAGCGCGACCGATTGCGCAGAAGCGCGAGGAGCGCGAGGCGGGCGGTAAGGCGTAGGTTCATGCGGCTCTCCGTTGCTCGTTATCCGAGAGGATTTGCCCGTCGCGGAAGGTGACGAGGCGCTTGGCAAACATTGCGACGTCCGGTTCGTGCGTGACGAGCATGATCGTGATGCCGCGCTCTTCGTTGAGGCGCGTGAACAAGTTCATGACGTCGTCCGCGGATCTGCTATCCAGTGCGCCGGTCGGCTCGTCGGCGAGGATGAGCCCCGGATCGTTCACGAGCGAGCGCGCGATCGCGACGCGCTGCTGCTGCCCGCCGGACATCTGATTCGGGTGGTGATCGCGCAGGTGCGAGACGCCGACGAGCTCCATCTTCTCGAGTGCGATGCGGCGCCGTTCCTCTTGCGGAACGCCGGCGTAGATCATCGGAAGTTCGACGTTCTCGATCGCGCTCGTGCGCGCGAGAAGATTGTACGCCTGAAAGACGAAGCCGAGCCGGCGATTTCGAATGTCCGCTCGCGCGTCGCCGTCGAGTTGCGAAACGTCGCTCCCTTCGAGGCGATAGGTTCCGGCGCTCGGGCGATCGAGAAGCCCGACGACGTGCATGAACGTGGACTTCCCCGATCCCGAGGGGCCCATGACGGCGACGAACTCACCGGTGCCGATCGAGAGCGTCACGCCGTCGAGGGCGGTGATCGCCTGCCCTTCGAGCGCATAGACCTTGCGCAGGTCCGCAACCGCTACGACCGCCGCCATTAGTGGAATCCTCGCATCGCGCGGTACGGCGATGACGACGACGCGCTCGACGTTGAGTGGTAGGCATGGTGCGCGCCGGAGTCGGCGGTGATGACCGCGTCGGTCGTGTCGAGCGTGCCGCGCAGCGGCGTCACCGCGGCCTGCGTCCCGCTCATGAGTTGGACCTGCACGGGAACCGGCACGGCCTTGCCGTCGCGCTCTACCCAGATCATTCCGGTGCTGCCGGAGACGACGGCCTGGGCCGCAGAGCCCCCAGCGGTCGCTCCCCACGGCGATGCGTGGCCGGTCCCGTGCGCGCGGTACTGCAATGCCTGCAGAGGAACCACGAGCGCATTCGGGGCACTGGCAACGTCGATCGTTGCGGTGGCGGTCATCCCCGGCAGCAACCGGGCGGCGGAGTTATCCACCTTCGTAACCACGGTGTAGGTCACGACGTTGTTCACGGTCGTCGGATCGATGCGGACTTGCGTGACGACGCCGTGAAAGGTTTCGTTCGGATAGGCGAGGACGGTGAAGTCGACGTGCTCGCCGGCGCGCACGGAGCCGATGTCCGGCTCGCCGACCGCGATGTCGACTTCCATGTTCGAAAGATTCTGCGCGATCGTGAAGAGCGTCGGCGTCTGGAGGCTCGCGGCGACGGTCTGGCCGACCGAAACGTCACGCGCGACGACGGTACCGTCGACCGGCGAGGTGATGACGGTGCGCTGGAGGTTCAACTGGTCTTGCTGCACGACCGCGGCCTGCGCTGCGGCGCCTTCTTGTGCCGCTGCAGTCGAGTCGCCGCCGCCTTGCGTCGCCGATGCAGCCTGCGCGACCTGCGCTTGCGCCGTTGCGAGCGCGGCCTGCGCCGCGACGATCGAATCGCGATCGCTCTGGACCTGCGCGCGGGCAACGTAGCCCTGCGCGAGAAGATTTGCGTCGCGCTGCTCGACGTTCTGCGCGAGCGCGAGCGCGCTTTGGTCGCGCTCGACGGTCGCCGATGCGGACGAGATACCCGCGCGAGCGGAGGCGGTCGTTGCGGCCTGCGCGCCGACTTGGTCCTGCGCCTGCGCGAGTTGTGCCTGCGCTTGATCGAGCTGCGCTTGCAACGTGCTCGGGTCGATGCGTGCGAGGACCTGACCCTTGTGGACCCTGCTGTTGTAGTCGACGTCGATCTCGGAGATCGTCCCCGAGACCTGGGTGCCGACCGTGATCGTATTCTGCGGATTCACGGTGCCCGATGCAGAGACGGTCTGCAGGAGGGTTTGCCGCACGATGGGAGCCGTCGTGTACGCGACGGCAGCGCGTGCGTGCGTGACGCTCACCGACGCAAGGATCGCAGCGATGGCGAGCAGCGCGAGTCCGGCGAAGAGGAAGCGCTTGCGCAACGGGCGTCCGAGGCCTTGCAGGAGCGCGGTGACCCTTGCGGTCGGGGCAGTGAGCGTATGCGATGATGCTGACATTGCAGTCTCATCGTAGGGGTCAAACCTGACAGGAGTTGGAGAGACCGGTCCGGGAGGGAAGCAAGCGGCGTCGAAGGGCTGGTGATGACGATCGTGCCCATCGCACTGGCTGCCGCGCTGGCAACGCCCGCGCCTGCCGTCGAGCCGTCGACGCCTCCGCCGGAGCCGAACCATATCACGGTAGCGGGCGAAGCCGGATACGTCGCGACCCTCGGTTGCAATTTCTGTAAAAACTGGAGCGGCTTCACGGCTCAGGCACTCGGGCAGTATGAGTTCCAAGTGTCGCCGCATCTGAGGCTGTCGGACACGCTGCACTGGGATCGGTTCTCATCGAGCTATCGATACGCATACGGGCGAAGAACGTACACGGCCGGCTTCGACTACGACGAGTACGACGACCAGCTCGACGTCGAAATTGGACGGCCGCAGCTTCCAACCGGCATCGGCATCGGATACTTCGACGCTCAACCAGTCTATCAGACGCGGCTCCTCTACCATTTGAGCGGTCTCGGCTTCGGCGTGGACCACTGGGCGGACTGGGGCGCGCGCGCGTCGCCGTATGTCAGCGCGTGGTACTATCCGCATCTTACCGGCTCGTCGACGCAGGCGTACGCAATCTTTCGCGGCGATCTCGGCCTGAACGTCCGCGAAAGTCTCGCGAGCCCATGGGGCGTACGCGTCGGAGTCCAGTACGAGCACTGGAACGGTCAGAGCGCGGCTATGGGGAACTACCTGAATTTTTTCGTTCCTTACGTCAGCATCACGTGGTGGCAGTAACGCTCGCGGAGCGTGCCCGCGCGGCGATTGCGGAGTGCCCCGAGTGGTATCACTCGATCGAGCTCGCGCCGGGAGTCGTGACCCCCGGACGCGCGCCGCTTGCGGTGTGGAATCGCACGCTGGAGCGTCTGCGGCTGCCGGACTTGCACGCAAAGAGCGTGCTCGACATCGGCGCATACGATGGGTTCTTTTCGTTTGCGGTCGAGAGGCTCGGTGCGGCGAAGGTCGTCGCGCTCGACGACTATGCGTGGTCGACGGATACGATCGAATATATGAAAGCGTGGCGTGCCGCGCGCACATCGGGGATTGCGATGCCGCCGCCGCACCGTTCACGCCACTGGGATCCGGCGACGTTGCCCGGGCGGCGGCCGTTCGACGCCGCGCGCGATGTCCTGGGCAGCAACGTCGACCCCGTCGTCGGCAACTTCATGACGCTCGACCCGGCAACGCTAGGGCGCTTCGACGTCGTGCTCTTTCTCGGCATTCTCTACCATATGGAGGATCCGCTCGCCGCGATGCGGCGCGTCGCCGAGTATCTCGCCCCCGGTGGATTCTTGGGCCTCGAGACGGAGGCGGTGGAAGTTCCCGGAGCGCCCGACGCTGCGTTCTGCGAGTTCTTCCCAGTAGACGAACTGAACGGCGATGACTCCAACTGGTGGGCACCAAACGCAAAGGCGCTCGAAGGTCTCGTTACCGCTGCCGGATTGGTGGAGTTCGCGCTTCTTTCGGGCCCGCCGAGGGCATCGAAATTGGAGCGATTCCGTGCGCGGATGGCGCGGCAGCGCGTTCGCTATCGTGCCGTCGCAAGCGCTCGGAGACCGCGCATCTAACTCTTCGCGGAACGCCCGCCTTTGAGTGCCGAGTAGGCATACTCGACGGCCATGCCGAGCACGTACGCTCCGATGAAGACGAGCCAGGGAATGCCCGGCGATATCGAGGCATCGAATATCCGCCCCGCCGCAGTCCCCGCTGCAAGGAGAAAACCCGGCCCGGTGATGGCGCAGTGCGTCTCACGGCAGAGTGCGAAGTTCGCAATGCAGTAGATGCTGTAGGCAAGGAACAGGAGCGTCGTCGCGACCTCACCGGCCAATGGCGCGCGCGTGGCAGTCGTTGCATCGAGAATAACGACGGCAACGATTGCGAGTGGGCCTAGGACGCGGCGGAACAGGGTCACCTGAAACGGTTAATACGCTATTCACCGCAGTGTTTCAGCCGGGCGGCCCAGGATGAGCCTGGCGTCTGGGGGACGGGCAAAGTAGGACTCACCAGGACCAAGAGGAGTAAGCGCCCGGCATCATAAAGCCGTCAGGCTAACGCCTTCTCGGCTTTGAGGTAGAACGATGGAAAAGGCATCTCGCGCCCTCGCATCGGCGATCGCTTTATCGCTGATGCTCTCTGCCTGCGGCGGGCACTCGGCTTCGCTCACGCCGCTGCTCTCGGGACGATCCGCGATGCAGTCCGGGGTTGCTGCGGCGGGACCGGTGACGCCGATGATCTCCGTTCCTAAAACGTACGGCGCGCTCGCCTACAGCGATTTGGGACGGCGGGCCGCGAGCGCCCCCGTCGGCGTGACGATCGAGCTGCGCTACAACCATCAAGCCGAGTTGGACCAGCTCGTCGCGAACCAAAGCGTCGCCGGAGTGGCGGCCCGATTTTTGAGCCCGGAGCAGTTCGACGATTACTACGCTCCGACACCGCAGCAGGAACAAGCGGTGGTCACCGCGCTCCAGAATGCCGGATTTACGATCGTTCGTCGCTATCCGAATCGCACGATCGTCGATGCGACCGCTCCAAGCTCGGTCGTCGAACGCTTTTTCTCGACCCAGATGCACACCGTCCAGCAGGGCGCCTATGGCCAGCGTTTTGCAAACTTGACCGCAGCGACGGTTCCCACCTCAATCGCACAGTACGTGCGGGACGCGTCGCTTAGCAACGTCGTCGTGGCGCGCACGATGGCCGACCGTGACGCCGTTCCCGCTTCGAAACCCTCGGGCGGCGCACCCGGGCGCCAGGCGCCGGCAGCGATGCGCGTCGCGGCGTCTGGATGTTCGGGCCAGTTGTTCCTCAATCCGACGTTCTCACTCGGAAACGTCGACTGGACGGCAAGCGCCAATGTGATCGTCGAGGATTCATCGCTCGCCTACACGGGAAGTTGGCTCGCGTGGCTCGACGGCTATTCGCATTCCGAAACGGACACGCTGAAGCAAACCGTTTCGATTCCCGCCGGCTGCACGGCGACGCTCACGTACGAGTTGTGGATTTATACGAACGAGCGCAGCAGCGCGGGCGCGAGGGACACGCTGAAACTCACCGTCAACGGCGCCGCCGAACAATCGTTCTCGAACAGAAATGCAAACGGCGGATACGTGCAAGAGACCGTGAACCTTACCTCGTTTGCAGGCAAGAACGCGACCGTTCTTTGGACCGCGCATCAGGGCGGAACGCGGGCGACCGATTTCTTCGTCGGTGAAGCCGACGTCACGCTGAGCGGCGGCAGCAGCACGCCGACCCCTGCGCCGACCCCCACCACGAAACCGACGTCGACGCCGACTGCAGCGCCGACTGCAACTCCGACCGCACGACCGACCTCGACGCCGACGGCGTCGCCGACCTCGACTCCGGGAAGCGGTTGCACGGGCACGGCGGCGGACGCCGGACCGCTCACGAACTCGTATGGTACGCTCGCAACGGGCCTGGCGAAGCCCTTCGACTTTCCCGTGCAGCACGGCTGCAACGGCGTCGGATACACCGCGGCAATCGTCATCGACGATCCGGTGAACGCGAGCTACGTTTCGCAGTACCTCTCCGCAGCGCAAGTGACACGCACCGGAACGATCGTGAATGAGGCCGTCGACGGCGGAGGAAGCGGAGACGACGCGGAGACCGATCTCGACGTTCAGACGATCGCAGGGCTCGCGCCGGGCGCGAACATCATCGTGTACGACGAGGGAACGCTCTCCGATCAAAACATCGAGGATGCGTACAACCAAGTCCTCAGCGATGGGAAGGCGGCCGCCGTGAACTCGTCATTCGGAGGCTGCGAATCCAGCGATCCGTCGTTCGAAGACGCGACGAACGCGATCGCCGAGCAAGGCGCATCCGAGGGCGTCGAGTTCTCGGCCTCTGCCGGCGACAGCGGGTCGAACGAGTGCGGTCCGAACGACAACGAAAAGGGCGTTAGTGCCCCTGCCGGAGATCCGTACTTTACCTCGATCGGCGGGATCAACTTTACCGAAAGCGGTTCGGGCGTCTTGGAGTCCGTGACGGCGGGGAACGCCGACGGGTACGCGGGCGGCGGCGGCGTCTCGACGATCGTCGCTCTTCCGAGTTGGCAGAGCGGAGTCGCCGGCGTCATCGCTTCCGGACGCAATCAGCCCGATATCTCGCTGCCCTTCGATTACGTCGCAGTCTACACGGGCGGCAGTTGGGGCGAGTATCTCGGAACGTCGTGGTCTTCACCCGCGTCGGTGGCGCTCTTCGTCGAAACGGACGAACTCCACGGCACGAAACTCGGTTGGTTAAATCCAACGCTCTACAGCCTCTTTTCATCGACGGGCTACAACGACTATTTCACGCCGTGCACGTCGGGCAGCAACGGCGCGTATTCGTGCAGCGCCGGCGGATACAATCAAGCCGGCGGAATCGGAGCTCCGAAGGGTTGGGCGCTCGCCGGCGCCTTGTAGGCACCGAAACATAACCGAACGCCGCCTTTCTTGCAGGGGAGAGACGGCGTTCGCATCTCGTAAAAATGCGCGCGCCGTCGAGGGCGAGCAGTTTCGTGCGTCAAAGGACGGCGCAGATGTGGCGTACGACGGTCGTCTTGCTCGCATGCGCGCTGCTCCTTGGAAACGCGCCGCGGCGATTCGGACAGGTCGGCGTGCGTGCCACCATCGACGTCACCCGTAACGGGCGGGTGCTTCCTGCGAGCTACGTGCCGTTCTTGCAGCGGGGAGATATCGTCGATATCGCCTTTCCAAAGGGAATTCAGTTCAGCCGGAACCCTCGCTGGCATCTCGTCGTCGCCGACCTCTATAAAGAGTATCTGCAGCGTCCGCCCACGTTCGTCATTCGCGACGCAACCCTGGGTAAGCACAAGCCCGGATACATTTGGAGAGTGCCGTACGACGGGCATGGGTACCTGATCGCCTTTCTCGTTCCCGAGAGCGGTAATCGCTACGGGCACGGCGTGCCCGAGGCGCGCCATGCCATCGCCGACATGGCGAATCGCGAACTCTTGCTCAAGACGGCGACGATCTCCGCGAACGCGCAGGCAAAATCGACGCTCCTGGCGTCGTTTCTTTCCTCGATGACGGAACTCCAAGGCGGCGACGTTGCCGACGGCAGGGAGCGCGTCGTCTCCGGAGCTCGCGCGCTCTTCGGAACCGACCTCGGAAGCGCGCCCTGTTTTGCGACCGATGCGTCGCAGGGCACGCAGTACGCGTGCGCCGCCGGCGCGATCACGACCGACTACGAGAGCGCGCCGCGCGTCGATATCGCCGCCGTTATCGGCAGCCAGTTGTCCGTGAGCGCGGCAACGTACGGCGTGCTCGTCGGGGCCTTGTACCAACTTCTGGCTCGCCGAAGGGTGTACGCGCATTACACGTTCGTTCCGGGTGCGATCCGCGCCGGGTCGCCGACGACGAACGTCTACGTCTCGCAGCAGCTCGACTACGACGCCTCCGCGGTTCGCGCGTCGACGATCGTGTATTTTCGGATCGCCGGGAAGAAGAAGGCGAACGCGTCGTACGAAACGGCTGATCCGACGACGTGTCTGCAGGGCGATACCGTCGACGAGGTCGCTCCGTTTAGCGGATCGCCGCTCTACTTTCGCTCGCACGCGATGGTCGTTGCTGCCGGCGGCAAGACGTTCGACGTTCCCGCAACGTACGATCCGATTGCGGGATACCAGGCGACGCTCTCGACGGCGCAGATCGCATCGCTCGCAAGCGGCGGATCGGCGAGCATCGAAAGCCGTTGGGGTTTCGCCCGCTTCGATTCGCCGCAGTTTCGGATCGTCGTACCGCATCACGTGACGTGGACGCTGAAGCGTCGGCAGACTCCGAGCGTCGTGACCGGTTCTTCGAACGCGACGCTCACGTTTACCGACGGGAAAGCTCGGATGGGTTCGTGCGTAGACTCGGTTTCGGTAACCGACGGGCTTGGACGAAACATTCCGGTCACCGGCACGACCGAGGAAGACGATTCCGTGACCCTTACGCTCGACGCGTCCGCTGCGATCGGACCTCGCGGAACGGCGGCGATCGCGAGTGCGGATGGAACGGAGAGCGTCGTGCGCTTTCCAATTGCTCCGGCGCTTCCAGAGGTGACGAGCGCGATCGCGTATCTACCCAGAGGCGTCCTCGTTCTGCGCGGAAGCAACCTGAAATACATCGACACGGTCGCGCTCGAGAACACGGGGATCGTCTTCGGATCAGGCGTTCCCAACGCGGACGGCTCGTGGACGTTTACGCTGCTCGAGGGCGCGCCCTACGAGCCCGCATGGGAACACGAGACGACGCTCGTCTCTTTTACGCTCCAGCCGCCGGATACGCGAACGAGCGCCGCACAGGTCGACGTCGAGTACGCGAGCGCAAAACCGGCCGGGAAAGCGTCCCGCGGTTCGCCGCCGAAATGATGGGTCATGGAAGCAAAACTCAACTACACAACGGTCGTGCCCGAGATCATGCACCCTTTCATGGAGACGAGCGCTCTGCTGGCGAAGTCGGGGCTCGAGCGGAACCTGCTCAACCTCGTCGAGCTGCGAGCGTCGCAGATCAACGGCTGCGCCTTCTGCCTCGCGCTGCACATGCGGGAGGGGCAAGCGCTCGGCGAGAGCAGCGACCGTCTCAGCGGCGTCGCGGCCTGGCACGACGCGCCTTGGTACGGCGCGCGAGAGCGTTTGGCACTCGAGTGGACCGAAGCGCTGACGCGCTTATCGAACGGTCGCCCGCCCGACGATCTGCTGGCGCGTCTGCGCGAGCAGTTCGACGATCGCGAGATCGTCTACCTCACGCTCGCGGTGACGCTGATCAACTCGTACAACCGTTTTAACGTTGCCTTCGGAACGTCGCCGGAGGGCGCGGATGCGGTGTTCAGAATGATTCATCCGCAAACGGCCGCCGCTCACGCCTGAGAAGCGCGTACGGCGCACCGGTGGAATTGGAGATGGGCCCCGCAGCGCGATAGGTGACGAGGGCGCCGTGGCGTGACGGAGAACGCCGCGGCGGCGCTTTGGTCGAGAAATGCTGCGCTCGGGTTTCGAGGGCAAGGCGGCCTTGTTGGCCTCGTCGACATAGCGCTTGCTTCCTCATGAAAGGGAGACTCGCTTCGGGAGCGACGCGTCCAAAGTCCCTCTAGCGAGCATGCCGGCGGGGTCTTGACTACACGACAACCTGCCCTTAGGCTGGGGGGTAACTGGTTCTTGCCCTTTAAAGGCGGGGCCGGAAGTCGTTGGCGCGTGCGTTTGTTGTATCGCGGACGGCCGGCGCTGTTCCACACCTTCGCGTACATGGCTGATACGTAGGAGTACAATTTCGGTTGCAGACTTCCAAAGGAGAGCTCGATTTTTCGGTAGGAGATCCGCTTTTAAAAAGCGGTGCTGCGGACGCTTTGCTGCAGCGGCTCGTCCCGAACGCCTCTTCTCGGGAACGGGGCGAAAAGCCAAGGCGGATCGCGGTTATCGGCGCGGGCTACGTGGGACTCGTCACCGGAGCCTGTTTTGCCGAACTCGGCAATGTGGTAGCGTGCCTCGATAACGACGTACAGAGGATTGCGGCGCTCCGGCGCTGCGAGGCGCCGTTCTTCGAGCGGAACCTGCATGAGATGATCGTGCGCAACCAGCGCGCGGGCCGACTGACGTTCTCCGACGATATCCCGGGCGGAGTGCGCGCTTCGGATATCGTGTTCATCGCGGTTGGGACCCCGGCCGACGAGTCCGGCAACGTGGATCTCTCGGCCGTCCGGGAGGCTGCGGCGACCATTGGGAGCGTCCTCAACGGGCCGAAGGTCGTCGTGCTGAAGTCCACCGTACCCGTCGGCACCTGCGAGATCGTGAGCGAAATCATTGCCGAAGATGCCGCGGGACGCCATCACGTCGACGTGGTGAGCAATCCGGAGTTTCTGCGTGAGGGTTCGGCGGTCTCAGACTTCATGCGACCCAACCGCATCGTCATCGGTACCGGCAGCGCAAACGCCGAGGCGATTTTGCGCGCTCTCTACGCAAGCCTGAATGCTCCCTTCGTTATCGTGGACACCCGCACGAGCGAAATGATCAAGTATGCGGCGAACGCTTTTTTAGCGACGAGAATATCGTTCATCAACGAGATCGCGAATATTTGTGACCTCGTCGATGCAGACGTGAAGGCAGTTTGCCTTGGCATCGGCCCGGATCGTCGCATCGGCTCGCAGTATATGAGCCCGGGAATCGGCTACGGTGGCTCCTGCTTTCCCAAAGACGTACGAGCACTCGAAGGCATGGCCCGCAGCCGCGGCTACGACGCGACGCTTCTTCGTTCCGTCGAAGCGGTGAATAGCGCTCAAATCGATCGCTCCGTCGCAAAAGTCGTAAAAGTCGCCGGCGGTTCGATTGACGGGAAGGCCATAGCGATCTTAGGACTGTCGTTCAAGCCTAATACATCCGACACGCGCGAGGCTCCGGCACTTCGTCTCATCGACGCGTTCGTTCGCCGCGGCGCCAAGGTCACGGCGCACGATCCTAGCGCAATCGAGAGCGCTCGGGCAATTCTCAACGGAAAAGTAACGTATTGTTCGCAGATGTATGAAGCGATGCGCGGCGTGGACGTCGTCGTCTTAGCGACCGAATGGGACGAATACAAGCGTATCGATTTCGCCATGATGAAGAAGTTGATGCGCGGGAACACGGTGTTCGACGGCCGCAATCTCTTCGATCCCGGCGACGTCCTCGCCGCCGGTCTGCAGTACGTTGGAGTCGGGCGCGAGGTGGCGCATGAGGGCGCTCGCGCTCGGCGGGGCTCGGTGTCGGTGATGGGGCACGCATGAACGTTGTCGTCACGGGCGCTGCCGGCTTCGTCGGCTCGCACCTGGTAGACCGTCTTCTCGCCGATGGAGATTACGTCGTCGGCGTTGACAATTTCGCGACTGGGTCTCCCGCAAATCTCGCACGTATTCGTTCGGACCGGCACTTCACGTTCGTCGAAGCCGACGTCTCGCGTCCCTGGGACTGGCAGCGTGGCCTCGACAAAACCGACCTCATCATGCACTTCGCATCGCCTGCGAGCCCGGTTGCCTATGCACGGGAGCCCCTCGCGACGATGGCCGTGAACGGCGTCGGCGTCATGCACGCAGTGGACCGTGCGGTCCTGACCGGCGCGCGGTTGGTGTTTGCGTCAACCTCGGAAGTCTACGGTGAGCCGCTCGAGCACCCGCAGCGCGAGACGTACTTCGGCAACGTGAACCCCGTCGGGATGCGTGCGTGCTACGACGAGGGGAAGCGCTACGGCGAGGCATACGTGAGCTCGGCAGTTCGCACGCTCGGCATAGACGGACGCATCGCGCGCATCTTTAACACGTATGGACCGCGCATGCAACCCGACGATGGGCGCGTCGTTTCAAACTTTTGCGTCTCCGCTCTTCGCGGCGAGCCGTTCACGCTGTACGGTGACGGCCGGCAAACGCGCAGTTTCTGCTATGTCAGCGATTTAGTCGACGGAGTCGTTCGGCTTGGCAAAGCCGAAGCGCTGAGCGGGGCGATCGTCAATATCGGAAACCCCGAGGAATGCACGATTGCCGAGCTCGCGAGCCTTATCGCCGAACTTGCGAATGTCCCGTTGAACGTGGTTACACGCGACCTGCCTCCTGATGACCCCACGCACCGCAGGCCGGCGATCGACGTTGCACGTACGCTGCTGGATTGGGAACCCAAGGTCGCATTGCGCGACGGTTTGGCGTCGACTTTACACCATTTTCGAACCGAGTGTGGCATGCGGAAAGGATACGCGCTGACATGAACGGAGTTGTTGTGTGGGCGGAAGTCGTTGCCGTGCTGTTCGCACTCGCGCAAATACTGTACTTTTTAACGTTTTTGGTCGACGCGTATTTTTTCGGTCTTCCCACCGACGCGGTCGATATGCACGAGCCGATCACCGAGCCGGAGAGCGAGTGGCCGTACGTCGTTCTGTTTTATCCGGTTCTACGCGAACTTGAAGCGACGATGCGGACGACGATGTTATCGTTGTCGCATATGGACTATCCCGCGCAGCGGTACCGCGTCATCGCGATCCCGAACAGCAGCGATCGCGAAACGATTGCCAGCCTGCGGCGCCTGACGGGCGAGTTCGCGTTTCTGGAAATCCTGGAGATTCCCCCGACAAGCGATCCGTCTTGGGAGATCGTCTGGAACGCGTGGGACGCAAACCCCAAGACGTATTGGTGGCATCAAGGGAAGCGCGCGGGCGTCAAGGATCTGCCGCCCAAGAAAACCCGGCAGCTGGTATATGCGTTCTATCGGACCGCGGCGGATCTCGCGGCGAGAAACGAGAGAAACGTCGTCATCAATTACATCGATGCCGATAGTTGTCCGCCGCGCGACCATTTCAAGGCGGCGGTGATCGGGCTGAAGCACTACGACGTCTTGCAAGCCGAGAACGTCGCGGGAAATCTCAACGCGACGATGTTCGCGTCATGGCATGCCTTCGACCACATGGCGTGGGATGGCTATAAGTACGCGCACCTCTCCTCGCACGGTCGCCAACCCTACTGGCTCCTGGGCAAAGGCCTGTTCTACAAAGCGTCGGACCTTCTCGAATTGGGTGGATTCCATCCGTGGATCACGATCGAAGATCCCGAGGTGGGAATGCGCTTTTGGGCAAACGGGAAGCGGCTCGGAATACTCAGGAGTTCGCTCATCGAAGAGGTGCCCGAGACATGGTGGAGAGGCGTCATCCAGCGCAAGCGTTGGGTCTGCGGATTCTTCCAGTCTCTTGCGCGGCCGCTTCGCTATTTGGGTCTCACGCCGATCCAACGCTTCAAGTGCCGACTCATTTTTCTCCCGTGTCTCTCGTTGTGGATCAATGCGCTCGGAATCCCTACGGGGATTTGGGCGCTCGTAACGTACTTCAAGCATGACGACATCCTGCCGGTGTGGGTCGTCACGCTCGCGTGCTTGAATCTGGCGCTGTTTGTTACGTCGATGTCGGCGTTGTATGTGAATACGTGGCGCCGCACTGGGCTCGTTTTGAATCGGTGGCAGGAACGCGTGTCGTATATGCTTCGCGTCAACCCGGTATTCGTGGTACTTTGGTGGGTGCTTTGGCTCGTTCCCCTTGCGATCGGCCTTGGCATGTACCTTCGCGATGAGGGCCTAGTCTGGGAACGCACGGAAAAAATAGATGCAAATAATCTCCTCGTTCGCGCACAGCTTCGGCGCGAGGCGCGAACGCCTGACGCCGCCGTGATACGAGGCGAAATCCCCGCAGGGTCGACGGAAGGGAGCGTCGTCGGTCCGCCATGGGAGACCGCGGCGGAAGAAGAGCGAGAGATAAAACCTTGAGCAAGCGCGTCCTCGTCACCGGCGGAGCCGGCTTCATCGGGTCTCACATCGTCGACATGCTCCTCGATCGGGGGCACGAGGTCGTCGTTCTGGACAGCCTACTGGCACAAGTACACGGCGATGCGGAACGTGACGCCGATGGGTGGCCGAACTATCTGAACCCGGCGGCGGAACGCATAAAGGGCGATATCCTCGAGGACGGAGTCTTTGAGGCAAGCCTCGACGGCGTAACGCACTTGGTGCACATGGCGGGCTCGGTCGGCGTGGGTCAGAGCATGACCAACATCGTGGACTATAGCCGGAACAACGTGATGACGGCTGCGGTCATGTTGGAGACCTTATCCAGGCGTAGACATACGATCGAGCGGATGGTGGTCGCCTCTTCGATGTCCATTTACGGCGAAGGAGCCTATCGCGTGCCGTCCAGCGGAAGGATAGTAGCCCCGCCTCTGCGCGATCGCGAGCGCCTTTCGGAGCGTCGCTGGGAGCTATCCCTCGACGGTGAAGAGTTGGTCCCGATCGCAACCTCGGAGGAGAAGCCCTTAAAGCCCGCCTCAATTTACGCGATTAACAAACGCGATCATGAGGAAATGTTCCTCGCCGTCGGCTTCGCCCAACAAATCCCCACCGTGGCGCTTCGTTTGTTTAACGCATACGGCTCCCGGCAAGCATTGAGCAATCCGTATACCGGCGTCGCGGCGATCTTTATCTCTCGCCTCCTCAACGGTCAGCCGCCGCTGATTTTCGAGGATGGCCTGCAACGGCGCGACTTCGTCCACGTCGGGGACGTTGCCGGCGCGTTCGTGACCGTGCTTGAGGATGACCGCCGCATTTGGGACGTGTTCAATGTCGGCAGCGGCGTCGCGATTACCGTGATGGAAATAGCAACGGCCTTGACGAAGATGCTGGGGAAGAGCATCGCTCCCGAGCTAACTTGCAGGTATCGCTCGGGCGACATTCGTCACTGCTTTGCCGACATTTCTAAGATCGAAAAAATGTTTGGGTTCAAGCCGCGACGGGCGTTCGACTCTGGTATGGAGGAGTTAATCTCTTGGGTCGCCGGCGCAAAGGCACCGATCGATCGGAGCGGCGAGGCCCTTCTCGAACTCGAAAGGCAAAAGCTTGTCGTATAGTTCAACGGACACGAGTACCATCTCGACGGCAACGCGTGCGGCGCTCCTGGCGCTATGCCTCGCCGGCATGGGAGCCTGCGTACTAGGAACGCAAGAAGCAGCGCTGGCCGCGAACGACGTTACGCTTTTTGCCGGAGGGCAGAGTGGTTTCGCGAACTACGGCTTCCTGGGCGCAACGATTGCCCTACCGGGCTCGAGCATCGGCAAGGGGTTTGCGCTACGCGACGACGTGTTCGCGGGCAGCTACTCATACGTCAACGCAAGCGGGCTCGTTAATGCCCACTTCGCGGGAGACGAGCTCGATGCGGTGTATCAATTCTCTTCGGGTGGTTTTTGGAGCGACTTCGGCTTGGGCGCTCGGTACGCCGACTCGGACTTTTCGCGATACGGTCAGACGAACCGGAGGCGCGGCGAGCAGATGGAGCCCGTTGCGAGCATCGATGGCGGAGACGTGAGTGGGCCTTGGAGAACGGATTGGAATGCGTTCTACGGAACGCGCCTTGACGACTACGCGGCTCGCTTGAGCCTCACGCACACGTTGAACTCGCAGTGGCGTGTCGGCGTCGAAGCCTACTCGGAAGGCGATCCGACATACAATCTTCGCCAATTCGGCCCGTATATAGCGTGGCACTTCAGCGATCGTTCGGAGTTGCAGTTCTCGGCCGGGCCCACTTGGGAGTCCGGTCAGGGCTCGCGCGCGTATGTGAGGGCTAGCCTCTATAGTACGCTGTAAGAGGCTTCGCCCTACTACGCCGACAGCGCGTCTCGTATTGCGTAATACATGGGTTTGCGCCGCATGGAGGAGTCGAGTGGAAGGCCTCGGTTCAAGCCGGGTCCGTCGCCATGCGTCCACGCGCCTGGAAAACGAGCGTAGTCGGCTGCGATTACTTCGAGCCAGGAGTGTCGATCGCTTAGTCCCCACGTCGTGACTCCGGTAATGCCCTGCTGGGCCAGAACGACGTCCAGATAGCGGCGAACCTCGTCCGCGACCAGTCGATCTCGAGTCTCCATCGGCGCAATATAATCGGCTTCTTTCACGTCGAGTTCCGTCACCGCGATCGAGAGTCCCATTGCTGCGACTTCCCGAAGGAATGCCGCAATGGAAGCCGTAGCGATGTGGCCCTTGCGCAGGTCGAGGTGCGCCTGTACTCCCACCCCGTCGATCGGTGCGCCCGCATTCTTTAAGCGCTCGAGCAATTGTAGGAAAAGGTACCGGCGATCGCGTTCCTCCGGCAAGTCGTATTCGAGCCCGTACTCATTGACGATCAACTGCGATTGCGGGGCGAGCCGGCGAGCCTCGTGGAATGCGCGACCGACGTACTCGGGCCCAAATGCTTCCAGAAAGATACTCTCTCGCAAGCCATCTGCTCGATCGCCGACGTCGATCGCTTCGTTCACGACCTCCCAACGGTCGATAACGCCGGCGTACCGCGGCACCACCGAGTCGAAATGCGTTGCGATGATGCCCCAGTCTCGTCGTTCACGCAGAGCTACGGTCGCCCACTCGGGCACGCTGAGGTGCCATAGAAGGGTGTGACCGCGCAGAAGCATGCGATTCATCGCCGCGAATTCGGCGAGGCCGTCGATCTTTTCAAACGCATACTGCCCGTACGCCGGCTCTACCGCATTCCAGTTCAGATCGACCTCCGGCACGAGGCACGAGCACTCCCGTAAGACTGCTTCTCGCAAGTCGCCCTCGCCGTTCAGCCGATCTATTCTTGCAGCTGCTCCGAAAAAACGCCGGCCACGCGCAGCCGCCGCCGCGAGGCCTTCATCCGTAGCGGCACGTACGGTTCCACCAAGCAGCGGTACCAACGAGAGCGATAG
>JBOHTS010000057.1:0-2991 GCA_050733755.1 Candidatus Tyrphobacter sp. | reverse complement strand
AACCTCGTTCAGCGCGCCGGCCGCCAGCATCGCGTCGAAACGCTTGTCGATTGCCGCGTTAAGCGCGGCGCGCTCAGGTGCAACGAAGATCGCGACGTATATGCCGGGATCGACAAGCGGCGCACGTCGAGCGCTCTGGAACGAGGCGAGACTCCGTCCCGTCGCCGCGTGGAATTCGAGCGCCCGCAGAATGCGCTGCGGGTCGCTGGGCCGGAGCTTGGCGGCCATCGCGGGATCGCGGGTAGCAAGTTCGGCATGTAGCTCGGCTGCGGTCAGGCCCTCGGCCCGCGCGCGCAGCTCGGCGCGCAGCGCCTTCGGCACCTGCGGAATGTCCGAGATCCCTTGCGTCAGCGCCTTGAAATAGAGTCCCGTGCCACCGACGAAGACCGGCAGCCGGCCGCGTAGCTCCGCAAGCGCCACCGCGGCATCTTCGAGATAACGCCCGACCGAATAATTCACTGCACCATCGATGTGGCCGAAGAGAAGATGCGGCGCGCGTACCTCGTCCTCAGGTCTTGGCCGCGCGGTCACGATTGCGAGGTCGCGGTAGACCTGCATCGAATCGGCGTTGATGAGCGCCCCGTCGAAGCGCTCGGCAAGGCGCAGCGCGAGCCTTGACTTGCCGCTCGCCGTCGGGCCGGCGATGAGGATGGCGGAGACAGGCACCAAAGATGAAAGTCTCCAGCTAATAACGCGCGCGTCTAGCCAGTCCGAATGGCTACCGACAAGGGAAGCGCCTCGGCGGCCGGCGGAAGCCTAAGCTTCGAGGCCCACCCCGAGACGAAAACTTCATTTGCGCTGTAAATCGGCTGCGGCGCGAGCGAGAATTTCGACAAGGCTTGCTTCGGCTTCTGCGTCACCTTCGAGGCGCTTGCCGACGGTCTCACGTAAATGATCGAGCGCGGCCTCGACCAGGGGCGTCAAGTCGCGGCGATTCTCCCGCTCGCGGACCGTGCGACGCCAGCGACCCACGCGCTCGCCGAGCGTCGCCAAGCGGTCGAGCACGACATCGACGAGGTCGCGATTGGCCGCGAGATAGGCGCGGCCATCATCGGTGATGGTGTAGAGCTTCTTGCTCCCTTCCGTCGCCGCCGTGACGTAACCGGCTTCCTCAAGGTAGGTGAGCGTCGGATAGACAATGCCGGGACTCGGGCTGTACCAGTCGGCGGTTTTTTCTTCCACGAGCTTGATGATTTCATAGCCATGGCGGGGCGCTTCGGCGATGAAGGAAAGTGCGATCAGTCGCAGGTCGTTCTGCGCCAGCATCCGTTTTGCCCGCAGGATATCGTCGACCCCCATTCCGCCGAAACCGCGTTGGCGTCCGCCGAAACCGAAGCCGCCGAAACCGCTGCGGCGATGACGGCCGGCGGCCCATTTCTCGCCATAAGATTCACAATGTCCGTGCATTCCAGTTCTCCTTTTGTGTTAAGATATATCTTTAGATAGCTCATCAAGAGATGTAACGCAAGATATATCTTCCCATATGGTTCGTCGGCATTTGGCGCGCATTTTGACAACACACGCAGCTACCTTCCCTGCCTGGTACGGAATCCCATGACCCATGTCGCAACACTTGTCTGCGCACCGGAGCGTCCGGTGCTCAATGAAAGGCTCATTGACGCGACGGCGCGACGTCTGCCCGGCGCGCAAGCGCCGCAATGGCTCGCGGAGCGCATCGCGGCCGATATTGCGTTTACGCCGCGCGGCCAAGACGAACCGGCGGACCTAATCGAGGATACGCGCCGGGCGCTGAAAGGCATGCCGGTCGACGTGATCGTTCAGCCCGTCGCCGGACGGCGCAAAAAGCTGCTCGTCGCCGATATGGATTCAACGATGATCGCCCAGGAATGCATCGACGAACTCGCCGATTTCCTAGGGATCAAGGATCGCGTCGCCAAGATCACGGCCCGCGCCATGCGCGGCGAGATCAAGTTCGTGCGGGCTCTACGCGAGCGCGTCGCGTTGCTCGCCGGGCTCGATGTCGCGGCGATTGATCGGCTGCTCGCCGAGCGGATCACGTTGACGCCTGGCGCTGCGACGCTGGTTGCGACGATGCGCGCGCACGGCGCGTTCACTGCCCTCGTCACCGGCGGATTTACGCAATTCACGCTGCCGCTCGCCGAACGGCTCGGCTTTGATACCGGCGAAGCCAACGTGCTGATCGTCGAGAACGGCAGGCTGACGGGCAAGATCGCCGAACCGGTGCGCGGCGAATTTGCCAAGCGCGACGCGCTCAAGCGGCTATCCGCCGAGCTCGGCCTCGCGGCCTCGGAAACGCTGGCCGTTGGCGACGGCGCCAACGATGTCGCTATGCTCGCGGCCGCCGGCCTCGGCGTTGCCTTCCATGCACAACCCGCCGTCGCCGCCACGGCCGGCGCGCGGATCGACTACGCCGACCTTACCGCGCTGCTTTATGCGCAAGGCTATAGGCGCGAGGAGTTTTGCAGCTGCCCGCCCTCGTCCTGAGGAGCGCCTGAAAGGCGCGTCTCGAAGGACGAGCCCACTGCCGCCGCCCTTCGAGACGGCAGCTTTCACCTCCTCAGGGTGAGAGCTACGTTCGCTGTTACTCCAGCTCCGACGGCTCGAATTCGCGATAGGTCGAGCAGAATTCGCAAGTGACGCCGATCTTGCCGTTGTCGCCGACCATGTCGGCGCGCTCCTGCGGCGTGAAGCGCTTGAGCATATTGGCGATGCGCTGGCGCGAGCAGCGGCATGCCGCTTTCACGCTCTGCGCGGAAAAAACCCGCACGCCACGCTCATGAAAGAGCCGATAGAGCAGGCGCTCGCTCGATAGCGTCGGATCGACGAGTTCGTGGTCCTCGACGGTTGCGGCAAGTGTCTTGGCCTCGACCCAGGCGTCGTTCTCCGGCGCCTCTGCCACAGGCGCTCCGGCCGGCGCGTCGCCCGGCGGTAGATCGGGCTTACGCTCCGGCGTCTCCGGCAAAAATGGCACCATCAGGCCGCCGGCGCGCCACGACGTTTGCGCACCCA
>JBOHTS010000056.1:0-2705 GCA_050733755.1 Candidatus Tyrphobacter sp. | reverse complement strand
AGATATCCACCGCCGCCGCAGCCGTAGAGCAGGCAGAGCACGGTCGCAATCGAGGCGAGCCTCGGCATGGCCATCCGCTTTTCGTTTTGCCCCAAGGTCGTGCCTTGTATGCGGCGCCGCCTGCCCGGCCTTGCAGAGGGTGGCATTGCTGCGTATAGTGGGTGAAAGTGGCACCATGTGGAGCCATGGGGAGGACAATTGCCGGAGTCGCCGCGCCTGTCGGGCCTGGTGGAGCACGCTCTCGATGAGAAGGGCCGGCTCGTCGTCCCCGCACGTTTTCGAGAGCGGCTCGGCGCCGGCTTCGTCCTCACGATCGCGCGTCCCGATCCGTGTCTGGCGCTCTACCCGAGCCCCGTATGGGCGGAGTTCTGCGGCCGGCTCGAGGCCGCGCCGCGCAAGGACGACGCCTTCCGGCGGATGGTCCGCTCGATCTTCGCGCACACCGACGACGTCGGCTGCGACTCACAGGGGCGGATCTTGATCCCGCCCGCGTTGCGTGCATACGCGGGAATCGAACGCGACGTCGTCTGCGTCGGCGCACTGACTCGCGTCGAGATATGGGCCAAGGAGCGCTTCGGGGAGCACGCGCAGCCGAGCGGCGAGATCGACCTCTTCGGGGAGCTGGGACTCTCGTGACGGTGGACGCGCATGGAGCACACGCCGGTTCTCACGTCGTCCGCGATCGAGTACCTTCGGATTCGCCCGGACGGGATCTATGTGGACGCGACGTTCGGCGCCGGCGGCCACAGCGCGGCGATTGTGGCGGCGCTGCGATCGGGGCGGCTCGTTGCGATCGATACGGATGCGAGCGCGACGGCTCGTGCCGCGACGATGGAAAGCGCGTCATTCGCGTTCGTGTCCGGCAACTTTCGCGATCTGCGAGCGATCCTCGACGTGCTCGGGATCGGATGCGTCGACGGCGTGCTCTTCGACCTGGGGGTTTCTTCGATGCAGTTTGACGATCCGAGCCGCGGCTTTTCGATGACGAAGGATGCGCCGCTCGACATGCGCATGAACCGGTACGAGGGACGCAGCGCGTACGAGGTTCTCGCAACCGCCAGCGAACGCGAGCTCGCCGACATCTTCTTCACGTTCGGCGAAGAGCGCGCGGCGCGACGCGTCGCTCGTGCGATCGTGACCCGCAGGCAACGCGGAGCGCTGCCGAAGACGACGACGGATTTCGCGCGCTTCGTCGCCGGCGTCGTGCATACGAGCGGACGGCGCGAGCGCATTCACCCCGCAACGCGGGTCTTTCAAGCGCTTCGTATCGCGGTAAACGACGAGCTCGGCGCGCTCAAAGACGGAATGAGCGCGGCGATCGGATCGCTTCGCTCCGGCGGGCGCATCGTCGCGATCAGCTTCCACTCGCTCGAAGATCGCGTCGTCAAGCAGATGCTTCGATCCGACGAGCGCATCGACGTGCTCACCGGCAAACCCGTTCGCCCCGATGCGTCGGAGATCGCCGAGAATCCACGCTCGCGCAGTGCGAAGCTTCGGGCGGGGGAGCGCAAAGCATCGTGACCGCACTTCGACTCGAGGCGCCTCCGGCGCGCATCCGCAATGCACGCACCGCCCGCACGGCGACGCAGCGAAGAATTGCGCGCAATGCTGCGAATCGTCATGCGTCGATCCGGCGGATCGTCGCGTTCGTCGGCGCGCTCCTCGTCGTCGCGCTCTCCTACGTCCTGCTCGTTGCAAACATCACCGCGACGTCCTACGCGGTCGACCGAGCGCAGGCGCAGCGAGCCGCGCTTGCAGCACAAGTCGGCAGGAACGACGACGTTATCGCGTCGATGACGTCGGACGAGCGTCTCGCGACCGTCGCCGCGGCCCTCGGAATGGTCCAGCCGACGCAGTTCGTCCGCGTGAGCCTCACGCGCAAACCGGCTCCGCAAAGCCCACTCGCCTTCCTTTTGAGGTAGCGCAGGCGCTCGATGCATAAACGAGCGTTCTCGAAAATCGCGCCCGCTCGAGCGAAGTTCTTCTTCTACGTCTGCTTCGTCGTCGCGCTCTATCTCGTGTGGCGGCTCTACGACGTTCAGATCCTCAAAGGGCCGGCATACGCGAAGGACGCGTACAGCCAGCGCACGCGCACGATCACGATTGCCGGGCACCGCGGCTCGATTCTCGACCGCGACGGTAACGAGCTCGTGCGATCGCTGCCGTCGGAATCGATCTACGCCGATCCCGCGGAGATCGGCAACGTTCGTCAGACCGCTGCGCGCCTTGCGGCGGTCGTGGGCCGGCTCGGTACGGAGACGGTCGCATTGCTGCACGATCCCAAAGCGCAGTTCGTCTACATCGCGCGCAAGGTGCCGCACGACGAGGTCGAGCGCGTTGCGGCACTCGCGTTGCCGGGAATCGGCATCGAACAGGAGGTGACCGGACGGCGCGTCGACACGGTCGGCACGCTCGCATCGACGATTCTCGGCTACGTCGGTATCGACGAAGAAGGACTCGCCGGGATCGAGTACTCGTACGACGACGTGCTCCGCGGCGAGTTCGGCCGCGTCAAAGTGCAGGAGGACGACGACGGGAGGCCGATTCCGGTCACGCCCGAGGACATCGTCAAGCCGCCGCGCGACGGGCTCTCGGTGGAGTTGACGATCGATTCGTACCTGCAGTTCGTCGCGCAGCAGGCGCTCGCACAGCAGATCGCACGCTATCACGCCGCGGACGGCACGGCGATCGTCATGAACCCGCAG
>JBOHTS010000055.1:0-12898 GCA_050733755.1 Candidatus Tyrphobacter sp. | reverse complement strand
CCGATGAGATTCCCCGCGCTGTCGTTGCGCACGAGCGCGAGGAAAGGCAATCCGTTTGCCACCTGCCATGCGACGTTCGGAAGCGCGATGAGGATGCCCAAGCCGAGGGCGATCCAGGCGTCCCGCGAGCGGAAGACCGAGCGCGGCCCCGCGAGCGCAAGGCCCACGACGAGCGCCGCTGCCCAGAGCAGGATGCCATAGCGCGTTTCGAAGCTCAAGCCAGCGATGATGCCGGCCCACCAGAGCGCGCGCGGCTCTTTGCGCACGATCGCGCGCGTCACGAAGTACGCGACGGCGGTGAAGGTGAGCGGCTCGAAGGTCGACGTCGAGAGCGTCGCCGTCATCGCCGTCACGAGCGCCGCGCCTGCCGCAGCGATCGCGGCAAGCCACGCGCCGCGCGTGCTCGCGCCGAGAAGCTGCGCGAAGGCGACGGTCAGCGGGACCGTGAGGACCGCGACGAGGATATCCGGCAGGCGCAAGAGCCAGAGATTGTGGCCGCCCGACTGCGTCAGCGCCGCGATGAGCGGAACGAGCGGCGCCTGGTCGACGTACCCCAGCGCCGGATGTCGTCCGCAGACGATGAAGTAGAGCTCGTTCCTGAAGAAATCGTAGCGTCCGGCCGTCAGAATATGAATGACGGCCACGACCGCCGCAACGCTCCAGGCCGCAATCCTCGCGCCACGCGTCACGAGCCGCATCCTGCCACATGCTCGCTGGGAGCGCGAGCGGGCGGAGTTTGCGCGGTCTCGTCAAAGGCCACGCGATGCTCGAGCGGTTCCAGAAGGACGGCTACGCCGTGATCCCCGCCTTCAAATTGCCCTCTGAAATCGCGCGCCTTCGCGCGCGGGCGGAGGCGATCGTCGAGGCGTTCGATTCGAGCGAGGGCGGCGCGGTCTTCTCGACGCACGATCAGGCAAAACGCAGCAACGCATACTTCTTGGAGTCGGCGGCGAGCGTTCGGTGTTTCTTCGAGGAAGAAGCGTTCGACGAAAACGGAAGTCTGCGCGTTCCAAAAGCGCAAGCGATCAACAAGATCGGCCACGCGATGCACGACCTCGACGCGGTATTCGACGAGTTCTCGCACGGCGCGGCGCTCGCGCAGGTCGCTCTTGCTGCGGGCCTGCAGTCGCCGCTGCTCTACCAGTCGATGTACATCTTCAAGCAGCCCAGAATCGGCGGCGAGGTGAAGTGGCATCAAGACGCCTCGTTCTTCGTCACCGATCCTCCAAGCGTCACCGCGTTCTGGTTCGCGCTCGAAGATGCGAACCGGGATAATGGTTGCCTATGGATCGATCGCGGCGGACATCGTGGGCCGCTTCGCGAGCGCTTTAGCGTCCGCGATCAAGAGACGGTGATGGAGCGCCTCGATCCGACACCGTGGCCGTCGCTCGATCGAGCGGTGCCGCTCGAGGTCGCAGCCGGGACGCTCGTCGTCTTCAGCGGCATGCTTGCGCACTACAGCGCGCCGAACCGTTCGTCGAGATCTCGACACGCCTACACGCTGCACGCCGTCGATGCGCGGGCGCGTTATGCACCTGAGAACTGGCTCCAGCGCGACCCGGCTTCGCTGCGTGGATTTGATGGGGCGGACGCTCCCTTTCGAAGGGCCCAAAAGGTCACCGGAAAGTAAGCGTGCTCGTCCTCCCCGCGTCTGCGTGAGTACCGTACGATGCGAGGACTATGGCACGTCGAACGACCCTGGTCGCCGCCGCTGCGGCTGCTTCACTAAGTTTGCTCGTCGCCTGCGGGGGGGGCAGCAGCGGCTCCGGCTCCGGGCCGGTTCTTCCAGGCCCCGCGCCGACCGCGACGGCGTCGCCGACGCCGCCGGGAAGCTCAACGCAGACGATCGACACCTATGCGGGCGCGTCGTTCGGGCAGACCGGCGACTTCACGCCGACGGAGGGAGACACGGCCTCGGGCGGCCAGGGGCAGCCCGTCGACGGCGTGACGTGCGATACGACGATGTCGAACAACTACCACGTTCACGTCTATCTCGGGCTTTTCGTTAACGGAGCGCAGGTGGCGCTTCCAATGGGGCTGGGCATGGAGAATCCAGGGCCGCCGGGCTCGGGATACCCGAGCTATCCGGGCTTCGTCGATGCGGCGACCTGCTTCTACCACATTCACACGCACGATCAGAGCGGAATCGTGCACATCGAAGATCCCGATCCGAGCGGCGTGCCCATGACCGGAACGCTCTACACGATGAAAACCTTCTTCGACGAGTGGGGCATCACGGTGAACTCGAACCAGTTCGGTCCCTTCACGGGTCCCGTGCGGGTTTTCACCTCCGGACAAGTCTCGCGCGGCGGATCGGGGAGCACGACCGTCCCTGCGACCGACCTGACGTACTGGGGGAGTGACGCGACGACGGTTCCGGCGTACTCGCACGAGGTGATCTTCGTCGAGGTCGGTCCGACGTGGCCGACGACGCTTCCGAACGTCGACTTCTACCTTGAGTATTGAGGAATAAACAAGGCGCGAGCGGCTCTATGGCAAACGTACGCTTGCTATGGAGCCTCGCGTTCGTCAATTTGCCGCCGGTGTAGCGCTTTTCGCCCTCGTTGCCGCGATGCCGTCGCCGCGGCAGCTCGTGCGGGCGCAGAATGCGCCGGGCATGCAGCTCGTCGTCGTCGATGGGGGCCGAGTCGTCACCGATGTCGCCGTCGGGGTACGCAACGTCGATACGCAGCAACCGGTCGACGTTCGCACGCGCTTCGAGATCGGCTCCATCACCAAGCAGTTCACGGCTGCGGCGATCCTCCAGTTGCGAGAGCGCGGGCTCCTTTCGCTGCACGATCGGCTCGGCAAGTACGTCCCGCAGTACGCGGCGGGGCGCAACGTTACGCTCCTGCAGCTCTTGCGCCAGGTGAGCGGCATTCCGAACTATACCGACACGCCGCGCTTTCGCGCGCTCATAAAACTCCATGGAACGACGGTAGCGCTCGCGCGCTCGGGAAGTTTCGATAGCATTCTCGCGCTCCTGCGCGGCAAGCCGCTGAACTTCAAGCCGGGAACGAAGTTCCAGTACAGCAACAGCAACTACGTGCTTTTAGGGCATGTCGTCACGCTCGTCTCCGGCATGCCGTGGGAGCGTTACATCCGGACGCATATCTTCGCGCCGGCCGGCATGCGCGAATCGTCGTTCATGAACGACGAAGGGCGCATCGCGGACATGGCGACCGGCTACCTGCACTTTCACGGCGCCGTTCGCCCCGCCGAAAACGACGGAGGGTTCAAGGGTTGGGCGCGCGGGGCCGGTGCGATCGTCTCGACCGCAAGCGATCTCGCGCGCTGGGACATCGCCCTCTTCGGCGGAAAGATCGTCGATCGCAGCGACCTCGCGCTCATGACGAAGCCGGGACCGCTGCCCGCGTTCGGCCCCGGCGTGCACTACGCGTTCGGCTGGGTCGTCGATCGTTACGACGGACAGCCGCGCATCTGGCATAACGGCGGCACGCTCGGCTTCATCGCGAGCAACGAGGTCTTTCCGCGCCAGCATCAGTTCATCATCGCGCTCATCAACACGACCGCGGGCGATGCCGACGCGATCGCGGATGCCGAGTTCGGCGGACTCCATCCACGGCTGGCGGCAGCGAGCGCCGCACCGGTCGCGGGAGAAGATCCGGCGGTTACCGCGCGCGCGAAAGCGTTGCTTGCAGAGTTTCTGAGCGGCAACCTCGATCGTTCTCAGTTCGATGCGTCGATGAACGCGGCGATGACGCCGCAAGTCGTCGCGGGAGCCAAAGCGCAGTTCGCGCCGCTCGGCACGCCGACGTCGTGGATCTATCGCGGAAAACGCACGACCGGCTCGCAAACGACGTACGAATGGCGCGTGCGATTCAGCAGCGGCATCACGTTGAACGTGCACATGTCTATCGACGCCGCGGGAAAGGTGAGCGGCTACCTCCTCTCGCCGCAGTAGGCTGTCCCTCGTCCCTCGTCCGTCGACTCCGGCGCTGCGCGCCTACGCTCGGGATGACAGGGGCCGTATTCGGAGAATCCAAGCGAGCATGTGGAGATTCGTGCTGCTCGTTGCGCTTTTGAGCGCTCCCCTTCAGGCGCAGACGCTGGGCTCGCTGCACTGGCGCAGCATCGGCCCGGCGATCGGAGGCCGCGTCGTCGCGGTTGCCGGGGTTCCCGCCAGAGGCGTCTTCTACATGGGCGGCGTGGACGGAGGCATCTGGAAGAGCACCGACTATGGCCTGGTCTGGCGCAATATCACCGACGGCAGGTTCCCGTCGGGCAGCGACAGCATCGGTGCCATTGCGGTGGCGCCGTCGAATCCGGCAGTTATCTACGCCGGAACGGGCGAGAGCGATATTCGCGGTGACTTCATTACCGGCGACGGTGTCTTTCGCTCGCGCGACTCCGGAAGAACGTGGCAATACGCCGGTCTGCGAAGCACCCACACGATCGGCGCGATCGTCGTCGATCCGCGCGACCCGAACGTTCTCTACGCAAGCTCGCTCGGACACGTCTTCAAACCAAATAGGCAGCGCGGCGTCTTCAAGTCGACGGACGGAGGCGCGACCTGGCACCGCGTTCTCTACGTCGACGACAAGACCGGCGCGGTCGACGTCGTCATGGATCCCCGCGATCCGAGCATTCTCTATGCCGCGATGTGGCAAGTCTACCGGACGCCGTGGACGTTGCAAGACGGCGGGCCTGGAAGCGGCATCTACAAGACGTCCGACGGCGGCGCGCACTGGACGAACATCACGCACGCGCCGGGATTCGCGCGCGGCCTTCTCGGACGCATCGGATTGAGCGTTGCAGCGAGCGATCCGCGCGTCGTCTATGCGATCGTGCAAGCGCACGACGGCGGCATCTTTCGCTCCGACGACGGCGGCGCGAGCTGGCACCGCGTGAACGACGAGTGGAAACTGCGCCAGCGCGCGTTCTACTACATGTGCATCTTCGCCGATCCGACGAACGCGAACACCGTTTACGCGCCCGAGGTCGACGCCCTCTGGGTGTCGCACGACGGCGGGCGCAAATGGACGATGCTCCACACGCCGCACGGCGACAATCACGTCGTCTGGATCGATCCGCGCAATCCACGCGTTCTCTTGGAAGGAAACGACGGCGGAGCGACGGTTTCGACGGATTCCGGCGCAACGTGGAGCGAAGAGCACAATCAGCCGACGGGGCAGTTCTATCACGTCGCGCTCGACGATGAGTTCCCGTTTCACGTCTACGGCGCGCAGCAGGATGAGGGCTCCTTCGAAGGGCCGAGCGCGTCGCCGGACGGATTGATTCCCGTCGGCGACTGGCAGCGCGTCGCGTACGGCGAAAGCACGTTCGTCGCGCCGCAGCCCGGCGATCCGAACGTGACATACGGCAGCGGCTATTTCAGCATCTTCCTTCGGTACGACATGGGCGTCGGCGAATATAGCAGCATAAGCGCGTGGCCGCTCTACCAGGAAGGCGCGGCGTCGAATGAACTGCGCTATCGCTGGGGTTGGACGCATCCGATTCTCTTCTCTCCCGTCAATCCGCACGAGCTGCTCGCGGGCGCGCAGTATGTGATGGAGAGCAGCGACGACGGACGGACGTGGCAGCAGATCAGTCCCGATCTCACGCGCAACGTCGCGAGCACCGAGATGCCCAGCGGCGGACCGATCGACCTCGATCAATCGAGCGCCGAGATCTTTCCCGGGATGGCGTCCCTAGCGGTCTCGTACGTCGATGGGAACGTCATCTGGGCCGGCTCGGACGATGGCCTCGTTCACGTGACGACCGACGGCGGCGCACGCTGGAGCCTCGTAACGCCGCCGATGCTGCCGCAGTGGGCGAAGATCTCCAGCATCGAGCCGTCGCGCGTTGCGGCGGGGACCGCGTACCTCACCGCGTCGCGATACATGTACGACGATTTTCATCCATACGTGTTCGAGACGACCGATTACGGCGGGCATTGGCGCGCGATCGGTGACGGCCTGCCGAGCGACGAGTATCTCTTTGCGATCCGCCAGGATCCCAGCGATGCGCGCGTGCTCTTCCTCGGAACGAAGAATACCGTCTACGTCAGCCTGAACGGCGGCGACTCGTGGCGGCCCTTGGGGCTCAACCTTCCGCACGTGCAAGTGCGCGACATCGCAATCAACGCGCGCCAAGGCGACGTCGTCGTCGCGACGCACGGACGTTCGTTCTGGGTCCTCGACAACCTCGCGCTCGTCGAGCAGGTCGCGGATCGCAGCGCGGCCGAGGCCGGCGGCGCGCGACTCTACGCGCCGCAGACCGCCTGGCTCTCCCACGCGTATGGCTCGAGTCCGTATGCGCGTTTCATTCCAGCGGTCGGCGAGAACCCGTCGTTCGGTGTGACCGTCTTCTTCGATCTTCCCCGCAACGGCGAAGCGCGCAATGCGTCGCTATCGTTTGCCGACGGTAGCGGCAGCGTGATCCGCACGGTGACGCTTAAGCCTGGAGAGCGCAGCTATACGTGGGACCTGCGCTATCCCGACGCAACCGAAGTGCGCGGCTTCCATCCGCCGGTCGCGGCCGGCGGTCTCGACGACACCGTGCAAGGTCCGCAGGTCGTTCCGGGAACCTATACGGTGACGCTCCATTACGGCGGCGCAAGCGCTTCGAAGACGTTCGACGTTGCGCTCGATCCCCGTCTGCATGTCGACGCGAGCGCGCTCGCCGCGCGGCTGGCGCTCGCCCTTGAGATCCATGCGTCGCTCGACGCTCTCGATCGGAGCATCGACCGCGCGCTTACAGTGCGCGAGCGGCTCCACGGCGCGGCGCGTTCGGCGCTCGATGCGGAGATCGCCGACCTCGTGCAGTTCGACATCCATTCGAGCGAAGGCAGTCTGCTCCACGAGACGAAGCTGCGCAGCCACCTCGCGTATCTTGCGTCCTCACTCGATCTCAGCTACACGGCCCCGACCGCGGCGGAGAATGCCGTCGCGCAAGACCTTATCGGACAGGCACAGCGAGGGCAGGCGCGTCTGGCGCAGCTCGAAAGCGCGGGCCGATAGCGACTATCGTCCGCGGTGTGGCGACATGATCTCTAGGAGCATGTCCGCAACGCCGGGGATGCGCTCCATGTGCGGATAGCGCAGGCCGTCGTGGTAGTCGACGTCGTACGTGCTCACCCAGCCGTTCTGCTCCACGACGAACGGCGTTGCGGACGTGTCGTGCGTCGCATGCTCGACCGCGTAGTGAAGCGCCTCCGTAGAGTAGGTCTGCCCGTCGACGGCAACGATCGTCATCCCAGGCGCTAAGCCCGCGCTCCAGGCAGCGGAGCCGTCCGCAACGTCCATGACGACGCCCTTGTCGTTCACGGTCAATCCTATTCCGAAACTCTCGTCGTCGAAGTGGCGCGTCTTCTCACGCGCTTCGATGAAGGCATTCGGGTGGTCGTTCCAGACGAGGCGCCACCCCGCGCGCGCGAAATCGTCGTGCGGCGGATGGAGCGAGATGTCGTAGACGTAGCGCTCGAAGAATCCGTGCCAGTCGTACGGCTGGACCTCATCGAGCAAACGCTCGATGTCCTCCCGCGTGTACGTCTTCGTGATCGGCCCGGTGACGGCCGGAGCGCTGTAGAGATGGAGAAAGTCATCGAGCGACTTGCGGCCGTGCGAGAGTTCGCGAACGATCGTGTCGGCATCGAGCCAGATGAGTTCACCCTCGGTGTAGAAGTCGCCGGCGCCGCGGCGCAGTTGTCCGTACGGCCCGCCGAAACTGTAGTAGTACGGCGCGCCGGTCGTGAGATCGATGAGCGGGGTCGTATCGCGGCCGGTCTCTGCATCCATGCGCGCATAGATCGACGCAAGATACTCGGGGTACTCCGACGGCTTGCGAATGCCCATGCGGAAGGAGAGGAGGTCGCCGAGATACTGGTTCATGCCCTCGTAGACCCACAGCAGCTCGCCGTGCTCTGGAATTTGGAAGTTCGGCTGCCAGAGATCGAACGGCCGGCGGTACTTTCCGTTCCAGGAATGTGAAAATTCGTGCGTAAGCAGGTCGCCGCCCGCGAGCTGCCAGGCCGGGTTCGTCATGAAATCCTCGGGCGCACGGTTATCGCTCGACTGATGGTGCTCGATGCCCTCCGGATGGATCGCGCTCGAAAGCGTCAGCAGCGAATGGTAGACGTTCCAGTGACGCGATCCGTAGAGCGCGAGCGCCTCGGGGGTCATATTCTTGTATTCGTCGAGAAGGCCGGGGTAGAAGTCGAGGTCCTGCGGATGATCGGCGAAGACGTCGAGCATCTGCTCCGTTCCGTCGCCTTGCCAGAGGACGATGTGCTTGTAATAGCGTCCCATATCGAGCGGCGAATCGACGAGCAGGTTGAGCGCGACGGTCTGGAAGTCAACGCGATCGCCGTTGCGGCTTGCGACGGGCAGTGCGCTTGCGAAGTCCCATCCCGGCGGCAGCACGAGCGTCGTCTTGACGAAGTCGTCTTTCGAAGCGGTGTCGTTTTGATAGAACAGGACGCGATTCCAGTTCACGATCGCAAGGTTCTTCGTCGACATCGGGCTGGGCGCGTTGAGGATGACCGTGAAGCTGACGTCGATGTGCGTTACGCCGCTGGGAACGTGAACGTGAAACGCGTACATGTCGACTTGATCGCGCATCCAGCGCAGCGGCGAGCCGTTCGCGGTGACGCGCATCTGCGAGACGTCCTCGAGCGGACCGCTCGGGGAGTGTTCGCCCGGGATCCACTCCGGGTAGACGAACGTGAACTCACCGGCGCGCACGGGGATGGTCATGTGCGATTCCATGAGCCCGCGGCCCGCTTGACGTGCATCGAGGAAGAGCGTCTCCGGGTCGCTCGCGCTCGTGTACGATGCTGCGTTTGCGTTGGGCTGCTGCGCGCTCGCAGTCAAGATCGAAAGGATGGCGAAGGCGCCGGCAAAGGCCAAAAGGGCGCCATGAAAGCGACGTAACCGCATGCAAAGGCGTTACGCGCCCGCTCGGTCTCCCCTGCTGGGGTAGGTCAAGGCGCCCGCTCGAGTAGAAGGTGGGCGGCGATGCGTTTCATCGGCCGGCTGCTCGCCCTGATCGGAATCCTGGCGATCATCTATTTCGGGTTCACCGCCTACATCGGCTATCGCATGGGGACGGCGATCCATTCAGCCGAGCAGCGTCGCATCGTGCGCGTCGGCGCGCACCTCGCCGGCCGCTCGACGGTCGAACGCTACGCAATCCGCCGCAGCGGCCTTCCCGACTTCCTCGTCGAGTCGCCGACGTTCTGGCTCCTACTGCGCAACACGGAGTAGCATCGGGACGAGCGATCGCAGGCCCTATTTCACTGCGACGCCGTACGCCAAGTAGTGCCAGTTCGCAGGCGTCGTGCGATTCGCACCTGAGTCGCTGCCACTCGTCCCGGCGGGTTAAATCGGAGCGTGTGGCTAGAGCCGCAGTCTCGTTCACGAGCCTCGTGCGGTCGCTAACGCGCGGCCAACGCTACACCGAACGAGCCGTGCGACTGATTAGCGCCTCTTCTTTCCTCTTTGCCGGTTCCCGATCGTACTTGTATTTCGCGCGAGCCAGGTCTTATCATAGGTGGCGGAATCTGGCTGAAATGTGTGGGTGCATGGGCCTTCGATGCGCGCAGGCATTGGCCGCCCGGCGGCCGGACGTATCCGTCGGTGAGAGGCGAGCACTAGCACCGTCCGATAGCAACTCCCTTAACCCGCACGTAAGCGAGGGAAGGACCGATGAGAAAGATCGCAGCGGCACTTGTGCTCGTATCACTGATTACGGCGTGTTCACATGGCGGGCAGTCTCCGTACGCGCCGACAAGCAATAACGACAGGACTCGCGCAGTGTCGCCCGGTGGAAGCGAGCGACCGTCCATCGTGCAATCGCACGGCGGCGAGGGGTCGATCTCTTCGGGGACTTTTACCGTCGCATTAAGCCAAAACCCGTCTCCGGGTGACGTTCTGCTGCTCGTGCTTGTTGATGATTCGAAGTTGACGTTAGCAAACCGAAGCGCAGGTCGGTTCGAATGCCGCGGTTCGTACAGTTCAGCGCGCGGGATGCGTCACGCATAACCGGGCCCATCGTACCGGCCTTGCCGCAGTGCTGCGAAGGTGCAGCATGGGAAGAGGACGCGGGCAAATGCGCGCCGCTTTTGGGGTCCCTTGGCCTAAAGAACATTCGCGTGCGTGGGTATGCTCGGAATGATGGAGCGGTCGCCTGTTGCGCACCTTGCGACGATCGCGCGCGCGGCGCGCAATGCGTTACGGATCGCGCTCGCCGATGAAGAGCAGCGTGCGCTGCTTCCCCACGTAACGTTCGCGGGAGGCGTCGTCCTGCGTGGGGCCGATCGTATGACGGCCGGCCGCGGCGTCTTCATCGATCATCGCGCCTACTTGTCTTGCAGCACGGTGAACGAAGGGCGCGGCTTCATTCATCTCGGGAACGACGTGGAGATCGGACCGTATAGCGTCCTCTGGGGCGGCGGCGGCATCACGATCGGCAACAACGTCCACCTCGGCGCGCACGTCCACATTACGTCGCAGCAGGGGAGGCCGCCGCTTCCCGGCGAGCACGGCGCGCTCGTCATCGACGTCGCACCGGTGACGATCGGCGACGACGTTCTCGTCTATTCGGGAGCGATTATCGTGCCCGGCGTTCGCATCGGTGCCAACGCCGTCATCGCCGCGGGCGCCGTCGTCGTCTGCGACGTGCCCGCCGGGACGCTCGTCGCGGGCGTACCGGCTAGGGCGCGCGACCTCGTCTACGGGTAGAGGCCGCGCAGTCTCGTCGCCTCGGCGACGCGTTCGACTGCGACCGCGTACGCGCCGGTGCGCATATCGACGTTGTGGCGCGTGCTCCGTTCGTGCGTCTCTCGGAAGGCACGCGTCATCTTGCGCTTGAGCCTGTCGTTGATCTCGTCTTCCTCCCAGAAGTTCTCTTGGAGGTCCTGCACCCATTCGAAGTACGAAACGGTGACGCCGCCGGCGTTCGCGAGGATGTCGGGAAGAACCATGATTCCGCGGTCGTGAAGGATCGCGTCTGCCTCCGGCAGCGTCGGACCGTTTGCCGCTTCGGCAACGATCTTCGCGCGGATCTTCGGCGCGTTCTGCGCGGTGATGACCTTTTCGAGCGCCGCCGGAACGAGGACGTCGCAGTCGTACTCGAGGACGTCTCGGTTCGAGATCGCTTCTCCGCCGCTGTATCCCACGACGGAACCCGTCTCCGTTTTATGCGCGACGAGCCCTCGCACGTCCAGCCCCTTCGGGTTTGCGACGCCGCCGCGCGAATCCGACGCCGCGACGATGCGATAGCCCGCATCGGACATGAGCGTCGCGGCATGCATTCCGGCGTTGCCGAATCCTTGAATCGCGACGCGCGCGCCGGCCGCGCCGAGCGCGAGGATCTTCATCGCTTCGTCGACGACGTAGAGGCAGCCGCGAGCGGTTGCTTTGTCGCGGCCGAGCGAGCCGCCGATGGCGATCGGCTTTCCGGTGACGACGCCGGGAATCGAGTAGCCTTTTTGCATCGAGTACGTGTCCATGATCCACGCCATGATCTGCGGCGTCGTGTAGACGTCGGGAGCGGGAACGTCTTTCTCCGGCCCGATGATGATCGAGATCTCGCTCGTGAAGCGGCGCGTGAGATGCTCGAGCTCGGTCATCGACATCGCCTTTGGATCGCAGATGACGCCGCCCTTCGCGCCGCCGAAGGGAATGTTCGCGAGCGCGCACTTCCACGTCATCCACATCGCAAGCGCTTTGACCTCATCGAGCGTCACGTCGGGATGGAAACGGATTCCGCCCTTCGCGGGTCCGCGCGACATGTTGTGCTGGACCCGGTATCCCGCGAAGACGCGCGTCCTCCCGTCGTCCATGCGGACGGGCACCGAGACGGCAAGCACGCGCTTCGGCTCTCGCAGATACAGATGGATGCCTTCGGAGAGACCGATGAGCCGCGCGACGCCGTCGAGTTGTGCCTGCGCCATCTCCCAGACGTTCTGCGCGGATTGAACCGCCGAGCGATCGATTGAGGTCGTCATGGCCGTCAACGTTGCGCAGCCCTTGGCCGAGGCCCTGCCGCCCTAGCAAGCCGGGGCCGAACGCATCTTTTCGAGTTTCCGTTCCGGGTTAAACTAGGAAATAGCGGCTCAGGAGTGGGTCGTTCGCCTCGCCATTTGCACCTCGTGCTGCGCACGCGGTCGATTTACCATTGCATCATGAGAGGGCCGTCGCGCGCAACCGTATTTTGGTTCGCGTGCTTTGCGGTCGCTCTCTATCTCATCTGGCGTTTGTACGACGTGCAAGTGCTCCGAGGTCCGGTTCTCGCGCACGCGGCGCTCGAGCAGCGCTCGCGCGTGGTTCCGATTCCCGCGATGCGCGGTTCGATTCTCGATCGCAACGGCGTCGTCATCGCGGAGTCGGTCCCATCGCAAACGGTCTGGATCGATCCGCTCGACGTCCACGATCTTCCGAACGTCATCGACCGGCTCGAGCGCGTGACCGGACCTCTCGGCGCGGAGACCGGTTCCTTGATTCGTCGCCCGGGCGCGCAGTTCGTCTACATCGCGCGCAAGGTCGGATACGCGCAAGCGCAAGAGATCGAGGCGCTCAACCTTCCCGGCGTTACCGTCAGCCAGGCGCAGACCGGAGCGCGTCTCTACGCGCTGGGCACGCTCGCCTCGACGGTGATCGGATACGTCGGAACCGATTCGAATGGGCTTGCGGGCATCGAGTATGCGTACGACGCCGTCCTGCGCGGAACGCCGGGAAGCAAGCGCGTGGAGTACGACGCGCTCGGCCGCGAGCTTCCCGTCGACGGCAGCGAATCACTGACGCCCGAGCGCGACGGGCTCTCGGTGGAGTTGACGATCGATTCGTACCTGCAGTTCGTCGCGCAGCAGGCGCTCGCACAGCAGATCGCACGCTATCACGCCGCGGACGGCACGGCGATCGTCATGAACCCGCAG
>JBOHTS010000054.1:0-32455 GCA_050733755.1 Candidatus Tyrphobacter sp. | reverse complement strand
GTCGTCGGGGGCGAAAATCTCACCTTCGACGAGTTGTGGGCGTTGCTTGCGCGGATCGCCGGACGAGCCAATCCGCGCGCGCGAGTTCCGTATCCGGTCATCGTTGCGGCTGCCGCGATCGACGAACTTCGCTGCCGTCTGCTGCACGCCGAACCGTCGATCCCGCTGGAGGGCGTTCGCATGTCGCGCGAGCGCATGTTCGTCGACGACGACGCGTCGCGTCGCGCGCTAGGCCTCGGCGCGCCGGAACCGGTGGCGCAAGCGATCTCGCGCGCCGTGTCATGGTATCGTTCGCAGAGCCGGTAATCGTCGCCGCGACGGTCGTCGAAGCGCGTGCCGTTCGTGCGGCGGCGCCGCGCGCGCGAGTCCTGCAGTGCGGCGTCGCGTTCTCGGGCTGCGATCCGGCGAAGGCAGGCGACACCGTCATCTCCTGCGGCCTGTGCGGTGGTCTGCGTGACGATCTTCCAACGGGTAGCGTCGTCGTCGCCGATCGGGTTCGGCGACCGAACGGCGATGAGTTCGTCTGCGATCGAGCGCTCGTGCTGCAACTCACCGTCGCGGCGCGCAAGCTCGGGTACGAACCGGTGGTTGCGCCGGTCGTTACGACGAGCGTCATCGTGTCCGGCGTAGACCGCGCGCGCTGGGCTGCCCTCGGCTACGCAGCCGCGGACATGGAGAGCGGCCTCATCGTCGCGCAACGGATCGGCGTCGTCCGGGTCGTGCTCGATACGCCGCAACGCGAACTCTCGCGCGCATGGGCGCACCCGGCACAAGCGCTTGCAAATCCGCTGCTCTGGCCGCAAGCGATGTGGCTGCGGCGCGAGGCTCCGCGCTGCGCCGCCATCTCGGCCGCCGTCGTGGCGGCGGCGGTCGGGCAAACTCCGCCAGGCTTCACGCCCTTGCATTGATAACAGGGGCTCGATGAAGCATCTCATCGTGACGGCGGACGACTTCGGTATCTCGACCGACACGAACGAGGCCGTCGAGCGCGCTCATCGAGAGGGCATCCTCACGACCGCGAGCCTCATGGTAGCGGAGGGAGCCGCGCAGGACGCCGTGCGGCGAGCGCGCGGCATGCCAAATCTCGGCGTCGGTCTCCATCTCGCGCTCTCGAACGGGCGCTCGATGTTGTCGCGCGAGCGAATTCCCGATCTCGTCGACGCGAGCGGATCGTTCGACACGCATCTCGTTCGCGCCGGAATACGGTACTTCGCGTCGCCGCGCGTGCGCGCGCAACTGCGGGCCGAGATTCGCGCGCAGTTCGAAGCGTTCGCCGCAACGGGATTGCCGCTCGATCACGTGAGCGGCCACAACCATCTCTACGTTCATCCGACGCTGTTTGCGATGGTGCTCGAGATCGGACCGGAGTTCGGCATGAAGTCGGTCCGGGTTCCCTTCGAGCCGTGTGCTCTCACCGCCGCCGGAATCGGCAACGCGCTGCTCGTCGCTCCGTGGGCCGCACGCATGCGAACCAGACTGAAGCGTTCGGGGATCTTCGCGAACGACGCGGTGTTCGGTCTCAACGATACCGGAAGACTCGACGAAGCGCGCGCGTTACGCATCATCGATCGTCTGCCGGACGGCGTGAGCGAACTCTATACCCACCCGCAGTCTTCGCGCTCCCCAGGGTATGCGCGCATCGAGGAGCTCCAAGCGCTTTTGAGCCCGCGCGTACGTGCCGCGATCGCAGAGCGCGGAGTCGCTCTCGTGACGTACGGCGCCGTCGCGTGAACGTGCCGCGCGACGTTTCGATCGCCTTCGCGGTTCTCGCGGCCCTTAGCCTCGGGTACACGTCGCTCGCCCTCGCTCGCGTACTCGCCTGGCGAGTGCGCCGTCCGACGCGTGCGTACGAGCCGGCCGTGACGATCCTCAAGCCGCTCGACGGGCTCGAGCCGCAGCTCGAGGAGAACCTTCGCACGTTCTGCGATCAGGAGTATCCGCGGTATCAGATTATCTTTTGTGCGGCCGCTGCAGAGGATCCGGCGCTCGCGATCGCATCTCGGCTGCGCGACGCCTTTGCTTCCAAGGACATTGCGATCGCAAGCGGAGGCGCTCTCGCGCAGAACCCTAAGATCGCAAACCTTCTGGCGGCGATGCCGCTGGCCAGCGGCCAGATCGTCGTCGTCGCGGATAGCGACATGCGGGTCGAACGCGACTACGTCGCGCGCGTCGTCGCGCCGTTTGCCGACGAGCGCGTCGGCGCGGCGACGACACTCTACGGCGCTCGATCCGTTCCGAGTACGGTCGCGCGGCTCGGCGCGATGTTCGTGAACGAGCAGTTCGCGCCGTCGGTGCTCGTTGCCACCGCTGTGGAACCGCTGCGATATTGCTTTGGAGCGACGATGGCGGTGCGGCGCGACGCCCTCGAAAGAATCGGCGGCTTCGAAGCGATTGGCGCGACGGTTGCGGACGACTATGCGCTCGGACGGCTGGTCGCACGATCCGGGTATCGGGTCACGCTCGCCCCCGTTGTTCCGCTCACGCTCGTCTCCGAGAGGTCGCTGCGAGATCTCCTCGCACGCGAGATTCGCTGGGCGCGGACGATCCGCGCGATGCGTCCGCTCGGGTACGTCGGCTCCGTTCTCGCCTTTCCGATGCTCTTCGGCGTTCTCGACGTACTCTTGGGCTTTCGCGCCGCTGCGGTCTATGGACTCGGGGCCGCGATCGTGCTGCGCGTCGGGCTCCACGTCGCCGCGCATCGAGCGCTCGCCATCCCAGAACGCGCGAACCCCGCCCTCGTTCCGCTGCGCGAGGCACTCAGCGTCGCGGTTTGGATCTCTGGCCTGTTCGGCACGCACGTACGCTGGCGCGAGCGGCGTTTGAGCCTCCGCATCGCAAGGCCGCCCCCGTAGGAACACTCATACCAAATCTTCACGCCATGCGTACGGGGCCGCACCCGAATCGATGCCCACGGTCGTTTCGGCGAAATGGTATGCTCCACTTCAATGCGCTGGTGCATCTTCGCGGTGGTTAGCTTCGCGCTCACGATCCCGGGATGCAACAACGAGTATCTGCCGCCGACGTCAAGCGGACTCAATGGGCCGAGCCTGCTGCAAATCGTCAGCCAGGCCGCGAGTGATAACCACGTACCGGCGGCGCTCGTCTACGCCGTGCTCCAAACGGAGTCGGGCGGCGATCCGAACGCTCGCTCGGTGGATGGCGCGATGGGCCTCATGCAGCTCATGCCGGCGACCGCGCAGGAATGCGGCATACGCCATCCCTTCGATCCGCGCGACAACGTGGAGTGCGGCGCTTCGTATCTTTCGCGCATGCTCGCGCGCTTCGGCAACAACATGACGCTTGCGATCGCGGCCTATCGCTCGGGGCCGGGAGCCGTCGCACGCTATCACGGCGTTCCGCCGCAGGCTCAGTCGTACGTGCAACGGGTGATGACGCTCTACCGGAACGCGAACGAACTGCAGTAGCCCGCGCCCGCACGTTTGGGGCCCCGCTCGGTTGCAAATGCGGCCGCATAGGGAACGAAAAGTGGGTGGGACTTGGATCGGCGCAGCACAAAGAACTCTTCTGCCGCAGCTTCATACAGACGCACGTGCGCTACGAGCCCGAGAGCCTTGCATGGCCAGAACTCGGTGAGGAGGACCTGCGGCTCCTTCGCTCGCTGCCCGTGTGGGACACGCTCTGGCAGGTCGAGCGCAACGCCGGCGTCATGGTCACGGCCTTCGCGCGCAACCAGCGCGACGCGCTCGTGCGTGAGGCCTTCGAGGTCCAGGGCTACGAAGAGGAGCGTCACGGGCGGCTCATCGCCGAGATGGTGCGCCGGTACGATCTGCCGGCAACGAGCAGCGAGCCTACGATCGTTCCAACGCGTCAGGAGTTCGTCGATTTCGGCTGCGGCGAATGCATCGACTCGTTCATCGGTTTCGGCGTCTTCAAACTCGCCCGGCAGGCCGGACTCTTGCCCGAACCGCTCTTCGCGATCCTCGGGCGCGTGTTGGCCGAAGAGTCCCGGCACATCACGTTCTTTGTAAACTGGCTTGCGTACGAACGCGCGCGCGCGAGTTTCCCGAGCCGCCTCGCTCATTCTCTGCAAGCGGCGCGTGGCTACGCGACGGGCGTGCGCAAGGTCCTTGCGAACGTGCGCGCGGCGGCCGGCGCGGCGCGCAACGGCGACGACGTTTTTTCAGGACTGACCCCCGAGCGCGTCCTTCGCGCGTGTCTCTCGGAGAACAAGCGCCTTATGTCGGCCTTCGACGCACGAATCAATGCGCCCGAAGTTCATGCCGCGTCTCGCTCGCGCGGCGTTATCGACGATTCGGTTCGCGAGCGCCTTACGGATGGACCGAGAGCGGTGTGATGTGAAAGAGATGGAAGAAGAGCACGGTCGTGCCGGCGCCGAGCGCGGCCCCGGCGAGCACCTGCAGCAAGGAGTGCGCCCGTAGATAGACGCGCGCCCAGCAGACCATCGGAATGAGGACGACAAACGGCAGCGGCTCGCGTCCGTAGAGGAGCATGAGCGCAACGAGCGGCGCCGTGATGCCGAGCGCGTGCGTGCTGATCTTCCAGTACCGGGTGACGAACTGGACGAGGATCGTCGAAAACGTGTAGCCGAGCATCGCCGCGATCATGACGCGCGGTGCGTGGGTGAGATAGAGCACGAGCGACCCGAGCGAGTAGAAGACGACGAAGGCGCTGAAGATCGCCTCGCGTTCGTGGCGGACCGACATGTCGAGATCGGAGATTCGGTCCACGGCGTAGAGGCGAAAGACGTAGAGCATCGGCGCGATCGACGTGAAGCATGTCGAGAGAAAGAGGAGCCACCAGAAACCAAGCGTTCCGTGGCTCGTTGCGTGCGCGAGGATGACGAAGAGCGCGAGCGCGGTGAGGAACGGATTGAAGATCGTCGAGAGAATTCGAGCGAGATCGCGCCAAATGCGCCGGTTCTTGATCGGCAGCACGACGGGCGCGCTCGGATCGGGCCTCATTTTCCTGCGTTGCCTGCGGCCGGTAAGGGTTCCTTGCCGCGGCCGCGGAAGCAGAAGAAATGGTTCTCGAGAGGATCGAACGCCCCGCCGATGTCAAGTCCTTGTCCCGCGCCACCCTCGACGTGCTCGCGCGCGAGATTCGCGATATGCTCGTCGTCACGTGCTCGCGCAACGGCGGGCACCTCGCGCCGAATCTCGGCGTCGTCGAGCTGACGATCGCCCTGCATCGGGTCCTCGACATCCCGCCCGACAAGATCGTCTGGGACGTGAGCCACCAAGCCTACGTCCACAAGATTCTCACCGGCCGGCGCGATCGCTTTCACACGCTGCGCCAAGGAGGCGGCATCTCGGGCTTCTCGATGCGCAGCGAGTCCCCGTTCGACGTCTTCGGAGCCGGCCACGCGTCGACGAGCGTCTCGTCGGCGCTGGGGATGGCAATCGCACGCGATCTCGCCGGACGCGACGAGACGATCGTCGCCGTCCTCGGCGACGGCGCTCTTACCGGCGGTCTCGCATACGAGGCGATCAACAACGCCGGACAGCTCGGCTCGAACTTCATCGTCGTCCTCAACGACAACGAGATGTCGATTGCTCCAAACGTCGGTTCGATCGCGTCGTACCTCTCGATTCTGCGGAGCAAGCGCTTCGCGAACGCGGCCCGCGAGAAGACGAAGGACGTCCTCCACCGCATGCCGTTCGGACGCGTCGCGCACAAGGCGCTCGAGGCCGCGGAGATGGGTGCGATGCACTTCGTCTCGCCCGCGCAGAAGACGACGGTGATCTTCGAAGAACTCGGCTTCCGGTACATGGGTCCCGTCGACGGCCACAACGTCGACGTCCTCATCGAAGCGATTCGCGCCGCGCGGGGCATCGAAGGGCCGGTCTTGCTCCATATTCGCACGGTGAAGGGCAAGGGCTACGAACCAGCGGAGAAGGACTCGCGCACGTTCCACGGTTGCGGAGCGTTCGACGTCGAGAACGGAAAGCTCGAGGTGAAGCCGAACGCGCGGCCGACGTTCTCCGACGCATTCGCCGAGGCGCTCAACGTCGTCGCCGCAAAGGACTCGCGCGTCATCGGCATCACCGCCGCGATGCCGGACGGGACGAAGCTCGCGAAGTTCGCAAAGAAGTTTCCCGAGCGATTCTTCGACGTGGGAATCGCCGAGGCGCACGCGGTCTGCTTCGCGGCGGGCGCGGCATCGGCCGGTTTGAAGCCGGTCTGCGCGATCTACTCGACGTTTCTCCAGCGCGCCTACGATCAAATCATCCACGACGTCTGCGTCCAAGAACTGCCCGTCGTGTTCTGCATGGATAGAGCCGGTCTCGTCGGCGACGACGGCCCGACGCACATGGGCCTCTACGACATCTCGTACCTTCGCGCGCTTCCGGGCATGACGATCATGGCGCCTCGCTGCGAGGGCGAGTTGCTGCCGATGCTCGCCCACGCGCTCTCTCTCGGCCTCCCTGCGGCGATTCGCTATCCGCGCGGTTCGAGCGCCGGTCGCCACACGGATGCGGTCTCACCGATCGAGCACGGCAAATCGGAGGTGCTCCGTCGCGGCGACGGCGTCGCCGTCCTCGCACTCGGTAACACCGTCGACATCGCGCTCGATGCCTACGATATTCTCGAGACGCTCGGCGGCAGCCGGCCGACGATCGTCAACGCTCGCTTCGTGCGCCCGCTCGACGAAGGCCTCCTGGAGCGCCTGGCAGAGACGCACGACGCGATCTTTACCCTCGAAGAGCATTCGCTCGCAGGCGGCTTCGGCTCCGCGGTCGTAGAGTGGTTCTCGGATCGCAGGATGGCAGTCCACGTCGAGCGCATCGGCATACCTAGCGTGCTCGTCCAGCACGACGCGCAGCCGCGCCAGCGTGCGAAGTTCGGACTCTCGGCGGAGTCGCTGGCGCAGCGAATCGGCGCCGTGTCGAAAGCACGGGCGCAGCGAACGCCGGATGGCGCCCCAGCGTTGACTGAATAGAGGAACGACTTGACCCTAGAGACTCTGGTTGCCGCGGCCGTCCCGGCGGTGCGGCCGCACGCTTCGACCGTACCGCTCACGCTGCATACGCCGCTCCCGCAAATGGTGCAGTCGTTTACGTGGTGGCAAGCGCACGCGCCGTGGCTCACGCACGGGATCGCCGGCATCTTTCTTCTCTGCGCGCTCGCGCTCATCGTCTTGCTGGCCGTGCAGACGACCAAACAGGAAGGGCTCTCGGGGACGATCGGCGGGCGCGTCGAGAGTGCCTACCGCGGACGTCTCGGCGCTGACGAACAGCTCAAACGGCTGACCGGGTGGATCGCGATCGGTTTCGCGGCGACGGGATTCATCCTGACGATCACCGGGATCTGAGGTTCCCTGAGCCCTTGCCGCTCCTCGAGGTTCGAAATCTTCGAACGACGTTCAAGACCGAGGACGGTCCGGTAACGGCGGTCAACGGGCTCTCTTTCTCACTCGAGGCGGGCGAGACGCTCGGGATCGTCGGTGAGTCCGGTTCGGGAAAGTCGGTCACCGCGCTCTCGATCATGCGTCTTCTCCCCAGGAGCGCGACGACGTCCGCGGATGCGATGCGCTTGCAAGGGCGAGAGTTGAGCGAGATGAGCGAGGCGGAGATGCGGCGCGTCCGCGGGCGGCGCATCGCGATGATCTTTCAAGACCCAATGACCTCGCTGAACCCCGTGCTCACGATCGGCGAGCAGATCGCAGAGACCGTGCGCCTGCACCTGCGCACGACGCGAGCCCAAGCACGGCGTAAGGCCGTGGAGATGCTCGAGCGCGTGCGAGTCCCCGAGGCCGCGCGGCGGCTCGACGAGTATCCGCATCAGTTCTCGGGAGGCATGCGGCAACGCGTCATGATCGCCATGGCGCTCTCGTGCAGCCCGGAACTCCTCATCGCCGACGAGCCGACGACGGCGCTCGACGTGACGATTCAAGCGCAGATCCTCGAGTTGATGAACGAAATCCAGCGCGAGACCGGAACGGCGATCGTCATGATCACCCACGATCTCGGCGTCGTCGCAGAGGTGTGCCGCAACGTGCTCGTGATGTACGGCGGCAACCTCGTCGAGTACGCCGATGCCGCCGCGATCTTCGCGCAGCCGCGCATGCCGTATACGCAGGGCCTGCTCGCCTCGCTGCCCAGGCTCGACCGGCGAGAGCGCACGCGTCTGGTGCCGATCAAGGGCCAGCCGCCGAACCTTCTCAACCTTCCGGCAGGCTGCGCGTTCGCGCCGCGTTGCGCCTACCGGATGCCGATCTGCGACGAGCCGGTCGCGCTCTACGACTTCGGGGAGGGTCACGTCGCGCGCTGCTGGCTCTACGACGAGCGTTCCCGGCCTCAGCGACCGATTCAGGTCGAGAGCGTGCCGGCAAAACCGTGAACGAGAAGACGCCACTCGTAGAGCTTCGCGCGCTCTACAAGTACTTTCCGATTCGTGCCGGGCTCTTCTCGCGCCACGTCGCGGACGTTCACGCGGTCGACGGCGTGAATCTGCAAATCAGCGAGGGGGAGACGCTCGGGCTCGTCGGCGAGTCGGGCTCGGGAAAGACGACGATCGGGCGTTTGACGCTCAGTCTTCTGCGTCCGACGAGCGGCGATGTCTACTTCAGAGGAAAGAAGATCACCGGTCTGCCGCGTGCCGAGATACGAGCGCTGCGCCGTCGGATGCAGATCATCTTCCAAGACCCATACGGATCGCTCAATCCGCGAATGACCGTCGGTGAGATCGTCGGCGAGCCGCTAAAAATTCATGGGCTCGCGCGTGGAAAGGCGGCCTCCGAGCGGGTGCTGGAACTCATGCGCCTCGTCGGTCTGCGCTCGTATCACGTCAATCGCTATCCGCACGAGTTCTCGGGCGGTCAGCGCCAGCGAATCGGCATCGCGCGCGCGCTCGCCGTGAATCCCGAGTTCGTGGTGCTCGACGAGCCCGTCTCGGCGCTCGACGTCTCCATTCAGGCGCAAGTCATCAATCTGCTCGAAGACCTCCAGCAGCAGCTCGGCCTGACATATCTCTTCATCGCGCACGATCTCTCGGTCGTCCGGCACATCTCTACGCGGGTCGCCGTCATGTACGTCGGAAAAATCGTCGAGGTTGCGGGACGCAACGATCTGTACGAAAATCCGCTCCATCCGTACACCCAGTCGCTCCTCTCGGCGATCCCGATTCCGGAGCCGAACGTCGAGGCTCGCCGCAAGCGAATCGTGCTGACGGGCGACATCCCGTCCCCGGTACGGCCACCCTCCGGCTGCCGCTTCCATACGCGCTGTCCCGTTGCGTACGAACGCTGCATCGTCGAGGAGCCCGCGCTCTTAGCGTACGGGGACGGCCATCTCGCCGCGTGTCATCTCGTCCAGGAGAACGGCGGCGTCGCGCCCTCCATCGCGAGCGGTCCCGTCGTCCAGGCTTCATAAACGAAGAGGCGGCTGCATTGCGCAGCCGCCCATTGAAAACTTCGTTTGGCGTTAGGCCTTTTTCTTGCGGCGTCCGCCCTTGCGGCGTCCACCCTTGCGCGCGCCCTTCTTGCGCGCGCCGGCCGCCTTACGGCCGCCCTTTTTGCGTCTGCCGGTCGACTTCTTACGACCGCCCTTGCGTCCGGCGGCTTTTCGCCCCGCCTTCTTGCGCCCGGCCTTCTTGCGTCCGCCGGTAGCCTTCTTGCGTGCGGCGCCTTTGCGTGCGGCGCCTTTGCGTGCGCCCTTTTTGCGCCCGCCTTTGCGGCGTTTCGGCGGTGCCGGCGCTTCGCCCAACAGTCCGCCGTTGCCCATGATATCTTCCATCAATTCCTCCTCGTCCTACGAATGGACGATCAGCCGATGTGCCAGCGCATGCTATGCGCTTTATTGCGGATGATAACGGATTGCGTGAAACATTGCAAACGCATGCGCGGCGCTCGCTGCCGCGCCGTCACGCCCGCGCGGGGCCCATCCGGAAGGCTGAAATTTGCCACCGCCTTGACGCCTGGTGATATACTCGCCCCGTGAAAAAGCCCCTCATTATCGTGGAGTCCCCCACGAAGGCGAGGACGATCAAGAAGTTCTTGCCGGCGCGCTATGTCGTAAAGGCCTCGGTCGGGCACGTTCGAGACCTTCCCAAGTCGACGCTCGGGGTCGACGTCGGAAACGGATTCACGCCGAAGTATCTCACGATCAAGGGGAAGGGCGACGTGATCAAGGAGCTCAAGAGCGCCGTGCGGGCCTCGAGCGACGTCTATCTTGCGACCGACCCCGATCGCGAGGGCGAGGCGATCGCCTGGCATCTCTCGGAGCTTCTGAAGCTCGAAAATCCACGCCGCATCGAACTTCACGAGATCACCAAAGAAGCCGCGCTCGACGCAATAAAGCACGCGCATTCCATCGATATGGACCGGGTGAACGCGCAGCAGGCGCGCCGAATCCTCGATCGCCTCGTGGGCTACAAGATCTCGCCCCTTCTCTGGGCAAAGGTTCGCGGCGGGCTGTCGGCCGGCCGCGTGCAATCGGTCGCCGTTCGGCTCATCGTCGATCGCGAACGTGAGGTCCGTGCGTTCGTTCCCAAAGAGTACTGGACGATTGCGGGGCTCTTCGCGTCTCCGCGCGAGCCGCAGACGCCGTTTTCAGCCGAGCTCGCGACGCACCGGGGTGAGAAGATCGAGATTGCGACGCAGGCGCAGGCCGACGAGATCGTCGCCGCCCTCGACGCGGCGTCCGTGGTTTCGAGCATCAAGCGCAGGGAGACGCGGCGCAATGCCCCGGCTCCTTTCACGACCTCGACGTTGCAGCAAGAAGCCTCCAAGAGGCTGCGCCTGCGGGTTCGCCGCACGATGCAGATCGCACAGGGTCTCTATGAGGGCGTGGACCTCGGCGGAAAGGAAGGCACCGTCGGCCTCATCACCTACATGCGAACCGACTCGACGCGCGTCGCCGATCAAGCGCGCGACGCAGCCCGCGCGTTCATCGAGCAGGAGTACGGCGCCGACTTCCACGGCGGTCGCGTTCATAAGTTGCGAGAGGGGGCGCAGGACGCGCACGAGGCGATTCGTCCGACCTCCGTGCTGCGCACGCCGGCGCAGTTGACGCACGTCCTCAAGCGCGACGAGCTCCGGCTGTACTCGCTCATCTGGGAACGGTTCGTCGCCTCGCAGATGTCGGCCGCGCTCTTCGACCAGACCACGGTCGAGATCGCGTGCGCGCAGTATGGTTTTCGCGCGACGGGCAGCATCCTAAAGTTCGCGGGCTTTCTTCGCCTCTACGGCGAGAGCCAAGAGGAGGGTCCCTCGGCGGACGGAGCCGCCGGCAAAGATCGCGTACGTCTTCCCGCGATGGAGGAAGGCGACACGCTCGAGCGGCGAAGCCTCGAAGCAAAGCAGCATTTTACGGAGCCGCCTCCGCGATTCACCGAAGCCTCGCTCGTGCGCGCGCTCGAAGAGCACGGCATCGGGCGCCCGTCGACGTACTCGACGATCGTCGAGACGATTCAGGCGCGCGGGTACGTGACGCAGCAAGAGCGCCGTTTCTTGCCGACCGAGATCGGAGAGGCCGTAAGCGATCTTCTCGTCGACCACTTTCCGAGGATTCTCGACCTCGCCTTTACGGCGGAGATGGAGGGCGATCTCGACAAGGTCGCCGCTGGAAATGCCGATTGGACCGTCGTGCTCCAGGGTTTCTACACTCCGTTCGCGACCGAGCTCGAGGAGGCCGAGCGTAAGCTGCCGCGCCTCGAAGTCCGCGACGAGCCCACCGACGAGATTTGTCCGAACTGCGGCCGCCCGATGGTGATCAAACTAGGGCGCTTTGGAAAGTTCATCTCCTGTACCGGATACCCGCAGTGCAAGACGACGCGCCCGATCGTCAAAGATACGGGCGCAAAGTGTCCCAAAGACGGCGGAGCGATCGTCGAGCGCCGCTCGCGAAAAGGTCGCGTCTTCTACGGCTGTGCGAACTATCCGAACTGCGACTTCATCTCGTGGGATCGCGTCATTGCGGATCCGTGCCCGGTGTGCGGAGCGCTCGTCGTCGCGAAGTCGCGCCGCGGGGTCGCGCATTTCGAGTGTTCGGCCGATCGCGAGCATGACGTGAATCGCCTCGAAGGCGGCGATCGATCGGAGCCGGCAAAAGAGGCGGCCGCCTCGCAGTAACGTCTCGTCAACCCAAGCGTAAGGGCGCAGCCCCGAAGTTGGGGACGCGAGTATGTTTAGCGCTGGTAATCGGCCGGATCGATGCACGCGTCGTACGTACCGCGGTCGACCTCGATGGGACTTCTTCCCGGCCACGGCCTCGCAAGGCGCACGAACGTCGTAGTTTGGGAAGGAATATCCGAAGGCACGCTTTGCGGCATTGAATAGATTCATGCCATCGACGAACGCAATAGCCCGGAGCGGAACGTCGCTCCCGATGTTTCGCCCGAAAACAAAAACCCCGCCGGAAGCCTTTCGGCGACCCTCGGGGAGGAATTGCAGCCATCATAACGGCGGAAGGCGCTCGTCGTCAACCTACTCGTCTCCGAGAACGGCTTCCGCATCGACCAGGGAGCCGCTGAGATTGCTTCATCATCCACGAAGCCCTGTGCCCACGCCTCTAGCGCGAGAGACACCGCCTCGTCGTCTTCTAAAGTGGGATAGCCCTTTCAAGACGAAGGGTCCTGGCCTCAAAGGCAATAGTTGAACGGCCGGGGTTCATGCTAACACCTCGTATTGTGTGAGTGGTTGAATGAATGCGACTAGTAAGATGGGGCTCCCGGCGACGTCAGGGGTAGTGGTCGTGATCGGCGGAGGCCTCGCAGGCTGCGAGGCCGCGTGGCAGGCCGCGCGCCAGGGAGCGTGCGTCGACCTGTACGAGATGCGCCCTTTCGCGAGCGGTCCGGCGCACAAGACGGGCGCTCTCGCCGAACTCGTCTGCAGCAACTCGCTTCGGGGAGCGTCGCTCGAAAACGCGGTGGGCCTCTTAAAAGAGGAGCTCGCGCGCCTCGATTCGATCGTCGTGCACGCGGCTCGCGAAACCGCCGTTCCGGCGGGCGGCGCGCTCGCGGTGGATCGCGAGCGTTTCAGTGCGCTCGTCGAGGCACGCATCGCAGCGGAGGCGCGCATTACGGTACGTCGCGAGGAGGTAGCGCAGATCCCGCTCGATGTCCCGGCGATCGTCGCGTGCGGGCCGCTTCCCAGCGATACATTGCTTGCGGAAATAGATCGCATTATCGGCCCCTCGAATCCGGTGCTTCGCGCCGACGCTCGGGATGACGCGAGCAGTCCCACGCGGCTGCACTACTACGATGCGGCGTCGCCGATCGTCTCCGCCGATTCGATCGACGAGACGCGGATGTATCGCAAATCGCGCTACGACAAGGGCGATGGCGACGATTACCTCAATATTCCGCTGACGCCGCAGGAGTACGCGCGCCTGCTCGCTGACTTGCGCACGCTGCCGCGTCACGAGACGAAGGCGTTCGAGGAGGCGCGGTACTTCGAGGGATGCTTGCCGATCGAAGAGATGGCCGATCGCGGCGACGACGTGCTTCGTTTCGGACCGATGAAGCCCGTCGGTCTGCGCGATCCGCGAACCGGCCGTGCGCCGTATGCGGTGCTCCAGCTTCGCAAAGAGAACTCCGCGGGAACGGCCTACAATCTCGTCGGCTTTCAAACGCGTCTGACCTGGCCGTCGCAACGGCAAGCGTTCGGCAGACTTCCAGGCCTCGAACATGCGGAATGGCTGCGCCTGGGCGTCATGCACCGCAACACCTTCATCGACTCTCCGCGGCTGCTCGACGGGGCATTGCGCCTGCGCGGGACCGACGCGCTCCACTTCGCGGGTCAGATCACCGGCGCCGAGGGATACGTCGAAGCGGCCGCGTGCGGCGCGATGGCGGGAATCCATGCGGCACGCCGGGCACTCGGGCGCGAGGCGCTGGCGATACCGCGCGAGACGGCGCTCGGGGCCGTCGTCGCGCATTTGCAGAACTCCGACTCGCCGGATTTTCAGCCGGCGAATGTGACGTGGGCCTTCTTCCCGGCTCTCGACCCGCCGGTGCGAGATCGCTCGCAACGCAAGCGGCTCATGGCGGAGCGCGCGCTTGCAGCCCTCGACTCCCTGCGCGAGCGCCTGCAACCGCAGCGAGAGTTGGCCGGTAGTAAACCTCTGTGATTCGTTCGACGACGATCGTGGCCGTGCGCCGCGCCGGCAAGCTAGCGATGGCCGGCGACGGTCAGGTGACCATCGACAAGACCATCGTGAAACACGGTGCTCGCAAGGTGCGGCGAATCGCGAACGGTACGGTGCTCGCCGGCTTTGCCGGGTCGGCTGCGGACGGAATCGCCCTGCTCGAGAAGTTCGAGGGTACGTACAGCGAGTACAAGGACCTCACGCGTGCGGCAGTCGAGCTTGCAAAGAACTGGCGACAAGATCGGGTGCTGCGGCGACTCGAAGCGCTTCTCATCGTCGGCACGGCCGATCACCTCTTCGTACTTTCGGGAAACGGCGACGTGATCGAACCGGACGAAGGCATCGCGGCGATCGGCAGCGGCGGCCCGTACGCCCAGGCGGCCGCGGCGGCGCTCTTGCGCAACACCGAGCTCGACGCCGAGGCGATCGTTCGCGCCGCGATCGGGATCGCAGGCGAGATCTGCATCTACACGAACGACGATGCGACCGTCGAGGTCTTGGGAGGATGAGCACGCAGATCGCGCTCGAACGCGACGCCGCCGGCATGACGCCCAGCGAGATCGCGAGGGCGCTCGACGAGTATATCGTCGGGCAGGCCAAAGCGAAGCGCGCGGTTGCCATCGCGCTACGCAATCGGTATCGGAGAAGCCGCGTCTCGCCCGACCTCCGCGCCGAGATCACGCCGAAAAACATTCTCATGATCGGTCCGACGGGCGTCGGGAAGACCGAGATCGCGCGCCGTCTTGCGAGCCTCGTCGGCGCGCCTTTCGTCAAGGTCGAAGCGACGAAGTACACCGAGGTCGGATACGTCGGCCGCGACGTCGAGTCGATGGTGCGCGATCTCGTCGAGGCGGCCGTGCGCATGGTGATGGAGACGCGCCGGGAAGAGGTCCGCGATGCGGCCGAGCATCAGGCCGTCGAGCGGATCATCGACGTACTCCATCCGGAGACGCGCCCGGTACAGCCGCAGGCGCAGGGCGGATTCGCCGCAACGCTCGGTTCGATCTTCGGCGCGTCGCAGCAGCAGCCGCCACCGCAGCAAGCGCCGAGCGCTCCGCTCGGGGCCGGCGACGCGCAGCGCGTCCGCGATCAGACGCGCGAAGAGGTCGAGCGCGGCTTTTACGACGTGCGGCTCGTCGAGATCGAGATCGAGGAATCGCCCTCGCTTCCGATCGGCGTCATCGGCGGCGTCGGCGATCAGGGTGCGGATCTCGGCGAGATGCTCGGCGGAATGCTTCCGAAGAAAAGGACCCGCAAGCGTGTGACCGTCGCCGAAGCGCGCAGGGTCTTCGTGCAGGAGGAGGCGGCCAAGCTCATCGACTCCGAGGCGGTAAAGCGCGAAGCGCTGAGGCGCGCCGGCGAAGACGGCATCATCTTTATCGACGAGATCGACAAAGTTGCCGGCGGCGGAGAAGGACGCGGCGGCCCCGACGTTTCGCGCGAAGGCGTGCAACGCGACATTCTGCCGATCGTCGAGGGCTCGACGGTCAACACAAAGCACGGGCAGATCAAGACCGACCACATCCTCTTTATCGCGGCCGGCGCGTTTCACATGAGCAAACCCTCCGATCTCATCCCAGAGCTGCAAGGGCGCTTGCCGATTCGCGTCGAGTTGGATTCGCTGACGGCGCAAGATTTCAAGACCATTCTTACGCAGCCACGCAACGCGCTCGTCGAGCAGTACAAGGCGCTTCTGGCAACGGAGGGCGTCGCGCTCGAGTTCACCGACGACGGTATCGAAGAACTCGCTCGCTTTGCGATGCAGGTAAACGAGCAGAGCGAGAATATCGGCGCGCGGCGACTGCACACCGTGCTCGAACGCCTCCTCGATGAGGTAAGCTTCAACGCTCCGGAGCGCGCGGGAGACGTGCGCATCGATGCCGCCTACGTGCGCGATCGTCTGAGCGACGTCGTGCAGAACGCAGACCTTTCGCAGTACATCCTCTAAAATCGTTCGTCATTCTTTAATCTCGGCAAGCAAGGATGCAGTGCGTTCGTCCGGCGAACGTCGGCCGCTACACTTGGAGTTTCACTGGAGGAGTACAACGCATGAAGTGGGGATCCGTCGCCGCCGTGACCGTGCTCTCGGCTTTGCTCGCCGCTTGTAACGGTCAGAGCTATTCGAATCCGCCCGGATACGCAACGAACTGCATTCCGCCGACGAACGCCGTGCTCGTCTATCCGAAGAGCGGCGCAACCGGCGTTGCCGACAACACGATGGCCGTATATGTGGCCGTGCCGACGGCGCTCTCGAGCCCAAGCGGCCTCGACGTCAACATCGTCGGTCCGCCGTCATACGGATCGTCGTTAAGCCAGTCGTTCACGACCGTCGCCTACGGTTCGATTCCGACGCCGAACACCGTGCCGTCGTATTCGAACCCGCAGTACTACGAAGCGGTCCTGAACAATCCGCTGACGGCAGCGACGACCTTCGACGTGAACTGGAACAACCTCAACAGCGCGTGCAACTCGTCGACCTCCGCGTCGACCGTCGGCTCGTTCACGACCCAGTAGCCGAGGGAGTGCGGTACGGCACCGCGTAAGGAGCCGCGGTGCCGTACAAGCGCGAGATACTCACCGAAGGCCATCCGGTTCTGCGCCGGATTGCAAAGCGCGTCGCTGCGCACGAGCTCGCGGACCCGCTCTTCGCGCAGCTCATCGACGACATGTTTCTCACGATGTACGAGGCGCCAGGCGTGGGCCTTGCGGCGCCGCAGGTCGGCGTCTCCAAACGCCTCTTCGTCATCGACGTCAAGGACGAGGAGCACGAGCCGGCGGTCCTGATCAATCCAAAGATCGTTACTGCGGAGGAGGAGATCGAACTCACCGAAGGGTGTCTCTCCATTCCGGGATTCGTCGGCGAGATCACGCGCTTTTCACGCGTGACCGTCGCCGGCCTCGATCGTCACGGAAAGAAGATCGCACTCCGCGGAGAGGGGGTGTTCGCGCAGTGCCTGCAGCACGAGATCGATCACCTCGATGGGCGGCTCTACAAAGACAGCGCGCGCAACCTGCGCAGCTCGACGCCGGCCGAGGGCGACGGCGAAGAGGGCGAAGAAGAAGCAGCAGAATCGTGAACGCGCTCTTTTTCGGCACGAGTGAGTTCGCATTGCCAAGCCTCGATGTCGTCGCCGACGCAGCGAGTCTTCGCGGCGTCGTCACGCAGCCCGACCGTCCGGCCGGGCGCGGTATGCGTCTGACGCCGACGCCGGTGAAACGCGCCGCGCTCGAACGCGGCCTGCGCGTCTACGAACCCGCGAATCTGCGATCGTTCGCACGCGAGATCGGCGCGCTCGACTTCGATGCGTTCGTCGTCGCATCGTACGGTCGAATCCTACCGGCCGAACTCCTTGCGATTCCGGAGCTCGGAACGCTCAACGTTCACCCGTCGCTTCTGCCGCGCTTTCGCGGGGCGACGCCGATTCAAGCCGCATTGCTCGCGGGCGACACGCGCACCGGCGCGACGATCATGCTGGCGGACGAGAGAATGGATACCGGCGACATCGTCTTGCAGGAAGAACTCTCCATCGGCGCTTGCGAATGCTTCGGCTCTCTGCACGATCGCCTCGCCGCGCTCGGTGCGACGCTGCTTGGAACCTCGTTCTCTCTGGCAGGACGAGACGGCGCGTTCCCGCGTCGCCCGCAGGAGGGAGATGCGAGCACGACGCGCCCGATCGAGAAGGCGGATTTGCTCGTCGACTGGAGTTGGCCGGCAGAGCGAATCGTCAATGCGGTGCGCGCGTATTCGCCGCAACCCGCCGCACGCGCTCGCATCGGCGACGTTACCGTGAAGCTTCTGCGCGCGCACGTCGCGGACGACGGGGCGATCGTCGTCGACGAGCTCGTCGCGCCGAACCATCGCGTCGAGAGCGGGGCCGAGTTCGCTCGACGCACCGGCGGGACGATGATCGACCCATGACCGCGCGCGAGGTCGCGCTCCAGGTCGTTCGCGACGTCTTTCCGTCGAGCGGACCACAGCGCGGCGCCCAGGAGTCGCTCGACTATCGCCTTCGCGCTGCAGCGCTTGACGAACGCGATCGGTCCTTCGCCACGCGCCTTGCCTATGGTGCGATCGAGATGCGGCGCGCCCTCGACTGGCAGCTCGAGCCCTTCATCGGCGAGCGCCGCAAGACGCTGCCCGCCACGACCCACGAAATTTTGCGTCTGGCGATCTACGAGCTCTGTTACACCGATTCCGATGCGTACGCGACGCTTTATGAGTTCGTCGAAATTGCAAAGCGCCGCGGGCATCGCGGCCTTGCCGCGCTCGCGAATGCCGTGCTGCGCTCGTTCCTGCGCGAGGCGCGCCGCACGCCCGCGCGGGCGGACTTCGCGAGCGACGACGAGTACCTGGGGACGCTCTACTCGCTTCCGGACTGGCTCGTGCGCCAGTGGCGCGGAGCCTTCGGCGCGAATCGTCTCGAGGAGATATGCGCCGGCGTCAACGGGCCCGCGCAATCTGCAATCGTCGCGAACCGGTCGCGCGTCGAACCGGAGGCGCTTGCGGTGCGTCTGGGGGAGTTCGGCGTTTACGCGCGCCGTTCTCCGTTCGTCGCGGAGTCGCTCGTTCTCGAGAACACTGCGAACGCGGCGGCCGAAGCGATAAACGCGGGCTTGTGGTGGACGCAGTCGGAGTCGTCGGCGCTCGCCGTCGAGGTGCTCTTGCCGCAACCCGGAGAGGACGTCGCCGATGCGTGCAGCGGGCGTGGCAACAAGGCGCTCCAAATCGCCGCGCGTCTCGGGGGCGACGGCACGCTCGTCTGCATCGACGCCGACGAGCGCAAGATGGAGACGCTTCAGGCCCGATTGCAAGCGTACGGGCTTCACGCCGCAACCGAAGTCGCGGACCTCTGCCACATGACTTCTGCCCAGCGCTTCGATCGGCTCTTGCTCGACGCGCCTTGCTCCGGCGTCGGCGTCGTCGGACGCCATGCCGAGGCGCGATGGCGCAAGCGCAGCGACGACGGCGAGCGTCTGGCGATCCTCCAATCGCGCTTGCTCGAAGCGGCCGGCGGAATGCTTCACGAAGGCGGAGCCATAGTCTATGCAGTCTGCTCGACGGACCCTCGCGAAGGAGTCGAAGTCGTGAACGCCTTTCTCGCACGGAACCGCTTCAGCCGTGGGCTCGTCCCCGCGCACCTGGAGGCGTTTCTCACCGGCGACGGCGACGTGCTCGTGCCGCCGGGCATCGATCGCCGGGATGGATTCTACATCGCGCGCGTGGAGCGAAACCTTTGAGCCTCCTCTCACGCTTCGAACAGGCGTGCGCGTCGTTCATCGAACGCGCGTTCGCGCGCAGCTTTCCCAGCGAGCTCGCGCCCGCGCACGTCGCACGCAAACTCGTTGCCGTCATGGAGGCGCACACGAGGCGCGAGGGCTCGCGCCTCGTCGCACCCTCCGCGTACGGCGTGAGCGTCAATCCGGAAGATTTCGAGCGCTTGAGATCCGATCGCGACTATCTGGAACGCGAGTGGGCCGAGCTCTTGCGCGATCTCGCCGCGCGCGTCGGTGCGGTCTTTACGGGATCGCCGAGCGTCTCGATGATCGCATCCGACCACGTCCCCCTCGGTGCGGCGGAGATCGACGTTTTAACGCGTCCGCTCTATCGCTTGCGCGTAACCAAGGGCGTACCGCCCGGTGCGGTGTATCGGCTCGAGGGCGAGGTCTTCATCGGGCGCGAGCCCGGCGTGACCGTTCCGCTTGCCGATCCTAGCGTCTCGCGGCGACATGCGTGCATCGAACTCGTCAACGGTACGCCGATGCTGCGCGATCTGGGGTCGCGTAACGGAAGCTTCGTCAACGGCGAGACCGTTCGCAAGGAGCGCGCGCTTCGCGACGGCGACATCCTGACGTTCGGAAGCTCCGAACTGCTCGTCGAGGCGCCGAAGTGACGCCGGCGATCGCGGCCGCGCTTCGCGTCGAGTCGCTCGGCGTGACCGTGCTCCTCTTCGCCGCGGGCATCGTCGCGGCAAATCCGCGCTTTCGCGTCGCTCGCGACGTCGGGCGCTTGGCGCCGATGCGCGTCGAGCTCGACGTCGTCGATCGTGACGGCGAGCACTTCGTCGAAGCGCTGACGCCGGCAACCATCGGACGAGGTACCGATGTCGAGGTGGTCGTCGACGATCCCGACGTGAGCCGCCACCATGCTCGGCTCGAGGCCGAGAACGCAGTCGTCTACCTCAGCGACCTCGAGAGCGCGAACGGCACGTACCTCAACGGGCGGCGAGTACGCGAAGCGATCGAAGTTCGCCCAGGAGACCGCATCGACGTAGGGACGGCGCGATTGGTCGTGAAGGAAGTCGTGCCATGGACGTAGCGATTCGAGGCGACCTCGCACACTGTCTAACGCTTCGTCTCGCGCCTCAGACATGGCTCTTCGCCGTCGCTCGCGGCTTCGGGCAGGTCGACGGCCTGCCGATCGCCCGCATCGCCCTGCTCCGCCTCGAGGCTGAATGCCGCCGCCGAGCGCGCGGAGAGCGCCGGCGCAAGCGTCTGCAGCGCTCCCACGCCGCCGCAGGAGCCCTCTGCGGTGCGCTCGGGAGGGTAAACGGCGCGCTCTACCTGCGAAGCGCAGGTCACGAGGACTACGTTCCCGCCGCATGCTCACTCTCGGCCGCGCTCGTCGTGCGCAATCGCGCGTACGTCGCTCACGCCGGTTCGACCGCGGTCTATCACGTTCACGGAGCGCACGTAAAAGCGTTGACCGGTCAAGAGATTTTCGACGATGCATCGATGCCGGTGCTATCGCGAGCGCTCGGAGTCGTTCCGGTCTTGCCGTTTGCGGTTACGTCCGTGGCGCTCGAAGGCGGCGACCTCCTCGCGCTCTGCGGACATGCGATCTCGCAGACCGGCGACTCGGTGAGTTTCGTTCACGCGCTCGAGGACGGAAGCGAAGAACAAGTCTTGCGCGTGCGGTACGAACCCTCCGACGACGTGCAGCCGGTACAGAAGAGGGGCTTCTGGTCGCGAATTCTCGCGCGCCTGCGCTGATCTCGTCGGCGCTCGTCCGGCGCGCCGCACCGATGACCGGCGCCCTCGCGATCGGCGCGTTCATCCTCTCGCTCGTTCAACCCAAGACGCTGGGCCCGTGGTGGGTCGAAGCGATCCTCGTCGTTCTCTCGTACGTCTGGGTTCTCGCACAACCGCTCGATAGCCGCCGCGACGACGTGCTGCCGGCGCTCGCGGTGCTGCTGTCGGCATTCGGCCTGGCACTCGTCGCGCGGCTCGCTCCCGACCTCGCGCGCAAACAAGTCGATTGGCTGCTCGTCTCTCTGGGGCTCGCCATCGTCCTCGGCCCGACGTTCACCCGTTTTCGGGCAATGGCCGCCTACAAATACGTATGGGTCGCCGCCTCGCTCGCGCTCTTCGTCTTGCTGCTGCTCTTCGGCGAGTCGATCAACGGCGCTCGTCTGTGGATCCGCTTCGGCTCCATCCATTACGAACCCGTCGAGCTCATCAAGCTCTTCATCGTCCTCTTTCTCGCCGCGTATCTCGCGGAGACATCGGACGTCATTGCGACCGCGCGCCGCGTCTGGACGGCCAACGCGCGCTATCTCGGCCCGCTCTTCTTGGGCTGGGGCGCATCGATGCTCATCCTCATCTTGCAGCATGATATCGGGATGGCATCGCTGCTCTTGCTCACGTTTGCGACGATCCTCTACGTCGCGACGCGCCGTCTCGACATCGTGCTCGCCGGGTTCGTCGTCTTCGGGCTCACCGCGCTGTGGGCGTCGCACCACTATCCGTACGTCGGCTCGCGCATCGCGGTCTGGCTTCATCCGTTTGCCGATCCGTACGGGAGAGGCTATCAAAGCGCGCAGGGATACTTCTCGCTGGCGGCCGGAGGATTTTTCGGAACCGGGTATCGCTTAGGGCATCCCCAGTTCATCCCCGATGCCGCAACCGACTACGTCTTCGCCGCGATTGCCGAGGAGTTCGGCTGGATCGGCGCTGCGGCGCTTCTCATGGTCTTCTTCGCGATCGTGCGCCGTATTCTCATCATCGGCGTGCAGCAGCCCGATCTCTACGCGAAGCTGCTCTGTGTAGGCCTCGCAGCGACCATCGGCTTGCAGGTTCTCATCATCGTCGGCGGGGTCGTCGGCCTCTTTCCCCTTACCGGGATCACGCTGCCGTTTATCTCCTACGGGGGAAGCTCGCTCCTTGCAAACTTTCTGCTCGTCTCGCTTGCTTGGGCGGTGAGCGCAAAGCAGGCGGAGAGCAACACAAGCGCGTAGTCCGCGCTCATGCAAGTCTTGAAAATCTTGGGCGCCGCCGGAGCGGCGCTGGTTCTCGCCGCATGCGCGCACGGCGCAAAATCGTCGTCTTCGTCGACGACGACGCAGAGCGTGCAGACGTCGCCGAGCGCTGCGGGGCCGATGGCGACGGTGACGGCCGGCGCTTCTGCGATGCCCAGCGCGGCTGCCTCACCGGGCGGCGTCGCAGCGGCTGGAGCGGCGGTCTACGCGGCGAACTGCGCCGCTTGTCACCAAGCCGCAGGGCAAGGAGTGCCGGGAACGTTTCCACCCCTGGCCGGGAATCCGGTCGCGAGCGGACCTGCGGGCGCGATGATCCACATCGTGAAAGACGGACTGGCAAAGCCGATTACGGTGAACGGTCAGAGTTACAACGGCGAGATGCCCGCCTGGGGCGGCCGGCTGTCGACGACCGACATCGCGGCGGTGATCACGTACGTCCGTCATTCGTGGGGTAACGCCGGCTCTGCGGTAACGCCCGCGCAGGTCGCTTCGACGCCGTAAAAGCGTTCACGACCCTAAGCGCGTTCACGCGGCGTTCGCGTGCGCGAATCCGCTGATAAAGAGTTCGTCGACGTACGCGTAGAGAACGGGGTCGACGCAGCGCAGGCGCGCGCGTGTCGCCGCGGGCCACGCCGAGGCGTCGTCGTTTGCTTCGACGTAGGCTCGCAGTGCCTCTGCGAAGTACTCGTCGAGCCCGCTCGCAGCGTACGGCGTCACGAAGGCTTGCGCGTTCGAAAAGCAACCGCGTACGATCGGATCGATTCCCGAGCGATAGACGCCGCTGCCGAGGACGCAATCGAGCGCGTGACCGAACTCGTGCGCGACGGTCATCGGGCTGCGCGAGCGAAGATAGACGGTGCGCTCCTCGACGACGAAGAGACCCGCCGGCGGTGCCGGCCACGCGTCCACGTCGACTCCCAGGCGCGACAGCGCGGAGGAGAGTTCGCGGTATCGCGCGCCTTTCGGGAGCGCGACGACGTTGACGCCGCCGTCGAGCGCGAAGCGCAGGGGTGCCGTTCCATAGAGTGCGAGCGCTTCGACGATCGCGCGCTCTTGCGGTCTCGAACAGCCGCCGGCGAGAAGTTCTGCGGCTAGGCGCTGCGCCTCGGAGTTCATCGCCGCATATCATCGCCTTGCGGTTTTGCGGCAGTGTCAACGTTTCGTGGCCGCCGGATGAACGGGCATTCGTGTTGAAGGGCATAGGATGCATCCCACCGTTTCGGGGCACCACTACGAGCGCCACCCCGAAGGAATCTCGTTCGTCCGCGACGTCGTCTTGGGATTGTCGGATGGCCTCACCGTGCCGTTCGCGCTCGCTGCGGGCATCTCGGGGGCGCTCGCGCTGAATCACATCGTCGTTACCGCAGGCGTCGCCGAGATCGCTGCCGGTGGGATCTCTATGGGTCTGGGCGGGTATCTCGCCGCGCGCACGAGCTCCGACTACTACGCAAGCGAAGAGCGGCGCGAGCGCGAGGAGGTCAAGAGCGTTCCAGAACTAGAGCGCGCCGAGATTGCCGAGATCTTCGAAAAATACGGGCTCTCCGGCGAGTCGCTCGAGCATGCCGTGCAGGCAGTGACCTCGGATCACGACCGGTGGATCGACTTCATGATGCGCTTCGAGCTGGGGCTCGAAAAGCCGACTCCCGGGCGCGACCTGCGCTCCGCGCTGACGATCGGAGGAGCGTACGTCATCGGCGGGCTCGTGCCGCTCGCGCCGTATATGGCGCTGCGTGCGAGCGAGCATGCCCTGGAGCTCTCTGCGTTGGTCACGCTCGTAGCCCTCGCGCTCTTCGGGCTCTTCAAAGGGCGCTTTACGGGGGTTCGCCCGTGGAAGGCGGCCATGCAGACCGTATTCGTCGGCGGCATCGCGGCCGCGGTGGCATTCGGGCTCGCCCGCCTCGTTTGGTAGACGTTTGCGATAGGGGCGGCAGGGTATTAAAAATAATAGTACCTGCCTGCCTATGAATACTTACCGAGCACCTCTGCGCGACATGCAGTTCGTCCTGCGCGAGCTGGCACAGATCGACGAGATAGCAAAGCTCCCCGGATGCCAGGAGAGCGCCGAGATGCTCGACTCGATCCTGCAAGAGGCCGCATCCTTTGCGAGCGGCGTTTTGGATCCGCTCAACCGCAGCGGCGACGTCGAGGGCTGCACGTGGACGGACGCGGGCGTCACCGTGCCGCGCGGATTCAAGGATGCGTACCGCAAGTTTGCGCAGGCCGGATGGATCGGAATGCCCGTCGCGCAGGAGTACGGCGGACAAGGACTGCCCCAGATTCTCATGGGCCCGGCGCTGGAGATGTGGAACGCATCGAACGTCGGCTTTGCAAATGGACCGCTCCTAAACCAAGGTGCCATCGAAGCGATCGAGCTCGCCGGATCCGACGAACAGAAGCGGCGTTTCATCCCCAATCTCGTCTCTGGCAAGTGGACGGGAACGATGTGCTTGACGGAGCCGCAAGCCGGCTCCGACCTGGCGCAAGTGCGAACGAAAGCCGTTCCCGACGGTAATCGTTACCGCATCAGCGGTCAGAAGATTTTCATCACGTTCGGCGAGCACGACATGGCGGAGAACATCATCCACCTCGTTCTCGCGCGTCTGCCGGAAGCTCCGGAGGGGACGCGCGGCATCTCGCTCTTCGCGGTTCCGAAGTTTCTCATCAACGACGACGGGTCACTCGGCGAGCGCAACGACGTATTCTGTTCGGGCATCGAGCACAAACTCGGCATCAACGCGAACCCGACGTGCACGCTCGTCTACGGCGAGAAGGGCGGCGCGTTCGGAGAGCTCGTCGGCGAGGCGAACAAGGGCCTCGAGAACATGTTCATCATGATGAACGCCGCGCGCTTCTCGGTCGGCGTGCAAGCGATCGGCCTTGCGGATCGCGCCTATCAGTCGGCGCTCGCATACTCCAAGGAGCGCGTCCAAGGCCGCGACCTAAATCCGATGAGCAAAGACAAAGCGCCCAAGGCGATCGTCTCGCATCCGGACGTACGGCGCATGCTCATGACGATGAAGGCGAGCATCGAGGCGATGCGCGCGCTCGCATTCGTCACGGCTGCGTCGCTCGACATCGCGGCCCGCCATCCGCAGGAGGCGACTCGCAACGAGCACCGCGCGTTCGTCGAGTTCATGATTCCGATCGTCAAAGGCTGGTCGACGGAGCTTTCCGTCGAGTGCTGCTCGATCGCGCTGCAGGTCTTCGGCGGCATGGGCTACATCGAGGAGACCGGCATCGCGCAGCAGTATCGCGACATCCGAATCACGCCGATCTACGAAGGAACGACGGGAATCCAAGCGATGGACCTCGTCGGACGCAAACTCATTCGCGACATGGGTGCGACCGCGACGGCGATCGTCGGGCGGATGAAGACCTTTGCCGCGGAGATCGCGAGCGACGGCGATCCGGCGGTCGCCGCCATCGGCAAAAGCCTCGGCAGCGCCGTCGACGCGCTTGCGGGCGTCTCGCAGTGGATCGGAATGAACGCGATGACCGATCTCGACTCGGCCTTTGCGTGCTCGGTTCCGTATCTGAACCTCTGGGGCGTCGTCGGCGGCGGCTGGCAGATGGCGCGCGCAGCGCAGATCGCGTCGCAGCACATCAAGAGCCGCGACGGCGACACCGAGTTTTACAAGGCGAAACTCGCGACGGCGCGTTACTTCGCCGATCACGTTCTTTCGCGTGTGCGCTGGTACGAGCACGAGATCAAAGAGGGTTCAGCATCCGTGATGGCCCTCTCTCCCGAAGAGTTCGAGCTCGATCGCGCGAGCGTCGTCGCGGCTTCGTGACACAGACGCCGCTCGTACGGGTCCTCGACGAATCGAGCGCGATGCGCGTCATCGTGCTCGACAACCCGCCGCTCAACGTCCTCTCCTTTGCGCTCTGCGCGCAACTCACCCCGCTCGTCGAGGCGGCGAACGCCGATGCGCGCGTTCGAGGCATCATCTTTACCGGCGCAAACGGCACGTTTTCGGCTGGTGCCGACGTCAACGATTTCACGACGGAGCCCGGCCCGGATACGAAAACGATTCGCGACGTTATCGATGCCGTCGAACGCAGCGAAAAGGTCTTTGCGGTCGCCATCGACGGCGACGCGCTCGGCGGCGCCTTCGAGCTTTCGCTCGCGTGCGACTATCGGGTGGCGACGGAGCGTTCGCGCCTCGGCTTTCCCGAGATTACCCTCGGGCTCTTGCCGGGGGCGGGCGGCACGCAGCGCCTTCCGCGCGCGATCGACGTGCAAGAGGCATTGCAGCTCATGCTCAAGGCGACGCGCCTGCGCGCGCCCGACGCGCATGACAAAGGCATTCTCGACGAGGTCGCGCCGGACGCCGTCGCTGCGGCAACGCAGCTCGCCGAGAGGGGCGAGAAGAGGCGCCTCTCGCGCCGGCGCGCGCTTCTTCCCAAGGGCGTTCCGCCGCAAGCGCTGCCGTATCTCGTCTCGCAGGCGCACAAGATGGTGCCGCCGGAAGATCGCGGCGGCTACGCCGCCCATAAACTTATCGACGCGGTCGAGGCGGCTGCCACGCTGCCGTTCGCATACGGGTTGGCGCGCGAGTACCGGCTCTTCGACGAGTTGGTGCGCTCCAAGCCCTCGATCGCGCTGCGCCACGTATTCTTTGCGGAGCGCGAACTCGGTAAGGTTCCAGGTCTTTCGTCCGCGCAGGCACGCAAGGTGAAGAGCGCCGGCGTTATCGGGGGCGGCACGATGGGTACCGGCATCGCGATCTGCTTCGCCGACGCCGGCATACCGGTGACGGTCGTCGAGCCGGTCCAGGAGCAGGTCGCGCGCGCGAAGCAGACGATCTTCGGAATGTACGCGCACGCGGTGCAGCGCGGCCGTCTGACGCAGGAAGAGGCCTGGAAGCGCGGTCAGTCGATTCGCTTTGCGTCGTCGTTCGATGAGGTCGCGGCGTGCGATCTCATCGTCGAAGCCGTCTTCGAGTCGATGGAGACGAAGAAGGACGTCTTCTCGAAACTCGACGGGGTCGTCAACGAGCAGGCGTTCCTTGCATCGAACACGTCGACGCTCGACATCGACGAGATCGCGTCCGTGACGAAGCGTGCCTCGAACGTTTTGGGCATGCACTTCTTTGCGCCAGCGAACATCATGAAGCTGCTCGAGATCGTGCGCGGAGGCGCGACGAGCAGCGAGGCCCTTGCGACGGCTTTCGCCGTCGGCAAGGCGATGCGCAAGGTGAGCGTGCTCTCCGGCAACGCGTTCGGATTCATTGGCAATCGCATGCTCTTCGACTATGCGCGCGAGGCGATCTTCCTTGCAGAGGAGGGAGTCGCGCCGTATCGCGTGGATGCCGCGATGAAGGAGTTCGGCTTTCCAATGGGACCGTTCGCGATGTTCGACCTCTCCGGCGTCGACGTGATGTGGCACATCGCGCGCGCCCGCCCCGACGTCATGACCGGGCGGACGAAGATCGTCGATAGGCTCTACGAAGGTAAACGGTTCGGGCAAAAGAGCGGTGCCGGGTACTATCGTTACGACAAGAGCATTGGCAGCGGGCGCGAGCCGATCCGCGACGAGGCCGTCGAGGCACTCTTCGCAGAGGAAGCGGCAAAGGCCGGCATCGCGCAGCGGACCGACGTGACGAGCGACGAGATCGTGCAACGCTGCGTCTATGCGCTCGTGAATGCCGGCGCGATGCTTCTGGAGCAGGGGATCGCGCTGCGGCCCGGCGATGAAGACATCGTGTACGTCTACGGCTACGGCTTTCCACCGCACCACGGCGGCCCGATGTGGTATGCCGACGAGGTTGGAGTTCGCAACGTGTACGAGGCGATTCTGCGATTCCGCGAGCGCTTCGGCCCTCATTGGGAACCGAGCAAACTCCTCGAGGAGGTCGCGCGCGCGAACGCGACGTTCGCGCAGTATCGGAGTGCGGTTCATGCGTGAGGCGGCAATCGTCTCTGCGGCGCGCACGCCGATCGGGCGGGCATTTCGCGGTGCCTTCAATCAAACCACCGGGGCAACGATGGCGGGCCACGTCGTGCGCGCGGCGGTCGAGCGCGCAGGCGTCGAGCCGGCGGAAGTCGGCGATGTCGTCATCGGCGTCGGGCTTCCCGAGGGCGCGACGGGAAACAATCTCGGCAGAACGACGGCGCTTCGCGCGGGCTTGCCGGTAGAGGTCTGCGGTCAAGTCGTCAGCCGATTCTGCGCCTCTGGGCTCAACGCAATCGCATCTGCCGCGCAGCGGATTATTGTGGACGGCGAGAGCATCGTCGTCGCGGGTGGCTGCGAGTCGATCTCGATGGTGCAGAACAATCTCAACATGGCGGGATTTGACGAAGAGTGGCTGCTGCGCCATACGCCGGACATCTACATGCCGATGCTCTACACCGCGGACCTCGTTGCAAAGAAGTATTCCGTGACGCGTGAGTCGCAGGACGAGTACGCGCTGCAGAGCCAGCAGCGCACCGCGGCGGCGCAGCAGGCCGGAAAGTTCGACGACGAGATCGTTGCGCTCGAGACGTTCAAGCGCGTCGAGGACAAGGAGAGCGGCAGCGTTCGCGAGGAGCGCGTGACGCTGCGCAAAGACGAAGGCAACCGTCCCGAGACGACGCTCGCCGCGCTTGCCGCGCTTAAGGGCGCGGTGCCGGGCGTCGCCGATACGTCGATTACCGCCGGAAACTCGTCGCAGCTCTCCGACGGAGCGGCAGCGGTCGTGCTCATGGACGCGGAGCTCGCAAGCAAACGAGATCTTACGCCGCTAGGATTCTATCGCGGCATGGTTCTCAGCGGCGTCGATCCGTCGGAGATGGGAATCGCGCCGGTCTTCGCCGTTCCCAAACTGCTCGAACGCATGCACCTGAAAATGGACGATATCGGACTCTGGGAGTTAAACGAAGCGTTCGCGGTTCAGACGGTCTACTGTCGCAACCGTCTGAACATTCCCAACGAGATCTTCAATGTCGACGGCGGATCGATCTCGATCGGCCACCCGTACGGAATGACTGGCGCGCGAATGACGATGCACGCGCTCATCGAAGGAAAGCGCCGCGGCTGCAAGTACGTCGTGGTGACGATGTGCATCGGCGGCGGCATGGGAGCGGCAGGCCTCTTCGAAGTCGCGTGACGAATTTGGTGTTCAGCCGCCGTTTGCCTTTGTCGCGGTTACAGAAGTCTTGATGCTCCAAGAACCCAAGCGTTGACTCCGAGTTTGCGCCGGATATCGCCGAGGTGAGAGCGTACCGTGCTCTCGCCGAGAACGAGCGTCTGACCGATTTCGCGAACACTATGACCTCCGTGGGTTAGGTAGAGCACCTCTCGCTCGCGCCGTGTGAGCAGGCCGAGTGAGAGAATCTGCGGGAAGGCTGTCGGCGGATAGAAAGAGAGGTGCTGTGCCGCTCGCTGCTTCCATCGCCGGCCATGGCTGGCCTGGTACATCACGGTCGCCATGCGCGCAGCGCGCCAGTCGAATCCGATCCTTGCAAAGACTCCATAGGCTCTTCCAGCGGAATCTGCGGCTGCGTGACCATCCTTCGAACGCATCGCAAGCGCGCCGGCCTCATCGAGCAACGCGCGTGCAAGTGAGCCGTGCGCGAATGCACTGCGAGGCCCGGCGCGCTCGAGCATATGCCTCCCCATGACTGCGGCTCGCGACGCCTCGTCTACGGCTCCGAGCTCGGCAAGCGTGGATGCGGAATGCACCAGCGATGAGAAATCATCGAGATCGTTCCACGAGATACCCTGGATGCACTCTTTGATGAAGTCGACCTGCGCCTGGGCGATTTGAGGGTCGATCGACAAATCCAGCATGAGAGCGAGACTCATGCGATCGAGACAGGCGTCGAGGCGCTCTGTGCGGCTGACGGCTGCGAGGTCTTCACGTACAAAACACGTTCGCGCTGCGCGATGCTCTGCCGCAAGCACGTGTCCCCATCCGGCGATGCGGCGCCTCTGCACCTCGAACCGCGGCGGCCGCGGGGGAGGGGGCATCGTGGCCTCAAAGTTGCTCGCGTCGGAGAGTACGTCGCTGGCGAGTGCCGCGATCGTGCGAAGTACCCGAAGGAGATCTGCGTCATCCGGCGCTTCCCGCGCGAGAATATCACTCGCCGCGATCAGCAGCGAGACGCTCTCGGTAACGGCGTCGCGTGCGAGGGCGACATGGGCCTCGAGTTGGAGCTTCCGCGCTTGTAACCGTCCCGTCGGCGCGGACATACGTTGCAGCCACCACGTCGCGGCTGCGTACTCTCTTCGCATGTACGCGTGAAGACCGGCAAAGTAGGAGACGTGGGACCTTATGGCTGGCTCCGTGCCGGCGAGCTCATCGGGCGCAATCGGCAGCGCAGCCCCCTCGCCGGCGGCGACTCGAGCACATTCAAGCAGCGTCTCCCACAGAAGATGCTCGTCTTTGCGCTGCCCGCCACCCGTCGCGAGAGCTGCCAGTTTACGCACCGCTTCTAGGTCGTTCTCGTCCCAGGCGCGGAGCGCGCCATCGAGTAGCGCGGCAGCACTTACGTCTGCCGCCGTTCGCACGCTTTACTCCTTTGCCTAAGTTAGCGGATCACCTGTGGCCGCAGTCTCGGCATTTCCGTGAAGGAAACCCCTCTCGCATCTCATCATTTCCGTGAAGGAACACCCTTGCGGATCTCGTCATTTTTACGAAGCGATACCTCTTGAACCTCGTCATTTTGACGATTCCTCGCGCCGAACAAACGGTGTAGACTTGTAGCCCTCGGTTTGTTCATGGGAGCACTGCAGACTGATGCGCGCGTTATGAGTCGCCCGGCGCTGGCCTTTCTCGTACTGGCTGCTTTGGCTGCTGCCATTGCTCAAGCACGCGCCGGAACACGATCGCAGCGCCCGGTGCCTGTGCCCAGTCCGGTGCCGGTCGTCGTGGCGCTTCACGAGCTTACGGCAAGCCGTGCTGCCCGGATCCTGCGCGGGTTCTACCCCTCAATGGAAGTCCGCGTGGACGCGCGCGCAAACGCGGTCATCGTTTTGGCTCCCGCCGACGAGGCAGACGCGGTGCGAACGATTCTGCAGGGCATCGACGTGCGCAATCCCAGCGACGACTCCGTGGACGCGCAGACGCTTCATAACGTCTCCCCGCAGGCGGTGCTGCGCCAACTGCGCAGCGTCTTCCCGACGGACCACTTCTTCGTCGCGCCCAACCGCACGCTCATCACAGTCGCCTCGCCCGACGATCTGCAGCAGATCAGAACGATCGTTGCGGCCATCGACACCCCGCCGGTCACGCCAAGCCCGCGCCCGCGCTATGCGCCCGATGCGCTTCGCGTGACGCAAGGCAACGTGCGAACCATCGCTCGCGCCGTCGCGCACCAGGTGCCCGATGTCGCCGTGGCGATCTCGGGCTCGGACATCGTCGTGCGCGGCCCTCCCGACGAGGTCCAGCATGCCAAAGCTCTCATCGCGCAACTGGACGTGCCGCAGCGCGGAGCGATCTATGCGACGGTCTACCGGCTGCGCTACGCCGACGCCGCATCCGTTGCAAGCGTTCTGGGGCAGTCCTTTCCCGATGCGCACGTGCAGACGAATGCCGATCTCAATGCCGTCACCGTTACCGCGCAGACGAGCCTGCAAGACCGAATCGCGCTAGCAGTAGCACAACTCGATGCCGCGCCCGCGGGAGCACCGGGTGCAGCGGCAGGAGAGCGCGGCTCGATCCAAGTCGTAACGCTCAACGCCGCCATTCCCGGAGCCAGCGGTCCTCCGACCACGGCAACCGATATCGCGCAGACCGTGCAGCAGGCACTCCAGCAGACCGCTCCCGATCTGCACATCACCGTTCCCCAAGGCGGAACGCAGCTGATCCTTACCGGCAGCCCCTACAGCATCGAGCTGGCAAAGAATCTCATCGCACAACTCGACGTCATTCCGCCGATGGTCGTGCTCGACACGGAGATTCTCGAGGTGGACGAGGGCGTTGCCAAGCAGCTGGGCTTTGAGTTCCCCTCGGCGATGCTCTCGACGACGTACTCCGAGACGACTCCGCAAGCCGGTCTGAGCGGTATCGCTGCGCGCCTGCTGGGCCTGCAGCCGCTCACGCGAACCCCGCTCTCGCTCGTTGCCGAGCTCAACTTTCTCGTGAGCACGAATAAAGCGCGCATTCTCGAGGACCCGCGCATTACGACCTTCTCGGGGCACACCGCATC